>NZ_JBVKBH010000027.1:0-58951 GCF_055657175.1 Streptomyces sp. NPDC107581
GTGTCGCGCCAGAAGGCGGACTGGCGGGTGACGGCGCTGGTGGGGTCGTTTTCGGAGCCGAGCAGGTCGCGCTGCCACAGGGTGTAGTCGGCGTATTGGACGGGGAGTTCGGTCCATGCCGGGGCCGTGTCGGCGGTTCGTGCCGCGTAGGCGGTGGCGAGGTCTTTGCCGAGGGGGCCGACGGACCAGCCGTCGCAGGCGATGTGGTGGACCAGCAGTACCAGGACGTGTTCGTCGGGTCCGGTGGAGAAGGCGTGGGCGCGCAGCGGGATTTCGGTGGCGAGGTCGAAGAGGTGTCCGGCGGCCTGGACGGCGAGGTCGGTCACCTGCTCGTCGTCGGTGTCCGTCCAGGCCAGGGGCAGCGTGACCGCGTCGGCGGGCACGATCTGCTGGACGGGTTCGCCGTCGATGACCGGGAAGACGGTCCGCAGGCTCTCGTGCCGGCCCACCACGTCGGCCAGTGCTGCCGCCAGCGCCTGCCGGTCCAGCGGTCCGGACAGACGCAGTACCAACGGCATGTTGTACGCCGCGCTCGGCCCCGCCAACTGACCGATGATCCACAACCGCTGCTGCGCAAACGACAACGGAATCATGCAGGCTACCTCGCTGTTTCCGACCGCTACCAGTCGCGATCCGCAGCCGATGGCTCAGGCGCCGAAATCACCGGCCGGGCGTCGGGCCGCAGCGGGATCGGGAGCCGTTATGTCGGCAGAATTAATTGGCAAAGGGAAAACGGACTTGTATCGACTTCGCGAGGCTAGCAGGCGGCACTCGCCAGGATGAATGAGTCCCGGGCACCACTCGACGGAGCCCGGGAGGACTGTCTCGCCGGCGAGACGGGCCAAGCGGCTTCACCTGTCCGAACGGTGGAATTCCAGGCCGTCGAACTCCCCGCTGCCCCGCCATTCCTGAAGGTGCCGGAAGAAGCCCAGGCCATCGGGGAACTCGTGTTCGTCCCAAAGGGAATGCGGACCGAGAACCATTCCCTCGTTGTTGGAGTAGCCGGGGGTGCATTCCGTGCCCAGGAACGTGCGCCACTCCGGATCGACTCCCACGTTGCTCATCCAGGCGTCCTCCGCCTGCCGGGTGAGTTCGACGACGTCGGCCCCCGTGGTGACCGCGTGCGCGATGGCGGCGGCGACGGTCTTGGCCGCCTCGGACAGGTTGTGCGAGAGGTTGGAGAACCGCGTCCCGCCCGTGAGCGACTGAACGAGGAACGCGTTCGGGAACCCGTGCACATGGAGTCCGTGCATCGTGCGCATGCCGTCGGTCCAGTGCTCCGACAGTCGCCTGCCGTCCCTGCCGACGGGGTCGAATCCGGCGCGCCGGGTGGGCGCGGTGCCGACCTCGAACCCCGACGCGTAGATGATGCAGTCCACCTCGTACTCGGTGCCGTCCACCACGACACCTCGCGGCGTGATCCGCTCGACCCCCTTGCCGTCCGTGTCGACGAGACGGACCGTCGGCTCGTTGTAGGCGTCCAGATACTCGTCGTGGAAGGTCATGCGCTTGCACGGAAGCCAGTACCAGGGCTTGAGGAGTTCCGCAGTCCGTGCGTCCTTGACGGTCTCCTCCACCCGGGCGTGGAGCCGGCCCATCTTCTCCATGTCCGCGTAGTACGCGCCGGCAAGCTCCTCGGACGTGTCCGAGTCCGGCCGCGCGCTCTCTTCGGCGTTGCGCCACATCCTGGCCATGGCGGTCCAGCCGTCATTGATCAGATCCTCGGCCGGCTGCTCGGCCGACGTCATGTTGGCCGCGTAGTTGTCCAGCCAGCGCTGCTGCCATCCAGGCGTGGCCATCTGCGCGAACCACTCCGGGTCGATCGGCCGGTTGTTGCGGACCTCGATGACGGAAGGCGTGCGCTGGAACACGAACAGTTCCCGGCATGCGGTGGCCAGGTGAGGGACGCACTGCACCGCGGTGGCGCCGGTGCCGATGATCGCCACCCGCTTGTCCCGCAGGTTGCCCAGCGGTCCGCCGGCCGGGTCGCCGGTGTAGGCGTAGTCCCATCGGCTCGCGTGGAAGGCGTGGCCCGCGAAGGTCTCGATGCCCGGGATGCCGGGGAGCTTCGGCACGGACAGGTGGCCGAGCCCCAGGCTCACGAACTGGGCGGTGAACTCGTCACCGCGATCGGTCCGCACGATCCACAGCCGGGCGGACTCGTCCCAGTCCAAGCCGGTGACCCGGGTGTGGAAGAGCGCGTTCTCGTACAACCCGTACTGCTTGCCGATGCGTTGGCAGTGCTCCAGGATCTCCGGGCCGCGCACGTACCACTCGGTGGGCACGTAGCCGGTCTCCTCCAGCAACGGCAGGTAGATCATGGACGCGATGTCGCACTGGGCGCCCGGGTACCTGTTCCAGTACCAGGTTCCGCCGAAGTCGCCGCCGGTGTCGACGATCCTGACATCGGAGACCCCCGCCTCCTTCAGGTGGGCGCCCGTCATCAGGCCGGCGAACCCCCCGCCGATGACCGCGACCGTGACCTGGTCGCGGTACGGCTCGCGCTCGATGCGATCGGTGAAGGGGTCCTCGTTCATATGCGCGAACCCGCCACTGAGGGTCAGGTATTGGTCGATGCCGTCCGGCCGCATTCTCTTGGCCCGCTCGGCGGCGTTTTTCGCGATATGGTCCGACGCCTTGTGCCTGGACATAAAAGTCTCTCCTCCGAATGCATTTCTCCGGCCGCCGGGCCAGCACCTGGAATGTGTCGTGGTCGGTACTCGACGAGGCCCGTGGGTCTGTCTCGCCAGCGAGACAGACCCACGGGCATTTCAAGATCGGTTCGAGGTGGGGGGCGGGCCGCGTGTCGGCGTGCTGAGCAGGACGGAGCTCCGGCAGGACGTGGGTTCTCACACCAAGTCGTCTGAACCGGAGCTCCGTTGCCGGTTGAGTCTGCCATCCCCGAGGCCGGGTTGCCCGCGATCGGGGACTGGGTGCCGTCGCCGGCGGCAGGGCCGCCCGTCGAGGTCACCTGCGGGGTGTTGTCGGGTCTGCCGGCCAGGCTGAGTACGAACGCGTCGCCACCGTCATGAGTTCGCTCTCCTGCCCAGCACGGGCCGGGGCGCGCTGACCTCGGCACCGAGCTGAGCGGCGAGCTCCCCGAGCGACCGCATTTCGAAGAACGCCCGCAGCAGCAGCTCACGGCCCATTACGGCGCGCACCCGACTGATGACGGTCATGGCGAGCAGCGAATCTCCGCCGAGATCGAAGAAGTTGTCGTCAACGCCCGTCTGCGGAACGCCGATCACCTCGGCCACGATCTGGCACAGCTGCCGTTCACGGGGGTCGGCGGACGCCGAGACGCTTCGGACGGTGTCCGGCACGGTGCTCGACGGCGCGCCGCCCGACAGTGTCTTGCGGTCCAGCTTCCCGTCGGGCGTGGTCGGAAGAGCGGCGAGAACCTGCACCCGGTCGGGCAGCAGTGCGGAGGGGAGCCTGCCGCGCAGGAACTCCCGGACGGTGGCGGGCGTCAGCGCGTCCCGGCCTTCGTCGCCGGGCACGACGTACGCCACCAGTTCGGCCATGCGGGTGCCGGCCTGGGTCGCCACGACCGCGGCGTGGGCGATGGCGGGGTGCCCGAGCAGCACGCCCTCCACGTCCGCCGGCTCCATGCGCAGGCCGCGGATCTTGACCTGGTCGTCGAGGCGCCCCCACAGCTCCAACTGCCCGTCGGGGCGCAGCCGGCCCTTGTCGCCGGTGCGGTACATGCGCTGTCCGGGGACCTGGCTGAAGGGGTCGGCCACGAATCGCTCGCTGGTGTGTGCCGGCTGTCCCGCATACCCCTGGGCCACGCCGAGTCCACCGATGCAGATCTCACCGACGAACATGGGCGGCAGCAACTGCAACCGGTCGTCGACGACGTAGATCCGGGACGTGCCGGCCGCGCGCCCGGCCACCGGCTTCGGGTGTTCGCGAATCTCCGCCCTGGCCGACTCGACGGTGCACTCGTTGAGGCCGTACGCGTGGAACGCGAGCAGCCCGGGTTGGTCACGCAGGCGCTGCCACAGCCGGTCCGACGGACTCTCGCCGCCGATCACCACGATCTTCGGCGGGTGCGGGAGCGTCAGGAGGCCGTCGTCGACCAGCATTTCCAGCCATCCACTCGCGCAGTCGAGTACATCGATCGCCGTTTCGGGATCCGATCCACGGGCCAGGAGCTGATACGGGTCCGTTCGCTCCTCTTCGTCGATCAGCAGCAGCCGGTGCCCGAAGGCGATCATGCCGAGGCACTGGGTGACGAACACGCCGGAGGTCAGGGAACTCAGCGCACCGACATTCACCTGACGGCCTTCGGGCAACCGTGCGTACACCGGGGCCAGTTGGCTGGTGGCGAGGGCGAGAAGGCTCGCCTGTTCGATGACCACACCCCTCGGTCGTCCTGTGGAACCCGGTGTGAAGACCACGTAGGCCGGAGCGGCGGCCGGGCGACGCGCGAAGCCGCCGTCGGCCGGATCGTCCCCGGAGGTCTTCTCCGCGTCCGCCCGGAGGGCGGCCGCCGAGACGGTCTCCACCTCGGCGAACGCCTCGTCCGCGATGACGAGAGCGATGCCCGCCTCCTTCAGGAGCAGGCGGCGGCGGAACTCGGGCTCTTGCGGATCCAGCAGCAGGAAGGCGCCGCCCGCGCACCAGGTGGCGAGCATCGCGACGATCAGATCGCTGCGCCTGTCCAGGCAGATCCCCACCACGGTGCCGGTCCGCACGCCGCGAGCCTCAAGGCCCGCGGCCATCGTCCGTGCCCGGCCGGCCAGTTCGGCGAAGGTGAGCCGCGCGCCGTCCGCGACGACTGCCTCCCGTTCGGGAACGGTGGCCGCGGTCAGTTCGAAAAGGTCCCACGCGGACGTGGGTTCCGAGGGAGTACGGCCGCCCTCCGGTTCACCGCTCGCGCCGAGCGCCAGCGTTTCCGTCAGTGCGGCCTGGTCGAGCAGCGGGATGCTGCCGAGGGCGACATCGGGTTGCCGGCTGAGTGAGACCAGCAGGTCGCCGTAGGCCTTGGCGAACCACTTCATGGCTGCGTCGGAGAACCGCTGGCGGTTGAATTCGACGTTGAGTGAGACTTCGCCTGCCAGCCGCTGTACGTCCAGCGACAGGTCGAACTGAAGCCCCGACAATTCCGCAGGTTCCGGCAGGAGCGTCACCTGGAGACCTTCGAGTGCCCATACGTCGCTCAGGTCGAGCATGCCATAGGTGATGGCAGCCTGGAACAGGGGGTTGCGGTCGGCGTCACGCTCGGGAGCCAGTGCGCCCACCACCACCTCGAACGGAACGTCCTGGTAGTCCAGTGCGTCGTGAACCGTTTCGCTCACGAGACCGAGAAGCTGATCGAAGGTCAGTGCCGGATCCACCTGGCAGCGCAGTGCCACCGTATTGGAGAAGAATCCGATCGTTCCGAAAAGTTCTGGGCCCGGTCGGCCGAGCGTCTGTGTTCCGACCGATATGTCGCTCGTTCCCGCCCAACGCTGCAGCAGAACGAAGTACACGGACAGCAGGCCGGTGAACGGGGTCATCGAGCGAGCCCGGCAGAACTCTTCGAAATCTGCCACCACATTCTGCGGGACGGTGATCGGCAACCTCGATCCGATCATTCTGCCCGGGCTGTCCTCGCCGTCCTCGGGCATCGACGCCGGCTGAATTCCTGCCAGCTGGCCACGCCAGTAGTCCAGGTCGGCCTCGTCCACCTTGGAGGCGTTCTCCGTCAGGCAGAAGTCGGCGTACTGTGCGGCCGGCACCGCGAGGGCGGGCGCGTGCGGGTCCGCGTAGGCGAGACGGAGTTCTTCGGCGAACACCTTCCCGGAAATTTCGTCCGTGATGATGTGGTGGAGCACGAAGACCACCAGGTGGAGGCTCGGCGATATCCGTATCACCGACGTTCGCCAGAGCGGGCCCGACGAAATGTCGAACGGGAGGTCGACGACCCTCCTGGCCTCGGCGTCTGCCCACGCTCGGCGCTCGTCCTGCGAGTCGCCCTCGGCCTCCACGAGGTCGATCAGGACCGGCTGCGTGGCGTCGCCGTCCTCGTCGTGCACCAATTGGAAGACTTCGCCGCCGCGCTCCAGGAATGTGGTTCGAAATGCCTCGTGCCTGCTGCGCAGCACCTGGAGGGCGCGCTCCAGCCTGTCTACCGAGAGATCTCCATCGACGGTAAGAACCGGCCTCCAGACGTCAGACGAGTTGTTCGGTCGCATCACCGAGGAGAAGTACATCCTGCGCTGCGGTGATGAGGCGGGAACCATACGCGAATGACGCTTGCCCGCGAGACTGTCACCCTCAAGATCCGGCATATCCAGCCCATGTGTGTGACGTATTCGGGGCACAGAAGCCCTCCCCTATCGATCGGCCGTTCCTTCGGGAACACCTTATTTTCAGGCTCGATCAACGCAATCGTTCGAGCGTGTGTCAGACGGTCTCACTCGCTCCGCATAAAAGCCCGTCGCCGCGAGAAGGACGTGGACCCAAACATGACGCCTCTCCGGGGTCATATCCAGCCCTGGCGGGGGTAGTTCGCTCCGCTCACGTGTCTCGCCGGCGAGACACCGCCAGGACGCGGGCGCACTCTCGCACCGATCGGCCGGGAACATGGCGAATTGTCCGATGGGCGGCACGGGGCGGCACAGAAATGGGTGACGCAAATGGGGGGAGCCGGCGGCAGAGAGATCTTGCTTAAAGAAAACCTCTTATTGGTGAACGGCTCCTCGACCCGCGTGAGCTCTCGCGCTCGTGTCGATCCTGGGCGAGTAGCGATATGCGAGTGCGGGCGGCAGTCGACCCGTCCCCGTGCCGTAGCGGGCGGTCCGCGTATCGCGCACAATTACGCCCTGGATGACGTCCAACTGTTACGGTTGGCCAATACCTGCGAAAGCATCAACCAACGGGGGAACGTTGCGCACTGCTATCCTAACAAAGAGGACAAACGAGACAACTGCGCGGAATGTTGCAACGGCAAGCACTGCGGGACAGCTGCTGAGTATGGGCGTGCAGTTCCACAAGTCCGGCTTGTCGTTCACATCCAGGCAGAGCCTCAATATGTGGGAGCAAGTCGGGACCGGACTGTTCTCTTTCGCTGACTCTTCTACCTGGTGGATCGCCGACTGGCTGGTTTATGGTGAATCCGAGTTCCAGGACCGTTACCACGAAGCCGTCAAGCGGACGTCGCTCAGCTACCAGACGCTTCGTAACTACACGTGGGTCGCGCGCAAGTTCCCGCTGACCCGCAGGCGGCAGAATCTGAGCTTCAGCCATCACCTTGAAGTGGTGGCGCTCGATCAGCCGGAACAGGACTACTGGCTGAGGAAAGCGGAAGCGATGGGCTGGAGCAGGAACAAGCTTCGCGGGGAGGTTCGTAGCAGCCTCCGCGCGCGGCAGGGTGAGGTGACCGAGTCCGAGAGTCGCGCTGAGCTGGACAAAGGCGGTCCTGCCGGGGCCAGTTCGGCTTCGGAGCGGGTCGAACCCGCCGCGACCGGATCCGGCTCGGGTCCGGACCGGCGCGATGCCGACCCCTCGCCCGAAGCGAGCCTGCTGCACATTGAACTCCCGGCCGAAATCCTTGCACAGATCCGGACCGCTGCCAGGAAGGAAGGCGCGCCGGTCGAGACCTGGGCGATGGAGATACTGCGGCGGGCTGCCGGCGGGTCCTGAGGCGAGGGTGCCGTCGCACGTCGGGAGACCTCGGTGCCTTTCCGACGTGCGGTGGCCGCCGGTACCGTCCTGAAAGCGAGCCACGGCGAATGTTGTCACTCGCCGTGGGCCAGGCCAGGTAAATGCCTTCGGCGTCCTCGAATGGATTCGCCGCAAAATATCCTGAAGAACGAACCTGGCGCCCGGTGCAGAGTGCGCTTGTCCCGCCGGCGGGACAAGGTTTTCACCGGCAACGCAAACCAGGATTCCTCATGTGTCTGGGCATGTTTGACCGGTGTCCATGACGATGAAGGCGCTGTTGGGCGAATGGCATTCCAAGTATGAGGATGATAAATGACCCTGTCATTGTTGTGCGTACCCTTCGCCGGGAGCGGCGCCGGCTTCTACAGGGCCTGGCCGAACGGCGGTGAGCAGGGTCTTCGGATCGTCCCGTTGCAGATGCCGGGCCGGGAGGAGCGTTTCCTCGAGGACCCGTACAAGGACGCCGCGGAGGCGGCCAAGGACCTTGCCGGGGCCGCGCTGCGCCTGGTCGGCGGGGCGGAACGAGTGGCGCTCTTCGGGCACAGCCTCGGCGCCGTGCTCGCCTACGAGACGGCTCGTGAACTCCAGGCGCAGGGCTTCACCGCGCTGGAGCACCTCTTCGTGAGCGGGTCCCCCGGTCCCCGGAGCGGTCGCACCGGACGGACCGCGGCACTCGACGACGACACCTTCGTGGAGCGGGTCGCGGAGCTCGCCGGGTACCGGCACGCGGCACTCGACGACCCCGACCTGCGGGAGGTGCTGCTTCCGTTGCTACGGGCGGACGTAGCCCTGCACGAGGACTACCAGCCCGTTGCGGACGAGCCGTTGACGCTGCCTGTCACCGCCCTGCGCGGCACGGACGACGCCCTGGTGAGCCGGGCGCAGTGCGCGAGCTGGGAGACGGCGACCACCGGGCCGTTCGAGCTGAAGGAACTCGCGGGCGGACACATGTATCTGACCGGCAGGGAAGAGGAACTGCTCGCCGTCATCGACGCCGCGGCGCGAGGCGCCCGCACATGACGCGCGACAGGAGAAGTGGCGCAGGCGCGGCCCTGGAAGGAAGGACCGCGGTGATCACCGGCGCGGGCCGTGGCCTGGGACGCGCCTGTGCGCTGCGGTTCGCGGAAGAGGGGGCCGACCTCGTTCTGCTCGACGTGGGCGAGGACATCGAGGGCGTCCCCTACCCCCTGTCGACGAGCGGTCAGCTCACGCACACCGCCAAGCTCTGCGAGGAGCGCGGCGCGGCGGTGCTGGCGGAGTCCGTCGACGTACGCGGCAGTGTCACGCCGGCCGTCGAGAAGGCGCTCGACCGCTTCGGCCGTGTCGATGTCCTCGTCAACAACGCGGGCATCGCCGCCCCTTCGGGAAAGGCCGTCCACGAGATCACCGAGGACGAGTGGCGTCTGATGATCGACGTCGACCTCTCCGGCGCGTGGCGCATGATCAAGGCCGTGGCGCCGACGATGATCGCTCAGCGGCGAGGCAGCGTCATCAACGTCTCGTCCACCGCCGGTCTGGTCGGCTACCGGCACTTCGCGGGGTATGTCGCCGCCAAGCACGGGCTGATAGGGCTGACCAAGGCCGCGGCCCTCGACTACGGGCCGTACCAGGTCCGGGTCAACGCCCTCTGCCCGGGCTCCGTCGCGGACGACCCGGCGGTCGACGGCCGGATGCTGTCCGAGATCGCTCGCTCCCTGGACGTGGCCGTGGAAGACCACGAGAGGGTCTTCGTCCAGGCGCAGCCGATGAACTCGCTCATCGCTCCCTCCGACATCGCCGGCGCCGCCCTCTGGCTCGCCGGTGACGATTCCCCCCAAGTGACCGGCAGCGTACTGACCGTCGACGGGGGCTTCACCGCGCGCTGACCCGCGTCGGCCGACCGTGTTCCCCGCACCCTTCTTGGCGCACCGACAGGAGTTCTCCCATGGCGACAGCCCACTGGTCCGTGCCGTTCCAGTGCCAGGAGCAGGCCGCCATGTGCCACAGCCTGACGGTCAGGTGCCCGCAGCCACCCAGCAGCAGTGAGCTTCGGGGACGGTTGGAACAGGTCGGCGAGCTCGCCGAGGGCGTGCTGTGGGAACGGCGCACCCGGGAGCGCTCGACGGCACCGGCGGCGCAGCGGTACGCGGAACAGGAAGCCCGCCGGCCGCTGCGCGCCACCTCCGGTCCGCGGCTGCGCATCACGCTCGTACGGCATACGGACCACGTCGCCGATCTGGTGCTGGTCGCCGCCCGTGACGCCCTGTCCCGGGCGGCACTGAGCGACTTGGCCGGGTTCCTCGCCGGCGGTTCCCTGCCCCGGACAGGCCGGCATGGCACCGCGCGTGAGACGAGCGGGGCGGGGGCCGCCCCGCTCGCGGGGCCGGAGTGGGGCCTCGGTGACCTCGCGCGCCGCGGTCTCGTCGGCGCGGCCCGTTTCTCCACGCCGGTCTGCGACAACCCGGTGGACCAGAAGCTGCTGACCGCCGCGACCGCCATCGTCCTGGCCCGGTACGACGTCGAGGAGACACCGCGGATCGCCCTGCTCGATCCCGACGCGGCAGGACCGGACGCGTGGTCCACGTATGTCCTCAAGTACGACGAGACCATGTCCGTCGCCGGTTTCCTCGCCGGTTGGCCCGAGACACCGGAGCCGGCCGGTGAACCGGCGACAGAACCCGGGGGTGGCCTCGCGATTCCTGTGGGCATGGTCTTCGGCGAGTGGGACGACGCGCGGCAGTACTACCCCTGCCTCGCGCCCGTCTTCCCCCTCACGCTCCAGGCCGAGCAGCGCCCGGACCGGTCCTGGAGCGGCACCTGCTGGTACGACGAGGGTGCGATCGATCCGCGGATCGCGCACGCCTTCGTCGAGCAAGTAGCGCATGTCGCACAGTGGTTGGCGGATCTGGACGAGTCCGGGCAAGAACTGCCGCTGTCGGCCGTCCCCCTGATGCCGGCCGAACGCGCCGCGGACATCGTGCGGCGGGGAGCGACTCCTCCGGTCGCCGCGACCCTCACGGCCGGATCGACCGTCCACGGGCGCTTCGAGGACCTGGTACGCCGCCAGCCGGACGCGGTCGGCGTCACGGACGGCACCCGCACTCTGACCTATCGCCAGCTCGATGAGCAGGCCGAACTCATGGCCGAGGGGCTGCGCTCCTCGGGGGCGGTGCCGGGGAGCATGGTCGGCGTGTGCCTGGAGCGCGACGCGACCCTCGTCGTCACCTTGCTCGCGATACTCAAGTCCGGCTGCGCCTACGTACCCATGGACGTCAAGTACCCGCACGAGCGCCTGCGTTACACGGTCGCCAGCGCCGGGGTGCGCGTCGTTGTCGCCGCAGCCGACGTGTTCCCGGTCGTCGAGGGCGTTCGGTCCGTGCCCCCCGAGGAGCTGCTCCGGCTCGGCGAGCGGAGCGTCTCCCGCGGCCGGACCACACCCTGCGACGAGAACGACCCCGCCTACATCATCTACACGTCCGGATCGACGGGGCGGCCCAAGGGCGTCGTCGTCCCGCACCGCAACGTGCTGGCCCTGGTCGAGGGCACGGCCGAGGACTTCGGGCTCGGCGCGGACGACGTCTGGACGATGTTCCACTCCAGCGCGTTCGACTTCTCCGTCTGGGAGATCTGGGGCTGTCTGCTGACCGGCGGGCAACTCGTGGTGGTGCCCTTCTGGATCACGCGGGACACGGGGGAGTTCCACGCACTTCTCGCCGAACGACGCGTCACCGTGCTCAACCAGACACCCTCCGCCTTCCTGCCTCTCGTCGCACAGGACCGGGAATCGCCCGCCGTGCTCGCGGTGCGCCTGGTGATCTTCGGCGGTGAGCCGCTGGACGCCCGTGAGCTGCTGCCCTGGTTCGCCCGCCACCCGCAGGCGGAGTGCCGTCTGGTCAACATGTTCGGGATCACCGAGACCACCGTGCACGTGACGGCCCAGACCGTGACGCCTCAGGCGGCGCTGCGGGGGAGCCGGTCGGTGGGCCCGGCGCTCCCCGGCTGGTCGGTGTCCGTACGTGGACCGCGAGGAGAGGTTCTGCCGGCGGGGGCGGCGGGCGAGATCTGGGTCGGCGGGGCTGGAGTCGCCCGTCACTACCAGGGGCAGCCGGAGCTCACGGCGCTACGTTTCGTCATCGACCCGGTGACCGGTGAGCGGATCTACCGCAGTGGCGACAAGGGCCGCATGAGGCCCGACGGGTCCCTGGAACACCTGGGCAGGATCGACAGCCAGGTGAAGATCCGCGGGTACCGGATCGAGCCGGACGAGATCCGCAACGTCCTGCTCGGAGCACCGTCGGTCTCCGGGGCGACCGTCGTCGTCCACCACGACGAGAGCGGCGATCGGGCAGCCGACCGGCTGGATGCCTACGTGGTGCTCAAGAGGGGCGCGACAGTGGCCATGGTCGCGGAGCATGCCCGGCAGCTTCTGCCCGACTACATGGTCCCGGCAACGGTCACGGAACTCGATGCCATCCCTTTGACGATCAACGGGAAGGTCGATGTCGCACAGCTCCCCGCACCGACTGCCGCTCGGCCGGCCGTGGCGGAGTCCCCGGATCCCGTCGAGACCGGGTCCGCCGACCGGCTGGAGCGCGACGTGCTGGACGTCTGGAGCCGGCACCTGGGTACGCAGGTGGGCCCTGAGGACAACTTCTTCGCGCTGGGCGGCAACTCGCTCCTGGTCGTCCGCGTACTGGCCGAGGTCAAGGAGCTCGGTGTACCGAAGATCGCCGTGCGGGAGTTCTACCAGAACTCCTTCGCACGGCAGTTCATCCAGCTGGTCAGGGGACGGACCACTCCGGCTTCCGACGCCCCGGCCGCCACTGGTGGCGCGCGGAGCTGACCTCGTCGCAGGGACGGGACCGGTACTCGCTCGGCGATGCGGCTCAGCCGGATGTCGAGGCCGGGAGCGCAGCGCGAGATGTCGCCCGCCGTGCGGGACGGCGAGCCGTCATCGCGGTCCCAGTGCGGAGTGGGTTGTCAGAGCCACCTGTTCCTTGAGTCACGGCCGATCGCCGACGGCTCAGGCTGCGTCCCGGGTGTCCCAGCAGTCACGGAACCACGCGAGTGTCTCGGCCAGTTGTTCGCGGTTGTGGGTTTCCTTCAGCAGGGAGAGGCGGAAGCTGGGACGCAACTCCAGTTTTCCATCGGGGATGTCCACGCCCTTCATCTCATTGAGGCGCCGGAGGAGTTCGGCGCGCAGCCCGCGGTCGGTGAACGGCTCGCGTGCGGCGAGATGCTGGAAACCCACCTCCGCCACGCCGCCCCGTCCGCCGCCCGGATAGAGCGTCAGCGGCCAGATGCCGCGGCCTGGTGTCCCGGCCTTTCCGAGCATGAGAAACGCGCTGGTGGTGACCTTCCCGGCGCCGTGGCCGATCCATCCGCCGAGTTCCTGCCAGCGGGCGAGAAGGGCTTGGACCGCCTCGACGGTCTCGGGAGAGTCGTCTGCCGCGAGCTGACGGAAGAATCGGTCGGCGCGCGTCTCCCCGCTCTGGCCCTGCGCGGCGCGTTGTGCGGTGCTCTCGTCGTCCGCCTGGGTGTCGTCGACTTCGGTGAGCAGAAGGGCGAGATCGTCGGCAGTGACGCGCTGGGCCGGATCGGCCGCACCGTTGACCGTGAAGCGGATGCCGTCCGCGCTCAACCGGGCGCGGACGTCGCCTTCGTCGCCCGGAGACGTCCAGCGGAACCCGTCCGAGATCTTGCCCTCGGATGTGAGTACGCGGTAGGCGTTGGCCACGCCCTGGGTGTCGGCCAGGTGGTTGCCCACCGCCTGGGCGCCCGAACCGAGGAATGCGGCGAGTTCGCCGTAGGACGTCCAGGTGCCATGGGGGAGGGCTGCGAGCGCCTGGTGGGCCAGCTGCCAGTCCCGGGTACGCTCTGCCCGGCCGATCCCGGGCAGAGGGGCCGGCCACAGCGCGATCGCGCGCTCGGCGAGGTCGTCGGCACGAGCCAGGATCTCATGGGCGCCCCACCGTTCGGTGGCGGCGATGCGCCGGTTCATCTCCAGGTGACTGCTCTTCAGCAGGTCCTGCTTGCGCTCGAACGGGTGATTGGACAGTTCCGAGTTGACTGCCGTGAGTGTCAGGTTTCCGAGCGTGTGGCGCAGTCGCAGGTGCAGATCCTCGGCGGTCTCCGCGGTGGCCGCGTCCTCGTGCAGCATCCGCATCCACTCGTCCCCCGCGGACTGGGGCAGGACGTGCTCGATCGTGAGCTGCGCGGTGGCGAAGTCCACCGGCTCGGGGTGCCCGTAGCTTTCCTCCAGCCGCTGGAGCACCATCCTGCGCTGGTGCCACCGCCCGTACTGGTAGAAGGGCGCGGAGCGGATCTTTCCGCGCAACTCGGCGTCGTCCGGCCAGAAGCGGTTGTCGGCGGAGAGCAGCTGATGCAGACCGTCGGCCACGGGTACGTCCAGCGGCAGCTGTCCGGGCACGGCCTGGAAGACCCGGTTGAGGTTGTTCGTCGGTACCCGGCAGATCATCCGGCGGACCAGGAAGCTCTCGATGTACGACATCGCCCGGGCGGTCTCCGACGAATCGACCTTTCCGCGCTCACGCCGGTCCAGCAGCAGCATCAGGGCGGGGTAGGTGACCTGGGCCTGCCAGGAGTCCAAGCGGTGCAGACTTGCGCGTACGGCGGGGTCCGGCTCTTCCTCGGGGTGGAGCAGCCGACGGAACAGCGCGCCGCGGTGGTGCAGTTCCCGGATGTACGCCTCGATCTCGGCTTCTTCGATCTCGCGCCGCTCGAATTGCTGCTGCTGGGACGCGTACAGGTCCTGGCGGCGCACCCGGTCGTTCCCGCCCAGCACCAACTGGAGCCACATGAGCTGTTCGAGTTCGTCGTTGCCCAGGCTGTTCTGCAGCGGCAGCCAGTAGGTCTCGTAGACGTGCTCGCCGCGGGTGGGCAGCCGCATGAACAGGTAGTTGCGCAGCAGGTCCGCCTGGCTGAGCTTCAGGCCGGTGTTGTTGAGGGACTCGAAGATGCGGTGGACGTTGTCGCCGCGTTCGGCGGTCACCGCCACCAGCGTCAGCCTGGATGTGATGGCCTGCTCGATGCGGGACACGTCCTGCGGGGCGGCTGGATCCTCCGCTTCGACGAGTTTGCGACGGAAGAAGCTGTAGGCTGTGCCGATGTTTCCGCCGCCGGTCTGTGTTTCGAGCGGACCATGGATGTGCGCGGCGAACTGTGGCCGGTCGGCCTGTGTCGGCAGCAGCCGGAAATGGTCGGTGCCGGTCTTGCGCTTGTTGATCAGGTAATCCTCGTCGATGCGCTCGGCCTCGTCCGGCTGGGCGCTCGCGATGTGGTCGCGGATCGCGGCCAGAGCGAGTGACAGCGTCGTCAGCCGCTGCTGGCCGTCGACGACGAGCCATCGGGGGAACGTCGCCTCGTTCTGCGGGGACGGCGCGAGGACGACGGAGCCCAGGAAGTGGGTGCTCGCTCTGTCCCCGGACTCCAGCAGCTCGGCCTGCTCCAGGATGTCGGCCCACAGCTGTCCCAGCTGCCGCTCGGTCCAGGAATACGTCCGTTGATAGAGCGGCACCTGGAACTGCTGGGCCCTGCCCTGCACGAGATCGGCGAACAGGGTCTCCTTCGCCTGCATGATGTCCCCCCGGCGAAAATGTGGTTACGACGTGCGGGAACGACCCTATGGCCTCCGCCGGGGGACAGACGGGCCAAGTCGGAAACCCGCCCCGGGCCGGGTGTCACTTCCCGCTCTGCTCGGTCTGTGCCCACGAGCCGTCGAGGAACGGGCTGGGCTTGCCGTGCCAGAAGACGTCCACGCTGTCGCGGGCCCGGGTCGCGGCCACGAAGAGCAGGGATCTGGCCCGCTGGATCTCGTGCCGGTAGCGCGTGGGTTCGACGTCACGCAGTCGGCTCACGTCCGCACGCGGGACGAGCCCGTCGGTCACGCCCGCGATGATCATCCGCTGGTACTCCAGCCCCTTGAACCGGAACATCGTGCCGATGTGCACGCCGGCGGAGCCGTTCGGTCCGTCGGAGCGGATCTCCACCGCGTCGATGCCGTGCAGCTTCAGCGTGTACCCCATCTCGGTCGCCATCTGGTTGGTCGGGACGCACACCGCGATCTGCTCGTGCGGGACAGCCGTGTCCGTGTCCGCGTCCCACTCTGCGATCAGCGCGGCCACGCCCTCCCGCTCGGCGTCCCAGTCCGGGAAGGCGTGCCCGGCGGGGAGCCCGCCGTTGAGCACGGACCGGTAGCCGGCGAGGGTCTCCGCGCCGCCGTCGAGATCGTCGTAGGTCGTCTCGCCCAGGACTCCGAGGGCCGAGCGCAGGATCTGCCGCGTGGTGCGGTAGCTGAGGGTCAGCTTCGCGGACCGGCCGCGGATGTTGACGCCCAGACTGCCGAGCGTCACCTGGTTCTTGTAGATGCGTTGGTGGGTGTCGCCCACCAGGAACAGGTCGTCCGACGTACGGGGGGCCATCGCGCGCAGCATCTTCCAGTGGGCGGGGCGCAGGTCCTGGGCCTCGTCCACCACGATGTGGCGGTAGCGGTGGCGCAGCCAGCCACCGGAGCCGTCCTGGAGGTGGATGTTGTCGAGGCCACCCGCCTCCTCTCGCTGCCGTGCGATGTTCCGGATGCGCTGTTCGCGGCCCATCTCCAGGCGTGCCGCGCGCTCCGCGATCTGGTCCCAGGTCTGCCGTCCGAGCCGGTCGAGCCGCTGGGTGAAGCGTTCGGCGAGCTGCCAGATCTCGGCGCGCTCGGCGCGGCCGATGCTCTTGCCACGCCCGGCCCGCCGGGCCCGGAAGTAGTCGGTGCGGCTGCCGACGGCCTGGCCGAGGATGACCTGGGTCCACTCCTCGTGCAGGAACTCCGGGTCCCAGGCGTCCTCGCCCAGTTCGTCGAGCAGCGCGCGCCACTCGCGTACGGCCTGTCCGTCGTCGATGGCCTGCTTGCCGTTGCCGGGTTCGGCCTCGCGGACGACACGCAGCGCCAACTGGTCGACGTGACTCACTTCGACCCGGCTGAGCAGTTCGTCACCGCCCAGCTCCAGCAGCCGGGAGCGCAGGTCCGCGTTGAGGTTCTTGTTGAAGGTGGTGAGGAGGACGGGCTTGTCGTGCCCGGGGGAGAGCTGCCGGACGAGGTGGCGTACCCGGTGCAGTGCGACGACGGTCTTGCCCGTGCCGGGCCCGCCTCCGACTCGGGCCGGGCCGCTGTAGCGGCGCTCGACGAGCTTGGCCTGCGTGGGGTGCAGGAAGCTCTTCCACCGGCCGAAGTCACCGCTCTCCAGCGCTCCGCGGAGGTCCTCGTCCGTGGTGGTGACGACCGTCGCCGGCCGCTCGGCGGCGGCCGCGAGGTCGTCCGGGTCGACCGGCTCGGTGGCGGCCACCGGCCTGGTCACCTGGTCGAGTACGTCCTCGTACGACGCGCCGTCGAACAGCGCGATCAGCACCTCGCCGGTCAGCTGCGGCGCGTACTCGACGAGGCCGAGCAGCTGGTCCTCCGTGGTGAGCGTACGGATGACGGGCAACAGGGGCTCCGCGACCCCGAGTTCGGTCAGCTGGCGGTCGGACCAGGCGGTGAACAGCGGTTCCGGGAGGGGCGCGGACGGCCGTGGTTCGGGAGTGGGCTGCGTCTGAGCGGTCGCGCCGGGCAGCCTGCCCAGGACGCTGTCCTCCACGACCTCCAGATCGACGTACTCGATGCCGCCGGTGACCTGGTTGACGCCGTACGAGAGCCGGTTGTAGACGTCCTTGCGGTGCTTGACGGAGACGATCAGCCAGTCGTCGTCGGCGAGCCGCAGCAGCAGGGCCCGGTACTCGTCGTTGACGCGTGCCGACCAGAGCCGGTGGTCGCCCTTCAGCTGCTGGAGCTTGAGACCGGTGGTGTGCGGGTTGGTCCTGAACTTGTGCTGGAAGTCGAAGAAGGCGCCCTTGACCGCGCGGGGCAGCTTGAGGATCTCCTTGTCGGCCCTGTCGAGCAGGCGCAGTGTGACGCCGGAGGTGGTCATCGCTTCGGCTCCCCGTCGCTGGTGCTGTTCTCGTTCCGGTCCCGGCCGTCGAGCCGGGCGATCAGTTCGGCGCTGTCCCACTCGCCCGCCGTGCGGACCGTCCAGCCGGCCGCCGCGAAGGCGTGCTTCTGGTCCTCGGCCTCGTAGTCCGGCTCGTCACCGGTCGGGCGGGGGGCCCTGACCACACCCACCCGGACGTCGGGCCAGGCCAGTTCGGCCTGCCAGCCCTGACCGTCCAGTTCGTAGCCGTCCCGGGGGACCGGCACCGCCGCCGACGCCAGCGTGTGCGCGAGGGCGGTGAGTTTCGGCTCCTCCGGATCCAGCAACTCGATGACCCGGTCCCAGCGGGGATCCCGTCCGGTGCCCGTGCCACCGGGCTGCTCGGCCACCTCCGGCTCCCGTGCGGTCGTCTCGTCCCCGGTGGCGGCGGGGACGGCCGGTACGACGGGGACGGCCGACACGGCGGCCCCGTCCGCGGCGGAGGGCTCCTGCGCGGCCTGGTGGACCGGGACACGCGTGGACGTCAGCCAGCCCTCTCCGCCGGTCACGGTGAGGACCTCGGGACGGAAGCCGTCGACCATGCCCGACGTCAGCTGCGCGCTGTCACCGCCGCCGTGTTCGAGGAACTGCAGCACATTGCCCCACCAGAGCCAGGCGCGCCAGCGCCGCTTGTGAGCCGGCCCCTCCTCCAGGGCCGCGACACCGTCGTCGAGGACGGCCAGACCCGTCCACACGGGTGGGGTCCGTCTGCCGTCGGCGGCCAGCACCAGACGGCAGCCCGACGCGTCGGAGCCGTACAGCATCCGCACCGGCCCTGTGGTCCCGGCGGGTGCACCGCCGCGCAGCGCCTCCCTGATGCCGGTCGCGGCCTCGGCGCCGGTGAGGGCGGCACCGCGGGTGCCGTCCGCCCCGCTCATGCCCGCGGCCACCGCTTCCGCCCGCCGCCGCCAGCGTCCTCGATGCAGGTGAGCAGCGGCGGGTTGGGATCCCCGACCGCATGCCGGGCCGTATTCGGGAGGGAGCGGGTGTCCACGGTCACGCTAGACCACCGCCCGCGCCGACGGGAGGCCGGTCACCGCCCATCCCGCCCCAGACCAGGGCGCACACCCCTCTTCCGGGACACCGCCCGCGATGTCGGTGCGGCCCTCTACGGTGGAGATCAGGATGCCGCCGGGGCGGTGGGGGAGGGGCGACAGACGTGCGCAGGGTTCCACCGGAGATGTTCCGGTTCACGACCGGAGAGAGGGCCGACCTGTACGGGGCGGTGCTGGACGCCTTCGGCATGGCCGGCGAGCACCTGGAGACGGCGCTCGGACTCGACGCGGTACGGCGGCGACTGCGCGGGGCGGGCTGGGCGGCGGCCGTCGAGGACGAGGAACTGCACGACGCGCTGGCGAAACTCGTGCAGTGGGGGCTTCTGGACGTCGTGCACAATCACGCGGAGAACTACCGCACCGCCGAGGAGTACGAGCGCCGCAACCTTCAGTACTCCCTCACCCGCCGGGGCGAGGCCGCACTCGCGGGCGTACGGCACGCGCTGGAGGTGCTCGCCTCCACGGGCGCCCTCCAGACGGCAGTGCTGGAGGCGATCGCCGACCGGCTCGACGAGCTGTGCCTGCTGGCCGGTGAGCCCGCCGCGGCCGACCGCCGGATCTACACCACGCTCCGGGAACTGGAAGGGCACCTGGACGCGCTGGTCGAGAACACCAAGGCGTTCAACGGCGAACTGCAGCGCCTGCTGCGCGCCGAGGGCGCCGACCTGGACGTGTTCCGCGAGGTCAAGGCCGCCACCGTCGCCTACCTCCAGGAGTTCCTGGTCAACCTCGACCGGCGCGGGCAGACCGTCGCCGCCGCCGTGACCCGGGTGGAGGAGCGGGGCACCGCCGTGCTGCGCGAGCGAGCGCTGCGCGGGGCCGAGCTGCCGCCGGTCGCGGGTGAGGACCCCGCGGCCGGCTGGCTGGAAAGCAGGCGGGCGCGCTGGGCGGGCCTGCGGGCGTGGTTCCTGCCGGACGACGGGGCACGCCCCCGGATCGAGCAGCTGCACGACATCGCGCGGCGCGCCATCGTCTCGCTCCTCCAGGTCCTGGAACGGATCAACGAGTCACGGCGCCGCTCCTCCAGCGCCGTACAGGACTTCCGGGAGCTGGCACGCTGGTTCGCGGCGGCGCCCGCGGAGGAGGACCTGCACCGACTGTGGTCGGCGGCCTTCGGCCTCGGCCCGGCGCGTCACGCCCACCTCGCCCACCCCGATCCGGAGCTGGTCCCGTCGTCCCACTCCTGGTCCGACGCCCCGCCGGTGGCGGTGTCGGCGCTGCTGCGGACCAGCGGACGTACGGAGCGCTTCACCCGCACCGGCAGAGTGCGCGACGTCGCGGCTGTCCGGGCGGAGCGCGCCGAACGCGCCCGCACCGAGCGGGCCGAGCTCGCCCGTGCCTGGCGCGTGCTGGAGACGGACGGCCCCGTGCGTCTCTCCTCCTTCGGAACGCTGGACCCCGCGGTCTTCGACCGGCTGCTGGACCTGCTGGGCCGCGCTCTCGCCGCCGGGCCGGACGCGGGCGGCCTGCGCCGTGCCGTGACGGGGGACGGCCGGGTGGAGATCGTGCTGTCCCCTCCTGCCGACGGGCACACCGCCGTACTGCGCACCGCCAAGGGCACTCTGGCCGGACCGGACTACGTCGTCCGCATCACGGCGGCCGGGGGAGCGAGCGCCGCCCCCGCTCTCCGCGCCGCACGCGGGGAGGCGGTCGGATGAGCACCCTCGCCAACCAACTGGCGGTCGCGGAGCGGGAAGAGGTGGCACGGGCCATCCGGCTCCTGCTGGCCCGCCCGCTGCTGACCGAGGCCGCCGACCCGTCCGGCTTCGAACTGGTGCGGCGCCGACGCGAGCCTCTGGCCCAGTGGTTCGACTACACGTGCGGCTGGAACCTGGTCGTGGAGCCCCGCCGCGGCTACGCCCGGCTCGCCAAGGTCCGCACGCACCCGGACGGCTCCCGCCCGGCCCGCAGAGCGCGTTCCGGCCGGGCCCCCTTCGACCGCAGGCGCTATGTGCTGCTGTGCGTGACCGCGGCCGAGCTGCTGTCGCTGCCGATGACGACCATCGGCATGCTCGCCGACCGGGTCGTCCAGGCCACCGCTGCCGATCGGACGCTCACCGCGTTCGACCCCGTCCACCGGCCGGAGCGGACGGCGTTCGTCGACGTACTGAAGCTCCTGGAGTCGTACGACGTCCTGCGCGCGGTGGACGGGACCACCGAGGCGTACGTCGCCTCCGCGGAGGCCAAGGTCCTCTACCGCGTCGACGCCACGCTGCTCATGCGGCTGCCCGCCGCGCCCGTCGGTGCCTCCCGGCTCGCCGTGCCACCCGACGAGGTGCCCGCGCGGTTCGGGGAACTCCTCACCGGACTGACGCGGGAGCGCCGCTACGGCGGCGCGTCCGCCGACGGCACGGGGGACGAGACGCGCGGCGAGACCGCCGCCACGGACGCCCAGCGCAACCTGCGGCTGCGCCACTCGGTGCTGCGCCGGCTCTTCGACGACCCCGTGCTGTACCGCACGGACCTCGCCGACGACGAGCTGGCCTACGTCACCTCACTGACCGGACGGCAGATCCTGCGTCGCTCGGTCGAGCAGGCCGGCTTCCTCCTGGAGGAACGCGCCGAAGGGTTCCTGCTCGTGGACCCGGACGCGATCGCCACCGACGTCCGCTTCCCAGACGACACGTCCACGGCCCGGGTCGCCGCCCTGCTCCTTCTGGAGCCGCTCTGCGCCGCGCCCGCGGGCCTGCTGCCCGAGCAGCTCGCCGAGGCCGGAGCGGAGCTGCTGCGCCGTTTCCCGCGCTGGGCCAGGGCGTACCAGTCAGAGGACGGCGCGGCACGGCTGTCCGACGACGCCGTGCGGGTACTGCGGGACACCGGCCTGGCCCGCGCGGCCGGGGGGCGTGTCGTCGCCTGCCCGGCCGCGTACCGCTACCGCCTGACCGGGACGACGAGCGCGGACCCGAAGGATGCGGAGGGCGCCTCGGAGCGGGAGTGGGCCGTGCGCCCCGCCGGGACCTCCGGCCGTGCCCCGGAAGAAGGAGAACAGCGGTGAGCGTGACGGAGCTTCCCCTCCCGAGGCGACCGGAGAGCGCCGAGCGGGCAGGCGTACCGGAGGCACCGACGGACGCCGCGTCCGGGCGCTGGCAGCCGTACCGCGCGGGCATCCTCAACGTCTGGCGCTACTACGACGAGACCTTCACCTTCCACGAGGGCCGGCTGCTCCTGCGCGGCCAGAACGGCTCCGGCAAGTCCAAGGCACTGGAACTGCTGCTGCCCTTCCTCTTCGACGCGAGCCTTCGCCCCAACCGACTGTCCACCTTCGGCGGTTCGGAACGCACCATGCACTGGAACCTGCTGGGCGAAGGCGCCTCGGGCAAGACCCGCGTCGGATACGTGTGGATGGAGTTCCGCCGCGTCGGCGACGACGGCACCGAGCGGTGGTTCGGCTGCGGGGCGCGCCTGCAGGCGAGTGTGCACACCAGCTCGGTCCACGCCGACTACTTCACCACCGGCACCCGGATCGCACATTCCGACGGCGTCCTCCTCGTCAACGAGGCAGGACAGCCGCTGTCCCGGGCCGCGCTCGCCGACGCCCTCGGTGACCGTGGCGACGTGCACGCCTCGGCCGCCGAGCACCGGACCGCCGTCCGACGCGAACTCTTCGCCGGCATGGGGGAGCAACGCTACGAGTCGCTCCTGTCCGCCCTGCTTCAGCTGCGCCAGCCCAAACTCTCCGAACGGCTCGACCCGTCCCTGCTCTCCACCTTGCTGTCGCGTGCCCTGCCCCCGCTGGGCGAGGGGGAGATCGCCGAACTCGCCGAGGGCTTCGAACGGCTGGACCGCCAGCGTGAACACCTCAAGCGGCTCGACGACGAGGTGACGGCGGCCGAGACGGTCGCATCCCGGCAGCGCGCCTACGCGCGACGGGTTCTGCGCGCCGCATCCGCCGCGCTGATCTCGGCGACCACCGAGATGGACAACCTCACCCGGGTCGCGCGTCAGAGTGCCGAGGCACTCGAACAGGCCCTGGCCCAGAGAGAGTCGGTCCAGACCCGGCACACGGAACAGGAACTGCGCGCGCACGCCCTGGAGGAGACGGCCGAGGGCCTGCGCGAGAGCGACGCGTACAAACAGGGAGCGGAACTCGACCGGCTGCGGCGCAGCGCGGAGGACGCGGCAGCCGCCGCCGGGCGGCAGAGCACCGCGGCCCGGACCGCTCGGGGCGAAGCGGACCGGGACCAGGCGCACGCCGAGGAGGCCGTGCAGCGAGCCCGCACCCTCGGCGAACACGCACGCGAAGCCGCCGAGGAGGCCCGCCGGGCGGGCCGTGCCGCGGGTATGGAGTCGATCCAGCACGAGATCGCGGGAGTCCTCGACACGGATCCAGCTCTGACTCTCCACGACGGCTCGGGACACGAGGAGGGCAGCCGTCGCCCCGGCACGTCCGGCGTTCCTCGCGCGGCTGACGCGGCTGAGGCGCGGCAGGCCCGCCGGCTGCTGCGCGGCGCAGTCACCGCCCGACAGCGGCAGGTCTGCCTCGTCACCGCGGCGATCGACGAACACGATCGCGCGGTGCGCGACCGCGGTGCCGCCGAGGACCTGCTGGACGAGGCCCGTGTCCGGCTCGCGGAGGCGATCGCCCAGCGGGACGAGGCCTCCGACGCCTGGGACGACGCGCTCGCCGCACACGCGGAAGACCTGCTCGCGTGGGCCGAGGGTTGTGCGGAACTGCGCATCCCTGATCCCGAGGAGCTCATGACCCGGGCCGCGGCCGAAGTCGAGGTGACGGCTCTGGTCGAGGCCGCCGCGCGCCCGCTGGAACAGGAGATCGGCACGGCCGAGGCCACCGCCCGAGCCGCCCGCCAGGGACTGGAGGACGAGCGAAGCCGACTCCAACAAAAGGTTCGGGGGCTCAGCGGCGAGACCGACCTCCCGCCCGCGGCCCCGCCCACCCGGACCACCGTCCGTACGGCGACGGCGGGAGCACCACTGTGGCGGCTCGTCGCCTTCAAGGAAGGCGTCCCACTCTCCGTCCAGGCCGGGGTGGAGGCGGCACTGGAGGCGTCCGGCCTCCTCGACGCCTGGGTCAGCCCCTACGACGGGATCTCGCTGCCCGGTCACGACACCCGCGCCGAGGCGGCGCTCGCCGTGCCCACCTCGGGACCCAGTCTGCTGGATGTCCTGACCCCCGAGGAGGACATCCCCGTCCCACCCGACACCGTGACATGCATCCTCAGCGGGATCGCCTATGGCGCGACCCTGCCCTTCGGCCATCCCGCCGCCGTCTCCGCCGACGGCGCGTGGCGTCTCGCGCTCGCCACCGGCACCTGGGGCAAGCCGGAACCGGCCCATATCGGTGCCCTGGCCCGGCAGCGGGCCCGGCAGCGCCGGATCGGTGAACTGACCGAGAGCATCGGCGACACGAACGCGGCCCTCGCCGCGCTCGACGACCGGCTGCGCGGACTCGACGCCCGCCGAGCCCGTCTCGACGCCGACCGTGCCGCCCGCCCCGGCCACCAGTCGCTCGACGCCCGACGGCGGGACCAGGACCGAGCCGAGGAGAAGGTGGCCGCCCGGGACGACGCCGTACGCGACGCCGCCACGCGTCTGGCACGGCGCGAGGACGACGTGACGGGCGCACTGCGCACACTCAGCCGCCTGGCCGCCGAACACGGACTGCCGACCGACCGCGACCGGCTGCGTGAACTCTCCGCCCACGTCGAACGGTTCCGGGACACCGCCGACACCTGGGTCGACACCCACCTCACGGCGGCCACCGCCGCCGACCGGGCTCGCCAGACGGCCGCGCAGGCGGCGCGCTCGCGCCGGACCGCCGACGAACAGGCCGAGGCTGCGGCCGCCGCCGAAGCGGAGGCGGCGGGGCTGAAGGCGCGTCTGGACGCCGTGGAAGCCACCGTCGGCGAGGACTACCGGCAGATCGTCGCACGCGTCGCCGAGGCCCGCGCCGAACTGCGGCACTGCCGTGAGGAGGCCGTCCGGGCGGCCGACATCCTCCGGCGCCTGGAGGGCCGTATCGGAGGACTGCGGGCCACCAGCGCCCAGGACGCCGAACTCCGGGAACAGGCCGTCGCGGCCCGCGACGGCGCGGCGCACCGCTTCCGGCACCTTTGCCAGGCAGGGCTCGCCGAGGACGCCGGCATCCCACCGGAATCGGACGCCGGGGACGGCACCAAGGCAACCCTGGAGGCCGCTCGTGCCACAGCGGCCGAGTGGCCCGGCATCCCGCACGCCCCTCGCAACCTCGGCGACGCCGCGACCCGCCTCTCCGAAGCCGTCCACGAGGCCCGCCGACGGCTCGGCGCCCGTGCCGACCTGGACCTGGAACCCGACGACGACATCCAGGTCTTCACCGCGACCCTGGACGGCGTACGCGTGGGGGCCACCGGCCTGCTCACCACGCTCACCACGGAGCGCGACCGCAGCCGCGACGACATCACCACCGCCGAGCGGCGCCTCTTCGACCAGATCCTCACCGGCGACATCCGCCGCCATCTCGCGGCCCGCATCCGTCAGGCCGGCGAACTCGTCGACCGGATGAACGGGCACCTGGAGCGGGTCCGTACCGCCTCCAAGGTCGCCGTCCAGCTCGTCTGGGACGTCCGCCCGGATCTTCCGGACAGCACCCGTACCGCCCGCCAGCTGCTGCTCAAGGACCCCGGTCGGGTCACCGAGACCGACCGGGAGGCCCTGCACGCGTTCTTCCGTACCCGGATCGAGGAGGCCAAAAGCGGTGACACGGCCGCGAGCTGGGAGGAACAGCTCGGCGAGGTGCTCGACTACACCGCCTGGCACCGTTTCACGGTCCGCCTCGACCGGGCGAACGGCAC
Organism: Streptomyces sp. NPDC107581; assembly: GCF_055657175.1. NCBI lineage: Bacteria > Bacillati > Actinomycetota > Actinomycetes > Kitasatosporales > Streptomycetaceae > Streptomyces > Streptomyces sp. NPDC107581. The sequence continues at coordinate 25,486 of NZ_JBVKBH010000027.1, forward strand.
CGGATGGCAGCCCCTGACGAAGAAGCTGCACGGCGCGCTCTCCGGCGGCGAGAAGGCCATCGCCCTCCACCTGCCGCTGTTCGCCGCCGTCGCCGCCCACTACGAGGCCGTGCCGCTGGCTCCTCGGCCGATCCTGCTGGACGAGGTCTTTGTAGGTGTCGACACCGTCAACCGCGGCCAGGTCTTCGCCCTTCTCACCGCGCTCGACCTGGACCTCGTGGTCACCTCCGACCACGAATGGTGCACCTACGAGGAGCTGCCCGGCATCGCCGTCCACCAACTCCTCACCGACGGGGGCGACGACGCGGTCACCAGCGCCCGATTCATCTGGAACGGCACCGACCTGGAGGCGGGATGACCGGCGGCCCCGAACCGGCCTCGGGTGAGTACACCCTGAGTCGCCCCGAACTCCGGCCGCTCTGGCACACGGTCCACGACCGCCTCTCCTCCGGCCGCCCGGTCACACGGGTGCGCCTCGGACCGCTCGACGACATCCAGCGCGAGGCGCTCGCCGACCTGCTCGGTCTGGACCGGCTGCCGGACTCACGTCCCTCCGTCCCCCTGGCCCGGCTGGAAGAGGCTGTCACCGAACTCTCCGGCCGCACGCTACGAAAAGTCGTCACCGAACTTGTCGGACCTCTCGGTGACAGAGCCGGCGAGCGGCGCCGCCGGGAGGACGAACGCGCCGAGCTGTGGACCTGGCTGGCCGGGCACGAGACGGTGAGGGCCCAGCCGGTGCTCTCCGACTGGGCCGCCTCCTGTCGAGCGGCCGGCTTGGCCGGTGGCTCGGCGGAACGCACCCGTACGCTGCTCACGGACGCGCTCACCGTGCTTGCCGAACTGCCCGGCCAGGCAGAGCCCCTGCCCGTCTTCGCCGCCCGGGTCCTGAACGGTCACACGCACGCACTCGACGACGGCACCCCCCTGTCCGCACTCGTGCTGCGCGCCCTGGCGACCCTGTACGACACCGTCCCGCCGCAGTCCGCGGCGGAACGCCGCGCCCTGTGGAGCCGCGCGGGTGTGGCCGACGACGAGCTGTCCGCCACCGTCCTTGTCGGCGGACTGCGCCCGGCCGGCGAGGGGCTGCTCGCCAGGGTGGCCGCAGCGTGCACAGATGCCGGACAGGCCGCCAGCCTGCCCCTCGCTCACGTCCGGAACCCCGGCGAGTTCACCCTGCCCACCCCTCCCGTACCCGTAGTCCACGTCGTGGAGAACCCCAGCATCCTGGCACTGGCCCTGCGTCGCTTCGGTCCCTCCTGCCCGCCGCTTGTCTGCACGTCCGGCTGGCCCAACAGCGCCGCGATCCAGCTCCTGCGGGTACTCGCAGGTCGCGGCGCAGCACTCCGGTATCACGGCGACTTCGACGGCGAGGGCATCCGCATCGCCGCGTACGTCCTGGACAAGACATCGGCGGACCCGTGGCGCATGACGGCAGCGGACTACCGTGCCGCTGTCGTCCGTAACGCACGGGGGCCGCATCCTGGGCGCAGCACCGAAGCACCGTGGGACCCCGAGCTGGCCGAGGCCATGGCAGAGCATGGCGCCGCCGTCGCCGAAGAGCTGGTGGCCGATGTGCTGTTGGAGGACCTCGCTGGTATCGCTCAGCAGAAGCGCTCACCTGGCTCGTCATGACGCCCGTTTGACGCTCGGGGCGCACCGATGGCCGTTCCGAGTGGCCGCAAACTTGGGCTGACCTGCGACTACGTTGGCTTCCCTTTCATCAGCAGAGGCAGCCGGTCCGACCTCATGTCGCCGTCGGCGCCCGTCCCACGTGATCGCTGAGCCGCAGGTCAGCGGCGTGGGACGTCCCACGGCGTCCCATTCTGCCGCCGGCGGTGGAGGGACGGTGGCGCCGTGATCAAGGATGGTCGTCGCCGGCCGGCTCCCCCCCCACGCCACTCCATCCATCCCCCCTGGGCATGCCCCGGGACGACTGGGAGAGAATCCACGTGTCCACAACGACCCTCCGCATGCCCACGCGTGCGGTCGGCACCCGTGTCACCTCGGTGACACTCGCCCTCGCCGTGATACTGGTCGGCCTGTTCTTCGGCCCGGCGGTGTCCCAGGCCCACGCGGCCGACGTGCGCCTGCTCCAGCGGGACCTCGCCGGCCTCAGTTACGCCCCGCTCAGTGGTGTCGACGGCGTCAACGGCCCCCAGACCACCGACTCGGTGCGCCACTTCCAGCGCGACAACGGCCTGGCCGTGGACGGTGACGCCGGCCCGGCCACCATGAACGCGCTCACCGCGAAGGTGAAGCAGGTCCAGAGCAAGGCGGGTACGGCGGCCGACGGTGACTACGGCTCCGGCACCCTCAGCGCGGTGAAGAGCTACCAGAGCGCGCACGGCCTGGACGTCGACGGCATCGCCGGCCCGCAGACCATGGGCGCGATGAACATCGACCGCGTCACCTCCAGCGGCACCGGCACCAGCAGCGACACCAAGCTGCTGCAGCGCAACCTGGTCGGCCTCGGCTACCTGGGCGCCGGTGGCGTGGACGGCGTCTACGGTCCGGCCACCAAGGACGCGGTGGTGTCCTTCCAGAGCGACAACGGCCTGGAGGTCGACGGCATCGCCGGCCCGCAGACCAACTCCGCGCTCACCGCGAAGGTCAAGGAGGTCCAGGGCAAGGCGGGCACCCCGGCCGACGGTGACTACGGCTCCGCCACCCTCAGCGCGGTGAAGAGCTACCAGAGCGCGCACGGCCTGGACGCCGACGGCATCGCCGGCCCGCAGACCATGGCGTCCATGGGCGTCGCCCGCGAGACCGGCGGCGGCAGCTCCGGCGGCGAGAGCGGCGGCACGCCCAGCGTGCCCCCGCTGTCCGGCAGCGCCCGTGACAAGATCGTCCAGGCCGCGCGTTCGCAGATCGGCGTGCACGAGTGGGGCGACAACTGCAACCCCTACGGCCCCTGCGAGGCCTGGTGCGCCCTGTTCGCCAGCTGGACCTGGCGGCAGGCCGGTGTCGACTTCCACACCGCGTTCAGCGGGGACTTCTACTACTACGGACGCGACCACGGCACGCTGCACAGCGGTCTGAGCAACCCCCAGCCCGGTGACGCCATCGTCTTCGGCAGCGGTCCGCAGAACACCAACACCAGCGTGCACGTCGGCATCATCGAGAAGGCCAACGCGGACGGCACCGTCGACACCATCGAGGGCAACTCGAACGACCAGGTGATCCGCCACCACTTCAACCCGGCCGCGCGCGGCGCCTACGCCATCGTCTCTCCCGCCGGGGCCTGATTCTCCAGCCGGTCTCGCGGTCTGCCGGTCTCCAGGTCTCCCGGTTCCCCGGTCCCCGGTGCCGGTACGTGCGGCACCGGGGACCGGGCCGGCGCCGCCCACCCCATCGATCCACCCATCTAAGGAAACAACCATGCGTGTGAAGCTCGCCGCCGCCACCACCAGCCTGCTGCTGCTCTCCGGACTCGGCGTCGGCGTCGGCACCGCGACCAGCGCCTCCGCCCTCTCCCGGGGCAACTACTGCGGCAGCTACACCCTCGACGAGCCCCAGGTGAACTACGGCAGCGACGGCGACGCCGTCAAGGCCGTCCAGTGCGCGCTGAACCGCAGCGTGAAGGGCGCGAACCTCGCCGAGGACGGGATCTTCGGCAAGCAGACCCGCAGCGTGGTCATCAAGTTCCAGGGCTGCTTCGGCCTCGACAAGGACGGCATCGTCGGCCCGAAGACATGGCGGCAGCTGGACATCTGGAGCGACTGGGACACCAAGGCGGACTGGCACTGCTGACCCCCGCTCCGCCCCGGGCCGCCCCGACGGGACGGCCCGGTCCCCCTACTCACTCACGGAAGAGGAACTCCCTTCATCATGACCGCCATCCGGCCCCTCAGGGTCCTGTCCACCGTCTCGCTCGCGCTGTCCGCGGCCGGCTCGCTGCTGCTCTCGGCGCCCGCCGCCCATGCCGGCGACTACCTCGACTCCTGCCTGCACTCCGTCGGCACGCGCACCTCTCCGAACGGCGTCTGGGCCATCCCGGCCGCGAACTTCTCCCAGGGTTCGAGGGGAGTGTGCGTGCAGGAGATCCAGTTCGACCTCGGCTCCACCATCGGGCTCGACCCCGACGACGGCCCCGGATTCGTCGACGGCCGGTTCGGCCCCAAGACCGATGCGTACGTGCGCCGGTTCCAGCAGGCCCACCATCTTCAGGCGGACGGCATCGTCGGCCCGCAGACCTGGCAGCTGCTCGTCTCCCTGACGAAGGACTGAGCGCCGATGACCGGAAGAAGCAGGACTGCGGCAGGACGTCGCGCCGGCGCGGCCGTCACGGTGCTCGCCGCTGCGGCGGCACTGGCTGCCGGGGGCGCGAGCCCGGCCCAGGCCGGCTGGGCCGGCACGCTCCAGACGTGCAAGAACCAGTACGGTTCGGAGCACTACCTGGGCTGGGACATCCCCACGGTGGTGCTCGCCCGGGGCTCGACCGGAGTGTGCGTGCAGGAGCTGCAGGAAGAGCTGGTCGAGGTGGGAGCGGTCGCGGACGCCGACCGACCGGGCTTCGTCGACGGCGTCTTCGGACCCAAGACCTACAGCGCGGTCGTGAACTATCAGCTCCGGTACACGGTGCCGGGCGGCGCCGACGGTGTCGTGGGGCGGTACACCTGGCACAGCCTGATCGCCCACGTCTACTTCGAGTAGCAGCGCCGTACGGGCCGTGCGGGTGGCGCGGTCAACACCATCGCCGCGGCGTGTGCCGTCATGGCGGCCCGCTGTGGCGACTGTATGCTTCCGTTCGACTTTCAGGACCGGGGCACCGGGCCTGAGGCGGGGGGCAGTCAATTACGGGGACCGGCGGCGCGCCGGTGTGTCGCTGTGCCTTCGGCTCGGGCCGGTGTTCCATCAGCGAACGGGCTCACAGTGAGCGACAGAGATCTCCCCGCAGTCAGACCTGAGCCTGGCCCCGATGCCAGGCTGCACGCGGAACTGCTTGCGCTGAAAAAAAGGTCGGGGCTCAGCTACGCCCGGATCAGCGCGCTCACCCACTACTCGAAGTCGTCCTGGGAACGCTGGACCAACGGCAAGCAGTTCCCGCCCCGCGGCGCCGTGGAGAGCTTCGCCCGCGTCGCGCGGACGGACGCCGCACCGCTCCTCGACCTGTGGGAGCAGGCCGAACTGCTCCGGATCCCCGGCGCCGAGCCGGCCGAACAGCCGCTTCCGGTGTCTGACGGGGAGCAGGCAGCCCCGGAGGACGCAGATCCCACGGCCGTCGCGCCGGGCGGGCCGGACCAGGAACCTGCCGCGCCCGGACCCGACCGGCCGCGGTCGGCCGCGCCCGAACCCGCCGTGGCCGCGCGGGACATGTCCGAACCCGCCCCGGCCGACCAGGACATGCCCGACCCCGCCGTGACCGAGCAGGCTGTGCCCGAACCGGCGGACACTGCCGGTGACGGCGGTCCGTCGGGTGACGGCCGTGCGTCCGGTGACGGCGGTGCGTCCGCCGACGGCGCGGGCTTCGCCCGGCGCCTGGGACGCGGCCGCCTGGTCGCGGTGGTGGCCGCGGCCTGTGTCGCGGTGGCGGCGGCCGGCGTCGCGATCGTCCGGTACTCCTCGGACAACGCGGAGGACGGCTCGCACACCGCGGGGCGTCGTGCCTCCGCGTCCCCCGCCGCCGCACGCAGCGAGCCGGTCGGCTGTACCCGCGCGGGCTGCACGGGCAAGGACCCGATGACCATGGGGTGCGTACGGGACGGACAGACGCTCGCCCTGATCCGCAACCAGGACATGGTGATCGAGCTCCGGTACAGCAGCGAATGCGGCGCCGCATGGGGGCGGATCACCTACGCCAAGCCCAAGGCGGTCGTCGACGTGGACAATTCCGTCGGCACGACTGAGGCCACACCGGTGCACTGGGGCAATGACGTGTACTCCCCGATGGCCGAACTGGGACCCGGCCAGACCGCATGGGCGTGCGGAACGCAGCCGGACGGAAAGAGCCGGACCTGCACCACGCACAGTCCCGTACCCGCCGGGCACTGATCCGCGGGGCAACGGCCGGCGGACCAGGCAGACTTCCTGCCCTCGCGCCGCCGCAGTCCGGACTTGCGCAGCGGCCGTACCACCTCGCGGCTGCTGCCCCGCACGGCCCCGACGGCCACCGCGTCCGTGCACCGATGCCGACGGAAGGCCGTAGTGGGCATGCGGATGGGGCGGTGGGCCGGTGGCTCTGACTGATCGGTGGGTGCGTGGCGCGGCCGGGTGCCCGGCGTCCGTGAACCGCCCTGCTCGCCGCTCTTGCGTTGACCATGCCAAGGCCTTATAACGTCTCCAGCAGGTATCGGCGGGGATGGCCGGAAATGGCAGTTGTCGCCGACCAGGGGGGATCCTCGGCTCCGCCGCGATCGGCATCCATGCCCGCAGACCGACGGAGACCGAACCATGAACGACGACGCATATCGTGCTGCCCTGACCCGCCTGGCCCTCGACCCGGCCTTCCGTGCCGAACTCGACGGCGACACCGGCGAGGTGGCGCGAAGACTCGGCCTGTCGCCCGCGCAGGTCGCCGAACTCCGCTCCCTCCGCGTCGAGTCCGGCACCGGCGGGGGACCGGCCGCTCTCGACCCACGGCTGTCCAAGTCGTCCCTGTTCTTCGGAAGCGCGGCGCATGCGCTGGCGCATCACGACGTCGCGGCGGACCACACCGCCGCCGCGTCCCACGACGTTGCCACGACCCACGCCGTCCCGGCGGACCAGGTCTCGGGCGACCACGACGCCGGTGGCTCGGCCTCACCCGACCACTCCTCCGACCTGTCCGGTCCCGCCGAGGGCCCCGAGGGCCCCGAGGGTGTCGGCGGCCTCGACGCGGCCCCGATCGGTTCCCACAGCCTGCTCGGCGGCCCCCTGCTGGACCGGTTCCCGGGCGAAGCGGCGGGCGGACCCGGCGAGTTCGGCGGCTTCGGTGACTTCGGCGGGTTCGGCGAGCACGGCCATGAGGGCCCGGGCGCGGATCTCGATGGGCAGCTCGGCGGCGGTACCGAAGGGGGCTTCGGTACTTTCGGCGGCGGTGCCGATGGCGGGTTCGGAGATGCCGGCGGTGGCTTCGGCGCCGGCGGTGGCTTCGGTGACGGTGGTCTGGGTGCCGGCGGTGTCGGTGACGGCGGTGTCGGTTCCGGCGGGTTCGGCGACCTCGGTGGGCATGGCGGCTTCGGCGGTGCCGGTGGGGACGGCGGCTTCGGCGGTGCCGGTGGGGACGGCGGCTTCGGCGGTGTGGGCGGGGAAGGCGCCGGGGACGCCGGTCACTTCGGTCATGGAGGTATCTACGACCGTGATGGCGACGGCGGCGGTGGTGGCGGCGAGAGTGGCGGTGAGGGCGGCGGCGGAGCCGGAGACGGTGGTTCCGGCGGTGGCGGTGAAGAGGGCTCCGGCCACGGTGGCTCCGGCGGTGGTGGTGAAGAGGGCAGCGGTCATGGTGGTTCCGGCGGTGGCGGTGAAGAAGGCTCCGGCCACGGTGGTTCCGGCGGTGGTGGTGAAGAGGGCAGCGGTCATGGTGGCGGCTACGGCGGTGAAGGCGGCGGTCACGGTGGCGGCGGTGAAGGCGGTGGCGGTGGCGGTGGCGGTGAGGACGGCGGCGGCCACGGTCACGAGGGTGGCTCCGGCGGTCACGGCGGAGGTGAAGGCGGCGGAGGCGAAGGCGGTGGAGGCGAAGGCGGTGGAGGTGAAGGCGGCGGAGGGAGCGAGGAGAACGGCAATCGTCCCTCCGGCGGTGGCAGCGAGGAGAACGGCAATCGTCCCTCCGGCGGTGGAGGGAGCGAGGAGAACGGCAACCGTCCTTCCGGCGGCGGCGAGAACGGCAACCGTCCCTCCGGCGGCGGCGAACCGGGCGGCGGCGAGAACGGCGGTCGCGGCCGCGCCACCATCGGCGGTGGCTCCGAGACCGTACGCGGCGGTATGAGCCTCCCCGGTGCCGCCGGCGCCGGTGACATCGCGACGCACTTGTCGCCCTCCGCGCCCGAGGCGGACGGCGGCTTCAACGGCGGTACGTTCCTCAGTGGTTCCGGCGGAGGCTGAGCCACCCCATGCTCTGCCATGTCTGCCGCGTCCACGTGCGCCGCGACTTCCCTTACTGCCTGCACTGCGGCACCCCGCGCCGGGGTGCCGCGCCGACGTCGTACGCCGCGCCCCGGCTGCGCGGCCTCGACGACCCCGCGCTGCTGGTCGCGCTGACCGGACCGGTCACCACGCTGGGCCGGGGCGAGGACAACGACGTCGTCCTGTCCGACGGCAGCGTCTCGCGCCGCCACGCCCGCATCGTCCGCACCGCAGAGGGTTTCCGGATCGAGGACCTGGACTCCTTCAACGGCATCGCGGTCGGCGGTGTCGACCTGCACGGCGGCGCGGCCGGCCTCGCCGACGGCACCGAGCTGTCCGTCGGTGACGTACGCCTGGTGTTCGAGCAGCCCCGCGACGCCCGGATCGGTTCCCGCACGATGGTCGTCGGCACCCAGCTGACCCATCTGCCCACCGCCGTACAGGAAGAGGCCCCGGAAGCGAACGGTCCGCTCACCGCACGCCCCCGACGGCGCTCCGGCTGGGCCCTCAAGCAGGTCCCCACCGAACGCGGCGCTCCCTGCTGGGTGCTCAGCAGCTCCCGCACCGGCCGCTATCTGGAACTGGACGAGCGCCAGGTCTTCCTCTGGCACGCCGTCGACGGCGACAACACCGTACGGGACCTGCTGTTCGCCTACGCCGACCGCTACGGCGAGCTCGCCCTGCCCCGCATCGAGTCCACGCTGGCCGCATTCGCCGACGCCGGGCTGCTGCGCGGCCTGCCCGGCCGGCCGGAGGAGGAGCGGCCGAAGGGCTGGCGCCGGGCGGCGCAGGCGCTGCACAGGGCGCTGCTGAAACTGGAGGTGTCCGTTCCCGGCCTCGACCGGCTGGTGACCCGGCTCTACGGGGCCTTCGGCTGGCGGCTGTTCACCCGGACCGGGGTGCTGCTCGCCTGGCTGTCGGTCGCCGGCGGCCTCGTCGCGTTCTTCGCCGCCCAGGGCCGGCACCGTCTGCTGGACTTCGGCGGAGCGGGCGTGTGGGGCCCGGTCCTCCTGGCCGCCGGATACGTGACCGCGCTGCTCGTCCACGAGCTGACGCACGCGCTGGCCGTGAAGTCGTACGGCCGTAAGGTCAGGCGCGGCGGGTTCCTGCTGATGATGGGCATGCCGTTCGCGTTCGTGGACACCAGCGACATGTGGTTCGGCTCCCGCTGGTCACGGGTCGTGGTGGCGCTGTCCGGGCCGCTGTCCACGGCGGCGCTGGCCGGCTGGTGTGCCACGGGCGCGGCCGTGCTGCCCGCCGGACCCGCCTCGGCCGTCCTCTACCACCTGGCCTTCGGCCTCTACCTGAACACCCTCTACAACTTCAACCCGCTGATGCCGCTGGACGGTTACCAGGCGCTGACCGACGCCCTGCGCGTGCCCCGGCTGCGCGAGGAGGCGAGCGCCTACTTCCGTACGGGCCTGTGGCGAGACCTGCGCGCGGGCAGCCGGCCCGGCCCGCGTCAGGCCGGCCTGGCCGCCTACGGCCTCGCGGTCGTCCTGGGCACCTACGGCTTCCTCGCCCTCGCCCTGCTGGCCTGGCGCTCCCGCATCGGCGACCTGCTCGACGGCCGGATCGCCGAGCCGTGGACCACGGTGATCGAGGCGGCCGTGGTCGCGCTGGTCGCGTTCCCGGTGTGGGGTGCGCCCGTGCGCGGGCTGCTGCGCCGGGCACGGCGCCGACGGGACACGAAGGACGTACCCCAGGGCGTCGGGCTCTCCGCGCCGGTGGAGGGGGCGGCATGACCCAGGACGCGCACACCGACGGCGGCTGGGCCGTACCCGGCTACGCGGCCGTCCGGACGCTCGGCGAGGGAGCCGGCGGCCGGGTCGTCCTCGCCCGGCACACCGCGACCGGCGCGCCCGTCGCCATCAAGTACCTGAGCGAACGCCTGGGCGCGGACCATGAGTTCCTGGCCCGCTTCCGCGCCGAGGCCCGGCTGCTCGGCGAGCTGCGGCACCCGTGCGTGGTGCGGCTCTACGAGTACGTCGAGGCACGCGCCGGTGCCGCGATCGTGATGGAGGCGGTGGACGGCGTCAGCCTGCGCCGGCTGCTGCACCGGCACGGGGCGACCGGCCCCGAGGCCGCCCTCGTCCTGCTCAAGGGCTCCCTGCTCGGGCTGGGCGCGGCCCACACGGCCGGGGTGGTGCACCGCGACTACAAGCCGGAGAACGTCCTGGTCCGCGCCGACGGCACCAGCGCGCTCGCCGACTTCGGCATCGCGGTGCGCAGCGGCCGGCAGACCGAGGCCGCGGGCACGCCCGCCTACATGGCGCCCGAGCAGTGGAACGACGAGCCCGCCGGCCCGGCGGCCGACGTCTACGCGGCGTCCGTGGTGTTCTTCGAGTGCCTGACCGGTCGGCGGCCGTTCCCCGGCGACGACGTGACCGCGCTGCGCCTGCAGCACCTGCGCGCACCGGCCCCGCTGGACGACGTACCCGCGCCGGTGCGCGGGCTGCTGCGCGCGGGCCTGGCGAAGGACCCGGCGGACCGGCCCGGCATCGAGGCGTTCCTCGCCGATCTGGAACGGTCCGCCACCGAAGGCTACGGCGCCGGCTGGGAGGAGCGCGGCCGCCGGAGACTGGCTGAACTCGCCGCGCTGCTGGCCCTGTTGTTCCCCTTCACCACGACCGCCGCGCTCGACGGCTCGGCCAGTGCGCTGACCCTGCTGGGCCGGCTGAGACGCGGCGGATGGAAGGCGGCGACCGGTGGGGTGGCCGCGCTGGTGGTCGTGACGGGCGGAGCGACGTACGCGACGGGCCGCCCGCACGACACGTCGACGACGGTGGCGAGTTCGACCCCGTCACCGGTCGACCCGCACACCGAGCCGCCGGTCACGTCGCCTTCCCCGTCCACCTCGCCGACCGCCGCCCCGCCCACGGCCGACGCTCCGCCCTCCGCCACGCCCTCGGACGGCCCGTCGTCCTTGCCGACCCCGTCCACGGAGACGACCGCACCGACCGCACCGGCCGAGCCGCCGGTCACGGCGTCCCCGAGCGCGGCCACCCCCGGCACGGTCACCCTCACCATCGGCTCCTGGCAGCGTGGACAGAAACCGGGCACGCTCATCGCGGCGGTGACGGTGCAGACGACGGGCACCGGTCCGCTGACCGTCACCGCGAACTACTACGTCGACAGTCCCGCCGACCCGTACGGCTCCCAGTCCCGCCCCCTGTCCGGGAGTACGCGGTACGACCTGACCTACGAGGCCGACTTCTCCAACCACCCGTGCCGGGGCACCTGGGAGGTCACGCTCAGCAGCGACCCGGCCGCGGCGAACGGTCCCCAGACGGCCTCCCTGGACGCACCGCCGTGCTGACCACGCTCCCTGCGGACCCGACAGCCACCCCTTGCCGCGACGAGAACGGATCGACATGACGACAGCCACCGCAGTGGCCGGCCGGCCCCTGTCCGGCTGGTCACGGGACACGCGCTTCGGCACCTGGTACGCCCTGCTCCCCGCCCGGTCCGGTGAGCGCACCCTCGGCGCGCTGCGCATCGACCGTGCCCTGCTCGTGCCGGAGGGGACGCGCGAGCGCCTGGCGGCCGTGGTGCTCGCCATGGCGCAGCCCAGGCTGCCCGGGCTGCTCGGCACGGTCGACCTCGTGGCCGAGGCCGGTGAGGTGTGGCTGCTCACGGCCCGGCCCCCGGCCCCCACGCTGGCCGACGTCCTGTCGTCGGCAGACGGCCCCCGCCCGGACGCGGGCAGCGCGGCCGGCATCCTCAACGAGACCGCCCAGACCCTCCTCGCCCTGCACCAGGCGGGCCTGGCCCACGGCTCGTTCGGTCCCGACAGCATCGTGATCGCCCCGGACGGGGTCGCCCTGCTGGCCGAGGCGGGGCTGGGCACGGTGCTGGGCGACGTGGCCGCCGTACCGGTGTCGGGCGACCCGCCGCACGCCGGTCGCCAGGCGGCCGGCACCGCCGCCTGGGCCGCCCTGGCCCGCACCCTCGCCGCGGTGTGGACACAACCCGGAACCCCCGCGGCGGACCTGTTCGCCCGCTGCTCCGCCACCGCCGAGTCGGAGGGGCTGGCGGCGGCCCGGGCCGCCCTGGTCGCCGGGCGCGCGGCGCTCCCGGCGGACTTCCTGCGCCGCACGGCACTCCGCGCGGCGACGGCCGCGTCGACCCCGGAGTTCGCGCCGCCGAAGGCACCGGCACCGTCCGTCGAAGCGGCCCCCGATCGCCCGGCTCCACCGGCGGACCGTCACGCGGCGCCGAGCACCAGCGACCCCGTCCCCTGCCCCACCGCCCCCGAAAACCCTGCTCCCGCACCCGACCGCTCGTTCCCCCCTTCAGCCGCCGGCCGACCCGCCCCGGAGGCCCACGCCCACGGCGCCGCGGGCCCGGACCCGCAGGCCCCCCTGCCCGCCCCCGGACCTCGCCCGCCGGCCGCCGCCGACCAGCTCACGGCGGTCGGCCGAGCTCGCCGTTCCACCGCCCCGGACACCCGGGCGACCGTGCTCGGCAAGCGCAACCGGGTCACCTCGCCTCCGGTGGCGGCAGGGGAGGACTCCGGCCAGATCCTGCTCCGGTTCGGGCCCGGGGTTCCCGTGGAGGAGCAGGACGTCCTGCGTGCCCGATGGCGCACCGAGGCGGTGTCACCCGCCTCCCGGCGCTCGCGCCGCGGACGCCGGGGCTGGATCGTCACCACCGCCGTCGTCGCGATCGCCGCCGTCCTGCTCTGGCTGCTGCTGCGCCCGGCCCCCGCTCCCGCGGTCGTCGCCGTCCGGGTCCAGGCGCCCGCCGGGCCGTTGCACTGCGGTCAGACGGCCGACCTGACCGGTGTCGTCACCACCGACGGGCACGGCGGCCCCGTCACCTACCGGTGGCTGCGCGCGGACGGCGAGGACTCGGGCGAGCTGGTCCGCACCGCCCACCGCGGTGAACGCCGGGTCAGGGTGCACCTGCGCTGGACGGTCCGCGGTGCGGGCCGCTTCCGGGGGACCGCCCGCCTGAGGATCGCGCACCGGTCGGCCCCGATGGAGGCGACGGCGAGCTTCACCTACGTCTGCCCTTGAGCCGTCCGGCCCTTGAGTCGTGCGCCCTTTGAGCCGTCCGGCCCTTGAGTCGTCAGCCCTTTGAGCCGGCCGGCCGTCCCTCGAGCCGGCCGGCCTTGTCGTCAGGACTGAGCCGGCGGGGCCGGCCGCCCGCCCGCCGAGGGGTTCCGCCGGCGGACCTGCGCGGTCACACGTCCGGCCGCAGGACGTATGCGCCGAACCCGGGCAGGCCACCGGTCGCCGGCGGGTGCCTCACGGCCGCCAGTCCGCCTCCAGGTCATGGGAGTCGGTCTTGGTGAGCTGGGTGAGTCCGGTGCCGTCGGCCCGTACCAGGTAGAGGTGTTCGGGGTCCGCGTCGTCGGTACCGCCCCTGGTGAAGACCAGGCGGCTGCCGTCCGGGGACCACGAGGGGTTCTTGTCGTTGAGCCGGGCCGCGGTGATGCGGTGCAGTCCGGTGCCGTCGGGGCGCACGAGGTAGAGACGGGCGAAGCCCGAGGAGTCCACGCGGCTGAAGGCGATCCGGTTGCCGTGCGACCAGTCGGGCGTCCAGTCGTGGGAGCCGGACGCGGTGACCGCCGTCTGGGCCAGGGTGGACAGCCGGATCCGCATCACCCTGCTGTGTCCGCTCGCGTCCGCGCGGCTGAACGCCAGGTACTTGCCGTCCGGGGACCACGTCGGATGGAGGTCGTCCGCTGCGGTGTGGGTGAGCCGGGTGGCGGGCGTGCCGTCGATGTCGGCCACGTAGATCTCGCGCTGGGTGCCGACCGGCTTGGCGTAGGCGATCCGCTTGCCGTTCGGGGACCACGCCGGGTCGGAGGCGCCCTTGGTGCCGGGGACGGCCTTCAGGTCGCCGCCCGTGGCCTTCATCGTCCAGATGCCGTCGACGGCGCCACCGGATCCGTAGCGCACGAACGCCACCCGCTTGCCGTCCGGGGACCAGCTGGGCATCACGTCGCTGACGGCGGGGGTGTGGGTGAGCTTGACGGGCGTGCCGCCACCGGAGGAGATCGCGTAGAGGTCTTCGACGGGCGCCGCCATGGTGTAGCGGGCGAAGACGATCGGGTGGTCCCCCGCGGCCCCCGCGCTTGCCGCGGAGCCGAGGGTCACTGGTACGGCCATGGCGAGCGCCGCGGCGGTCGCCACCGCCAGGCGGCGCCGCGTCGTGCCGGTGCTCCGGGCCCCTTGGTCGGTTCTGCCCTTGCTGGTGTGGTGTTGTTGGCGCGTCAAGGTGTCCACCCCGATCCCTCCCCGCGGCCCGCTGACGGCCGCTCCGGCCGGTAAACATCCCACCCGGTGGGCCCCGGCGGAAGCGGCGGTACCCGGCGGTGCGAGCCCTGTGACATGTTCCGTACACCGCTGTCACACGGGAGGCGGTGCGGACGGCTCGTCGCACGCCGGAGCCCTGCGCGTTCGGCGACGGCGGTCTCCACGCGCTGGGCACCGGCCGGGCCGGCCGGGACGGGGTGTGCGTCGAACGTGCGCCGGGCGTGGGCCACCGTGCCTCCGGGCCGGGCCACGGCCCGGAGCAAGTGGTTCAGTCCCGTGCGCCGTGCCAGCGGACGGCGACGGCCCCGGCGAAGTCGCCCGCGTGGGCGAATCCCCCGAGCACCACCAGATCGCCGTCCTCCACCTGCCGGGAGCCGATCGCGCGGTCCAGGGTGATCGGGATCGCCGCGCCGAACAGGTTCCCGTATTCGTCGAAGGTGTGCAGGTGCCGTTCGGCCGGCAGTTGCAGCGCCTCCCGCCAGTTCCGCAGGAAGGTGCGGTTGGGCTGGTTGGTGATGAGGACGTCGATGTCGGTGCTCGCCACGCCGAGCCGCCGGCACAGGTCCGTGACCACCTCGGGGACGAGGCGGTTCCCGCGTGCCAGGACCTTGGCGACGCTCGCGTCGGTGAACCCGATCCGCAGCTGGGACTCTCCCGGCTCCCAGTACTTGCGGCCGTCGTCGACCGCCACGGTCATGTCCCCGGCGTACGCGCCGATGTGCCGGGTCTCCACGTCGAGGACCGGCGACTCGGCCGACGTCGTCACATACCCCACACCGCATCCGTCGCCCGGGATCGCCGCCTGGGCGAGTCTGCGCACCTCGGACTGGGTGAACCATTGCCCGGCGGCGCTCTGCGCATTGCATATCAGCGCGGTCTTCGCATCGGTGGAGGTGAGGATCTGCCGGGCCAGCTTCACCATGTGGACGAAGGACGCGCAGCCCGCGTTGGCCACGTCGACGAGCCACTCGGGGTTCAGCCCCAGCCGGCGCGCCACCTCGGTCCCGGCGCCCACGAACGGCAGGTCCGGCAACTGGCTGTGCACCAGCAGTACGTCGACGTCTCGGATCTCTGCCCTGCCGTGCCGTTCGATCAGGGGCTGTACGGCGCGTTCGACCATGTCCGCGTTGGTCTCGTCCCTGGCCACGTGGTGCCGTGACGGCGGGACTTTGAACATGGGGTGGTTGCGGAGCCTGTCCTCGGCTCCGGGGAAGTCCGTGTAGAACTCCGCGGGGACCGGCTCGCCCGGCAGGTAGCTCGCGACATCGGTGAGGCTGACCGTGGTCACCGCGCCGCCGCCCTCGCCGGGGCCGCGCTGACGGGCAGGCCGTTGCGGTGGCGGTGTTCCAGGATGGCCTTGAGGTTGTGCATCTCCACCGTGTGCCCCGCGTAGAAGAGGTCCCAGTAGTCGCCCACCCAGGGCCGGTCCGGGCGGGGCGCCTTCTCGGGGTGCGGGTTGTCGTCGTAGTAGGGGTGGCGGCAGTTGGTCCAGGTGATCAGCGAACCCGGCTTGTCGAGCACGAGCCGCGCCGGGACGACACGCATCAGGTAGATCATCCACAGCTTCTCGCCCTGGTCCCAGGAACAGTGGTAATCCACCGTCATGGCCTCGGGGTTCGCGAGCACCTTGCAGTAGATCCTGGTGTCGTCCTCGAGGCGGTCGTGACCGGCCCACAGCCCCGGCGTGCCGGTGGGCGCGAAGTCGCGCAGGCTGCAGGTCCACTCCTCCAGATGGTGCCCCTGGCGCAGGTAGTCGTAGGCCTGCTCCGGGGGGCAGTCGACGTACTCGTGAATGGTGCAGTACTGCCCGTAGACCTGATGGTGGGGGTAGACGGCGTGGGTGAGCTCCATGCAGTGGGCGGTCAGTTCCTCCTTGCCGGCGTTCTCGATCCGGACCAGACCGGGGATGTCAGCCAACGTGGACGACTCCTCGCTCATCTGAACCCTCCTTGCTCTCGGCGGCTTCGGTGAAGGACTGGAAGGGAAGGAACGGGGGGATCTCCCGTGGGTCGCAGGCGACCGCGACGAACGCCGGGCCGGCGCCCGCATTGCCGCGCAGCAGTGCCGTGCGCAGTTGCACCGCGTCGGTGGCTCCCGTGGCTCCCAGGGACGGGAAGGCGGCGGCCACTCCCGCGGCGAGGTCGCTCCGCGTGAACACGTCGTCGTCGCGGACGCCGCCCTGGAGGAACTCCTCCCGCAGCGCGCACATGGCGTGGGCGTTGTTGTTGAAGATCACGAACGTCACGGGTGCGGCGTACTCGACGGCGGTGTGCACTTCCATCCCGTGCATGAAGAAGGCCCCGTCGCCGGCGAGGACGTAGGTGCGTCGGCCGGTGGCGAGCGCGGCGCCGATGCCGGCACCGAAGGTGTAGCCCATGCCGCCCATGCCGAGGGCCACCACGAAGCGGCCGTGGCGCGGTGCCGGGAGGAGATGGACCGCGCTGGCCCCCGTGTTGCCGGCGTCCACGAAGACGTGTGCGTCCTGGGGGAGTGCCGCCTCCACGGCGGCGACCGCCTGGGCATGGGGGACGGTCCGCTCCGGGGTCGCAAGGGGCGGGCCCGGTATGGAGGTGGGAAGGGGACCGGCGTGCGGCGGGCAGGGACGTGGGTGCGAGGGCAGGCGGGCGGTCACCGCGCGCAGCGCGTCCCGCAGGTTCCCGCCCAGTGCGGTGCCTGCCACGAACGGCGGTTCGGGGCCGAGGCAGACGACGTCGGTGTCGGCCAGCGCCCGGTCGAGGCCGCCGCGCGCCAGGAGCGGCAGCCGTGTACCGACCAGCAGGCACAGGTCGGCCCGTCGCAGACAGTCCTCGACGTTGGCGTGGCCCATCACCCCGGCCACCCCCGCGAACCGGGGATCACGGTTGTCGAAGACGTCCTTGGCGTCGGGGGTGACCGCCACCCATGCCCCGAGGCACCGGGCCAGTTCGGCGAGATCCTCCCGTGCGCCGGCGGCGGCGACCTCGTCACCGGCGATGACGAGGACGCGACCGGCCCCGCGAAGGGCGTCCGACACGGCGCTGACGGCGGCCGTGTCGAGCCGCGCCCCGGAGGCCGTCGCGGGGCCGCCCGGCGCCGGGGTCGCACCGCGGGCGGGCACCTGGATCCGGGCCTGCTGGACGTCCTTGGGCAGCAGCAGCACGGCCGGCCCGCGCGGATCGGCCTGTGCCGCCGCGACCGCCCGGGGCAGCAACTCCGTGAGCGAGTCCGCGTCGTCGACCCGGGCGCAGAACCGGGAGACGGGCGCGAAGACCTCCCGTGCGTCGAAGGAGCCCGCCTTGCCGCTGGAGTCCTGGAACGCCCCGTGCCCTTCCTGGCCGGTCGGTGGCTGGCCCACCAGGGCGAGCACGGGCACCCGGGAGGCGTACGCCTCCGCCAGACCCGGTACGAGGTTCATCGCCCCGCCGCCCGAGGTGGCGGCAACGACGCCCAGCCGCCCGGTGGTTCGAGCGTATCCGTCGGCCATGGTGACGGCGGAGAACTCGTGTTTGGCGACGACGCCGCGGACGGCGCCGCCGCGGTGCACCGCGTCATAGAGGTCCTCGATGTTCGCGCCGCCGACGCCGAACACATGGGTGACGCCGGCCCTGGCGAGTTCCCCGGCCAGATGGTCGACCAGGCGTACCGTTTCCGCCTCGTGCCATTCCGAGGTCGTGATGGTCATGCGGGGCTCCCCTCCCGCTCGTGGTGCCGGTCGATGAGGCCGGATGGCGAGATGACCTGAAAGCGGTGCCGGTATTCCTTGGGGGTGAGTCCCAGGGTTCGTCCGAAGGAGCGGAAGAACGTCTCGGGGGCGGCGAATCCGCAGCGGCCGGCGATCTGGCTGATCGCCAGGTCCGTGGTTTCCAGCAGTTCACGTGCGCGGGCGATACGCGTCCGCTCGACGTACTGGCCGGGTGTCGTGCCCACTTCGCGCCGGAAGACCCGGGCGAAGTTGCGCTGACTCATGTTGGCCTGCCGGGCGATCTCGGCCACGGGCAGCGGGTTGTCCAGGTTGTCCAGGATCCACTCCTGTGCTGCCCGGATCGGCGGATGGTCGGCCAGCTGGGCGTCGAGGACGGCGCTGTACTGGGACTGCCCTCCGTGCCGCTTGAGGAACAGCACCAGGAACCGTGCCGTCTCCAGCGCGAGTGCCGCTCCGTGATCGGCCTCGACCAGGGCCAGCGCCATGTCGATGCCCGTCGACACGCCCGCGGAGGTCACGAACGGGCCGTCCCAGACGAAGATCGGCTCGGCGTCCACGGTGACGTCCGGATACCGGGAGGCCATCGCCTCGCTGTACGCCCAGTGGGTGGTGGCACGTCTGCCGTCGAGGAGGCCCGCCTCGGCCAGCAGAAAGGATCCACCGCATACGGAGGCGACTCTGCGCGACCGGGCCGCGGCCCGGCCGATCCAGGACACGAGCGCCTGGTCCCGCAGTGCGCTGTCGAGACTCCATCCGCCCGGTACCAGGAGCGTGTCGATCGGGCCCCGCCCCGCCTCCAGGGGCGAGGCCTCCACCACCATTCCCGAACTCATGCGCACCAGTGGTGCGTCGGCGGAGACGAAACCGGTCCGGTAGGGGATGCCCGAGGGGCCCAGGAGCCGGTTCGCCGTATCGAACACTTCAATCGGTCCTGTGATGTCCAGGGCCATCGCGCCCGCGTACACCACCACAACAACACGTCGCTCCAACACGGTCACAGCCTGTATCGGATGCCGCACTGGCTGCAATGACAGATTACTGACGGATCCGGCCAACAAGCGGCGCCGGACGGGCGGAAAGGGCGCCGGCAAGGCGGTTTGTGCGCCGGGCCGGTGGTGGCGGGTGAGGCACCTCACAGGGCGCCGGTGCGCTGCACCGACGCCCCCACCTCCGGATCACATCCGGCTGCGAGGCCGGCCGTCGCCGCGGCTCATTCGGCTGCGGCGAGCAGCCTCGCCTCGCTCTCCTCGTACAGCCGCCGGCTCTCGCGGCTGTCGGCGGCGTGCCGCCGGTGGTCCAGACGGCTGCCGAGCCAGCCCGCCAGGTAGCCGAACGGGACGGAGACCAGTCCGGTGGACTGCATGGGGAACCAGTGGAAGTCCGCGTTCGGGAAGACCGCGGCCGGCGTGCCCGAGACGGCCTTGGAGAAGACCATCAGCACCAGCGCACAGGCCGTACCCCCGTAGAGGCTCGCGAGCAGGCCGGTGCGCGTGAAGCCCCGCCAGAACAGGGAGTAGGTCAACGCGGGGGCCACGGCGGACGCCCCGATGCAGATTGCCAGCGTGGTCAGTACGGCGACGTCCCAGTTCTGGACCAGGGTGGAGAGCGTGATGGCGACTATCCCCACCGCCACGCTCGTCCAGGCCGCCACCGTCATCTCCGTACGTGGCGCCGCCCGTCCCCGCCGCACGGCGTGGGCGAACAGGTCGTGGGCGAGCGACGAGGCGGCGGCCAGGGTCATTCCCGCGACCGAGGACAGCAGAGTGATGAACACCGTGCCTGCCATGGCCGCGTAGAGGACCGTCGTGCCCACGGAGCCGGCGCCGCCGCCGAGCGCCCGGGACAGCATGAGCACCGAGGTCCTTCCGTGCGGGTCGGCCGCGGTGATGTACTGCGATCCCACCAGCGCGGCCGCGCCCGTGCCCATGATGATCACCAGCAGGCAGAACGTGGTGACCGTACCGACCGCCCACGACATGGAGCGACGCACGGCCGGCGCGTCCCGCGCGGAGTACAGACGCATCGTGATGTGGGGGAGGCAGGCGGCGCCGAGGATCACGGTGATCTGGAGACTGGCGAAGTCCAGCCGGTCGAGGGCCGAGGTGCCCAACTGAAGGCCCTGCTGGAGGAAGGCGGGGCCCGCTCCGCTGCCGCGCCGGGCGGCCTGGAGCACCTCGTCCGGGCTCCAGTCGAAGCGGTTCAGGACCAGGGCGGCGACGGTGACGCTGGTGCCGAGCAGGATCACGATCTTGATCATCTGAATGAGCGCGGTTCCCCGCATGCCGCCGAGCGCCGCGTAAATGATCATCAGGCTGCCGACGAGGACGATGCACGTCGTCCTCGCGCCGGGCATGTGCGGGATGCCCAGGATGAAGGTGAGCAGCGACCCGGCTCCGGAGAGCTGCACGACCAGGAAGGGGAGGGTCGCACTGAGCGTCACCGCGCAGGAGGCGATACGGACCGCCCGCCCCGGCATGTTGCGGGCCAGGACGTCGCCCATGGTGAAGCTGCCGGCGTTGCGCAGCGGTTCGGCCAGCAGGAACATCAGCAGCACCAGGGACAGTGCGGTGCTGACCGCCAGGACGTAACCGTCGTACCCGGCGAGCGCGATGATGCCGGTGGTGCTCAGCACCGTGGCCGCCGAGATGTAGTCGCCCGCGATCGCCAGGCCGTTCTTGAGCGGGGTGAGCGAGAGGTAGCCGGTGTAGAAGTTCGTCAGGTCGTCGCGGGCCGGCCCCGCCATCACGCACATCAGCAGGGTGAGGGTCACCAGGGTGGTGAACAGGACCAGGACGACGGCCTGTGTCCCTGAGCCGAAGTCGTTCATCCCGCCACCCCGGCTTCCCGGCCCGGCCGCCGGCCCGCCTGCTCCCGCACGGCCCGCGCCAGCGGGTCCACGGAGCGTTGAGCGCTGCGTCCGTACCAGAGGACCGCCGCGAAGGTCACGACGAGCTGGAGGATCCCCAGGACCATGCCCAGGCTCAGTTCACCGGCGATCCTGGATCCCATCAGGCCCGGCGCGTAGCAGGACAGCATGACGTACACCACGAAGGAGCCGAGCGCGGTGAGCGTGGAGACCCGGCGGAGCACGCGGTAGGCCGAGCGCAGGGCGGTGAGGTCGCCACCGCGCCGATCGGCCTCGGGCGCGTACGGTTCGTGCCGGGGTGCCTGCCCGTACGGGTCGTACGAAAAGGCGTCGAATCCATACGAGTTGTCCTGCGGGATGCCGTGTCCGTACGACTCCTGCCAGGGATCCCGCCCGTACGACTCGCGCCGAGCGGCGTGGGCATGGGGCCCGGCCTGCGGCTGCGGCCATCCCGGCCGTGCTGGTGGAGGGTGCGGGTACGGGGTGTCTTCGGGGTGTGTCATCGCATGGCCTTCCGGGCGGCTCGGATGCGTGGGGGCGGGTGGTGAAGCGCGGGTGGGGCGGCGCACGATACCGACTGGTTGGAATGCGTGATAAGGCTGTCGAGCGTCACGTTTCGAGTTCGATGCGGCATCCGGTCGACAGCGATCACTCGACGAGCGACGGCCCCCCGGACCGTAGGCCTCCGGACGCCCGGATGACTTGTGGGGAATATCACGCCCACGCCTACCTACTGGTCGGTATGGTCGCGGGAGCCGCGAACGACAGGAGGCGCGATGTCCGCGACCAACCGCCAGATCCGTCTGGCAGCCCGCCCCGTGGGCACAGTGAAACCCGAAGACTGGGAGCTCCGTTGCGAACCCCTCGGGGAACCGGGCCCGGGCCGGTTCACGGGCCGGACGCGCGTCATCTCCCTGGATCCGGCCATGCGGGGCTGGCTGGACGACCGCCCCTCCTACCTGCCGCCGGTCGGTATCGGGGAGGTGATGCGGGCCGGCTCGGTCATCGAGGTCACCGCATCCGACCACCCCGGCTTCCAACCGGGTGATCACGTGGTCGGCACGTTCGGCGTCCAGGAGTACGTGGTCTCCGACGGCCGGGGCGCGATGAAGATCGACACCTCGCTCGCCCCGCCCTCGACGTATCTCGGAGCGCTGGGCATGCCCGGCATGACCGCCTACTTCGGCCTGCTGGACGTCGGTGCGCTGAAGGAGGGCGAGACCGTCGTGGTGTCCGGGGCCGCCGGCGCGGTCGGCACCATCGCGGGCCAGATCGCGAAGGCCAAGGGCTGCCGCGTCGTGGGCATCGCCGGAGGGCCGGAGAAGTGTGCGTTGCTCACCGGCGAACTCGGCTTCGACGCGGCGATCGACTACCGGGCCGACGACGTCAGGAAGGCGCTGCGTGAGCACGCCCCCGACGGCATAGACGTGTACTTCGACAACGTCGGAGGGACCGTCCTCGACGCCGCGCTGACCCGGCTGGCGATGCACGCGCGCGTCGTGGTCTGCGGTGCGATCAGTCAGTACAACAACGCCACGCCGGTCGAGGGCCCCTCGAACTACCTCTCGCTGCTGGTGCGCCGTGCCCGGATGGAGGGCTTCGTCGTCTTCGACTACGCCAAGCGCTACGCGGAGGCAGCGCAGGAGATCTCCGCCTGGATCGGCGCCGGCCGCATCAAGGTCAAGGAACATGTGGTGAGGGGCACCGTGGACGACTTCCCCGAGACCTTGCAGATGCTCTTCCGTGGCGAGAACGTCGGAAAGCTCGTGCTGGAACTGGCATGACCGCCGTCGGAAGCGGGGCCGCCACGCTGCGGAGCGGGGCCGCTGTCGGGAGCGGGGCCGCCACGCTGCGAAGGGAACAGAGCGACGGCGGCGCGCTCCGGGGCTGGGCGGCGATCGTCACCGGCGCGGCCGGCGGGCCGGGCGGGGCCGTGGCGCCGGCTCCGGCGGGGGCGGAGCGCCGGGCCCAGCGGTTGCGGATGTCCGCGCCCGGGGTGTCCTCGGCGACTGGGGCCCGGGCCGGGTGCCGGCCGGCCACGGCTCCCGGGTCGCGGTCGGCCGGGTGGACGCCGTAGGGGGAGCCAGGCTGGGCGCCGTAGGTGTGACTGAGCGCTTCCGACGGCCACCCCGAGTACCGGAGTTGGCCGCCACGAGCCAAAAGCTGAGGGGTTCATCGGTCGCTGGGAGTACGTCCTGCGCCTCAGGCGCGCTTCGTGCCCGCTGGCTAGGGTCGGTCCTCATGGAGATCACGGAAATCGTCCGTCGTCGGACGGCGGAGCGCAGGCGCGACGCTCTGGAGCGGCTCGTTGCCGAGCGGGATGTATGGGTGTCGACGGCTCACCCTGATCACGGGCCGCACCAGGTCCCGCTGTGGTTCTTGTGGGACGGGCGAGCAGTGTGGATGTGCACCGGCGCCACCTCAGTGACGGCGCGGAACGTCCGTGAAGAGCCGCGCGTGCGCCTGGCGCTACCGGACACCTTCGACGTGGTGCTCCTCCAGGGTGAGGCGGAGTGCTTCCCGGACCAGGAGGTGCCCGGAGACGCGGCGCAGGCGTTCGCCGGCAAGTTCGGGTGGGATCCACGCGCGGAAGAGGGGTCCTTTCTGTACATACGCGTGATCCCGAGGACCGTACGCGCTTGGCGCGGCGAGCCGGAACTGCGCGGGAGAGTCATCATGCGCGACGGGACGTGGCTGGAATAACGGCCGTCCCTCGCCGGTGATCCGCGCGTTACTGGCCCGGAGCCCTGCTCCAGCGCTCCTTCGAGGAGACCTGTGTCGCGAACGGCCGGTCGGTGGAAGCGGCGTACGGGGAACTGCTCGGCGACCGTTCCCCGGAAGAACGGGGTCAGGGCCCCTCCTGCCCCGGCCTCCGGGATGCGAACCCCTCGTGCGATCGCACGGCCTGCGGCGACCGCATCCCGCATCCGATACCGGACCACAGGACGGGCGGTCCGCCGCGACACTTGCCGCGACGCACATGGTTCCTCCGTCGCGCACATCGGCGCCGAGACGTCCGGCGGACCCGTGTGGCCGAACCCGGCCGCAGGTCAAGGGACTTGGGGTGGCTTCCTGTGTTCGATCAGTGAATTTGCCTATATCGCGCTCATTCGAGTGATCTCCAACTATCCCGTCATTTTTCTGTGATTAAGATCCGCTTCTGTGACGGTAGGTCAGAGTTTTCGAGCAGCCGAGGACGCGGCTGACGTGGTGATCCTCGGCGCCGGGCCGGCCGGGCTGGTGCTCGGCAACCTCCTCCACCGGAGCGGGATCGACTGCGTCATTCTGGAACGTGCCGGCCGTGCGCACGTCCAGACGCGGGCACGGGCCGGTTTCCTCGCCGCGAACACCGTACGGATCCTGGACCGGCACGGCCTCGCCGAGGGCCTGCACCGGCGCGGCCGGACGCACGGCACCTGCGAGTTCCGCACCGAGGACGGCCGGTTCTGCCTGGACTACAGCGGCCTCGGCCGAGGCGAGCAGCACACCGTCTACCCGCAGCAGGAGCTGGTCACCGATCTGCTGACGCGGTTCCTGGAGGCCGGCGGACGCATCCGGTTCGAGACCGAGGCGGTGGCCGTGCTCGGGGCGCACAGCGCTCAGCCTTCGGTCACCGTGCGCGAGGCGGACGGACGCCCCGGCAGGTGGCGGGCCAGATACGTCGCCGGCTGCGACGGCCGGCACGGCGCGGCCCGGCGCTCGCTCCCGCCCGGCGCGGTCCGCCGCCACCACCGCGACCACGGAGTCTCCTGGCTCGGCCTGCTCGTGCAGGCGCCGCCGAGTCTCGACGCCGTGGGGTACGCGGTGCACAGCCGGGGCTTCGCCGGGCACATGGCGCGCACCAGCGAGGTCACCCGCTACTACCTGCA
This sequence comes from Streptomyces sp. NPDC107581, assembly GCF_055657175.1. NCBI lineage: Bacteria > Bacillati > Actinomycetota > Actinomycetes > Kitasatosporales > Streptomycetaceae > Streptomyces > Streptomyces sp. NPDC107581. The sequence continues at coordinate 50,209 of NZ_JBVKBH010000027.1, forward strand.
GTGCGAGCGCGACAGCGGGGCCGGCGTCTGGCCCGAGGACCGGATCTGGGACGAACTGGAGCTGCGGATGCGCGCCGCGGACTACGGCGCGCTGCGCCGCGGCCGGATCGTCCAGCGCAGCGTCGTCGGCCTGGAGTCCGACGTGCTCGAACCACTGCGCCACGGATCGCTCTTCCTCGCGGGTGACGCCGCGAGTCTGATCAGCCCGTCCGCCGCCAAGGGCGCGAATCTCGCGGTGCTGGAGGCGGAGATCCTCGCCCGTGCCCTCGCCGACGACCTGGCGCACGGCGACCCCGAGGGGCTCGACCGCTACTCGGCACGGTGCCTGGCACACATCTGGCGCGCGCAGGACTTCTCGCAGTGGATGATCCGGCTGCTGCACGGCCCGTCCGGTTCGGACGGCGAGTCGCTGTTCCACAACTCCCTGCGGCGTTCGCGCATGGAGTCCCTGCGCACCTCGCGCAGCCGGCAGGACTGGTTCGCCGAGAACTACGTCGGTGTATGAGAACCGCTTCACCCGAGCACCGAAATGAGGATCCCTTCGCCATGATGACGACGATGCCGGGCGACGCGGCCCGTCTGCGCGCCACGGCCGACTTCGTCAGGGAGCAGGACACCGCCACGCTGCTCTCCCTCCTGCTGCCCGGTCTGGACGGCCCGGAGCTGCGAACGGTGGTGGACCACTGCCGCTTCGCACATGCCGCGCTGCTCGTCTTCCCGCCCGACGCGCAGGCGCTGCACGCCGCACTGGCCGCATGCGGGCTGGACCCGGACGTGCCGTCACAGCCGAGCGTCGTCGTCCGGGAGCGGCTGGCCCTGCGGCACCGGCGCGCCGCGACGGAACTGGAGGTAAGGATTCTGCGCCCTGCGGTGGCGGGTCTGGACGGGGCGCACCGCACGGTCGAGGTGTTCGCGCTGACCGTGCCGCAGGGCTCGGACCTGGCCCCGATCGCCGAGCAGGAGCGCGCCCGGCAGCACGAGGCACACCTCGCCTTCGACGTCGAACACCCCGATCCGCTGGTTCTGCGCGGTCTGTGTGCGGTCTTCGCGCGACACGGCGCGCTCCCCGACGGCGGGGGCTACAACCCGCACGAGGACGGAACGGTGTTCTACTTCACCGCGCCCGCCGCGTCGAAGGCCGGGTACCGGCGCGTGGAGCTGTACGTCCACGGCGATCACCGCGACGTGCTCGCCGTGCACCTGGACGAGCACCGCGCACGGCAGCCCGCCGAGGTGCTGCTGCGCCTGCTGACCGGGGCGTGGACGACCCAGGCCCTGGCGGCGTTCGCACAGCTGCGGGTGCCCGACGTCATGGACACGGACACCGGGACCGGTGCCGGGTCCCTGGCGCGGGCGGTGGACGCCGGACCGGAGAACCTGACGACGCTCCTGCGCCACCTCGCGATGCTGGACGTGGTGGCAGAGGACCGGGACGGCTTCCGGCTCACCGAACTCGGCGCGCTGCTGCGCGCGGACGTGCCGGGCTCGATGCGGCCCCTGGCGCTGATGTACGGCGGTCCGTTCTACCAGTCCTTCGCCGGCCTCGGGCACACGGTGCGCACCGGGGAGGTCGCCTTCGAGCACCTCTTCGGCGAGAACCACTTCGACTACTTCGCCCGCGACCCCGAACTCGCCGAAATGTTCGACCAGTCCATGGCCGCCAGCACACGCATGTTCGAACCGATCCCCGCACACCCGGCGTTCACGGCCGCAGGCGGGGCACCCGCCCCCAGGACCGTCGTCGACGTCGCGGGCGGAACCGGGGAACTGCTCGGCCGCGTCCTCGCCGCGCACCCGCGCCTGCACGGCATCCTGCTCGAACGCCCGCACGTCATCGAGGCCGCCCGCCGCGCTCTCGACGCTGCCGGCTGCGGCGAGCGGTGCACCTACCGGACGGGCGACTTCTCCGACGTACCGCCCGGCGCGGACGTCTACATCCTCTCCCGCGTCCTGCACGACTGGGACGACGAGCGTTGCCGCGAGATCCTGCGGCACTGCTCCCGGGCGATGCCCGCCCACGCCGATCTGCTCATCGTCGAGCGGGTACTGCCCGCCGACGGCTCGGCCTCACTGGCCACCGCGTGGAACCTCCACATGATGTGCAACGTCGGCGGGCGGGAACGACGCGCCGACCACTACGCGCACCTGCTCGACGACGCGGGGCTCGCGCTCGTGGGCCGCTCGCCGCTGCCCCTGGACGGCAGCGTGCTGCATGCCCGCAAGGCTGCCGTCCCGCAGCCCGTACCGGCCCCCGGCGCCTGCCGGACCGATCCGGGCGTGCTGAGCGGACGCACCGGCCCTCAGTAGCCGCCCAGGAGGGCCCGTACCCTGCGCAGGGCCTCCGGGCCGGCGGAGCTGTGCCAGCGGGACGGGTCGGCGGGGCGGCGTCCCCACAGCAGCAGGACGCGTACGGCCGCGTCGCTCTCGATCGTGGCGGGGCCCTCGGGGGCGGCCAGCCGGATGCTGCCGCCCCCGCCGTCGGCGCTCACCACGATGTCGTCCGCACCCGGCGTACGCAGGCGGCCCTCGACCCGTTCGCCGGGGCCCAGATCCAGGCCGGCCCGGCCGCGGGCCAGCAGCGGCCGGCCGACCGACACCACGCTGTGCTCCGTCATCCACGGTTCGCTGAGCGCCCGCACCGCCGTGCGGTCGTCGCCGGTCAGGTCCCAGCGGTGCAGGATCAGCTCCTCACGCATGTGCTCCGCGAAGAAGGGGACCTTCACGGTCCGGCCGGTCCACGTCACCTCGGTGTCCGGGGACAGGTCCCGCGCGGCGGCCGCGGCGACCTCGGCGAGCCGCTCACAGCGGCCCATGAACGCCGCCCACAGCTCGGAGTCGGACATCCGGCGGTAGGGCTCCTCACGCCCGAAGCCCCTGGTCTCCACGGGCGTTCCCGCGTGGAACGCCCGGAGCACCCGGGCCAGTTCCTCGGCATTGCCCGTCTGGTGGGCCAGGATGTCCCGCACCGTCCACGCCTCGCACCATGTGCCGTCGTCGGGCCGCCGTGCCTGCACCGCGTGGAGGAACGGTGCCAGCTCCGGCAGGGTCTCGTCGACCAGAGTCCGAATCATGCGCCATGGGTTCCTGGCCGGACCGGCGGTCAAACCAGCGACGGGCGTCCGCACGGGGGATCCCCTCCCGCCGTTCGCCCTCGGCCACGCCCCGCCGGCCCTCACTCCCCGAGGGCACCGGTGAGCGTGGTGGGCCTGCACCGCCGGGCCGGTGACATCGCCGCCGGCGGCGTACGCCCCGGTGACCCGCCGGGCGACCCGGCCGGGCCGCACCCCGGGTGCGTCACTGGCTGACGAGGTCCAGCGGATGGTGCGGGTCGCGCGGGCACACAGCGATGGTGAGGCGGCCGCGGCCCGGTGAGACCTCGGTGGGGTCGTTGGCCCACAGGGCGTCAGAGTTCTGCTGGTCCTCGACGCAGACCAGCCGCCACACCTCGTCCGCCGAGGCGGCGGGTTCGAAGTGCCGGGTGAGACCGGTGTCGGGGTCCTGCACGGTCAGCACGTAGCTGCTGCCGCGCGTGACATAGGTGAGCGGCAGCCGCACGCCCTCGGAGAACCCTGAGGGGAGCCGGTCCCACTCGCTCGATCCGTTCGGCGGAGCGGCCCGTTCCGCCTCGGCGGGTGCGGCACCTCCCGGCGATGGGATGATGGCCGGTGACAAGGCGACGGCGGTCCGAGGAAGCCGGTGTGAATCCGGCGCGGTCCCGCCACTGTGATCGGTGAGCGAGTTCCGACGGGCCACTGTCCGCGAAGGGCGGGAAGGCCGGGACGAGCGACGACCCGAGAGCCAGGAGACTCACGCGGTCGCCACCTCGACGGACACCGGGGCGGATCTCCCCGGAGGAGGGGTGGTGCGGCATGCCCGAGAGGCCGGCCGTGGAGACGTGCGGTGACGAGGGGAGCCCGCGGGGGGCCGGCCCGGCGCCGTGCCGCGTCGTCGTGTGCCGCGACTGCTGCTGCGGCACTCCCAAGGTGACCGGAGTCGATCACGCGGAGCAGACCGCACGGCTGCGTGCGGAGGTGCCCGTGCGCATCTCCGCCTGCCTCGACGTGTGCGAGCAGGCCAACGTCATCGTCGTGCAGCCCTCCGCCGCCGGCCGGGCCGCGGGGGGACGGCCGGTCTGGCTGGGGCTGGTCAACGACCCCGACGCGACCGGGGACATCACGCACTGGGTGCGCGCGGGCGGCCCCGGTGTCGCCCCCCTGCCGGAGATCCTCGGCCTCTACGCCTTCACACCGCCGCGGCTCGTCCGGGCTTCCCGGGACCGCGGCGGGTCCGGCCCCCGCTGAGCCCCGTACCCGTGCGCGCCGGTGAAGAGGTTCGCCGGCGCGCACGGGTACTCGGTGGTGGTCCGTATGCTCCAGGGGCACGGCGGCCACGTCCGCCTCGCGTGTACGGAACCGAGAAGACCGTCCGTGACCTGCGACCTCGGCAGGGCGCGCGGGCGGCAGCACGGAACACGGGGCGCGGCGCAGGCCACCGGATCCTGGAAGGGACCGACGAGATCATGCGTGGCATCGTGGCCCGCAGCCTGACGGAGGCACACAGATGACCGGTACCGAAGAGCCCGTCCTCCTGCACACCGCGGGGCGGGCCGCCCACATCACTCTCAACCGGCCCGAGGCCCTCAACGCGCTGTCCCACGCGATGGTGCGCCGCATCGACGAGGCCCTGACCGCCTGGGAGCACGACCCGGCCGTGGAGACCGTCGTCATCACCGGGGCGGGCGAGCGCGGCCTGTGCGCGGGCGGCGACATCCGTGCCGTCCACGACGACGCCCGGGACGGCGACGGCACCGCCTCCGCCGCCTTCTGGCGCGACGAGTACCACCTCAACGCCCGCATCGCCCGCTACCCCAAGCCCTACGTCGCCGTCATGGACGGCATCGTCATGGGCGGCGGCGTCGGCATCTCCGCACACGGCAGCGTCCGGATCGTCACCGAACGCTCGCGGATCGCCATGCCCGAGACCGGCATCGGCTTCGTACCGGACGTGGGCGGCACCTATCTGCTCGGCCTCGCCCCGGGCGAACTGGGCACCCACCTCGCGCTGACCGGCGCGCAGATCGGCGCCGCCGACGCGCTGCTGTGCGGGCTCGCCGACCACTACGTGCCGTCCGCCGCGCTCCCGCAACTGGTCGCCGGCCTCGCCGACCTGCCCGTACGGCAGGTGCTCGCCCGGCATGCGCGGCCGGCGCCCCCGGGAGAGCCGGCCGCCCGGCGCGAGTGGACCGACGCCTGCTACGCCGCCGGCACGGTGGAGGAGATCGTGCGGCGGCTGTTCGCCCACGGCGACCCGGCCGCGAAGGAGACGGCGGAGACCCTGCTCACCAGGTCCCCGACCGCCCTGAAGGTCACCCTGGCCGCGCTGCGCCGGGCCCGGCGGCTCGGCTCGCTGGAGCGCGTGCTCGACCAGGAGTACCGCGTCTCCTGCGCGGCCCTGGGCATGCCCGACCTGGTGGAGGGCGTCCGCGCCCAGATCATCGACAAGGACCGCACCCCGCGCTGGTCGCCGGCGACCCTCGCCGAGGTCACCGAAGCCGACGTGGAGCGCTTCTTCGCCCCCCTCGGCGACCGCGAGCTGGGGCTCGCCGGGCCCGGCTCCGCCCCGGAGGCGGCCGGCTGAACGGGCCCGGCCGCCGTGCTGTGGCGGTTCCGACTGCCGTGCTGTGGCGGTTCCGTCTGCCGGCCCTCGCCATCCAGGCCGTCCTGTGGGGCGGATCCGGGCTGCTCTTCGGGGAGTTGGCCGAGCGGCAGTTCACCCCCAAGCCCGCCGCGGCTCCGTCCGGGCGGACGGTTCCCGCCAGGTGTCCGGCCGTACGCCGCTGGTGGTCAGCCGGAAGGCCTCCCTGGCCCAGGCCAGGTACCCGGCGGGGTCGTCGCCGGCGTGCGGACAACGGGCCGGGGGCGGGAGGCGCAGCCAGTACCCGGCGGGGTCGTCGCCGGCGTGCGGACAACGGGCCGGGGGCGGGAGGCGCCGCACTTGCGCTTCCCGCCCCTCCCCTGTGAGCAACGGCCGGATCCCTCGGCCGGCCGCTGCCGCCCGGGCCCCTCAGCCCGGGCGCGCCAGTCCCCTCAGGCCTGGCCGTACACGTGGAACCCCCGCCCGGTGCTGCGGCCGAGCAGCCCCGCCTCGACCATCCGCCGGAGCAGCGGGGGAGGGGCGTAGAGGGGTTCCCTGAACTCGTCGTAGAGCGACTGGGCGATCGAGGCGACGACGTCGAGTCCGATCAGGTCCGCGAGCCTGAGCGGCCCCATGGGGTGCGCGCAGCCCAGTTCCATGCCGGTGTCGATGTCGGCGGCGCTGGCGAAGCCGGACTCCGCCATGCGGACGGCCGCCAGCACGTAGGGGATGAGGAGGGCGTTGACGACGAAGCCCGCCCGGTCCCGGGAGCGGATGACCGTCTTGCCGAGGGTTTCCGTGGCGAAGGACTCGACGGCGGTCGCGGTCTGCGGCGCGGTGTGCAGCGAGGTCACGACCTCGACCAGCGGCAGTACGGGCACCGGGTTGAAGAAGTGCAGTCCCACGACCCGGTCGGCGCGGCTGGTCGCCATACCGAGGCGCATGACGGGGAGGGAGGACGTGTTGGTCGCCAGCACGGCCGCCGGGTCCTCGACGATCTTGTCCAGGGCGGCGAACACCTCGGTCTTGGCCTCCGCGTTCTCGATGACGGCCTCGACGACGAGCTGCCGGTCGGCCATGTCTCCCAGATCGCCGGTGAAGACGAGACGGGCGAGGGCGTCCTGCGCGGCGGCCGGCTCCAGCTTGCCCCGCTCGACCGCGCGCTCCAGGGACGAGGCGACCCGATCCCGTGCGGCGCGGGCGGACGTGGCGTCCGCCTCGCAGACCACCGTGTCCAGCCCCGCCCGCGCGCACACCTCGGCGATACCGGAGCCCATCCGGCCGCCGCCGACCACCCCGACGCGCCGGATCCCGCCGCTCATGACCGGGTCTCCGCGTGCCGCACCAGGTGCGTGGCGTAGGCGTCGGGTGTGAAGAAGAGCGGCAACTCGCCTGCCATGGCTGTCCGTTCGAAGAGTGCCCGCACCTCGTCGACCGGCGCCCACGGATACTCCGCCCCGAGCGCGGCCGCTTCGTCGTCGAGCAGCTGCAGCACCGTCTCCCGGTCGATCACCCGGTGCCGCAGCCACTGCCAGATCTGCACGCGGGCGATCTCGGCCGTGGCCGCGTCCTCCATGAGCCCGTACAGGGCGACGGCGCCCTGGCCGCCCAGCCAGGCGGCGAAGTAGCGCAGGGCGATGGCGATGTTGGTGCGCACGCCCTGAGCGGTGGGCGGTCCGCTGATCCGGCGCACCGACAGCAGGTCGGCGGCGGTGACCTCCACGTCGTCCCGGGTCCGGTCGATCTGGTGGGGCCGGTCGCCGAGGACGCCGTCGAACACCTCGCGGCAGACGGGCACGAGTCCGGGGTGGGCGACCCAGGAGCCGTCGAAGCCGTCCTCGGCCTCCCGCTCCTTGTCCAGCCGCACCGTGGCGAGGGCCGCTTCGTGCGCGGCCGGGTCCTTGCCCGGCACCTGTGCGGCCATGCCGCCGATGGCGTGCGCGCCGCGCCGGTGGCAGGTGCGCACGAGGAGTTCGGTGTAGGCCCGCATGAAGGGGGCGGTCATCGTGACCTTCGCGCGGTCCGGCAGCAGGAAGTCGGTGCGGTGGCCGAACGTCTTGATCAGGCTGAACAGGTAGTCCCAGCGGCCCGCGTTGAGGCCGGAGCTGTGCTCGCGCAGCTCGTAGAGGATCTCCTCCATCTCGAACGCGGCGGTGATCGTCTCGATGAGGACAGTGGCCCGGATCGTTCCCCGCGGGATGCCGAGCAGTTCCTGAGCGAGGAGGAAGACGTCGTTCCAGAGCCGGGCCTCGTAGCGGTTCTCCAGCTTGGGCAGGTAGAAGTACGGGCCGTACCCGGCGTCGATCTGCCGCTGCGCGCAGTGGAAGAAGTACAGGCCGAAGTCGACGAGCGCGGCGGGCACGGGGGCGTCGTCGAACTCCAGGTGCTCCTCGTCGAGGTGCCAGCCGCGCGGCCTTACGACGATGGTGGCGAGCTGTTCGCCGAGGCGGTACTCCTTGCCGTCCTCGGTGGTGAAGTCGATGCGCCGCTCGATGGCGTCGAGCAGGCTGAGCTGGCCGCCGATCACGTTGTTCCAGGTGGGCGCGGTGGCGTCCTCGAAGTCGGCCATCCACACCTTGGCGCCGGAGTTCAGCGCGTTGATGGCCATCCGGCGCTCCGGCGGGCCGGTGATCTCCACGCGCCGGTCGGTCAGGCCCGGTGCGGGCGGAGCGACGCGCCAGGAGGGGTCGGCGCGGACCGCGGAGGTGACCATCGGGAAGTCGAGGGGGGAGCCGCCGGCCAGGCGGAGGAGCTGCCGGCGGCGCTCCTTCATCAGGTCCCGGCGGCGACCGTGGAACGCCGCGGTCAGCCGGCCGAGGAAGTCCAGGGCGGCGGGTGTGAGGATCTCGTCGTGCCGGTCGCCCAGGGGCGCGAGAACACGGACGTGGTGGGTCAGAGCACTGGTGGACATCGCTTCTCCTGCGGGCGGGACGGCGATCGGGGGTCGGACGGGGACGGTCGTACGACCCCCGCGGGGCCGGGGTGGACCGGACGGGCCCGGCGACGGGCCCGAGGACGGCCTAGTGGAACTGCTCCTCCTCCGTGGAGCCGGCCAGGGCGGTGGTGGAGGAGGCGGGGTTGACGGCGGTGGAGACCAGGTCGAAGTAGC
>NZ_JBVKBH010000028.1:0-53162 GCF_055657175.1 Streptomyces sp. NPDC107581
GACGAACCACGCCCATCTCTCCCGCCACAAACCGGAGTCCATGCCCACCCAACCCGAACCAACCGATCACGTTCGGAAAGCGGATGGCGTCTCAGAACTCAAACCACAAGTCGATGTTCGGGTGGATCCGTTCACGCAGACAGTCTGAGTGTGAATAGGCCTGCTGCCGCACGGCACCGCCTCGCACTGAGTCAACCGCGCCCAGCCTGAGCTCGGTCGCGGCCCCGTCCTGGTCGAGATCGATGACCTGATAGCAGAAGCAGCAGGTGGGGTTCGGATTCAACGATGCCCTCTCATGTCGCCGATGCAGCAGCGCCGCAGCGCCGTTCCGCAGACCCTACGTCGAACAGGGACACCGATAACGGGACAGCCCTTAAAGGAAAGGCATTCCGCGAAGCTGACGGTGCCGCTTCCTCCGCCGAGAGTCCGAGCGCCAAGCTCTTCGATGACCCGAAGTCGTGGGAGCATATTGTCGACAACCACAGGCAAGGTGGGGTGGGAGTCGATGACAGCAAGGGGCTGTTCACCGGCAAGGCGAAGCTTGTCAAGCAGCGGATCATGGAGACGGTCGAGCGAGGCACCGGCAAGCCGAACACCCCGGATCCCAAAACAGGAGAACCGAGGACCGGAACGGTTTATGAATATGCTTTCGGTGACAAAATAGGAACTCTCAGTCCCAATTATGGCGGATATCCGGAATCCGGTATTCGCGTGATCATCAATGAGAATGGGACGCTTCGAACGGCGCACATCAACAGGATGTTCGAGTGAGTTGAGGTAGGCTCCGGCTGATGGTCCCCTACCGCGCGACCTGTGCGGCAGGGGTCCTGCGGATTTCATGACACCGAATTCTGGAGACAGGTGTGAAGTACTTCAACAAGACGGGATGGACCGCTTATTTCTCCGGCGTCGAAGGAGGGGAAATGGCGCGCATGCGTCCCGTCGAAGCGTGGGACCCGGCGACCGGTTCCGCTCTCGTTGTCGATATGCAGGCGGGGACTCTCAGATCTGTGACGTCCTATGCCGATTTTGTACGCCTTGAGCGGGCGGGTCGTGTGGTCGGTGTCCTGCCTGGAAACGGTTGGCGCGCGACATGGGACGACGAGGACGACGGGCCTGTCACGCAGGACGTCCTGGGGTGGCTGATCACCGATGCCGGTGGTGCCATGCCCATCGCGGTTTCCGAGGATGGCCTGGTGGAATTCGCAGAGTCAGCGGACAGGCTTACCCCGCCCGGGGCCGGTGAATAATTGACTGTATTTCTCTGTGCGAATTGTCGTCGGCCGCTCACCGGGGACGTCCGGCAGGGGATGCCGCAACGAGGCCCGGAGCGTCCGCTTAATCATGAGGTCGTCTCACCCCGTATGGCACGGGGAACGTACACGCCCAGCTTCGACGGCTCGTTGCTGATCCTCCACCCCGACGACGTGCCCCACATGGTGCCGCATCCCGACCGTCACCGTCTCAGCGGGTGCTGCGGGCCCGCCTGGCAGGACGGTCCCAACCTCGTGTGTGCCGGCTGCGGTGCGGAGGTGGCGACCAAGGAGGCCGACTGCTGGACCGACAACCTTGTGGCGGTGATCACCGCTGCCGTGGTGGAGCAGTTGTGACCACCCGGCATCACGGCGCCCTCAGCTCGAACAGCGCTGACGCTCGGAGGGAGCTTGTTGGAGTGCCGGGTGCTGTCTGACTTGGTGTGTTGCTGATTGATTGAGAGGCCAGGTGGGTGGTTCGAGCGAGGAGGCCATGTTGTGTGAACTGGGGCTGTGTCGTTTGCGCTGAGCGTCGGCCAGGTCCTGGGCCTTCTCGCCGGAGCCGACGGCATCGGCGCCACGATTCTCGTCGTGGCCGTCACCGGCGGCCGCCGCGCCCGCGGCCGCCTCATGCGCGCCTACTACAACAGCTCTGACAACTGAAGCGGCCGCCATGGGACGCCCCGAGAACCCCGTGGACCGCACCGTGCCGGCCTGCGCACGGCTCGCGCTCTTCCTACGGGTCCGCAAGACCGAAGCAGGCCTGACTTACCAGGAGATGTCCGACCGCGTGAACGGCGAGCCGTCGAAGGCCACGTTCGAACGCGCGGCCTCCGGCGCCAGCGTCCCCGCATGGGACACCATCGAGACTTTCATCAAGACCGCCATGTCCAAGAAGGAGGAACTCACCGACACCCTCGTCGCCGCCGAGGCACGCGGCCGGGAGCTGTGGATCCAGGCGCGCCGTGCGACCCGGGCGCCGTACTACCTGCACAAGGCTCCAGACCCAGCGCTCATCAATAGCCTGGCGCACCTCGGCCAGGCCCTGCGCGATCAGCACGTCTGGGCCGGCCGCCCGTCTCCGGAGGAGACCTGACCGAACGCGAGGAAAAGAACAGCGTCGCCATCGCCTCCAACGAGTCCTTCGGCGGCTGGACCAAGACGTTCACCGACCCAAGGCTCTGCGCGGCCATCGTCGACCGGCTCACCTTCAACGGCACCATCATCGAGACCGGCACCGACTCCTACCGCCTGGCCAGCACCCGAGCCCGAGCCGAAGAACCCGCCAAGGTCAGCTGATACAGACACTCAGGGGAGAGCCTCACAACGAAACGGGCTCCGGATCCGTTGCCAGGCGGGCATGGAATTCCACGTCGAAGCGGACACCGTCGTATTCGAGCTTCTGTCGTTGTTGTCCTTCCACCGCGAAGCCGGCCGCGCGAGCAACTTCGCATGAGGCGGGATTGTTCACCCGGTGCCCAAGCTCCAGCCGGAAGAGTTCCGCGTCGTCGAAAGCCCAGCGGGCCACAGCACGGCAGGCACGGGACGCTATGCCCCGGCCACGGGCCGTTGCCGTCGTCCAGTAGGACACCCATCCAGTTGCATGGCGCCGGTCCACTGGGCCAACACGCACCTGGCCGAGAACGAGGCCACCGCCGTCGACGACGGCGAAGGAATAGGAAGAGTCCGCAGCCCACTGGTCACCACGGGCCGTTAGCCACCGCTCGGCGGCCTGGACAGAATCGACCGGCTCGATGGACTGGGCACGCATGAGCGGATCCGCGAACGCGGTCATCACCGCCCAGGCGTCCTCGGCCTTCCATCTCCGCAGCACCAGGCCAGAGGAGGTATCTACACGATCGCGCACGACGCGAGTCTTCCTCAGCAGACATCGCCTGTCACGTCGGTTTCCCAGCAGTCGATCCCCCCGCCAGGGAGCCGGGCTCGTGTCAGGGACGTGAACCAGCTTCCGTCGCCGTCGGGACTGTAAGACGTTCGGGTCTGTTCCGTAGTCGGTGGTGACGGTGAGTGCTTGCCTGTGATCATTGAGCGTGGATGATGCGGACACGCTTGTAGGAACGGTGTTTTCGGGGTTGTCGGCGTTGGTCATCGAGGAAGTGGCGGACGGTGGCGAGATGGTCCGGGTGTCGGCTCGGACCCGGGACGTTCCCGTTCCCTGTCCGGTGTGCGGGGTGGTGACGGGGAGGGTCCACGGGTATCACGGCCGGACGGTGCGGGATGTGCCGGTCGACGGCCGGCAGGTCGTGGTCCGGGTGAGGATACGACGGCTGGTCTGTCCGGTCCTGGGCTGCAGGCGGCAGACCTTCCGGGAGCAGATCCCCGGGCTTCTGGAGCGCCATCAGCGCCGCACCACACGTCTGACCGGCCAGCTCGTTGAGCTGGTCAAGGAGTTATGCGGCCGGGCGTCCGCCCGACTCGCCCGATCGCTGGCCGTGCCAGTGTCGTACGCCTCCGCCCTGCGGCTGCTGCGGCGGGTGCCCGTGCCTGAGGTGCGGACCCCGCGGGTGATCGGGGTCGACGACTTCGCCCTGCGGCGTCGGCACAGCTACGCCACGATCATCATCAACGCCGAGACCGGTGAGCGAATCGAGGTACTGCCCGGCCGCGAAGCCGCCACTCTGGAAGCCTGGTTGCGCAGGCATCCCGGCATTGAGGCCGTGTGCCGGGACGGATCGGCCGCCTATGCCGAGGCGGTCCGCCGCGCCCTGCCCGACGCGGTCCAGATCAGCGACCGCTGGCACCTGTGGCACAACCTCGCCGAGGCCGTCCGCAGGGAGGTCGCCGCGCACAGCACCTGCTGGGCGAAAGCGGGCCCGCCCCCGGGCGAGGGAAGACAGGCCGCCACCACCCGCGAGCGCTGGCAGCAGGTCCACGCCCTGCGCGAGCGCGGAGTCGGACTTCTTACCGAGGCCGCCCGCGCTGCCTGCCAGGAGATGACTGCTCTTGCCGACCTCGTCCACCGCTTCGCCACCCTGCTGGATCCCGCCGACGGCAATGCCGCCCCTGCTGAGCACCTGGATCGCCTCGGCCCAGGCCGAGGACCTGCCCCACCTACATGCCTTCACTCGAGGCCTCGAAAAGGACCGCGCCGCAGTCGACGCCGCCTTTACCCTGCCGCACCACAACGGCGGCACCGAAGGCGTCAACAACAAAACCAAACTGATCAAGCGCCAGATGTACGGCCGCGCGAGCTTCCCCCTCCTCCGCCACCGCCATCCTCCTGGACTGACCACACTCACCGCCACCACCGACTACGGAACAGACCCGAACGTCTTACAGTCCCGCTCTACGCATCTGCCAGGAACCCCAGCGGCTGGAATCTCGACCTGGCGTCCTTCGGTTCCGCTCTCGAGGCTGCTTTTCCGAAGTCCGCTACGAGACCCGGCAGGGCCGGCAACTGCGGCTGTCCTTCTGGGCTGTGACAGAGGACGGGATTGAGTTCACCGGCTTTGCCAGCAACGAAGGCCGCGACACCATCGTCGTTACGGACAACACCCCTCATGAAGCGGCTGTTTTCATCGCCTGGCTCCGTGACTCGTTCCTGCCCGATCCGAACCTGATCCGCTTCAGCTCAGAGCCCGCTGTCGAAAAGGGCATCGAGTCCGACTGGCGTATGCCCGCAGGCGGCGATACGACGCGTATCCTCGAGGAGCTGAAGCATCATATTGAGGTAGTCGAACGCTGAGCCCCTGAACGCAGAGCCTGTGCACTCGTTTGATGCCCCACTCGCATGGAAGCCTCGCCCAACGCACCAGCAACCCGCTGCCAGAGGGCATGGTCGGAGACCGGGAGGGACCTGCCTGGGTCAGGCCGACCGGTGGGTGGGCAGACCATCCCGCTCGGCGCTGGCCTGGGTCGGCAGTGGCAGCGTCCAGGTGTAGACGTCCGGGTCGAAGGAGTGCAGCCGCTTGACGAGCTTGGCGGTCGACCAGGGCCAGCAGAAGGTGTTGATGCCCGGGAGGCCGAAGTAGTAACCGGTGCCGCCGGTGGTGTTGTAGACGGTGTTGCGCAGCGCCTCGTGCAGGGCCTGCTGGTGTGCTGCTTCGGCCTCGGTCTTGACATCCAGTGCGGACGACCCGCTGGTGCGCAGGTGGTTGAGGGCGGTGGTGATGTAGCGGAGTTGGGCTTCAAGGATGGTGGGGACGGCGGTGGTTCCGGTGAGCAGATTCGGGCCGATGAGCAGGAAGAGATTGGGGTATCCGCTGACGCTGGTACCCAGGTAGGCGCGACGGCTGTCGGCCCAGGTTTGTGCCAATGTGCCGTCGTTGCCGTGCAGTTGGGGGGCCAGGGGGATGTCACCGATGTGGAATCCGGTCGCCATGATGATGATGTCGGTGCGGGTGCGGGTGCCGTCGGCGCCGATGACGTCGGAGCCATCCACAGCGGTCACGCGGGTGGGATGCAGCCGCACGTTGGGCCGGGTGAGGGCGGCGTAGTAGGTGTTGGAGGTAATCAGGCGGCGGCCGCCGAAGCGGTAGTCAGGAGTAAGGGCCTGCCGCAGGCCGCGGTCCCGTACCGAGGTACGCAGATAGAAGCGGGCCAGGGCTTCCAAGGGCCGCAGCAGGCGGGGGTGGCGTAGGGGTAAGCCGATGGCTTCCTGGGCCCAGTGGTGCAGTCCGCGTAGTGCGCGGCGCGCTGCCGGATGGTGCGCGAAGAAACGGTGGAGACCCGGAGGGAGGGGGTAGTCAGGTTTCGGAAGCACCCACTGCGGTGTGCTCTGGAAGACGTCGATATGAGCCGCCTTCGGCTGGATCTCGGGCAGAAACTGGACGGTGGAAGCTCCGGTGCCCACCACTGCGACACGCTGTCCGGTCAGGTCGACTTCGTGGTTCCAACGGGCGGAGTGGAAGGCGGTGCCGGGGAAGGTGTCGAGGCCGGGGATGTCAGGATGGTGGGGCCGATGCCAAGGGCCGGTGGCGACGATCACGGCGCGCGCGGTGTACGTGCCCGACGTGGTCTGCAGGTTCCAGTGGTGAGTTCCTGGGTGCCAGCGGATGCTCAGCACCTCGGTGTCGTAGCGGATCGCCCTGTCCACACGGTGCGTTGCCGCGGTGGTGTCGAGGTAGTCGAGAATCTCGGATCTTTCGGCGAAGCCCCGGCTCCACGAGTGGGATGCGAAGGAGTATTCGTACAGTACCGACGGTACGTCGCAGCCGCATCCGGGATAGGTGTTGTCGCGCCAAGTCCCGCCGAGGCGGCCGGACTTCTCCAGCACGACGACGTCGTCGAATCCGGCCCGGCGCAGCGCGATCACGGCGGCCACGCCGGAGAGGCCGGCCCCGATGACGACGACTTCGGCTTCATTTCCCGCGCTGTCGAAGCTGTCGTCGGTCACCGGCGCCCCCTGCCTGCCTCGTGAACGACCCGGTACTTATGCCGAACCGCCCCCAACCACTTACTCAGAGCAACCAATCTTAGAGTCGTCCGCGAGCGTATGTGGCTATACAGCCGATAAATACCTCATAGGGGTGATCTTACTTAGTGAGCTAAATGTCAGTCGGTTTTCTGTGTTTGGCTGCCAGTCATGACGATGAGGGACAAACTGCCCCGGTCTCGCAGTGCGCACGCCGACGTCGATGAGCCGGGGCGGCATCTGCCCTATCCCAGTGGCTGGTTCTGCCTGGCGCGTTCACGAGAGCTGGCCCCCGGTAAAGTCCTGACGCGCCGCTTCATGAACGAGGACATCGTCCTCTACCGCACTCGCGACGGCCGGCCCCGCGCAGTGCATCCCTACTGCCCACATCTGGGCGCTCATCTCGGGGCGGGCGGCACCGTGGAGGGCCAGAACCTGTTATGCCCCTTCCATCGCTTCGCCTTCGCCCCTGACGGCACCTGCGTCGGCACGCCCGTCGGCCCGCCCCCGCGCGCCCGCCTGCAACACCACACCATCAGCGAGGGCAACGGCTTCCTCTTCACCTGGTACGAACCGGATGGCGCTCCACCCTCCTGGGAAATCCCCGACACCGCTCCGGTAGGAGTCGTTCCGACAGCCGCCTGGAGCACGGAAGTGCACACCTACGCCCAGGAGATCATCGAGAACACCCTCGACTACCGACATCTGCCCATCCTGCACCACGTGGCCGTGCAAGAACTCGCCCCGCCCACGACCCAAGGCCCCCTCCTGCGCATGCGACTGCGTCTCGGGCCGGACCGGCCTCCCGCCCTCAAGCAGAAGATCCAGGCCGACCATACGTTCCTCCTGGCGGGGCTGGGATATCTCCGCGTCGAGCTCCCGCTGCCCTCACTCGGAC
This sequence comes from Streptomyces sp. NPDC107581, assembly GCF_055657175.1. Lineage (NCBI taxonomy): Bacteria > Bacillati > Actinomycetota > Actinomycetes > Kitasatosporales > Streptomycetaceae > Streptomyces > Streptomyces sp. NPDC107581. Next base: position 7,526 of record NZ_JBVKBH010000028.1, read on the forward strand.
TCGTCAGCTACCTCTGGGCGATGCACACACCAACCGGGCCTCGGCGCACCCGCATGCTGGTCGCGGCGGCTTGTGCGGACATCCGCAAGCAGGACGCCCCTGTAGTGCCGCTCCCACGGCGCGGCCTGCACCGTGCCTTCGCCCGCGCGATGCTGCGCACCGCTGTCAGTAAGGTTCATCAGGACCTGAGGATCTGGAACACCAAACGCTACGAGCCACGGCCCCGCCTCGCCGTGAGCGACGAGGCCATCGGCATGTTCCGCCACTGGGCTCGGCAGTTCTACCCCGCACGGTGAGGGAGGACAGCGTCTCAAACGGCCTGGGCCACGATGACCCCACGCTCGGAGCGCGGCAGCGCTCCGTCATACGGCGTAACCATCACGCAACCTCGGGCAGAACCCGCAAAGTGGCGTATCTGTGAGGGGCCACTGAGGGGTCTTACGGTTCCCGGACAGTGACGAAACCGTCTATTTCACGAGGTGGTTCGCATGTTCCCCGAAGCCGGTAGCGGAGTTGGTGCGGGGAGTGCGCAGCAGCACCACGCTTGCTGCGATCATCCACCCGTAGGTGGGGGCTGCCTGGAGCAGAAGGCTGAGTGGTGAGGTGGGTGACCATGGTCCGGTGGAGATGAACAGGCAGGCCAGGGAGGCGAAGTTCATGGCCGCCACCGCAGCCGCGCCCAGCGTTCCCAATGCGCGCGGGAGGACGGGGTGTGCTCGATTGGCGACGGCGATGGCCAGCCACGCCATCCCGACCAGTGTGGTACTCAGGTTGAAGAGGATCTGTCCGTTCTCCCATGAGTAGGTGGCCAGTACCTGGTTCCCCGGATCGCTTTTGAAGGAGGCGTATCCGCGGGCCATGTGGGTGATGGCGTAGGCAACTGCTGCGCTGGCCACGGTAGCGGCCATGTACGCCGTGACCGTGGTGACCATGAACAGGGCGGGGGCGGTCAGATGTCCTGCCCGGTCGATGTAGGCGAGGGCCAGCATGATGACGAACCCGAGGAGAGCCCCGACGACAGCGAGCCAGATGATCTCCTGAAGTTCGGCGACGTGGTGCGGGAGGAGATAGTCCAGGTAGCGGTGCCCTTGGAGGTTGTTGTTGGGGTAGGGGAGGCCGCCCACGGCGACCGCCGCGATCAACAGAATCGGCGGGAGGATTCCGAGTTGGCCTGCTCGGCGTAGATAGGCTCGTTCGCGCATCCATATCTCCTGAGGTCAATGGCCGGGGCCGCGGCATGGGTCGGCGAACCGGCGTCCGGGCTGCGGTCCTGCGAGTTGGCGGTGAGTCGCAGCGCTGATCCGCTGCCGCCCCGTTCCGGCGCGATGACCGGCCGGTCGTTGTCAGACGTGCTTCGCCCGCGCGCATTCCCCATGCGGCCTCAGGCGTATGACGTCACTGGGTGGTCATGCCTCTGCAGTGACCACAGACTCGCGGGCTCTGGTGCGCATCAACAGTCCGCGTGGCCTCAACGCGGCCCCCGGCACAGGGCGGACCTTGCGGCCGGGAATGGGTTCCAGATCCCAGCGGGCAATGATGGTGGCCAGGGCGAGGGATGCCTCGGTGTGGCTGAAGACGTCGCCGATGCATTTGCGCGCGCCTCTGCCGAAGGGAATGTAGGCGTTTTGGGAGGGGTTCGCCAGGAGTTGGTCGTTCCATCGGTCCGGGTCGAACCGTTCGGGCTCGAAGTAGAGGTCGGGTCGATGGTGGATGAGGTACGGGCTGTAGATGAGCGTCGTGCCGGCAGGTATCGAATGTTCCCCCAACTGCGTGTCGACTGTGGCGATGCGGGTCGCCATCGCGATGGGTGCGTACAGGCGCTTGGCTTCGATGATGATGTTGCAGGTCAGTGGCAGCGTGGGCAGATCCGTCAAGGCAGGGGTGCGCCCGGCGAGGACAGTGTCGATCTCGGTCCTGAGCCGTTGCCGGATACGGGGCTCCTGTGCCAGCAGATGAAGTGCCCAGGCCATGGCGGAGGCGGTGGTCTCCGTGCCGGCGACGAAGAAGGTGATGATCTGGTCGCTGATCTCAGCGTCGGACAGGCCGGGAACGTCATGGTCGGGTGTGTCGTGGGTGGCCAGCAGGAGAGACAGGAGGTCGTCCCGCCCTGCTCCCGCGGCCCGATGGTCGGCGATGAGGGCGTCCATGGTGCTGCGGAGCCGGGCGCGTGCCCGGTGATAGCGCCGACTGTCTGGTAGGGGCAGCCTGGCCAACGGCGCGGGCAGAACCATGCGCCGATAGCCGCCTGATACGAGGGTGGAGAAATCCTGGAGGAGCTCACCGAGTTTGTGAGCGGGAAAAGCCGTGCCGAACAGTGCTCCTGCGATCGTCCCGGAGGTGATCGTCATCATCTCGGCGAGGACGTCAATGGTCTGGCCGTCTTTCCAGCAACCGGTGACGGCGGTGATCTGTTCGATCATGACTTGGGCATAGCCAGGCATTCGCTCACGGTGGAAAGCGGGCTGAGCCATGCGTCGTTGCCGGCGATGCTCGGCGTGCGGACAGACGATGAGGCCGTTCCCGATCACCTCACGTAGCCCGTCGTAGAAGAATCCTCCTTTGTCGAAGGTCTGGTCGTCGAGAAGGACTTGGCGAGTCAGCTCGGGATCGCACACCAGCAGTACCTCGAAGGAGCCGATCCGGACGGCGACCAGATCGCCCTTGTCGGCCGATGAGGTCAGGAACCGCAGGGGGTTCCGCAACAGCGGCAGTGCATGGCCCAGTAGTGGCAGGCCGCCGGGTGCCCGAGTCACCCTGCTGGGGGCGGTCACCGTGTGTCTCCCGCCATCGACTCGCACGATTTACTGCGGGTCGACTGACCGCCCAAGAGGGCAGCGGAGTCATAACGGGGTGATTCTCTGTCCCATCGCAAGTGCCCGGCGATGAATTCACCGAGGGTGTTCAGGTAATCCTCGAGGCGGGACCAGTCCTTCTCGCTGACGTCATAGAAGGGGAGGGACTGGCGCAGCTCATCGCAGGCGATCAGGAATTCACGTGTGGCGTCGTTGGTCATCTCTGCTGCGGTAGTCATGGCTTCTTCCCAGGTGTACTGGCGGGTGAGCACCAGGGCGGTGACCAGATTGTCCAGGTGGCCGTGGTGGAGTTCCTTGCGGACGGAGTGGATGTCGTTGTGCCAGCTGGTGATGTCGTTGAAGAGCAGATGGACGGCGCGTACCGGAGTGCTGCACGAGATGGCCGGAGGCATTTCATGGCCGCTGGCGACTTCTAGCAAGGACTCCGCGATGTCGACGCCGGACAGCACGCGGCGGCGCCGGATGACGGTGTCCAGCGTCTCGGTTTCATGGATGTGGCTGCTGCGCTCGTGGGCCTTGAGTGAGTAGGCGATGGCGGTGCGGTAGTGCATGGCGATCTGAGCTCGCCAGCGCTCGGTGCGGGGTGGTGCCGTTCGACTCCACAAGTTGGCCATTGCGGCGCCGAGAGCCGTCTCGGGATACGGCGAGGGGGTGCTGAGGTCGATACGCATCTGTCTGAGCAGGTCGCGCGCCACCTCGACCTGATCGCCGGCCGTTCCCTCGTCGAGGGCGTCATCGATGGTCCACATGTGCCCGTACCACTCGGCGATGAGATCCAGTTCCTCGGCGAATGGGTGAGTATAGGCAGCAAACCGCTCGAATCCGGCACTCAGAAATCGCTGAACGCTGGCCTCGTTCGGCAGCAGATCCCACTTCGTCATCCACTTCAGCAGGCGCTTTCCGCTCCGGTCGATGCCGGGATGCGTGCTGTCGGGAAATGGGCAGATCAGGTTCGGGATTTGAAGGTTGTCGGACATCTCGGGCAGCTCGCTCCGAACGATGCTGGCGGCTTGTCCTGTCGTCATGTGGACCTCCACGCGGCCTGGTCGGCCAGTTCGTGCAGCCGTACGCGCACTTCAGGCGGGATGGGGGTGGACTCCAGGGCAGTCACGGCTTGTTCGTAGCGGTCGGCGATCAGGCGTTCCGTCTCCGCCCGCGCTCCGGTGGCTTCCAGCGCCGCGCGCAGGATTGTGGCGTTGGTCTCGTCCAGATGCGGGTTGCCGTACAGGGCGTGCAACAGCTGCGCCTCGGAATGGTCCGCATGAGCCAAGGCGTAGGAGATGAGCACGGTGTGTTTGCCTTCGCGTAGATCATCCAGGGTCGGTTTGCCGGTCTTTCCGGGATGGCCGAAGACTCCGAGGAGGTCGTCGCGCAGCTGGAAGGCATCTCCCAGTGGAAGCGCGAAAGCGCTCAGTGCCGCACGGAGTTGATCGTCGGCGCCGGCGAGGGTGGCACCGATGTGCAGGGGGCGTTCGATGGTGTATTTGGCGCTCTTGTAGCGGATGATGCGCAAGGCGTGTTCGATGTCGCGAGTGGGGTTCCCGGTGGCGGCCAGGTCGAGGTACTGCCCGTACATGACCTCGGTGCGCATGATGTCGATCAGCGGTAGCACCCGCTGAAGGAGTGCCTGGTCCAGGCCGCAGTCACAGCCTCGGAGGAGTTCCTCAGACCAGATCAGGGCGAGATCGCCCGCCAGGATTGCCGCCCCGGAACCAAGATTTGCTGTCACCGCAGGAGTGCGGCCCGGGCTGTGAAGGGCGGCGAACGCCCGGTGCACAGTGGGCCGACCGCGCCGGGTGTCGGAGTGGTCCATTACGTCGTCGTGGATCAGCGCGAAGGCGTGGAACATTTCCAGCGCCGCACCGACACGCACGGCTGCCAAGGCGCTGCCAGTGCCTCGGGCTGCATACCAGCCGAGCACGCACAGCAACGACCGGATCCGCTTGCCCCCCGCTGCCAGGAACTCGGCCAACTCCCCGGGCACATCGACAGGCAGCCCTTCCTCTCGCGCCGCGGCTACCTTGCCTGCCATGAAGCTGTTCAGGATCCCCGTAACCTGCCGGTGCACCAGCTGTGGATCCGGTAGCTCCTGTACAGGTCGCGCAGGCACGGGTTCAAAGACGGGCACAGTCATGACGACTCACCCCCTGCGCCTTGGTGCGTCTGGATAGGCTCGGTGTCGGCGGACTCGGCCAGGCGGAATGCTCCCTACAAGACCGCCTCATCACGGCGCTGGGTGCAGCGGGCCATCGGGACGGCGTGGTGACGACCTTCGCGCTCAGCCCCTCTCGTTCGAAAGTGGTCTCGCGGCTGTCCTTGGCGATGAACGCATGTGGCAGGCGGAGCCGCATTCCCGGCAGACCGACCGCACGGCCGTTGAGGGTCTGCAGCAGGTCGATGCCCACCGCGCCGTGGCGCAATGTCCTCGATAGTGACCACCAAGCGGTGGCGGGCGGCCACATCCGTGGCGGCCGGGCTGAAGGGCAGTACTCGGCACAGTTCGACCACGGTGACGCCGATACTGAATTCTTCCAGCTCCCGGGGTGCCTCACGCACTCGGGCGACCATCGGGCCCCTAGCCACCCCATCCCGGCACCCCGCACTGCTGCGGTGCGCACGGCACCTGTGCCGCAGAAGCCGGCACTCGGATGGGCTGCAGTTGCCATATCAGTGCCTCGAATCACTTTACGGAACAAGGCGGACCGCCTCACTGTGGACCCAATCACCCCAGCTCACACAAGGCGCGCTCCACCGCGCGTTGGCGCGTCCACAACCTACGAAGTGCGCCGCGGCGGAATCGGAATGGCAGCTCAGTGCAGTTGGCGTCTGGTGTGACGCGTGAGGCCCCTCGGCGAATGGCCTGGGACCATAGAGGGTCCGCTCCAGGTCTCGCGCGCGTGGCAAAAGGGGCGGCACGAAAGAGGGTCCCGAGATCGTCCCCGCCGTCGAGATCCCACGCGAAGGCCTCGAGCGGGCACTGGAACACGCCTGCCTGTCCTACTACGAGCGTGGGCTCCACGCCGACCGCGCCAGGTGGAAGCGCCATTTGAAGCGACCTCAACGTGACCGTTGAGATCTGGCGCACTGACGAGGAGACCGCTGACGTGCTGGCCTCCTGGCCCGAGACGCAGTAGCTCCGCGCACCGGCTATTGGGCAGCCGGGTCCTCCCGGGCATGCCGCACGGCGGCCGGTGCCCCTCCTGCATCGGTGGTGGTCCGGCCGGCGGAGTCGTGGGCGGCCCGACGTGCGGGTGCAGCATCCGCTGTGTGGAGGCGTAGCCGGGGGCAACGCCGACCGTGACCCAGCCGAACGCGCCCCACTCCGAGATCATTCGCGGTTCCTCGGGTTCGATGTGGGAGCCCCGCGGCTTGCCGGGCGCTCCCCGAGCTGCGGGCGCCGTGGATCGCGGCGGGCGGCCCAGCCGCTCAGTGCCTCCTCGTCGGCCATGGCGCCTACCGGTTGAGCGTCGCAGGCATTTCGCCGGTGAGCTGCTGGGCGCGTTCGGCCAGTAACGGCGTCAGCTCCGGATGCCCGCCGCGCGAGGCGACCTGTAGCAGCTCGGCGAGTGCGACGAGTTCACCGATGCGCCCGGCCGGGTTGGAGATGGTGTCGGTGACCTCGATCAGGATGCGTGCTTTGGTCCTGACGCCGGTTCCCGGCATCGATGTCAGGACTTTGTCGAGAGGGTGTGCCGCCGGCAGTTCCTCGATTCGCCCGGTCAGCGGTTTCGGCTGGTCGAGCACCGCTGTCAGCGACGCGGCGAGGCTCGGGACGGTCAGCGAGGCGGCCGCGGTGCCGGGAACGGTGACGGTCTGTTCGTCGGGGGCAGCGAAGATCTCGTCGACCAGTCGCTCGGCCATTCTGGGGGCCTTCGGCCGCAACAGCGTGACCGGCCGGCGCCTGCCCGCCTTGCGGACCTGGGCGGGTGAACCGAAGCGTTCCAACAGGGCCAGGACGGCCGGGTGCTGCAGCCGCGGCCCGCGCACACGTTCCAGCCAGGGGTGGATCTGGGTCAGCAGGACGTGCAGCCGGTTGGCTACCCTGGTGGCCTCGCCGGCCAGGTCGTCGTCGAAGCCCACGATCATCTCGGCTCGGCGATCGTCTCGTCCTCGCCGTCGATCGCACGCAGAGTGTGGCGCATCGCGCGAGCGGCGTCGGCGATGATGAACGCGTCCCTCGCGCCGGCCTTGGCTTCGCCGGGCTAGAGGTCGGCGTTCCGCCGCATCGTCAGCCCGGGCAGGTAAGCGACCGGGCAGCCCATGTCCCTCGCCACCGCCAGCGGCAGGGCCCCGATCGAGGCCGGCTGGTCGGCCACGGCCAGCACCGTGCCGTGTTTGGCCGGGTCCGTACGGTGAGTGGTGTAACTCCCGTGCAGAGAGCGACAGTTGATGACTGATGTGACGAGGACGGCCTCGTCGTCAGCTCTCAGTGCGGTAGTGGGCGGCGGTCCCGGTGGCGTGCGGGTTGAGTTCGGGGCGCAGGACCAGGTCCTCGTCGTAGTCGCCGCCGTTCTGGTGGCGGAACGGCAGCGGTCCGGTGTACGGAAGGTCCTCGAGACGCTGGCGTAGGACGTTCGCGTGAAAGGCGTACGCGGCCTCGTCCACACGGTCGGCTCCGTGGACGAGCAGCGGGGGCAGGACCTCGATCCCCGCGTACCACAGCGTGCCGTGCTGGAGAGGGAAGAGCAGGTCGTTGAGCTCACCGTTGACGCCGCGAGGGCCGAGGCTCGCCTCCCGAGCACCGGCACTGACGACGACCATCGCGCGCTTACCCGCGAGCGCCCCCTCGCCATAGCGCACTTGGCGCCCCCGGGCGTCGCGGACGCCGAAGGCGAACCCGCCGACGAAGACGCGGTCGAACCAGCCTTTGAGGATGGCCGGCATCCCGTACCACCACAACGGGAACTGCACGACGAGCGTGTCCGCCCAGGACAACTTGTCGTGTTCGACGGCGATGTCAGGGGACAACGCGCCCCGTTCGAAGGCCTGCTGGGCCGCGCTGCCGACGACGAGCCGCTCGCCGTCGGAGTGGGAGAAGTCACTGGCCCTGACGACCGGGTCGAACTTCATCGCGTACAGGTCGCTGGTGCGCACCTCGTGCCCCTGGTCCAGGAGGTGTTGGACACCGTCGCGGTACAAGGAGCCGTTCAGGGAACGGGGTTCGGGGTGGGCGGTGAGCCACAGGACTTTCACTGCAGGTTCCCTTCTGGCAGATCCATGATCGTGCGCACCTGCCCGGCCCGTCGTGGGCAACCCGCCGCCGGGACCGTCCCGGACGCGGTGACGCCGAGTCCCCGCCAGTGGCCTGGCAGGGACTCCAGGGATGCGCGGGTGTCGCGGCGCGGCCTACTTGGCCTCCACCACCTCGTCCGTCAGCAGCGGATAGACTCCGTTCTCGTCGTGGTCCTCACGGCCGGTGAGGGCCGGGGTGAAGATGCACAGGAACGTGCTGTCCTCGATCGGCTTGATCGTGTGGTTGTCGGCGTCGTCCAGGATGTGGAGGGTGCCGGGTGTGATGACGTGTTCCTCGTTCTCGTCGCGGTCGACCAGAATCATCTTCCCGGAGATGCAGAAGACGGCTTCCACGTGGTTCGCGTAGCAGATGTCGGTCTCGGTTCCGGCGTACACGACGGTCTCGGAAACCGAGTACCCGAATCCATCCGAAGCCAGCAGGATGCGCTTGCTGCGCCACGCGCCGCTCGCCGCCGTGACATCGCGGTCAGTACCTTCGATCTCCGAAATCCTGCGAACCTGCATGATGTTCCTCCTGATCGTTCTCGAATTCTTGGCGCTATGACAAATGAGGTGAGGTCGATAGGGCTAGCGCGTTTTCAGCGACTTCAGGAGCTCGATGTAGAGGCGGTTGAACTGGGCCCCTTTGTCCAGGTAGGCCGCCCCGACGATCACGCTCTCCTGCAGGTACGTGACGAGGACTCCGTCACCGGGGCGTTCGAGGTCGCCGCGAACGATCTCCATGGAGTCCGCGTTCCTGGGGTTCCCTGCGATCTGGATGCGAAGTCCGAATACTTCGGTAGCCATGCTGGGGAAGTACGCGATCCGGGTCATCTTCGATCCGTATCCCAGAGACGACGCTAGCGCTTTCCCGGCGATATTGCCGGTGTCAATCGCATTTTTCCAGAATTCCATGCGGGTTAGCTTTTCTGTGCCCCACGGGTCGGGATAGCGGGCGATGTCGCCGGCTGCGAAAACGCCATCGCACCCCAGTACGCGCATATACTCGTCGACCCGTACCCCGTCAGACAGGTCCAGGCCGTTCCCGTCCAGCCATTCCACGTTGGGAACGCTGCCGATGGCCTCGATGAAGAGCGGTCGTTCGGACGTCGCCCCGGGAGGCGACGCCGAGTGTCCGCCTCCGGAGCGCCTTCCCGAGCGGTCGCAGAGGAGCTCCTTCCCTGCCTCGCCTGTCAGCAGGGTGACGCCGTTCGCGGTGACCCAGCGTCCGAGCGCTCGCGCGACGTCCTCGCCCAGGATGTTCTCGAAGGGCCCGTGCCTCATCGCTTCGAGCATGATCACGTCGCAGCCGTACTCCTTGGCCAACGAGGCCAGTTCGCACGCGACGAACCCGGCGCCCGCGATCGTCACCACCTCTCTCCTGTGGAGCTCCTGGTGGATGGAGTGGGCGTCGTCCAGGCCGCGCAGGGTCCTGTGCGCGTGTGAGGCGCACTCCTCGTCGTCACGGGCGGCGGTCCGCGGGCGTACTCCCGAGGCGACTACCAGGCCGTCGTAGGCGAACGTTCCGCCGGTGCTCAGGTGCAGGACCCTGCCGCGCAGGTTCGCCGCCTCGACGCGGGTGCCGAGGTGCCAGTCGAGCGCGCTGGTCTCGGCCCCCTTGACTCTCAGGTCCTCAGTGATGGCCTCCCTGAGGTCGGCCGACGGCGGGTACCGCTTCTTCGTGAGTCCCGGCCGGTTGTACGTGCGGTGGGCCTCGTCCCCGAAGACGGTGATCCTGGCACCGGTTTCGCAAGTGAGGACCGATTGGGCCGCCCGCAGGCCGGCTATGCCGGAGCCGACGATGCCGATGCGCGGCGCTGCGCCAGTCATGCGGCGTCACGGTCCATGACGATCGCCTGCAAGGGGCACGAGTCGATGGCGTCCTCGATCGCATCGAGGTTTTCCTCGTCGAACGTCTCCTGGTACGCCAGCTTCCCGTCGGCGTCGAGCTCGAAGTGATCCGGCGCCGAGATGGCGCACAGGCCGTGGTTCTGGCACTTGACCTCGTCAACGGTGATCTTCATGGTCTCCTCCGATCGGAAGCGCGGTCTAGGAACGCGAGGTGAACGTGATGGGCAGCACAACCGCCCCCGTGTTGCCGGAGTCGGGCAGCCACTCGGCGTCCTTCCCCACGCGCAGGTCGGTCAGCCGCGTGGCCAGCGTCGAGAGGGCCACGCCGATGTCCGCACGGGCGACGAAGTGCCCAAGGCAGTGGTGCAGTCCGCCGCCGAACGCGAAGTGCGGGGAGCGCTCGGCGTCGAGGTCGATGCGGTCAGGGTCGTCGAACGCGGCCGGGTCGGTGGCCGACGTCATGGTGAAGAGGTGGAGCGTGGTCCCCTTCTCGATCGTGCGCTCCTTGTACTGGAACGTCTCCGTCGCTTCGCGCGAGATCCAGCGGCCGATCGGGTTGACGCGCAGCGCCTCCTCGACCGCCGCGGCGGAGTAGCGCTCGGGGTCCGATGCCAGCTTCTCCCACTGGTCGGGCTGCTTGGAGAACGCCTCGACGCTCAGGGCCAGTTGGTTCCGGGTCGTGTCGATGCCCGCGAAGATCAACAGGATGATGAGGTTGATGAGCTCCTTGTCGGAAAGCTTGCCCGCGTCCTCGTCCCTCGCGTCCACGAGGGTGCTCAGGATGTCGCCCTTGGGGGACTCCCTGCGGCTGCGGACCAGGGACTCGGCGTACTCGGTCAGCTCGACGATGGCCTGGTCGATCCGGGAGATGTTCTCCTGGATGGTGATGCCGAGGCCGAGGCCGATCGTAGAGGCGAGTTCGTGGATCTTCTTCCAGTCGTTCTCGTCGATGCCCAGCAACACGCACAGAATCCTGGTCGCGTACGGTGCGGCGAACCGGCTCGCGAACTCGGTGCGCCCGTCCTCGATCCACTCGTCCACCAGGCCGTCCGCCAGATCCTGGAACTTCGCGTGCAGCGGCGCTATCCGGCGAGGCGAGAAGGCGGGGTTCACCAGGCGGCGAATCCTGTTGTGCTCGCCGCCCTCCAGCACCAGCAGGGTCTTCTGCCACCACTCGTCGAAGTGTCCTTCGACGACCCCGTGCTGGGCGGGCCACTTGGCCGATCCTTGCGTCAACAGGGGGCTCTTCAGGAGGGCGCTGCTGTCCTCGTAGCGCAGGACGGCGATGCCCCAATCCGTACGTGCGTACCAGTGGGCGTCTCGTGCCTTCCGCACCTCCTCGGAGTCCATGCGGAAGTAGGCGTTGCTGATGTCGAGGTGCAGTGTCGTGGGTTGCGTGGCCATGGCGGTCGGCTCCCAGTCGTCGGATGCGGTGCTGCTCGGACCAGTGACGGGCGGCCCGGTTCAGCCGGTGGTCAGCGGGCCGATGCGGTACAGGACCTCGTCGTGGTGGCCCTCGCTGTCGGCGAAGAGGGAGCTGGGGAAGAGCACGCGGGTCTCGACGGGGGCCGAGTGCTTCTTCGCGTACTGCTTCAGCACCATGATGATCGCCTTGTTCTCGGCGGAGACAGTGGCCTCGACGTACCGGGCGCCGTTGGCAACCTGCTGGTCGGCCGCCTCCTGGAAGAGCTTGACGCCGAGGAACGGGATGCCGTGGCGCGGGTTGACAGCGGTCTGCCACACGAAGTAGGTCTCGGGCTCCTCGGGGCGGCGGTAGCCCGTGAGGAAGCCGACGAGTTCGTCGTCCACCGTCGCGACCAGCGAGCCGTCGGCGAAGTCCCGGAACCACAGCGAGTAGTAGTAGAGGCTGTTGGAGTCCAGGCCGGGAGTGTCCTCGACCATCTTCCACACGGCGGGTCCGTCCTGGGGGACCGGTGCGCGGAAGCCGGCCCGCTTCTTCTCGGCAGTGTTCGGCTCCGTGGAGGCTGCAGTGGGCATGGTGGTGGTCATGTCGGGTCGGGGCCTTTCTTTCGTGTGTCTCTCATGTCGGTGGCGGGCGCGGTCACGCCGTTTCGTAGACCGCGCGCTGCACGGTGCGCAGTCCCTCGTCGAGGTCGTCGGTGGTGATGGTGAGCGGGGGCAGCAGCTTCAAGACCTCGTCGTGGGCCCCGGAGGTCTCCACGAGGAGCCCGAGTTCGAAGGCGCGGCGTGCGGCGCGCCCCGCGTGCCGAGGGTCGGCGAGCTCCAGGCCCCAGGCCATCCCACGGCCGCGGTAGGCCGATCCGCTGTGGTGTGCGGCGGTGTCGTGGAGCGCGGCCTCGATGGTCTGGGCGTGCGCCAGGGTCTGCTGCTCCAGCGTGTCGTCGCTCCAGTAGGTGTTGAGGGCGGCGGTCGCGGTGACGAAGGCCGGGTTGTTGCCGCGGAAGGTGCCGTTGTGCTCGCCCGGCTCCCACACGTCGAGCTCCGCTCGGAACAGGCAGAGCGACATGGGCAGTCCGTAGCCGCTGATGGACTTGGAGACGGTGACGATGTCCGGCGTGATGCCCGAAGCCTCGAAGGAGAAGAAGGCGCCGGTGCGGCCGCAGCCCATCTGGATGTCGTCGACGATGAGCAGCATGTCGTGCCGGCGGCAGAGCTGGGCGAGGGCGTGTAGCCACTCGGCGCGGGCGACGTTGATGCCGCCCTCGCCCTGGACCGTCTCGACGATGACGGCGGCCGGCTGGTTCAGGCCCGAGCCCTGGTCCTCCAGGAGCCGCTCGAACCAGATGAAGTCCGGGGTCCTGCCGTCGAGGTAGTTGTCGAACGGCATGGGGGTGCCGTGTACCAGCGGGATGCCGGCGCCGGCCCGCTTGAAGGCGTTGCCGGTCACGGCGAGCGAGCCGAGCGACATGCCGTGGAAGGCGTTCGTGAACGACACGATCGACTCGCGGCCCTTGACCTTGCGTGCCAGCTTGAGGGCGGCCTCGACGGCGTTGGTGCCGGTCGGGCCCGGGAACATGACCTTGTAGGGCAGGTCCCGCGGGCGCAGCACCGTGTTCTGGAAGTACTCGAGGAACGCGCGCTTGGCCGTAGTGGACATGTCCAGGCCGTGGGTGACGCCGTCGTGCTCCAGGTAGTCGAGCAGGGTGCGCTTGAGCACGGGATTGTTGTGGCCGTAGTTGAGGGAACCGGCCCCGGCGAAGAAGTCGAGGTACTCGTGCCCGTCCTCGTCGTACATGCGGCTACCTTGCGCGCGGTTGAACACGGTGGGCCAGCTGCGGCAGTAGCTGCGTACCTCGGACTCCAGGGTCGTGAAGACGCTGAGGTCGGGCTGGGTGAGCGTCATGCCGCGACCTGCTCGCCCTGTGTGGCGAGGACGAAGTCGGTGAAGGTGTCCACGGAGACGAAGTCGTCCGCGTCCAGCTCCTCCGGGTCGACGACCAGGCCGATGGAGTCCTCAAGGAACATGAGCATCTCGAGCATGGTGGTGGAGTCCAGGTGCAGGTCGGCGAAGAGCTTCACGTCGCCGGTGAGACCGGTGACGGGGCGCTCCAGGACGTCGGTGAGGGCGTTCTCGAGGGCGGTGACGACGTGCTGGCGGTCCATGGTCAGTTCCTCACGTGTGTCGGGTGGTTGTCGTTCTCGGGCGTTGCTCTGGTGGGGCGTGCGGGGGTCAGTGGGCCAGGCGCGCTTGGAGGGCCTCTGTGGTGACCGAGGCGGGCGGGTCCTGTTCGATCAGGGCGGCCAGCTTCTTGCGGTCGACCTTGCCGTTGCCGTTGGTGGGCAGGGCGTCGAGGCGGACGCAGCGGCGCGGGATCTTGAAGGGTTCGATGTGGTCCCGCATACCCTCGCGCACCTGGTCGGCGGTGAGGTCCGCGACGACGGCGAGGAGCGCGGTCCGCTTGCCCTCGGGAGGCAGTACGGCGGCAGAGGTCACTCCGCCGACCCGAGTCGCGGCGGCCTCGACCTCGGTGGTGCTGAGGCGGAACCCGCGCTCCTTGTAGAGGTCGTCCCTGCGGCCGGAGAAGTAGAGGTAGCCGTCCTTGTCCTGCCAGCCGTAGTCGCCGGTGTGCAGCTCGGGGAACAGTCCCTCCGTGCGCGGGAAGCGCTCGTCGGTCAGCTCGGGGCGGCGCCAGTACCCGGCCATGACGTTGGGTCCGCGGACGACGATCTGGCCGATCTCTCCCGCGGGCAGCCGGTCTCCGTCGTCGTCGACGATGAAGACCTCGGTGCCTGGCAGCGGCAGCCCGCAGGAGCCCGGGTGGTCCAGGTCCCCATCGGGGGGCATGATCGCCGTGCGCTTGCACTCGGTGAGGCCGTACATCACCTGGATTCGCAGGTGGGGCAGGGCGGCGCGCAGCGCGGTCATGGTGGGCTCGGAGAGCGCCGCACCAGTGTTGGTGAGCAGGCGTAGGCGGCTCGGCCCCCCGCTGCTGCGGCTGAGCAGCCAGGCGAGTCGGTCCGAGACGGAAGGCATGGAGGGCAGGACGGTGGCGCCCGCCTCCTCCAGGCTGCGCAGCAGCGGGGGGCCGACCTCGGCGACCGTGGCCAGGTGGAGTCGGGCGCCGCTGAGGGCCGCGAGGTAGATCTGGTAGAGGCCGTAGTCGAAGGAGAGCGGGAGCGGGCAGTAGACGACGTCGTCGCTGCGGTACTCCAGGCACTCCTGGATCGCGGTGGCGGCGAATAGCACCTGCTGGTGGGTGCTGACCACGGCCTTGGGCAGGGAGGTGGTGCCCGAGGTGTAGATCAGGCTGACGGGGTCCACGCTCAGGGCGTTCGGACCGGCGGGGGTAGCGGCCTCGGCGGTGTCCGCGTCGAGTGCCGTGCGCACGAGCTCGTCGAGCCCGAGGGAGCGGACGCCGTGCTCGGCGGCGGTCCGTCCGGCGTCGAGGTCGTCGGAGACCAGCAGCGCGGGCTCGCAGTCGCGCAGGACGTGTTCCAGCGGCCCGCCGCGTACTTGCTCGTGGAGCACGCTGAAGACGGCGCCGACGCGCGAGGCGGCGTAGACCAGGATGGCGATGCCGATGCCGTCGGAGGCGGTGACGATGATCCGGTCGCCGCGCCGCAGGCCCTCGCGCCGCAGGCGGGCGGCCATGGCGGTGGTGGCGGTGGCGAGTTCCCGGTAGGTGAGGCCGCGATCGCGTGAGCTCAGTGCGGCCGACTCCGGATCGCGGTCGGCGGCTCGGTCCAGTATCTCGTGCAGGAGCTGCGGAGTGCGGGGCATCAGGCCTCCTCGGCCGTGGGGGTGCGGGCGGTCGCCGTGTGTGCCCGGCGGTGGGGTACAACGGTGGTGGCGGTCGCAGCGCACACGAGTTGAGGCTCGTCGAGGACCTCGCCGGCGCTGTCGGCCTCTTCGGGGCTGGCGCGGATGACCTTGTGCGCCTCCAGCTCGACCACGCGGCGCAGACGAGTCCGGCGCACCAGCCGTGCGCGCGCCTCGATGTAGTCGCCAGGCCTCACGGGTGCGGTGAAGCGGATGTCGCTGTACTGGGCCAGTAGTCCTTCGTCGCCGTCCGTGCGGACGGTGATCTCGGTGACGAGGTCGCCGAACAGGCGCAGGATGCGCGCACCGTCGACGAGATCGCCCCCGTAGTGAGCCTCTTCCTGGCCGACGCGTACGCGGAGGAAGGCGGTGGTCTGCGCTTCTCGGTCGTCGCGGGTACTGGTCCCGATGGTCGCGGTCGCGGGAGTGTTCGGCGGCGGCACGGCGTCAAGCTCCTTCGGTGCAGTGGGTTCGGTTCGTCCGCTTCCGGCGGCTTCGCCGGTAGGGTCGTCGGCGGTCGCACCAAGGGCCTCGGGGAGGCTGATGGCGACGGCGGCCACGACGTTCTGCTTATGAGTGATGGAGACCGAGACGGATGACGGGGTCAGTTGCGCGGCTCGTCCGCGGAGGTGGACGACAGGGGCGCCGTGCGCGGTGTGTTCCACGTAGATCTCCCGTGGTGTCACACCTTGTAGGAAACCGATTCCCAGGGCTTTGAGGAGAGCCTCTTTGGCGGCGAACCGACCGGCCAGGAATTCCAGGCGACGATCTTCGCCGAGGGCCTCGGCATGGGCTATTTCCTCCAGGGCGAAACTGAAGCGCAAGAACCAGGGTCGTTCGATGAGGCGGCGGAGTTCGGAGCGGTCGAGTACGTCCAGTCCGACTCGCGCAGCTTGCTTCGCTGCGGTTCTCATTCGGATCAGGTTCTCGTTCGGATCAGGTGTCCATACGGATCACGTGTTCAGGCGGACGGGGCACGGAGATCGACGAGGCGCTGCTTCGCCAGCAGGTCCTCCGTCGTGTCGCGCTCCCGGATGAGGTGGGCGCGCCCGCCGTGGACGAGCACCTCGGCCGGGAAGCCGTGGCTCAGGAAGAGGCCAGGTGAGGCGGTCGGCCCGTAGGCTCCGGACCGCTCCACCGCGAGCAGGTCTCCCGGCCGTACTTCTGGCAGACGAACCTTCTTGGCCACGACGTCGTTGGGCGTGCACAGGGGTCCGGTCACGCTGTAGGGGCGCGAGGCTCCGGCGGCCCGGTCCTCCAGGTGGCGGACCGGGAAGTTGCGCTTGACGAAGCTGCCGACACCGACGGCCGCCATGTGGTGGTTCGTGCCGCCGTCGGCCACCACGAAGCTCTCTCCCATGGACTCCTTCACGTAGCGGGCGCGGACCACGTACGTACCGGCCGTGGCGGTGAGGAAGCGGCCCAGTTCCATGATCATCCGGCAGTCTGGGTTGCGCACCGAGAAGGGGGTGATGACCTCCGCGAGGCCGGCGCCCAGCGCATCGAGGTCCAGGTCCTCCTCGTTCTCGAAGTAGGCGACGCCGAGTCCGCCGCCGAAGTCGACGGTCTCCAGGGGGAAACCGAGCTGTCCGGCCAGGTCCTCCGCGGTGGCGAGGATGCGCCGGGTGTTCTCGACGACGTCCTCGTGGTGAAGAAACCGCGTCCCCATGTACGCGTGCACGCCCTTCACTCGGACGTTGCGGAGGGCCGCGAGGCGGTGCTTGGAACCGCGCAGTTCGGCTTCATCGATACCGAACTGCCGGGGTTTACCGCCCATGGCCAGCCCGGACCCCTTGCTGCCGAAGGCCGGGTTCACCCGGAGGAGCACCGGGAAGTCGTCACGTCCTGCCGCTGCCAACAGCGAGTCGAGCAGGTCGAGTTCGTCCAGTGACTCGCAGACAATCGCGTGAATGTCGGCTTCGACGCACGCGGTGAGCTCCCTCTCGTCCTTGCCGGGGCCGAGGAAGATAATGTCGCCAGGGTCGACTCCCGCCCGCAGGGCGGTGGCCAGTTCGGCGTAGGAGGAGACCTCGGCTCCCGTACCGAACGAGTTCAGCAGGGCGCAGACGCTGATGTTCGGGTTCGCCTTGAGCGAGTAGAAGATGTCGGCGCCGGCGGGGAGCAGGCCGCGCAACGTGCGGTACGTGTCCGCGAGGACGTTCGCGTCGTAGACGAACAGCGGGGTGCCGTACTCCTCGGCGAGATCCGCCATCGAATTTCCCTGGACACTGTTCTTCGAGGTCGTCATACGGTCACTGCCACCCGCCGTCGTCTTCGGGTGAGAGGCAAGGAATTCCCCTCTCCACCGGTGAGCTATCGGAGATGAACATTCGCTCTTTCATGACTCGCCTCTCGCTGGTTTGCTGTCCGGCGATAACGAGTCTGCGATGTTCGCAGCGGCGAAGGAAGGGCGGACGGTTGGCCTAAATGGGTCCTGACCTGTTCAGGACTGCGGTCGGATTAGTCATCCGGTCAAAGGGCCACGGCGATCGCGACATTCTCCGGGCCGGACCGTTTGGGACACGCAAAAATGTGCATGCAGGTCCCACGCACCGCCCGGGCGCGGGCAGCGGCGGCGCGTGGCACGGGCGTCGAGAGGAGCAGGGCTCACTCCACGTCGTAGGGGTGGAGGGGCACTTCGGCCCGCCGCAGGGACCAGGCGGCCAGAGGGCTGCAGCTGGTGGTCGCGTGCTGCCAGATCCGCTTCGCCGCCGCCTCGGCCTCGTCCAGGGAGGCGGCGCGGAGGAAGAGGCTGACGACAAGGTGGGGCCGCGTCTGCGTGTGAACGCTGACGTGTTCGACGACGTCCGGCGCCGCGTCGTGGAGCGCCTGCTTGATCTCGGCGGGTGGGTGGGCATCGCCCGAGGGTGCGAGAGTGAGCTGTACGAGGTACATGAGTGGGGTGTCCTGTCCGAATGGTCATTTCCTTTCGACTGCTTGTCGATCGGCGACGTACGGGCCGCTACAGCCGGATGAGGCCCCTAGCAGCCGCGTGCAGGCCGGCCTGGAACCGGCTTCGCGCGCCGAGGTGGCCCATGAGCTTCGTGGCGATCCGGCGTGCCGTGCGGCCTGACACGCCCAGCCGCGCCGCAACGTAGTCGTCGGTGTGCCCGAGGGACAACAGCCTCAGGGCTTCCAGTTGTTGCGGACTGAGGTCCTGTTCGTCACTCGACTGAGCGCTCTCTCCCATGGGTTGAGCGGCCTGCCAAATATTCTCGAAAAGGGCGTACAGGGACGACACTACTCCAGCCGTCCGGAGGACCACCGCCCCGGCCGAGGTGTCGTCTGAGTCGACGGCGACGATGGCGATCTTCTTGTCGCAGATGATCAGGCGGTTCGGCAGCGAAGGTGCGGTGTGTATGCGGCCGCCCCGTTCGGCGAGCCAGTCCGCGTGCGCGACCGTGAGGGGATCGTTGCGAACGCTGTCCAGGTACACGGTGCGCATCCGCACCCCTCGCGCGAGCAGGGCGTCCGCGATCGGGCGCGAGCTGCGCAGGTTGGCCTCCGTCTGCGCTCCGCCCGGGGCGAACGTCACCAGCTCGTCCTGGACCTCGTCGTGAAGCGCCGCCAGGTAGTCGCGTACAGAGTCGACCCCGGTCAGGCGGTGCACCTCGTCCTTGGGACTCTCCTGGGTGAACTCCGACTTGAGCTGTAAGGCGGCGGCCTGGACCTCCTGCACGCGCTGCTGCTGGGCCGCGAGCTCGGCCCGTTCCTTGGCGAGCAGGATCTCCGCGGCGAGGTGAGGTTCCACGACGTGGAAGCTCTGGGGGTCTTCGAGGGAGTGCCGCACCAGGGCCATCTCGCCGAGGGTGTCAAGTGCTGCCCGTACCTCCTGCTCGGTCAGTTCGAGCCGGCGCACCAGCTCGGCCACGCCCTCCTGCGGATGCGCCAGCATCTCGCGGTAGACCACTTCCGCGGTGGCGTCGATTTTCAGAACGTCCAGCATGTACTTCCCTCTCTGCACCTGCGTGCGGTGGCGGGACGAGGGGGTGCGGGAGCCTGGTGGCAACGACGCCCTGCCCTCGTCGTCTACAGCGCCCGACGGTTGTCGAGCGGCAGCATTCCGAACTCGCGAGCAGCACACTGCGGCGCGGGCCGCTTCCAACGCACGAGGCAAGTCCTGGCGTTGGACGCGGTCGCGATGAGCGACGACGGCGCGGCTACTCGCTTGCGACGGTCGAACACGAGGCGCTCCGGCCACCATGCGACTGGGTCGGGCACCTCCCTGACGGGGAGGGACGGCCAGGAGGCAGCGGGGCGTCGGCGTAGAACGGCGCCCGGTCGACTTCAGCCGGCGCGGCTCGGGTCCTGGCGCTTGTTGGCGAGGAAACGCGCCTTCTTCTCGCGGTTCCCGCAGGTGTTCATCTCGCACCATCTGCGCGTGGCGCCCCGACTGGTGTCGAAGAAAGCGGCCCGACACGTCGGGGACGCGCACAACGCCATCCTCCCCTCGCGCGCGCCCGAGACGATGTCGACCGCGTCGGCGGCGATCACGCTGAGGGCGTCCTCGACGGAGGCGGAACCCAGGTACCACTCCTGTTCGCCCCGGGGCGAAAGGACCGCCGAGGCCTGGCCGCCCGTACTGCAGTCATTGATGACCTGGATGGCTGCGGCGGGAGGGGGGACCTGCGTCGCGACGGCGGTGGCGGCTTCGTGGATCGCTTCACGCAGTTGCCGAGCATGCTCCAGCTGGGAATCGCTGCACGAATCGACCTTGAGCCCGTTGACCGCCAACCAGTCGACCAGCCGCTCGGGGACGGGAATGCGTTCGACGGGTTCACCGCAGCGTTCTGTGAGGGTCGCCGTGAAGCTGGTCGCCAGCACCTTGCCAAGACGGAACTCGGGGAATCGCTTGACGAACATGGAACCACCTTAGCCGGTTGCCATGTCGAGGACAAGCAAGCGAACTGCTCCAGGTGGTTCCGCGCTGCTGGAGGGCACGGCACCTCGCGTCCGCGTCTCCGTGGACGGAGGGTGCGCTTCGCGGTCCTGATGAGGCCAAGGACGATTCAGGACACTCGAAGACCCTTTCTTCACTCTCTGCGAGCTTGCAGTATCGAAAGGGCCGGAGGACGGACCAATGAGCCGCGAGAAAAAGGCCTTGGAATTCCGGCACCTCGCCCCACGAGCCGATGAATTGCGCTCCTGTACGGGCAGAAAAAGCCGCCGCTCCCCTGAAAAGGAGAACAGCACATGACTGTCGCTCAGCGCCCAGACCTGTATCCGACCCGAGTCCTCGGTGAGGCCGTTCCCAAGCCACGGACGGACCCGTCGGTGTGGGGAGAGGCTCCGGGCCCGCTCGACGCCGAGCAGCTCAAGCAGTACGAGTCCAACGGCTACCTGGTCCTCGACAACCTGCTCTCCGCGCAGGAGGTGGACCTCTACCTCTCCGAACTCCGGCGCCTCGGTGAGGACCCGGCGCTGCGCGCG
Source organism: Streptomyces sp. NPDC107581 (assembly GCF_055657175.1). Lineage (NCBI taxonomy): Bacteria > Bacillati > Actinomycetota > Actinomycetes > Kitasatosporales > Streptomycetaceae > Streptomyces > Streptomyces sp. NPDC107581. The sequence goes on from NZ_JBVKBH010000028.1 coordinate 28,094, forward strand.
AGCGAGCGCGTCATCCTGGAACCGGAGTCCGACGAGGTCCGTTCCGTCTTCGAGGTCGAGAAGGTCAGCGAGATCTTCGCCGAGCTGCTCCGGTCGCCCCGGCTCATGAACATCGCCCGCCAGGTACTCGACTCCGAGGTCTACATCCACCAGAGCCGGGTCAACTACAAGCCGGGGTTCGGCGGCGCCCCGTTCCACTGGCACTCCGACTTCGAGACCTGGCACTCCGAGGACGGCATGCCCCGGCCGCGCGCGTTCAGCGTCTCGATCTCCCTCACCGAGAACCACCCGTTCAACGGCCCGCTCATGGTCATGCCCTGCACCCACAAGACGTTCGTCCCCACGGTCGGGGCCACCCCGCAGGACTACCACAAGGAGTCGCTCCGCGTGGCCGCCCCCAGCGTCGGCTCCCCGGACCGCGAGCACCTGACGCGCATGGCGGAGGAGCACGGGATCGAGCAGATCACGGGTCCCGCCGGCTCCGCGGTGATGTTCGACTCCAACCTGCTGCACGGCTCCAACGGGAACCTCTCGCCGTTCGCGCGCTCGAACATCTTCATCGTCTACAACAGCGTGGAGAACACGCTGGGGGCACCCTACGCTGCGGACGCGCCGCGTCCGCAGTACCTCAGCAACCGCGAATTCCCCTCCTCGCGGGGCATGTAGGGCACCCGCGCCCGTCGCCGCACAGGTGAGGCCGTGCTGGCCTCGGCCGTGTCCGCGCCCCCTCTCCGGGCGTCGCACGGGCCGGGGCCCGGCTTGCGTAGTTCCGGCCGCTGGTCCGTCGCGGGGTCGGCCTCCGACGCGTTACTCGCGCGGCGCCCCAGGCAGGAGCGTGGAACCGGCTTGGCCGGTTGCCTTAAGAACCGCGGACTGGTAGAACCGTCTCAGGTGGTTCATCATCGACTCGGAGACTTCATGGCGCCCTCGAGAACCGGCCCTGAGTGCCCTGCGGCCCACCGCGCGGCGCACGCACGTCCCACCGGACTCGGAGAGAGAAGACCGACGGCGGATTTAGCAGTCCTGCCGGGCGTCGTCGCAAGGGTCCTCCTCCTGCTGCGCTCGCCGAAGAAAGCCAACTGAGACGAGGTCTGCCATGACCGGAACTGTCCTTGCCCCAGCGCGGTCCACCGCCGTGTCGAAGAAGGTCCTCTTCCCGCTGCTGCTGGTCCCCATGTTCCTGGGCGGTGTGGACTCCACACTGTTCAACTCCATCGCCTACGACCTGCCGGTCCTGACCGACTCATGGCGCCTGTGGTTCATCGACGGGTACACGATCGCCCTCGCCTCCAGCGTCGTCCTCGGCTCGCGTCTGGGCGCACGCCTGGGTCCCGGCGTGACGCTGGCGACCGGCCTCTTCGTCTTCGCCCTCGCGGGGGCGAGTCCCGCACTGCTGGACTCGGCGACGACGTGGACGGGGAGCCGGTTCATCCAAGGCTTCGGCTACGCACTGATCGTCTCCAGCGTCGCCTCGGTCATCGGCGGACTGCCCGAGACGTCGGAGCGCACCCTCGCCTACTCCCTGTGGATCACCACGTACGCCATCGGAGCCGGTACAGGACCCCTGATCGGCCGGGCGTTCGTCGGCATGGACGCCTACACGATGCTCTTCTGGCTGCCCGCCGCCGTCGCCCTGGTGTGCGGGGTGCTCGCCACCGCGCTGCTGCGCGGCATCACCCTGGGACAGGCCTCGTCGACCAGAGTCGACGTCGCCTCCTCCGCCCTCGCCTTCGTGGGCTTCGGACTCTTCGTGGCCGGACTGCAGAGCCATGGCGCCGCGTTCGGGCGCCTCCTTGCGACGGTCGCGGGCTGCCTGGTCCTGGCGGTCTTCTGCACGCGGCAGCTCCGCTCGCGCGACCCGCTTATCGACGTACGGATGCTCAGCTTCTCCCGGCTCGGCGCGCCTTCCCTCGCGCTCGTCGTGAGTTCCGCCAGCTACACGGGATCGGTCTTCCTGTTCAGCGCGGAGGCCGACTCGCTCCTGTCGATCCTGCCGGTTTCGGTCCTGGCCCTGTGGGTCTCCCTCGGCGGGTTCGCGTTCCACAAGCTCCAGGCTCGCTTCACCGCGGTGCGCATGCTCCAGGTCAGCCTGGCCACCTGCGCCGTCGGCCTCATCGTGGCCGTCTTCGTCGGCCTGTGGCCCGCCAGTTTCCTGATCGGCCTCGGTGTCGGCGTCTCCATGGCCTCCGGCGACGCCTACCTGCTGGGCAGCGTCCCGCCGAAGGACGTCGCGCGCGCCGCGGCCCTCCAGGAGACGGCCCTCGCGGTGGGTGCGGCGCTGGGCGTGGCCGGCTTCGGTGGCATCTTTGCCGCCACCGGCTCGGTCGTGGGGACGGCCGTCATCACGGCGGTCATCATCGCCGTCGTCGTGGCGGCGCTGCGCTGCAACCGGGGCGTCTTCAAGGCGTAGCCCGAGCGCCTCGCGGGTCACGCGGGTGGCTACCGGTCCGCCGGTGGCCACCCGCGTTCCGCGATCCGGACCCGCACCGTGTCCAATCAGGCCGAGGCGAGCGCGGCGGCGAGCGGCGCGGCGAGCGTTTCGGGCAGCACCCGCTCGGCGCGTACGTCCGTACAGCCGACCCACTCGGCGGCCTCCCACAGCGCTTTCGCCGCAGCCGGTACGTGTTTGGCGTCGGCCAGCGAGATCTGACGCGCCACCAGGGTCTGCCCCTCGCGCGCCGGATCCACCCTGCCCACCAGACGCCCGCCCGACAGCAGCGGCATCGCGAAATAGCCGTGTACCCGCTTCCTCTTGGGAACATACGCCTCAAGGCGATGGGCGAAGCCGAAGACCCGCTCGGTGCGCGCCCGGTCCCACACCAGCGAGTCGAACGGCGAGAGCAGTGTGGTGCGATGGCGGCCGTGCGGCTGTTCTGCCAGGACGGCAGGGTCGGTCCAGGCGGCAGCCGTACGACCGTCCTTGCCCCAGCCGGCGACCTCCACCTCGACCAGCCCGCTGTCGGGCAGCGCCGAGCGGATCTGTTTCACCGTCAGCCGCTGGTAGTCCGCGAGATCCTTCACCGTGGCCACCCCCAGAGCCGTCCCCGCCCGCGCGGTGAGCTCGCTCAGACAGGTCGCGTCGTCCAGGTCCTGCACCAGCAGCTCGGCGGGTACCACGCGCTCGGCCAGGTCGTACACCCGCTTCCAGCCCCGGCGTTCAGTGCAGACAGCCACACCGGTATCCAGCAGCCACTCGATGGCGATCTTCGATTCCGACCAGTCGTACCAGGGACCACCGTTCTTCGCGCCGCCCAGCTCGGTGGCCGTCATCGGTCCCTCGCCGCGCAGCCGGGCAAGAACCTCGGTGCAGGAGCGTTCGCTGTCGGCCATCTTGTGCCAACGGTGACCGCGCTTGACGAACGCCCGGCGCCGGAAGGCGTACAACGGCCAGGTGCTCATAGGGAGCACACAGGCGGCGTGCGACCAGTACTCGAACGCGCGAGTGCCCTGCCAGTACGCCGCCTCCACAGCACCGCGGCCGACCGCGCCGAGCCGGGCGTAAGGCACCAGCTCGTGCGAGCGGGCCAGCACGGAGATGGTGTCGAGCTGCACGGCGCCCAACTGCTGCAGCACGGCCTGGGGTTTGCCGCGCCTGCCATACGGAGATCCGAGCAGTCCCTGAGCGCGCAGGAAGATCCGGCGCGCCTCGTCGGCGGAGAGGGTCAGTTCTGGCATGACTGCAGCCTAGAGGTCCGGCTCTGTACGTGATCTACGGGACCCGAGTGGCCAGTTGAGGTGCGGGAGTTTCAACGTCCCTGTTCACGACGTTGTTTGGCTGACGAACATGCCGGGTTGTAAGGGCGGGAGAACGTATTCAAGTGGGCGCGCTGATGCGACAGGAACGAAAAGGTCAGGAATCCTGCAATCAGGTGCGACGGTGGTGGTCTGCTGATGCCGCCCCGATCATCAGAGTGCGCACATCCGTGGCGAGCGTCTCGATCGCGGGCGTGCGGGAGGGGCGCGAAGTGCTGCCAGTCCTGCCAAGTCGTCACTGGCCACACCTTGTCGGCACCATCCTCGGCTCCTGGCCGAGCTCGTCGAGGCCGTCCTCGCCCATGACTGCCACGCCCGTTGCCCGCGCCTGTGGATCTGGCTCGTCCCGGGAGCGAGTGGTGGGGAAGTGCGGCGAGGGCGCGACGGGCCTACGAGAAGATCTCCCGCTGTGCGGCGTGTTCGCCGCTCTACGGCCGCCGTGCACACAGAGCACGCGACGATGGACCAAAGACACCAGACAACGAACCTGCTGGAGGAGGCCGTGAAAGAAGCATGACCAGAGCCGACCATGTGCACCGAGCTGAGACAGCCCAACAGCGGCAGCGGACGTTCGTCGCACCGTCCGAGTCGTACCTGCCAGGCATCTCGACCCCAGCCGGCGACGCCCTGCTGGACCAGCTGTTCTACACGACGGTCGACGAATGCGCCGACCTCGCGTGCCGACCGGCACTGCTCGACCGCGTCGCCGACGATGTAAGGGCGACGCGCAAACTGGTGGACTGGGCCTGCTGGATCACCTCCGAGGTGTACGGCGGGCTACCCGAGGAGCTCGTGGACGTAGACGCGGCGGCGAAGACCGTCTTCTGCCCTCCGGCCGTCTTCTGCCGGCTCACCGCCCAGTACCACAACTCAGCGCCGGCCTTCGATGCTGTGTACCACGCGTGCGACGCCGGGCAGCGCCGTCAAGCAGCCGACACTGCTGTCGCCCTGGTCGACGGGCTTCAGGTGTGGTGGACAGACTTCCTGTACCAGTGACCTCTCCTCCGCCCCGGCGCCCTTCAGTCCAAGGAGCCACCTGATGGCCACCGAACCCAGTGCTATCGCCCCGGACAACTACACGCCCCCAGCCGATTCCTCTGCCTCCATCCGCCGGACGCTGCGCCCTGATCAGCAGCGTGCGGTCGACTGCGGGGTACGCGGGCTGAGAAAGCCGGGCGCACGCGGCCACATGGTCTCCGCGTGCGGGACGGGCAAGACACTGATCGCGCTGCGCACTGCCGAGCCCCTCGGTATCAACCAGCATCGACGCGTCCCAGGTCGACATCCGTCTGAAAGGAACCGGCGCCGGTGTTCGTCACCCATCGCCGCCCGGGTCCGGGCAAGGTCGTCAGCCCCCGCGATGTGTGCCCGGACACCGGGCTGGCCCGGCTGTCGTACGGGCAGGCCCGCGCCTTGCTTCGCCTGCGGGAACCCGTCGTCGTATCGGCCCAGACCCTTGCCGCACCCCAGCCCGCCAAGGCCACCGAGGCCGGTTGACCACAGGCGCCGGCACGCTGGACCGCCGCGGTCACCGTGCCATCCCGGCGCAGGCCGCGGCCCCCTCGCTGAGGTGCCCCGGCTCACGCACACGTGTCCCGGTACGGCAGCGACGGTACGAAGGACTCCCACTCCACCTCATCGAGCCCGCCGCCGGCGAGGGCGCACGCCAGTTCCGTCGGCTCGGCGCGCGCGTCCGCGATGGCCCCCACGTTCCACAACCGCACCACGCCGTCCGCGCCGTCGGTGACCAGTGTGCGGGTGTTGGGGGAGAACGCCATCGTGAGAACCGGGCCCGAGTGGCTCTCCGCTGCCGCGCCGCTGAGGTTCTGCGGGCCGTCCTCGTCGGGCGCCCAGATCACGATCGTGCCGTCGGTCGCCCCGGTGGCCGCCGTTGTCCCGTCCGGTGAGAACGCGATGGCGGAGATCGCCGTACGGTGACCCTTGACCGGAAGCCCCAGCCGGCGGTGCCCCTCGTAGGCACCCCCGATCCGCCACAGCGTCAGCGTGCCGGACGGGCTACCGACGGCCAGGATCCGTCCCGACGGATTGAATTCCACCGCCGAACCCACGTTGCCCGGACCGGGCAGTTCCCGGGCCCCGCTGCCGGGCGTGGGGCCGGAGTCGCCTACCGGCCACAGTTGCACGCTCGCCCCGACCGGGTCGCCGCGCTCCCGGACCACCCGGGACAGCGGCTGGTTGGGCGCGATCCGCGCCATCGTGCCGGTCTGCCTGCTGAACGCCACCCGCGTGACGAATTGGGGGTAGACCGTGCCCATGGTGAGGGGGATCGTGCGCGAGCCCGTCCGCCAGCGCACCACGTAGGCGCTGTCCGAGATGTACAGCGTCCGGCCGTCGGGCGTGTAACTCAGCGCGGTGACCCGGTCGAGCGTGGTCCTCGGGGTCGCGCCACGCCGTACCGGGTGCCTCGCGTCGCTGACGTCCCACAGCTGGGCCGTGCCGGCGCCGCCCACCGCCAGTTCCAGGCCGTCGGGGCGGAACGCCAGAGCCGTGACGCCGCCCGGGACGCGCGTGCGCACGGTGGACATCCGGACCGCGTGATCCGGCGAGGTGATGTCCCAGCAGTCGATCCGGCCGTCCTGGCGCGCGGTGACCAGGACGCGGCCGTCCGCCCGCAGGGCCAGGGCGGGGGAGTGGGACGGCAGTTCGCCGCCCAGGGCCTGTGGTCGGCTCGGCGGGCGGAGGTTCCACACCGTCGCATACCCCCCGGCGGAACCGCCGTGCCGCACCATGACGCGCCGCCCGTCCGGCGAGAAGCGGATCGCGACGGCCTCGCTCTCGTGGGGCGAGGGGAAGGCGTCGACGCGACGGGCCCGGGAGCGGTCCGTGAGGTCCCAGAGCACGGCGCTGCCGTCGTCGCCCGCCGTCGCCAGGGTCCGGCTGTCCGGTGCGAAGACCGCCGCCGCGCGGGCGTCGGTCAGGGTTTCGAGCAGCACGGGATGCTCGGGATCGGCCAGATCCCAGCGCATGACACCGCCGGTCGCGGCGGCGGCGATCGTCCTCCCGTCCCGGCTGAAGGAGATCTGGGAGATCTGGTACGGGTCGGTGAACGTCTCGGTCGTGAGCGGCGGCAGGCGCAGGCGCGCCACCTCGCGCCGTGGCGCGGCGACGCTCCACAGGGCGACCGATCGTTCGCCGGCCACCGCGATGAGACGGCCGTCGGGGGAGAGCGACGGCGAGGCCGACCACGGGGTGGCATCGTCGGCGGATGGCTTCGGCAGTACCCGGAACGGCGCCCCTGTGACCGTCGGGCGGGCAGGCCGGGAGACGTCCCAGAGGGACACCGTGCCGTCCCGGTGGCCGATCACTAGACGTCTGCCGTCCACGCCGAACTCCGCGTCGCTCGCCGCCGCGCCGAGCACCGGCGACACGGTGGCCTCGTCGGCGCCGGGAGCGCCCACGGAGCGCACCCGCACCCGCAGGTCCGCGTCGAACGTGGCCAGCCGCTTCCCGTCCGGACTGAGGTCGGCCATGGCGCCGATGTCGAGGCGTCGCAGCGCCCGTCCGGGCCGGGTCCCGCCGACGGCGTAGGTGGTGGAGAGCACGCCGTCCTCGCCGGACTTGTCGGTCTGGACGAGGAGCCGCTCGCCCCGGTCGTCCGTGAATCCGATGCCGACACCCGAGAAGGTCGCCGCGAGCCTGGTGGTGTTCAGCGTGTTGACCAGGCTCGTCCGGACCTTGGCGGTGCCGCGCAGCCGGTCGGCGGCCATGCCCAGTTGCAGGGCGAGTCGCGGATCGCTCTCGCGCAGCCGCTCGGCCTGCGCGGCGAGCCCCTCGGCGGTGGCGACCAGCTGGCCCTGCGCCTTCTCCTCCTTCGCCTGCCGCTCGCCCTCGGCGTAGTCGAGGGCGACGGTGGAGACGGCCAGCAGGCCGGCCGTCAGCAGGGACAGCACCGTGATGACGGCGCGGCGGATCCGCAGCCGGCGCCGCTCGCGCGCCTTGTGGTGCTCGTCACTGCGCCGGAGGAACGCGCTGATGCGGGGCGGGAGGGTACGGGTGCGGGCGGCCCAGCCGAGCGCGGCGTCGAGATCGGCGCGTTGCAGGAGACCGCCGGCGTCCGGCTTCGCCTCCCACTCGCGCCGCTGCGACTCCACCTGGCGCAGCCAGGCGTCGAACGGGGCGTCCCGCGCCACCCACTTCCTCAACTCGTCCCAGGTGCTGATGAGGTACTCATGGACCAGATCGACCATGGGGCGGCCCTGGTACCTGCCGCCCGACGGTGTGTGCGTGATGACGAGCCGGTGACGGGCCAGGACGGCCAGGACGTCGTCGAAGGACGAGTCGGCGATCAGATCGCGCAGTTCCTCCACCGAGCGCGTCTGACGGGTCTCGAGCGTCTGCTCCGTCTCGTCGTGACGGACCAGTGCGCTGAGGATACGTTCGGCCACGGGCCGGCGACCGGGGCCGAGTTCCCGGAAGGCCCGCTCGTACCAGCCCTTCAGGCTTCCGCTGAACCCGCCGATGCTGTCGTTGTACGCCTTCCAGGTGAGCCGGTTGTCGCTGCGGTGCTCCCACAGCAACGTCAGGGTCTTCTCCAGCAGCGGCAGCAGAGCGACATCGGCCCTGCCGTCCGGGGCCGAACGGGGACGGGCGGCCAGGGCCTCGGTGACGATGGCTTCCGGCAGGCCCTTCTCGAAACGGAGTCCTACGCTGTGCGCGGGCCGGGTCACGATGGCGCGCAGTTCCTCGGCCCTGAGCGTGGGGAAGAGGTCGATCTGCCCGTGCTTGACGGCTTCCAGCAGGTCGGGCGCGAGCACGTGCAGCCGGTGGTAGAAGTCGACGCGCATGACCAGCAGCACGACCACCGGCTCGTACGAGCGGATGACCTCGGTCAGCTGCCGCAGGGCGTCGGCGGCGTGGACGGGCGGCTCGGCGGCCGACCCGGCGGCCGTGAGCAGTTCCTCGAACTGGTCGAAGACCAGCAGCAGTCGGCGGCCGTCCGCCTCGCCGGCCAGCCGCCGGCGTACGGTGTCGAGCAGCCCGGTCTCACGGATCCCCGGCAGCCCCTCGCGTTCCAGGTCGGCGGCCCAGTCCCGGCCGGTGCGCGCGGTGCAGGTGAGCCAGTCGTGCGGCAGCTCGGGGAGGACGCCGGCCTGCACCAGGGACGACTTGCCGGAACCGGAGGGACCTTGCAGCAGGACGCCACGGTGCCGCTTCAGCTTCTGCAGCACCTCCTTCGAGGCGGCGTCCCGGCCGTGGAACCACTTGCTGTGCTCCTTGCCGAAGGGTTCGAGGTCCAGATAGGGACAGGTCTCCTGGGAAGCGAGCGCGGGGCAGGCGGCGCGCAGCGCCTCACCCGGAGTCGCGTACGCCACGTTCAGGCCGCGGTGGTGATGGTCGGGGGCGGTGATCTCGGTGACCATGCCGAGGACGAGACCTGATTCCACGTCGAGGACCGGTCCGCCGCTGGAGCCCTGCGCCAGTGAGTTCGCGCCGTCCAGTTGGAGGAGCACGCGGCCGTCGGCGTTGAGATACCCCAGGACGACGCCCGTTCCGTGGTGGCCGCCGGTGTGCGCCTGGGCCGGAAAGCCGAACGACCGCACCCGCTGCCCCTCGAAGCCCTGGGCCGATCCGATCGCCGGCACCGGAAGGCCGACGGGCACCTCGTGCAGCCGGACGACGGCGATGTCCTCGCCCTCCGGGTCCCGCCAGGGCTCGGCGAGGACCGTCCCGAGCGCACGCGGCGCGTTCTTGGCCTGCGGAAAGCACACCTGGACGTCGTCGCCGGGGCCGTGACCGACAGCGTGCAGGACGTGCGCGCAGGTGAGCAGCAGACCATCGCCGGCCAGGAACCCCGCGCCGGCCACAGTGCCGTCGGACGCGAGGACCTGCGCGACGGCGGCCTCGAGGCTGGGCGGCTGCGACGACGCCGGCCCTTCGCTCCGTGCCGTCAGCATGGCGGCGCCGTCCTCAGCCCGCGCCTTCGCCCGTACTCGCGGCGGCGTTCCAGGTCATCGCCACCTTCAGATGGCAGCCCGCCTCGCTCTTGGCGATGACGGCCCCGGCCTGCGCGGCGAGGTTCACGCCGAACTCCACGGTAACTCCGTCCGGTCCGGCCTGCCGCAGTTGTTCCAGGACGGCCCGGGCCATGTCGGTCACCGGTCCCATGGCCGCCTGCAGATGCTGCGGCAGTTCCCGCACGGTGTCCGTGGCCCGGCCCGCCTTGACCGGCCCCCGAGAGTCGGCCGGCACTTCGTCCGGGTCCACCTGCACCAGAATCGAGCCCCCGTCCGCCAACGGGACCCGCGCAACCGCCGGTGTCAGCACATGTCCTCCCCCACACGCATGCTCGTCGGCTCAACGTAGCCGATCGGACACGCTCCGGGAGGCGAAGTCGCCGCAATGCGAGGCCGCGGGTTCTGCGGCCCGGCCTCGTCGGCGCTCAACAGCCCTGCTCGGCGACCCCGTCGATCAGTGTGTCCAGCAACTCGCCCAGTACCAACCGCTGTTCGTCCGTCAGCTGGGCCAGGATCTCTTGCCGCCGACCGCCGACCGCCGACCGCCGACCGCCGACCGCCGACCGCCGACCGCCGACCGCCGACCGCCGACCGCCGACCGCCGTGCAGCTCGGGCAGTGCCCCGCGCCCGTCGTCGGTTAGCTCGATGCGGATGACCCGCCGGTTCGTCGGTCGCCGACCGGTACCTGCAGCGCGGGCAGCGTGTGGGGCACCCGGACCACGTCGTGGAGGCGGTGCAGAACTACCTGATGTCGCAGTCCACCAGCACTTCGCCTAGCAGGCGTGGCCCGGGACGACGCAACGATGGCCATCCCGGGCCACGCGCTACCGCTCAGTGCGGTAGGGGTCCAGTTCCGGCTCGGCGCCGTGGTGTACATGCTCCCCTGCCCGGCCCCCGCTCGATCCAGGATCACGGCCGGGCTGGTGCCCGTGTACCCCCGCTCCCACAGCAGCTCGCCCGCCGCCCGGGTCAGCGCCTCCTTCTTGCTCATGCGTCCACCCGGGCCCGGACGCTCAACTCCCCGTCCCCACGTCACCTGCGCCACTGCTGGCCGGCGGAGCCGTTGCAGTTCTGGATGATCAGGCGGCTGCCAGCGGTGGTGCCGAGCGCGGTCATACAGCGGTTGGCGGTCGTGTTGCGGATCCGGTAGAGGGCATAGCGATAGGAGTCCCAGGCGACCCACTCCAGCACCCAGCGCTGCGTGGACCGGGCGCTGTTGCACGGCTGCTGGACGAGAGCGGTGCCGTCGGCGGTCGAGCCGCCCTCGAGGTCCAGGCACTGGCGGGAGTGCACGACCACGAGTTGGGAGGCGAAGCCGTCGGGCAGCGGGCTGGTGTACCAGTCCTGGTTCCGGCCGGCCAGGTAGTCCCACAGCCACACCGGCGCCCCGGGCGAGGTGGACACGCCCCACACGTCCATGACCCTCCCGCTCGCGGGATTGCTCACCGGGTGGGTCAAGGACCATTCCTGGCCGCGGTTGCCGCTGCACGGTGCCTGGTACAGCACGGCGCCCTGCGCCGGAGTGGTGGCGGCGGCCTGGAGACACAGGTGGCTGTTGTCGTTGACCAGGTGGTACTGCGGCTGGCCCCAGCCGTCGCGGCTCACGACGAACGGCTCCCAGGCCTGGCTCCAGCCGCCGTTGCACGGGGCCTGCCGGACGCGGGCACCGTCAGCGCGGCTCCCGCCTTCGACGTCCATGCACATCCGGCTGTGGGATGCCTTGATCTCCCAGGTGTAGGGGTTGGACGAACGCGGGCTGAACTGCCAGCGCTGGTTCTGCCCGCCGTGGAAGGACCACAGCTGCACCCCGGCACCGGCGTTCGTCGACATGCCCTCCACGTCCGCGACCAGACCGGTGGTCGGGTTCGCCAGATAGCCGGCGTCGGCCCAGAGCGGCTGGTCGGCCCCGCTCGCAGTGGGCGCGGACACCAGCGCCACCAGGGCGAGGACCAGGGCCACCACGGCCGCGGACCCGCGCCGGATGCGCTGCCGTGGTGGCCGGCTGCCGGAGCGAACGGCACGGGGCGGTGCGGGTACGCCGGAACGGCGGATACGGCTGATCACGGTTCCCCCTCGGCTCGGGTGCGGTGCGGCCGGCGGTGACCGCGTCGGTTCAACCAGCTGAATCAGTTCACGTGCTGCGGCGACCGGCCTCGGGCCGTGTTTCCCGCCCTCCGCTACGGCTCGATGCCGCCGCCATCATGTGCGCCCCCCGCACGGCTCGGTAGCCGGTGCGACCGGGCGCGCAGGAGCACGCGAGGGCACATTTCCGCGCCCGCGCGACGGGGAGGGTACGGCGGTGAAACGGCGGCGCCCCCGCCCTCCAGGAAGAGGAGCGGGGGTCTAAAACTGCCGGACATTGGTGACACATGGATCTCCGACTACGACGGAGCCAGCCATGCCCCCCCGTCACCGCACCAGCAGCAGGATCGTCAGGTCCAGCGACGTCTGGCGGTCCTGCGCCACGCCGAGGAAGTCACTGGGAATGTTTCGCGGTCTGCGTGGTGCTGTGCGGAGCGGACACGGACCCGTCCGACCTGGTGAATCGGCTCACCGCGCACTGATGATCGGCCTGAAGGGGGGTGTCCCTGTGTCCTTGGCCAGGGGAAACGAGGGTGCGTTGGGTCGGCGACCCGGGCAGCATGGCGGGGTGAGCGATCTGCTGTGGGATGACGTGAAGTGTTTCTTCGACCTGGACTTGATGGGGTCGATGCCGGACGTGCGTGTCCCGAATGCTTCGGTGGAGGACTGGCAGGCGGTCCTCGACCTTGTCGCGGAGAGGGGCTGGGAGTGCCAGTACTCCGAGGGAGAGACGGTGCTTGCGGTGCCCCGGGCGGAGTCTGTGCTGTCCCGCCCGGCGGATGCCGAGTGCCCGGACCTGCGGGTCTGGCCGACGGCCGATGTGTTGGCGATCTTCAGTTTCCATGCCGACGACGAAGTCGACTTCGACGTCGACCTGCGGGAGTTGCAGGGCCAGGACCGGCTTGATGTGCTCTGCGGCTTCCTTCGGGAGGTCGGGCGGCGGTTGGGCAAGCCGGTACTGATGGACCCGGAGGGCGAGTACGGCCGCCCGGTGCTCGGCTTCGACGTCGAGGCTGATCGAGTCGTTCTCCTTGCAGACCTGCAGGTCGGGTGATTGGGGCTGACGGCCGCGGTTCGTGGAAGGTGCCGTCGCGGAGCATGGCGTAGAGGACGTCGGCTCGGCGTCTGGCGAGGCAGAGCAGGGCCTGGGTGTGGTGCTTGCCCTGGGCGATCTTCTTGTCGTAGCAGGCCGGGGAGGCCGGATCACCGAGCGTCGCGAACGCCGATAGGAACAAGGCCCGCTTGAGCTGCTATTTCCCTCTCCGGGAAGGCTGTTCGCCGCGGATTGATGAGCCCGAACCCCGGGTCGCCGGGGCGAGACCCGCGTGGGCGGCCAGTGGCCGGCGGTCGGGAAGGTGCTGCCGTCGCCGACCTCGATCAGGATGCGTGTTTTGGTCCTGACGCTGGTTCCCGGCATCGATGTCAGGACTTTGTCGAGAGGGTGTGCCGCCGGCAGTTCCTCGATTCGCCCGGTCAGCAGTTTCGGCTGGTCGAGCACGGCTGTCGGCGACGCGGCGAGGCTCGGGACGGTCAGCGAGGCGGCCGCGGTGCCGGGAACGGTGACGGTCTGTTCGTCGGGGGCAGCGAAGATCTCGTCGACCAGTCGCTCGGCCGTTCTGGGGGCCTTCGGCCGTAACAGCGTGACCGGCCGGCGCCTGCCCGCCTTGCGGATCTGGGCGGGTGAACCGAAGCGTTCCAACAGGGCCAGGACGGCCGGGTGCTGCAGCCGCGGCCCGCGCACACGTTCCAGCGAGGGGTGGATCTGGGTCAGCAGGACGTGCAGCCGGTTGGCTACCCTGGTGGCCTCGCCGGCCAGGTCGTCGTCGAAGCCCACGATCATCTCGGCTCGGCGATCGTCTCGTCCTCGCCGTCGATCGCACGCAGAGTGTGGGGCATCGCGCGAGCGGCGTCGGCGATGATGAACGCGTCCCTCGCGTCGGCCTTGGCTTCGCCGGGCGAGAGGTCGGCGTTCCGCCGCATCGTCAGCCCGGGCAGGTAAGCGACCGGGCAGCCCATGTCCCTCGCCACTGCCAGCGGCAGGGCCCCGATCGAGGCCGGCTGGTCGGCCACGGCCAGCACCGTGCCGTGTTTGGCCTGGAGTTTCGCGAGTGGTTCGTGGGGCTTGGGTGCGGTGTTGGGCAGGCGTTTGCCGAAGGTTTTCTTCCTGGCTGGGGTGACGGCGGTGGCGTGGTGGTCGTTTTTGCTGATGTCCGGGCCGAGGAAGACGTCGGTGTCGCCGGTGTCGATCATGTGCAGGTCCCTCCGTCACGCTTTCGTCCGGTCTTGCCGGGGTGCCGGGCTGCCGCATCCGGGTTTTCCAGGGTTGCTCCGGTTCGGGTGGAGCCGGTGCTCAAGCGCCTCGTCAGCGGTTTGTCGATGCTTCGGGCTCTGGTGGCACCTGTCCCCTGGTTCATCGACTGCAGGAGGGGGAAGTCAGGCCGGATCGGACCCGAAGGCTGCAGGCCCCGTTGTGCAGTCACGAAAAGGGTGACGGGGGTGTCGGCGGCTGTTTTGTGGTTCCTCGGGGTCCGTGTTGCGGCGGTTGTCTTTTTCCGGGGCCGGGTCTTTGGGCTGGGGCGGGTGGGGTGTGGTGGTGGGGGGGCGTGGACGGGGCGGGTTCTGTGCCCGTGGGTGGGTGGGTGGGTGTGGTGTTGTGTGCGTTGTCGGTGCTGTGCCGGCGGGTGTGGGTGGGGTGGCCGGGGGTGTCGGGTGGGGGTGGCAGGCGGTGGCGGCTTTCCGTTGGGCCTGGTGGTGGGACGGCGGCGGGATACGGCCGGGCTGTCCTTCCGTGACGGTGTGTCCGTCCGCCGCGTGAGGGTGTGTCTGTCCGCCCTGTGAGGGTGTGGTCGTGCGTCTCGTGAGGGTGTGGTCGTGGGTGGGGTTTGGGTGTGGTTGTTTGTCGTGGGTGTTGTGGTGTTCGGCTGGGTGGTTCGTGGGGGGGTTGGTGTCGTGTGTCAAGCCCCGAGTTTCCGGAGCGTGACGTGGGGATGTGTTGCGGGCTTAATGGATGTATGAGGTCACGCGGAACGGGTGGCCATCCGCAGGGGCCCCGGGGTCAGGGAAATTATTCCGGTGGCTATGTGTACGGGAAGTATTTCCCGTGTATGCAGTCCTTTTCTGATCGGTGGGGCTGCTGGGCATTTCCATTCATTCGTTTTTCGTTGAAGGAGAATTATTATGGCTCGCATTCGTACTCGGCGTCTGGCAATGTTCACTGCGACGACGGCTCTGGCTGCAGGTGGTGTGCTGCTGCCTACGAGCGCGTTCGCCGCCCCGGCGCACACGGGTACCGTCGCGATGGCGCCCGCGGGAGGCGGCCACGGCCACGGCTCCGGCCACTACGGTGATTACGGCGATCACGGTGATTACGGCCGTTGCGGCGGTCACTGCCGCTACGGGCATCAGGGGGGCAGCCAGGGGAGCGGTCAGGCCAGCAACAACATCATCATCATCAACAACAACAATGCTGCATCGGCCGCGAGCGCCAGCAACGGCGCGTAGTGAACGGCACGGCTGTGACGGGTTTTGAACGCGGGGCGGGGCCGGCTGTGGAGTGTTGTCGGCGGCCTGCAGTGAACGGTGTCGCTGTGAGGGGACGTCAGCCTGTGGCGGGTGTGGCGGGTGTGGCGGGTGCCTCCCGCTCCGCCCCCCGATCCTCCGGCATTCCTGGCACTGGCCTGTGGCGGGTGTGGTGGGTGTGGTGGCGTGCGGTGAACGGGATGGTGGGGGGGCAGATTCCGGTCTCAGTCCGGTCCTGCAGGTGGCGCCGGGCGGCCGTCCCTGGGCAGCCTGTTGTCGGGGCGGGATCGTCCTGCCGGGCCGCACCCTTGCGCGGCGTGTGGGCGATCCCGGCGGGCGCTGCCCGTTCAGGTACGCGGAGCCGGGCGGGGTGCCGGTGACCGCTGGGGATGTGGTGGAAGTGGCGGAGCTGTGCGCTTGCGCGGGCCATCGGGAACAAGCCCCTCAAGGCACTTCGCAGACGGTGTCTGCGAAGACTGCCAACTACCGTCCGACGCAACGATCTTGTTGTGAGGTGGTCGGTTGCTGGCCGGGGCTCTGTTTCCCGGAATCGGCTGGAAGCAGGCATGGCAGCAGCTGACGGCTGACGGCTGACGGCTGGCCTGGAAGGACTGGTGGCAGCGGTTTCGGCGGCCGGTGTGCTGGGCCGGGCCCGCAGGCGGGTCGGGGTCCGGCTGCTGTGCGCTTGCACTGTTCGACCTGCTGCGCGCAGTGGGTGCGGGGTTCGGTACTGCCGGAATGTGGTGGCGGGGCCTGCTGGTCTGTGTGGTCGAGGGAACGTTGAGGGCCGTGTCCGACAGTCCAGCCGGCCATGATGGCGCTATTTGAAAACGGTTCTGTCAGCGATCTGGTGGAAGCCGTGGTCAAGGGGGCTGTGGCAGCCGGCCGACCAGAGTGACTTCCCCGGTGGCAGCCGGCGAGTTCCGCCCCCGATAACTCAGACACGCGCGCAGACACCCGAACCACCCCCTGGGACCACTACCCAGGAACCTACGCCCGACGCCTAAGAGGTCATCTCATTTGGAGTGTTCGATAGGCTCCAGGTGTGGGGATCGTTGAGCGGTTGATGCCGGATGAGTTGTGGGAGATGTTCCAGCGAGTGGTGCCGGAGGCGCCGAGTCGGCCTCAGGGAGGCGGCCGGCGCCGGCACGGTGACAGGGAGGTGCTGGCTGCGATCGTGTTCGTGGCCACGTCGGGCTGCACGTGGCAGCAGCTGCCGGCCGCCTCGTTCGGACCGTCGGGACCCACGGCTCATCGGCGTTTCACCGAGTGGTCGAAAGCCCGGGTGTGGGCGAAGCTCCATCGCCTGGTCCTCGATGAACTCGGCTCCCGGGGTGAACTGGACTGGTCGCGCTGTGCGATCGACTCGGTGAACATGCGGGCCCTGAAAAGGGGGACCTGACAGGTCTGAATCCGGTGGATCGGGGCAAGTACGGCTCGAAGATCCACTTGATCACCGAGCGGACTGGACTGCCCATCTCTGTCGGCATCTCCGGCGCCAGTCTGCATGACAGCCAGGCCCTCGAACCGCTTGTGCGAGGCATCCCGCCCATCCGTTCCCGGCGCGGTCCGCGCCGACGGCGGCTGGCCAAACTTCACGGTGACAAGGGCTACGACTACGACCACCTGTGCCGATGGTTACGTCAGCGCGGCATCCGGCACCGCATCGCCCGCAAAGGCATCGAGTCCTCCAAGCGACTGGGACGGCACCGTTGGACCATCGAACGCACCATGGCCTGGCTCGCCGGATGCCGCCGCCTCCACCGCCGCTACGAACGCAAAGCCGAACACTTCCTGGCCTTCACCAGCATCGCCTGCACCCTCATCTGCTACCGCAGACTCACCAAATGAGATGACCTCTAAGCCGTGTCTCTCCGATCATGTGATCGTTGTCCAGGTCGTGTTGAGCAGGGGGGACTTGAGTGACGACGAGTGGGCAGTGCTGGAGCCGCTGTTGCCGACGAGCAACAGGCGGTGCGGGCGGTGGCGGGATCACCGGCAAGTGATCAACGGGATCATTCACCGGCTCAGTACCAGCTGTCAGTGGCGTGAGCTGCCGGCACGGTTCGGTCCGTGGAAGACCGTGCACAAGCGGCATTTGATGTGGTCGGCCGATGGCACCTGGGAGAAGCTGTTGCGGCACGTCCAGGCCGTTGCCGACGCGGCCGGTGACATCGACTGGGACATCAACGTCGACTCCACGTCAATCCGTGCCCATCAGCACGCCGCCGGGGCCCGTAAGGATGCGGCGAGCACGGCAAAGGGGGCCGTGCACGGACGGGTTCACCAGGGCTTGGGCGAGTTCCTCCAGGAGGCGATTCAGAAGGCGAAGCGCTCGGCCGGTCCCGCGGCGGGCTGACCAGCAAACTTCACCTGGCTGCGGACGGCAAGTGCCGCCCACTGGCACTCGTCGTCACCGCGGGGCAGCGGGCCGACTACACCCAGTTCGAAGTGGTGATGGACCAGATCCGGGTACCCCGCACCGGGGTGGGCCGGCCACGACGCACGCCTGACAGTGTCAGCGCGGACCGTGCCTACAGCAACGGCGTCATCCGCGCCTACCTGAGACGGCGCGGGATCCGCCACGTGATCCCGGAGAAACGAGACAGCAAGGCCGCCCGCCGCCGCAAGGGATCGCGCGGCGGGCGGCCCCCCCGGGCTTCGACGTCGTGCGCTACCGCCATCGCAACACCGTCGAGCGAGCGGTGAACAAGCTCAAGCAGTTCAGAGCCGTCGCGACCCGCTACGACAAGCGCGGATACGTTTACCTCGGCACCGCCACCGCCGCAGCACTCCTCATCTGGCTCCGGTCATGATCGGAGAGACACGGCTTAGGAGAGCCACGTCCACTTGGTGTAGTTCCCGCTCCTGACGTAGCAGGAAGCCCAAGTGTCACCGGAGGAGTAGTGACCGACGAGGCAGGGTTCGGGGGAGCCGATTATGCTCGTGCCACGGATTGTGCTGAAGAACTGGTTGTAGTCTCGATCTCCGCAGCGCGCCGTCACCACCTCATGGGCGAAGTCTCCCTTGGGCGAAATTGGGATGCTCAGACAGACCTGGCTGGCACTTCCGCCGGTGCGCACCATCATGATCTGACCGGCGGCGAGCCCCCACCAGATGGCCTGATTGCTGCGTGTGCAGGGCACCATCTTCACTGCGTGAGCCTCTTTGGTGCCGTTGTCAGTGCCTTGCAGACACTTGCCAGTGGCCGCGTTCTTGATCATGTTCTGGACAGAACTGGCAGCAGCCGGTGATGCGGCTATCCCGGCTTGGGCGGTTGCGGTCAACGCAGCTGTGGTGAGGACCGCTCCGAGGGCTCGATACATCAGTAGACCCCTTCGTGTGGTGGTGCCATCCCTCCGAAAGACGTGGCACTCTCGTACCCGTCCTTGAGGGCTGGAGTGGTGTCCGGATCATGCTGGCAACAATCTGCGCCACCACGAAGAAGTTCCCCCTCGAAATGAGCGAAAGTCGTTCGTATGCGCTTTCCATCGGTGGATTCTTGAGCTGCCCACAGTTCAAGTGGCACACTGCACCGGGCTGGGGTGGCTTTGCGAGCCGCCGTCCGTCCTCGTCGTACGGGAGAACGGTGAGGATATAAGGGCGGGACCGCCTGAGCAACCTGCCGGTCTCCACGGGCAGCCGTCCCCAGGGCCGAAACCCGCGTCCCTTGTTCCTTCTTCGGCAGCAGCGCTCCAGACCCAGTAGGAAACTGAGCAGTTTCGGCTCAGTAGTTCGCTCGCTGCGGCCATAGCGTCAGGGTTCAGCGTTCGCATGCGCTCCCTCAGGCGTGGGCCCATGCCCGTACTTCCAGCGGATTCCCGAGGTGATGGCGCGCTGGTCGTGAACGCGGGAGCATTGATGGGGCTGGAGGTGGTCCAGGCTCTGGCGGGCCAAACGGGGCCGGGCTGCGGCTCGGGCAGGCCCTTCTGGGCCCATGAGGCCTGGGAGTTACAGCGCCAGCCGCACGGGTATGGGCGAACGGTCTCGTGGTGCTTGTCGGCAGGGACGTCGCAGGAGGTCATTTCTCGTGCGCTCCGCAGGCGGCTTTGTGAAGCTCGGCGGCATGGTGCAGGAGTGCGGCCACGGACTGCTCGAACTGGTCTCCTGCCGCGGGAGTGTCTAATCAACGGCGGATCCGATGATCAAGGAGACGCCTGATGAGCGAGGTCATCACCGAGCACGAGATCGTGGAAGAGCCGGTCGTCGAGTCGGCGGCGGAGGCGGTGTCGGACGAGCAGTTGATCGCGATGCTGGTCGATCGTGCCCGCAATGACGGGCCCCAGCTGACCGGGGAGGGCGGGCTGCTGCAGCAGCTTACGAAGCGGGTGCTGGAGTCCGCCCTGGAGGGCGAGATCACCGACCATGTCGGCTATGGCAAGTACGACGCGGCGGGCCGGAACAGCGGCAACAGCCGCAACGGCCCCCGCGCCAAGACAGTGCTGACCGATGTCGGTCCGGTCGAGGTGAAGGTGCCGAGGGATGTGGCCGGCACCTTCGAGGCGCAGATCGTCAAGAAACGGCAGCGCCGGCTGACCGGTGTCGACGAGATGGTGCTGTCGCTGTCGGCGACGGGCCTCACTCATGGGGAGATATCGGCTCATCTGGCCGAGGTGTACGGAGCCTCTCCAAGCAGACCATCACCACCATCACGGACAAGGTGATGGAAGGCATGCCTGAATGGCAGTCACGTCCGCTCGACCGCGTCTACCCCGTCGTCTTCGTGGACGCCATCAACGTGAAGATCCGCGACGGTCAGGTCGCCAACCGGCCGATCTACCTGGCCATGGCTGTGACCGTCGAGGGCACCGGGGACATTCTGGGGATTTGGGCAGGTGATGGCGGCGAGGGTACCAAGCACTGGCTCACTGTGTTCACCGAGCTCTGTAACCGCGGCGTCGAGGACGTGCTCATGCTCGTCTGCGACGGACTGAAGGGCCTGCCGGACGCGGTCGAGACCGTCTGGCCGCGAACTGTGGTGCAAACATACATAGTTCATCTGATTCGGAACAGCATCCGCTACGTGGCCCGGCAGGACTGGGACAAGGTCGCCATGGATCTCAAGCCCGTCTACACCGCGCCGAGCGAGGCCGCCGCGAGCGAACGGTTCCTGGAGTTCTCCGAGAAGTGGGGCACCAAGTATCCGGCCGTGATCAAGCTGTGGTCCGACGCCTGGGCCGAGATGGTGCCCTTCCTCTCCTTCGACGTCGAGATCCGCAAGGTGATCTGTTCAACGAACGCGATTGAGAGCGTGAACGCCCGCATCCGCAAAGCCGTGAGGGCCCGCGGCCACTTCCCCTCGGAGAACGCCGCGTTGAAATGCGTCTACATGGCGCTCATGTCACTGGATCCGACCGGCAAGGGCCGCCGCCGCTGGACGATGCGCTGGAAGGCCCCCCTGAACGCCTTCCAGATCGCCTTCGAGAGACGCCTCACCCTCACCACCAGCAACTGACTCAACAACCAAGATCAGCCGTTGATTGGACACATCCCCGTAAGGGCCGCATCGTCGCCGCAGTCGTACCGGAAGCGCTCGTGCGAGACTACGTGAGGCTTCGCGCACTGGAAGCGGCCGTCATCGCCGGCGCCACCCTGGACCCGGAACAGACCGCCGAGGACGCTGCCGCCTGATCCCACCGAGACGACGTATCCCGGTGGGGGCCGCAGTCGTCGGCGGTGTTCCACGAGTTGAGCCAGGGCGCCGGCACCATGGACGTCGTCGACGGGTGTCGGGAGACTGGGGCCGCTACCGGCCACCACGGCCCCGACTTTGGAGACATCATGCGCACCCGTTCCGCAGCCACCCTCAGCGCCTTCGTGCTGACTGCCGGCGCGTTGCTGGCGACTGCCGCGCCCGCAGCTCACGCCACCGCCTACCCGGTCACCCCGTTCGACGTGACGGTGGGCAACACGTACACCCGGGGCACGATCACCTGGTACAACCGCGTCGTCACCATCGCCGGAGAACACAAGTCGGTGTCGGCCTCCTCCTGCCGGGGGACCACCGGCTACACCCTGAACAGCGCCGGCCACGAGATCTCCGCCGGGTACAGCCACAAGGGCGTGTGCGGGAAGTCGGAAGCGTTCACCTTCGACGTGCAGGCCGACGTGGAGGGAGGCGCCGCGTTCGTCCGTATCTGCCTGGACGACGGCTCGACCGACGTCCCCCCGCCCCCCTACAAGTGCACCCGCTACAACCACTGACCAGCGCATGCCCGCGACCCCCCATCGAGACAGTGTCTTGGTGGGGGGTTGGGGGGCCGCGGGTTTTGGTCTGGCTCGCTGTCAGACGCCATCCGCTTTCCGAACGTGATCGGTTGGTTCGGGTTGGGTGGGCATGGACTCCGGTTTGTGGCGGGAGAGATGGGCGTGGTTCGTCCGTTCGTCTTGCTCGTGGAGGTGGCTGGTGTCGTCGGTGCTCGGTCTGCTGGAGGTCCGGGAGAAGAAGGTCCGGGAAGAGATCGCGCGGTTGCGGGAGGAGGCCGAGCGGGTGCAGGCCGCGCTCGGCGAGGCGGAAGGCGCCCTTCAGCGTCTGGTGGATGCCCGGGTGACAGTGGCCGAGGTGCTGGCCGGGCCGCCTTCGGTGGTCACGGAGCCGATGGGAAGCGCGGTGGCGGGTTCGACGGTGCCGCTGCGGGAGGCGGGCATGGCGGCGACAGCCCTCGCGCCGGACTACCAGCGGATCTTGTCGGTGCTGGAGTCTGACGTGGGCCGGGAGGGCATGCGCTGCCAGCAGCTGGCCGTCGCGCTGGGGCTGGAGGCGGTCCCGGCGAAGGTCGAGGGACTGCGATCGAAGGCGAAACGGCTGGTGGAGCGAGGGTGGGCACTCCGGGTGCGGCCGGGGGTGTTCACCACGCTCACGATGCCGGCCCGCTGAAGCCGGCCGGTCGGCGTCCGGCCAGGCGACCGCTCATGAGCATGGTCATCGACCACAGCACCATGGCTTCGTGCATGGCGGGCAGCGTCTCGTAGTCGCGCACCAGGCGGCGTGAGCGCATCAGCCGGCTCAGCGTTCTTTCCACCACCCAGCTGCGCGGCAGCACCACGAATCCCGTCGTGTCGTCGGTGCGTCTGACGATCTGGAGGGTGATCCGGAGCTCTTCGCGGGTCCAGTCGACGAGCCGGCCGCCATAGCCGCCGTCCGCCCATACCAGGCGGATGGAGAAGTACTGCCCCCGCAGCCGCTGAAGCAGCGGAACGGCGGCGTCGCGGTCCTGGACGCTCGCCGCGCTCACTGCGACGGCCAGGACCAGGCCGAGGCAGTCCACCACCAGGTGCCGTTTGCGGCCGCCCACCCTCTTCCCGCCGTCCCACCCGGACGTCGGACGCGGGATGTTCGCCGCCGCCCGCACCGACTGCGAGTCCACGATCGCGGCCGTCGGGTCCCGCAGACGGCCCTCCTTCTCCCGGACGCGGTCGCGCAGCCGGTCGTGGAGTTCGGCGAGTAGCCCCGTGACCTGCCAGCGGCGGGCGAAAGCATGCACGCGCCGATACGGCGGGAAGTCCGCAGGCAGATTGGCCCACTTCACGCCGTTGTCCACGACATAGCGCACTGCGTCGAGCATGACGCGGTGGCCATAGCCCTCCGGCCGCCCGCCGCGTCCCTCCAGCCAGGCCGGAACCGGAAGCAACGGCCGCACGACCCGCCACTCCGCCTCCGTCATGTCGGAGCCATAGCTCGAAGTGCGCTCCGGCCTGTCCGCCGCGTTGCCGAACCTGTGCGCGAGGCAGTCACACGACGGTGACAGCGAGTTGGACTCCACGCACGCGGACACGAAAGACTGCGGCAACAGGGCCTCCTGGTACTCGGATGGGATCGCACCCCCGAACTACCAAGAGGCCCTGCTTCCATGCGTCAGTCCGCACACGATCACCCGATCAGGAACCCAGTTCGACCAGGCCATCCACGTGATCGATAAGCGGATGGCGTCTTAAACTGACACCAGAGGACGAGCCAGTATGGCTTGAAGTAAACCCACAGGGACAGTTCCTGTTCCTAGAACCGCTTACGGGCGAGCCGCTAACCGAGCACTTCGCTGACTTCCTGCTCTCAGCGGCAATCGAACCTTGCACTGGGCAATGAGGCGAGGTCGGCGCAAAAAGTCAGCTGACTCGATGTCGCTCCGGGGCCGGCGGTGCGGCCAGCAGCACGGGCGGCACTTGGCTTCGCAAGCCGGAGAAGGCCGTAACCGATGCTGGCAAGTCCGGTCATCAGGCCCGGAGTTTCGATCCCGAACGGAATGCCACAGACTCAGCCCTCACGGCCGATGTCCTCTAGAATCCGAGCCGCGGCCAGCTCGGTTTGAGTCCGAAGTTGCGGTACTTCCACGCGATGGCCTCGAGGGTGCGGCGGTGGTCAGCCCACCGCCGCCCGCGGACCGGATCGGCCGGCATCAGCGGCAGAATCCGGTCCCACATCGCATCAGTGATCAGTAATCGGACAGGCATATCCGATCAACTGATCCACCCATCAAAGAGACACGCGCTAGGCGGAGGCGTTCACGACCTGCTGCCACCTGCTGACCGCCCTGCCCGCCGTCACTTGACGACCGGCCGCCAGACCCGTCGAAGACCCGGAAGGAGCAGGACCAGCACACTCCGGGAGCCGTGGAACCCCGGCGCAGCCGCAGCGAAACGCGAAGGCCTCACCCGCGACCACGCGGAACAAACAGGGCGAACCAACGACCTGGTCATGCACTCACGACCGTTGACGAATCGAGGTTAACCGGGTTCGATCAATCGACAAGGAAGTCGAACCTGATCAGCAGATCAGTGTCCCAATCGATCTCCCCGCGAACAAAAACGACACCGTTCGTGGGAGTAACGTTGTAGAGGTGCACCCCTGCTGTCGCGAATATGGGGTTTTGGTTCGCGTCGACCTCTGTCAGGCTACAAAACACGGAGCTGTTCCCGGTGAGACCGGGGATGTTGAAGCCTTGATTGAAGAGGCGATGATGACCGCCGAAACCGCGTCGCACGGACGACCTTGGCTTAATCGCCCCTCCCTCGGGGTGGACCGGCTGCGTGTCGGCCACCGGAGTTTCAGCATAAACTGGTGCTTTCGTATGACTGGTCATCGATACCCCGCCTTTTCCTTACCTCTTCCCCTGCCGACCCCCCTACAAGTGTCATCCGACGTTGCTCCGCTCGCAACACGGTCGGAGTGCACCACTCCCCCACTTCATTCGGCGCCAAACTGCGTATCCATCAGGTAAGGACCGTTACAACCTCCGCACTCCATGCAGGCCCGGTGGTACCAGTGAAGATCCGTGCGCGCGTGAGAGCACCACGCACGCTGCTCGTCCGCACCGTAGCGCCGTTCTCACCACGAGGCTGGCCACATAAGGGGATTGACCGTTGTCACAATCCGGCCCTCGCATTCACCAACAGCCGAGGCTGTCAGAGAGAGGGCCGAGCCCATTACAGTTCGACTACTGACACGGAGTCGGCGAAGAAATTGGTCACGTAAGACCTCGTAACACGATCTTGGTCGTGTCGTCGAGGCATCGCGTTCGCCGGATCGACGCTGGGTCGCTCTGACGAGCTGCCAAGCTACGGATTGATCCTGGGGTCTGCTGCACGATCGGGTGACATCTGAACTGGCTTGCCCTGTGGGGCGGGTGGGAAGGATGTCGCTGTGCCCAAGCCCTATCCGGAAGAGTTCCGCCAGGACGTCGTGCGGGTCGCGAGGAACCGCGGCCCGGGTGTCACGGTCGAGCAGGTGGCCACCGATTTCGGG
>NZ_JBVKBH010000029.1:0-48954 GCF_055657175.1 Streptomyces sp. NPDC107581
CTGCACTGGAGTTGGAAAAAGATCTCCTTCGGAACCGCCATACCCTGACAACGAGCCCACCCTTGTAAAGCAGCACCTTGATTCTTTACGGCTTCACTACGCCCGCAACCTGCTCTCCCAGGTCCCCAAATCCGCCCAGCCGTGGGTGGCCACGCTCCTGCGGACCGTCTTCGAACAGCCCGACGCCGACGCCGTGAAGGCCCAGATGAGGCGTGTCCTGGACGCTCTGGAAGCCAGATTCCCCAAGGCTGCGAGCCACCTCGATGCCGCCCAGCACGATGTGCTGGCCTTCACCGCGTTCCCGCGCGAGATCTGGCGGCAGATCTGGTCCAACAACCCGCAGGAACGGCTCAACAAGGAGGTCCGTCGCCGCACCGACGTGGTCGGCATCTTCCCCGACCGCACGGCCCTGATCCGCCTCGTCGGTGCCGTCCTGGCCGAGCAGAACGACGAGTGGACCCAGGCCCGCCGCCACATGGGACTCGACCTACTGGCCAAGGCCCGCCCCACCCGATCGAGTCAGAAACAGACGACACCGACCTGCCCACCGAACTCACCGCATAGCCTCGAAGACGAGATCACCGAGTGGCCGTCGATACACCACTCCAGTGGACGTGACCTGGACCCGGTTCGGTGGCTTACGCATGGGGGTGAGGATTCGTGGGGCGTGACGAACTCGTCCCGTCGCGGGCGCTCAGCCTGAAGGAACCCCCGCGCGACCGTGGGCGACCGCCGAAGACCAGCTGAATGCAGCTGCCTCTGCGGGCCATGTCGAAGTTGCGTTTTCCCTGTCCAAGTGGCCTCTCGCACAGGTCCTTGCGGGAACTGGGGCGGTGGCGCTGCCTGCCGCCGTGGAAGTCCGCATCGGCCCAGCAAATACCGAGAAGCAGCATCGATGGATCCGGCCTGTCCCGGGTCCTTCGGCGATGGTGGCTTGGGCGGATTGACGTAGAAGATCACGTGTCCCAAAACCGGACAAACAAGGAAAAGATCGCGCCATGGATCTTGTGCGGCACCAGCGAACCCCCGAGGAACGACGGCGGCACGACACGCGTTCGATTTCACTGAGGGGGAAAGTGAAGGCACGTTTTGTCGCCCCGCTTCTCGCGGCGGGGGCCCTGCTGCTGTCGGCCACCACGGCGTCGGCTGTGCCGGCTCCGGTCGGGAGTACGGGCAAGGTCACCGTGAAGAATCCTGGTGTGTACGTGTGGTGCACGTTTCAGGGCGAGAAGCCGTTCCAGCTCACTCACAACGGGGGACTGATCGCCCAGGGGCACTACACGGGTTGCTCGACTCCGGCGCCCGACAAGTGCCGGGCCCAGGTCGATCTTCAGCGGCTCGAAGCCTATGACGGGCACTGGCACGCGGTGAAGCACAAGGACAGCGGGTGGACGAAGTGCAGCGGCCGTGTGACGACGAAGCCGCTCAAGTGCGTGCATGATGGCCACAAGGAAACGTACAACACGCAGGCGACGCTTCAGGTCGAGTACCACGGACGCTTCAGCGAACCCGGTATCGCGGACTCGCACAACACTTACGTGGACTGCTGACGAAGGAGCCCCATGGAGTTCGCGTTCGAGGCCGTTGATCTGGAACACATCCGTCGTTTCTGGAGTCTCGTTCCCGGAATGGACGGCATGACGATCTCCCAGGGACCGGTGTCGTCCATGCGGCCGGTCACTAGTCCACTCGTCGGAACAGTCCAGGAACTGGCCGAGACGCTGACCGCTATGGGGGGCCGGGTGCTGGAGTGGGACGAAGGTGGATGGGCTCTGATGGCTGATCCCGAGGGGAACGAGTTCTACGTCCGGCCGCCGGAGGATCTGTAGGCGCCGATCCTGGTACGTCTCACTAACTGATTACACCTCGAAGCCCCCGCCGGCCGGATCTCTCCGGGGCGGGGGCTTCGGGCTGGGGCAGGCTGCGGCGTGCGCGTCGAACGGATCCAGCGGGGTAGCGGAGCTCCTTCTGACGTCAAGGCTGATGCCGTGCCGTACCGGCCATTCGCGACACACCCCTGTGTCCGACGGCGGACAGCGCCCCTGCCCCGTTCCTGGGTGCATCAAGGACATGCCCAACGGCACCGACGTGGCTGTGACGTGGGGCATGGTCACTTTCCGGTCAGCCGTGTTCTGGGCGCGGCGTCAAGGTTTCGTGACCAGGGGTGATCATGGCTATCGTGCCTGGGCTGCTTCTGTTACGGATGGAGGTGGCAGGGGAGGGGCAAGGCGAGCGAGTGGCCCAGGGTTTGTTGAGGGGCTGACTGTACGGGGGGAGGACTCGATGGGCGACAACACGGGGGATCCGCAGGCAGCTGCGGCTGCGATGGAATCAGCGGCCGGCGCACTGGCCGCGTCCGGCATCGGGCCGATCGCAGGGATCGGTGCTGCCATGGCCCGGGAACTGCGGGTCGAGGCCGAGACTCTGACTGCCTTCAAGAACAGGGTGAATGACCTTCTGACTCGACTGGAGAAGTCGAAGGCTGCTCCGCACAGGATTGCGGACGGCTCCCTGCCGACGGGACGGTTGGGCAATTTCGACGAAGCTGACGCGCTCCACGGTGCCTACACCCAGGTGCACTCCCAGCTTGAACACCTGTCCAAAATGCTGGCGCTGCAGATCGAGGGGCTGATGGTGACGGTCGACGCGTCGAAGAGCGACTATCACCATCTCGACGCCGACGTTCGCGATCGCCTGCACCGCATCCGTGTCGAGGCCGACAAGCTGGCTGCCGATGAGGCCCGGCCGAAAGCAAAGGGACACGCTCACGGCGGGGCGGATGCGTCCGGGCATGGCGGACACGGCTCCACGTCGGACTCGCAGGCAGGTGGTCTGTGATGTCCGTGGTGAGGAGACTGCGCGACGGGATGGTCTTGACAGGAAAGGTGGCGGGGGTCCATGTCTGACTTTGCCGGCCGCATGTGGGAGACGGTCAGGCAGGAGCGGTTTCTGCTCCAGGACCCCGAACAGTTGTGGGCCATGGTCGAGCCGGGCGACGGGCCGACGGTCAGTGCTCTCGGTGAGCTTCTGACGGAGGCCGCCAAGACGATCAAGGAGATCGGCGGCGATCTGCGGACCCACAGCATGGCGGTCGAGTGGGAGGGTGAGGGCGGCAAGGCGTTCCGGACCTGGTGCCATCAAGCGGCGCTCACCACAGTGAAGTTGGGCGACTACAGCGAGAGCGCGGGCAAGTGGCTGGGTCACGCGGCGGACACGCTGCACGAGGTCAAGCCGCAGCTTGAGATGTTGAAGAACCAGAGTGTCAGCGCGCGTTCGGTGCTTGATGCGCATGCGGCGAAGGCGACGGATGTCGGCAGCCACGACGGCAGTCCGTCGGACTCCGCGGTGACGAAGGCCAAGACCCAGTACGCCAACACCCGTGGCGAGGCCGGCGGGCTGATGATGAAGCTCGCCCAGTCGTACACGGCGTCGACGGAGCAGATCAGCGCGCTGGAGGCACCGAAGTTCCCGGAGCTGCCGGAACGGTTCGTGCCGCCCAAGATCGATGGCGGAACGCACGTCTCCGCCCCGACCACACAGGGAAGCGCAGGTCCGGGGACGGACACGCGGATGAAGTCGAACACGTACGACGGCAACGCCGGTTCCCGTTCCGGCGGGACCGGTTCGGTGTCTCAGCCGTCCACGTCGCATCGTCTGAAGGACCCGGCCGATGGCCCCCATCATGTGCCGCCGAACGCTCGCATTGATGTACCGCACACGGCGATCGACAGCGCAGGAACCCTTCCGCCCGCGCCGACGGCGCCTTCCACTCACTCGGTGCCGTCGGCTGGGCCAAGCGGGCCGGACGTAGGGACGCCGTCGACGACAGGCGTGCTGCCACCCGTGTTCGGAGCTGGAACAACGCGGCCACCGGGTGTCCGGGAAGGCGGTGAGCGTCCCGTGTACAGAGGCCGGGACTCCTTGCCCACACCATCGGGACCCGGCACCTCAGGGAGCCCGCGCATTCCGGGAAGCGGGCCGTTCGGTCCCAGCGTGACCGGGAGTGAGCCCGCCCCTCAGCGCGGGTCGCTCAGCCCTGCTCCCGCCCGAGGCGCCAACGGCATCACGGGCGGCCGCCCGGTCTCACCATCGCCAGGACGGCCTGCTGGTGCGATTCCGCGCGGCAATGTCGTTGGTGGCGCTCCGAACCAGCAACAGCCTCCAAGGGGCCGTGGTGCGGTGTCCGGAAGCCCTACTGCCAGGAAGACGTCATCCCGCGGCGACAACTCCGCCGTGAACCGTGAGGGCGCACCGAGGGGGCGCATGCCTGGCACCTCCAACGGCATCGTAGGGGGACAGCCCAGACCAGCTCGCGACCGTGGACGGGCAGGGACCACTTCGCGAGGCCTACGGCCCGCAAGCGAAGCAGCCGCAGAGGAGCCGCTGCCGCGCCGTGGTGGACCACCTCGTGGTTCCTCGGATCCTGCCCCGAACCGCGATGACCGCTCCGCTCGCGACAAGCACTCGGGCAGCCGCGAGACCGACCAGGCGGAGGACAAGGATCTCCAAGCAGAGGACAGGAACAACTCACCGGTCCCGCCTTCCGTGCCCAAAGGGCCTGATGGAGACATAGGACGAGAAGCATGATCACGCTCAACCGTGGCGAGCACGCCAGATGGCGCGCTCGGGCCGTATCCGCAACCGTCGGGGTCCTGTTGGCGGGCATCGCCGTCACACCCGCGCACGCTGACACCGTCCGTGAGCGGCAGTGGCACCTCGATGCCATGCACGCCGATGAGATGTGGAAGACCAGCACGGGCAAGGGCATCACGGTCGCGGTGATCGACACCGGTGTCCAGGCCGACATTCCCGACCTGCGTGGCCAGGTCGTGCCTGGCAAGAACTATTCCAGGCATCCCGGGAACGAACGCAGTGACTACGACGGCCACGGCACCGGTATGGCCGTCCTGATCGCCGGCACGGGCGCCCGTGGCCCCGCCAACGGCTCCTACGGCCTGGCCCCGGCAGCGAAGATCATGCCGATCCGTATCCCGGACTTCATCGAGCAAAGCCGCGCCGATGGCAATCCGGATGACTACCCCACATACATGGCCAAGGCCATCCGGTTCGCGGCCGATTCGGATGCCCAGGTCATCAACATCTCGCAGGCGAGTACCGCACACTCCCAGGAACTGAGTGATGCTGTCGCCTACGCGCTTTCCAAGGGCAAGCTGATCTTCGCTGGTGTGGGCAATGACGGCGCTGCGCTCAACCGGGTGGAGTACCCAGCGGCCACACCTGGTGCGGTGGGCGTCGGAGCGATCGACAAAAGCGTTAAGGCGACGAAGGAGTCCGAGCACGGCCCCCAGGTCGATCTGGCCGCGCCCGGCGAGGACATGGTCGCCGCGTGCCTCGGCGGCACGGAACTGTGCAAGACGCACGGCACCAGCGACGCCACCGCCATCGCCTCCGCCTCCGCCGCCCTGATCTGGTCCAAGCACCCGAACTGGACCAACAACCAGGTCCTGCGGGTCATGCTCAACACCGCGAGCAAACCGACGAGCGGCAAGGAGCGTACCGACTACCTCGGCTACGGCGCCGTCCGCCCCCGCGTCGCGTTGACCGACCCCGGCGACCCCGGCCCGGCCGGCGTCTACCCGCTGCCCGACTTCAAGCAAGCGGCCTCCAAGACCCCTGACGGGTCGGCCACGGCCTCCGCGAAGGACGGCAGCAGCCCATCGCCTGCAGCATCCGCATCCTCGGGCGGCGGCTCTGCGCAGCCATGGATTCTCGGGGGTGCGGGAGTTGTCGTCGTTGCGGGTGGGGCTGTGGCTGCTGGGGCGGTACGCAGGCGCCGACGTGCGGCGACGGTGGCCCAGGCTCACGTGGCACCGGATGGACACATCGGCCGATAACGGCAATGCACAGGCCCGCGGCATGGCGGGAGCTCAGTGATGACACAACGACTTCGTTCCCCGCGAAACAAAGAAGTTCCGCCGCACTGACTAGGCGGCAGGGGATGCAGGCCAGCGGGACCGTGTCGGTGGGTAAGGAGAGAGACGGTCATGAACAAGCGCATCCAGGCGCCATCGCCATCCGGTAATGCACCTGACGAGCAGTCGCTGCGGGACGCCGACCGAATGGAAAAGTGGTCAATCCTTTGGATGCTCATGGCGATTGGCGTGTGGATCTGGTTTCTCTACCTACTCGTTTTCGGATACCACTCCGGTGGAGTCGATTGCCGTGCGCCGATGTTCCATGCCAATCAGGATGACGGCCCCTGTGACAGCGGCATGCGCCGGTGGCCCGTGCTTCTTGGCGTACTTGCCCTGGCGATCGTTCCGACGGTCGCTGCCGCGATCACATCGCTGTACGCGAAACTCCTCTACCGTATCGCCGGTTCGCCGAATCAGAACGCACATCAGAACCCACATTCCTCCGCGGGATCGTCTTCGTGAACTCGCGGGCGAGTGCTTGAACCTGGCCCCACCGGCACGACGGCCGGTCGTGACCACGTGTTGAGCGTGACGTCTGCGAAACGCGTTGTGAAAGGATCGGTCAGTCGCCCAGGACCCGCTCCCACAGCAGCCCGTCCCGCCAGCTTCCGTCGAGAAAGATCGAGGAGTGCGCGACGCCGTACGGGCTGAACCCGTTGCGCCGCAGCACCCGTTGCGACGGCAGATTCTCCAGATGGGTGGACGCCTCAGCGCGGTGCAACCCGAGTTCCTCCGTCATCACCTGAAGTGCAAGCCCGACGGCGCGCCCGGCGTGCCCTTGATTCTGGGCGACGACGGCGATCCAGTAGCCGACGGAACCGCGGCGAAGGTGCGGCTGCGGCAGGATGCCTCCGATGGTGACCTGCCCGATCACCCGGTCGTCGGCGAGTACCACGCCCGGCCAGGCCGTGCCGGCCCGGTATCCGGCCAGCAAGCTGTCGATCCGCTCCGCCTGGCCCTCCGGGGTGAAGAAGCCGGCCGGCTGGGCCGGTTCCCACGGCCGGAAAGCCTCGAAGTCCCGCGCCCGATGCGCGGCGATCGGGGCGGCATCGGTGGGCTCTATCAGGCGGATCCTGGTGCTGTCGTGCATGGACTGATCCTCGTCGCGGCGCGTCGGATGGGACCGGCCAGCCTATTCCCGGGCGGTGTTCGACGAGGGTGGGGGACGGCGACCACGTCGTCACGGCCCTGCACCGGCACCGCCGCCGTCATGGACATCGTCGGCGTCGTCGCACATGCCGCCCTAGCCGAGCATGTCGGGGAAGCCCGGATCGGTGGAGTCGGTGTCCGGCATCATGGCCGCGAGGATCTCCGCGGTGATGGTGGCCTGCTCGATGGAGCGGGGCAGCATGACGTTCTCGTACGCGGCGACAGCGTCCTCGATGCCGGGCCGGTCGACGACCGCCCGGGCGAGTTCGGCGCCGTCGAGCATGGCGAGGTTGGCGCCGACGCCGACGGGCGGCATCAGATGGGCGGCGTCGCCGAGCAGGGTGATGCCGGGGACGCGGTTCCAGGTGTGCGGCACCGGCAGGACGAACACGGGCCGGTCGATGAACGTGCCGTCGTTGTGGCGGATCAGGTCGAGCAGGCCCTCGTCGAAGCCCTCGTACATGCCCAGCAAGCGGGCGCGCACGGCTTCGGTGTCGGCCAGGTCGATGCCCGCGTGCCAGTCGAGCGCCCCGTGGACGGCGATGTAGACGCGGACGTGGGCGTCTGCGTTGCGCTGGGCCATCAGGCTCAGGCGCCCGGCCTTGGCCCACATGGTGCCCTGGCCGACCCGTTCGGCGATGGCGGGGAAGCGTCGGTCGACGTCGGTGAAGTGGACCTCGACGAAGGTGACGCCGGTGCAGGCCGGTTGGGCGTCCGAGAGCGCGGTACGCACCTGCGACCAGGCGCCGTCCGCGCCGACGACCAGGTCGAATTCTCCGGCGGTGCCTCGTGTGAGCTCCAGACGGACGCTGCCGTCGGGCAGCGGTACGGCCTTCTCGACCGGGTGGTCCCAGCGCACGGTGCCCGGGGCCAGGGAGTCGAGCAGGAGGGTGCGCAAGTGCCCTCGGTCGATTTCCGGGGCACCGGTCTCGCCGGGCTCGGGCCTGTGGTGGTGCAGCAGGGTGGCCGACCGGTCCATGAGGCGCAGTTCCTGGCCCTCGGGCCGGGAGAGCGCGAGGAACTGGTCGAAGAGTCCGGCGGCGCGCAGGCCCACCTGGCCGGTGTCCTCACGGATGTCGAGGGTGCCGCCCTGCGGCCGGGAGTCGGGGGTGGCATCGCGCTCGAAGACGGTGACGGGTATGCCGTGCTGCTGAAGCGTGCGGGCGCAGACGAGGCCACCAAGGCCCCCGCCGACGATCGCGATACGGGGGGTGGAAGACATGGTGGTGCTCCGATCGGAGGAAGGGGGGTACGGGAGCGGGCAGGCGCGTCCTGGCCGGCTCTGGGGAGGGCTGGGACCTGTGGCTCGTCAGGTGGTGAGGCTAGCGACCGGGTAGGTGAAGGGGCCACTGATATTTGCTCGTTGAAGCCCCGAACGCCCCATGAGCCCCTGGTTCCACATGACGACCTTGCGGATGACGGTCCGGGCGCCGATGGAGGCTTCCTCCTTGCGGTCATGCCGAATCGCCGGTCAGGGGCTTGACCATGACACGTTGATAAGGTGTGCCCTGGGTGCCGGAGGTGGTCCCGATCAACACGACAAACGGAACCCCGCACAACATTCATGTGGCCGACGCCCTGCGGGCCGAGGACTCGTCGGTCCGGCTTCAGGCGGCCCTGGCGGTCGGCTCCGACCCCCACCCCGACTTCCTGGAGACGCTCGTCGAGCGGTGCGCGGTCGAGCCGGACTTCTTCGTGCGCGACATGCTGTCCTGGGCGCTGACCCGCCTGTCGTCGGAGATCACCCTGCCCCGGATTCGCCGGGAACTCGACTCCGAGCGGGCTCAGGCCCGCAGCCAGGCGTTGCACATGCTTTCCAAGATCGGCGACAAGAGCGCGTGGGCCTGGATCACGCGCGACATGCTGCGCGACGCCGACGACGAGGTCGCGCGGACCGCGTGGCGCGCCGCGGTCGTCCTCGTGCCCGAGGACGAGAAGCAGGACCTGGTCGGCGAACTGGTCGGGCAACTCGGCCGCGGTGACCGCCATGTGCAGCTGAGCCTGAGCCGGGCCCTCGTCGACCTCGGCGACGTGACCAGGCCCGCCCTGGAGAAGGCCGCAGCGGACCCTGACCCGATCGTGGGCGCGCACGCCCGTGCCACCGAGCTGCTCCGGCAGAACCCGGAGACCGGATTCGACGCGGCCGTCGACGAGGCGAAGAGAGTCCTCACACTCGGCCCCGAACGAGTCGCCGCCGATCGAGTCGCTCCCGATCGAGTCGCTCCCGATCGAGTCGCTGCCTCTGTCGCGCTTGCGTCGGGAGTCGCCGAGCCCACGGAGACCGCCGACGTCGCGGCGACTGCTGACGCCGCGGAGAACTCCGACGTCGCGGAGACTGCCGACGCCGCAGAGACCGCCGAGCCCACGGAGATGGCCAAGGCCGCGAAGGCCGCAGAAGTCGCGGAGGCCGCGGAAGCCGTAGAGGTCGCGGAGTGCTGATCGGCGAAGTGGCCCGCCACTCGGGGGTGAGCCCCCGGATGCTCCGGCACTACGACGCCCTTGGGCTGGTGCGACCGACCGGTCGCACCGTCGGCGGCTACCGCGAGTACTCCGCCGAAGACGTCCGCAGGATCTTCCACGTGGAGAGCCTGCGGTCCCTCGGGCTCTCGCTCAAGCAGATCGGGCGCGCGCTGGAGGACCCGGCCTTCACACCGTCCGCCCTGGTCGGTGACCTCATCAGGTTGGTGGAAGACCGCTTGGAGCGGGAACGGGAGTTGCTCGGGCGACTCCGCGCGATCGACGCGTCGGCGCCCACCGGCTGGCGGGACGTCCTGCACATCGTCGAACTCATGCAGGGACTCGACTCGACCAGCCCCGCGCGCAGGAAGCAGGCTGTCCTGGCCGGGCCGGAGGGCGTTCCGGTTCCCGCCGAGCTGCTGGCCGGGGCGGTCCTGGCCGAATCCGACCCCAACGTCGCGGGCGCCCTGCGCTGGGCGCTCGCCCGATCGCGCGGCGACGGCATGGCGACACTGGCCGCCGGCGTGCACTCGGAGGACGTCGGCATCCGGCGGCGCGCGGTGCTGGCGGTCGCCGAGATGTCCGAAGCCCCGGGGGCCACCGCGGTGCTTGCGGACGCGCTCGGGGACCCGGACACGACCGTGCGCGGGCACGCCGCTCTGGCGTTGGGCAGGCGTGGCGTGACCGCGGCGGTGCCGACACTGGTCGGCATGGTGGTCGGGGGCTCCAACGACGTCGACGCGGCGGAGGTCCTGGGCACGCTGTCCCAGGATCCCGGGTGCGCTGACCTGATCATGACCGCACTGGTCGACGAACTCGCGGCGCCCACAACGGACTCCGCGACGCGGATACGTCTGGCCCAGGCCCTGGTGGAGCTGTCGGGGAACACGGCGCAGGAGGTCCTGCGCCGACTGGCCCACGACGACGACCGTGCTGTCGCCCTCGTTGCCTCGGCCTTCGTCGGAGTTCTCGACAAGAGGAGGTCCCCCGAGGACCGAGGCGACGCGATGTCCTGATGACACGCGACCAAGGCGCCGCGCCGTCCTGAAGGCACGCGATCGAGGCGCCGCGCCGTCCCCCCAGACACGCGACCGAGGCGACGCGGCGCCCCAGAGCGGGCGTGTCCGGGGCAGCGGGGATGAAGGGCTCCAGCTTGCCTTTGCGGGCGGGGTGCATGACGGTCGCCAGGTCCGTAAGGAGTCCGCGAGCCGGACGCTTCCCCGCACCCGTCGGATCGGCTGCCGCAGCGCGTCAGTGCGTCAGTACGTCGCAGTGGAGGAACGCCCAAGACCGTGACGCCCGTTCGGTGCTCCGGCCGCCTCGGAGCCCCCACCCTGATGCAGGAAAACCCGCCCCACCTGAACCACCTGCGTATTCTCCCAACTCCGCACTCCGTGACATGATTTCGATGACGCGTCATGCGGAGTCGGTGCCCGGCGGCCTCCGCACATGCCACGAACCCCTGACTCCCCGGATCCTCCGCCGAGGCGTGTCCTGAGCGCTCACCGGACCGGCCGTTGCGGGCAATCAGCGAGGTGAGAGATGCAGTTCACCACCCGGCCCACGCTTCAAGGATCCTTCGGCATGGTGTCCTCCACACACTGGCTGGCCTCCCAGTCGGCGATGGCGGTCCTGGAGAACGGCGGCAACGCCTACGACGCGGCCGTGGCGGGCGCCTTCGTGCTGCACGTGGTGGAGCCGCACCTGAACGGGCCGGCCGGCGAGGTGCCGATCCTGCTCGCCCCGGCCGGCGGTGAGGTACGCGTGCTGTGCGGACAGGGAGTGGCCCCGGCGGGCGCCACGGTCACGCACTACAGGGGACTCGGTCTGGATCTCGTACCCGGTACGGGACCGCTCGCCGCCGCCGTGCCCGGTGCCTTCGACGCCTGGCTGCTGCTCCTGCGCGACCACGGAACCAAGTCCCTCGACGACGTCCTGAAGTACGCCATCGGGTACGCCGAGCACGGACACGCGCCCGTGGAGAACGTCGGCGCGACCGTGGAGAGCGTCCGGGAGCTGTTCGAGAGCGAGTGGACCTCCTCGGCGCAGGTGTACCTCGCGGGCGGCAGGTCGCCCCGGCCCGGCGTGCTGCTGCGCAACCCCGCCCTCGCCGCCACCTGGAAGCGGCTGCTGGCCGAAACTGCCCGGGCCGGCGACCGCGAGGTCCGGATCGACGCCGCGCGCGAGGTGTGGCGCTCCGGCTTCATCGCCGAAGCCCTGGTCCGGCAGTCCCGGCGGCCCACCCTGGACACCAGCGGTGAACGGCACACCGGCACCCTCACCGAGGCCGACCTCGCCGGCTGGACGGCGGCCTACGAGGCGCCGGTGACGTACGACTGGAACGGCTGGACGGTGTGCAAGACGGGCCCCTGGAGCCAGGGCCCCGTCTTCCTGCAGCAGCTCGCGCTGCTCCCGCCCGAGCTGCCCGCCCACGGTTCGGCCGACTACGTCCATCTGCTCGTCGAGGGCTGCAAGCTCGCCATGGCCGACCGCGAGGCCTGGTACGGGGACGCCGCCGACGTGCCGCTCGCCGAGCTGCTGTCGGACGGCTACAACGCCGGCCGGCGGCCCCTCGTCGGCGCCAAGGCCTCCTACGAGCTGCGCCCCGGCAGCCCCGGCGGACGTACCCCGCGCCTTGCCGTACCGGCGCACGTGCGCGTGCACAGCGGCGACGACCGCGGCTTCGATCCCCTGGGCGTGGGCGAGCCGACCGTCGCGAAGCTGCCCGGCGAGCCCCGGGCGGGCGCCGACGGCAGTACCCGCGGCGACACCTGCCACCTGGACGTCGTCGACCGCTGGGGCAACATGATCGCGGCCACCCCCAGCGGTGGCTGGCTCCAGTCCAACCCCGTCGTGCCCGAGCTGGGCTTCCCGCTCGGCACCCGGCTGCAGATGGCCTGGCTGGAGGAGGGGCTGCCGAACACCCTCACCCCGGGCCGCCGCCCCCGTACCACCCTCACCCCGTCCCTCGCGCTGCGCGACGGCGTCCCGGTCCTGGCCTTCGGCACGCCCGGCGGCGACCAGCAGGACCAGTGGCAGCTGCACTTCTTCCTCGCCGCCGCCCTGCGCACCCCGGTCCGCGGCGGTCTCGACCTCCAGGGCGCCATCGACGCCCCGAACTGGCACAACGACGGATTTCCCAGCTCCTTCTACCCGCGCGGGCACCGCCCCGGCAGCGTGACGGTGGAGTCCCGGATGGACGCCGGCGTGGTCGAGGAGCTGCGCCGGCGCGGCCATGACGTCACGGTCGGCCCGGGCTGGTCGGAGGGCCGCCTGTGCGCGGTGGCCCGCGACCCGGAGTCCGGGATCCTGTCGGCGGCCGCAAACCCGCGGGGAATGCAGGGCTACGCGGTGGGCCGCTGAGGGCGCGGCGCCGACGGATGACGGAGGCGTCCGGGGGCGGTGCGGTGGTGGGCGGTGTGCGTGGGGCGCCGGGGGGCGGGTGTCCGTGGGCCCGGTGGTGGACGGGTGTGCGCGGCCCCGGTGGTGGATGGATGTGCGCGGCCCCGTGGTGGGTGGGTGTGCGCGGCTCCGGCGGTGGATACGTGTGCGCGGCCCCGGTGGTGGATGGATGTGCGCGGCCCCGTGGTGGGCGGGTGTGCGCGGCTCCGGCGGTGGACGGGTGTCCGTGGGCCCGGTGACGGGCGGATACGCGTGTACGTGGTGACTGACAGGTGGGCGCCGGCCTGGTGGCGGGCGGGTGTGCGCGCCTGCGGCCGGCCCTCGCCCGCCGAATCCGCCCGCACCCGTTCTTCATCCCGATTCCACCTTGCGTCCACCAGTGGGGCGGGGATTGTCAGTGGCGCGTGTTCTCATGGGAGGCATGATCCAAGACACGGAAACCATCGACGAGTTTCTCACCCGCTGCTCGGCCGATGTCGAGGAAGCGGTCCGCAAGGCGGCCGCGGCCGAGATCCTGCCCCGCTTCCGCCGCCTGGCCGCGCACGAGGTGGACCAGAAGAGCGGACCGCACGACCTGGTGACCGACGCCGACCGGCTCGCCGAGCGGCAGCTCACCGCAGTCCTCGGGGCGCTGCTGCCGGGCTCGGTGGTCGTCGGCGAGGAGGCCGTGCACGCCGACCCGGCCACGTACGAGGCGATCCAGGGCGACGCGCCGGTCTGGATCATCGACCCGGTCGACGGCACCCGGCAGTTCGTGCACGGCGACGACGGCTTCTGCACCCTGGTGGCGCTCGCCCACCGGGGCACCGTCCTGGCCTCCTGGACCTACGCCCCCGCACGTGACCAGCTCGCCACGGCCGTCCGCGGCCGGGGCGCCTTCCTCGACGGCGAGCGGCTGCTCGCGGGCCCGCCCGCACCCGGCCGTGACCTGCGCGTCGCCACCTCCCACCCCGACTTCACCACCGACGAGCAGAAGCGCGCACTGCGCGCCCTGTGGACCGAAGGCGTCGCCCCGCGCCCCTGCGGCTCGGCGGGCCTGGAGTATCTCGCCATAGCGCGGGGCGAGTTGGATGCCGTGGCGTTCTCCTGGGAGGCCGCCTGGGACCACGCGGCGGGCCTGCTCCTGGTCGAAGAGGCGGGCGGCACCCACCTGACCCGCAGCGGCGAACCCTTCCGCGTGACCGGCTCCAACGTGCTGCCGTTCACCGCCGCCCGCGACGCCGGCACCGCCCGCCGGATCGCGGAACTGCTGCGTACGGCCCCCTGAGGCACCCGGCCCGGGGGAGTGTCCGTCCTGCGGCATATCCTGATCCTGATTAGCCATCGGCTGACGAAGGGGTCCGAAGGTGTCGTCGATGCTCGATGCGGTCGTGGTGGGTGCGGGACCGAACGGACTGACCGCTGCCGTGGAGCTGGCCCGCCGCGGCTTCTCCGTCGCCCTCTTCGAGGCGCGGCCCACCGTCGGCGGCGGCGCCCGTACCGAAGAGCTGACCCTGCCCGGCTTCCGGCACGACCCGTGCTCGGCCGCCCACCCTCTCGGCATCAACTCGCCCGCGTTCCGCGCGCTGCCCCTGGACCGCTACGGCCTTCAGTGGCTGCACGCCGACCTGCCCATGGCGCATCCCTTCCCGGACGGCACCGCGGCCGTACTGTCCCGGTCCGTCGCCGAGACGGCCGCCTCGTTCGGGCCGCGCGACGCGGGCGCCTACCGCAGGCTGGTCGAGCCGTTCGTGCCGCACTGGGACACGCTCGCCCGGGACTTCATGTCCCTGCCCCTGACCGCGCTGCCCCGCGACCCGGTCACCCTCGCCCGCTTCGGCCTGGCCG
Source organism: Streptomyces sp. NPDC107581 (assembly GCF_055657175.1). Taxonomy (NCBI): domain Bacteria; kingdom Bacillati; phylum Actinomycetota; class Actinomycetes; order Kitasatosporales; family Streptomycetaceae; genus Streptomyces; species Streptomyces sp. NPDC107581. The sequence continues at coordinate 14,772 of NZ_JBVKBH010000029.1, forward strand.
GTCTGCCGCCCTCCACCTGGCTGATGAGCCGCTTCCACGACGAGCGGTTCAAGGCCCTCTTCTCCGGCCTCGTCGCCCATGTCATGGCCCCACTGAGCGGCCTCGCCACCGGCGCCGTCGGCCTGGTCTTCGCGCTGGCCGCGCACGCCCGCGGCTGGCCGGTGGCCCGCGGCGGCTCCCAGGCGATCTCCGACGCGCTCGCCGCCTACCTCAAGGATCTCGGCGGCGCCGTCCACACGGACTACGAGGTCAAGCGGCTGGACGACCTGCCGCCCGCGCGGGCGTACGTCTTCGACACCTCGCCGACCGCGCTCGCCCGCATCGCCGGCTTCGGCGGCTACTACGACCGCTACCGCTACGGACCCGGTGTCTTCAAGATCGACTACGCACTGGACGGCCCGGTTCCCTGGACCGCACCCGAGGCCCGCGTCGCCGGCACCGTGCAGATCGGCGCGAGCCGGGCCGAGATCGACACCGCCCTGCGCGCCGCGTCCCGCGAGGGTCACGCCCCCGACAAGCCGTTCCTGATCACCGTCCAGCCCAGTGTGGCCGACCCCACCCGCGCCCCCGAGGGCAAACATGTCTTCTGGGCGTACGGCCACGTCCCCAACGGCTGGCAGGGCGACCTCACGGACGCGATAGAACGCCAGCTGGAACGCTTCGCGCCCGGCTTCCGCGACCGCGTCCTGGCCCGTGCCACCGCAGGACCGGCCCAGATGGCCGCCCACAACGCCAACTACGTCGGCGGCGACATCGCCTGCGGCGCGGCCTCCGGACTCCAGCTCCTGCTGCGCCCCAGACTGTCCCTGTCCCCGTACCGGACCCCGCACCCGGCCGTCTTCATCTGTTCCTCGGCCACCCCGCCGGGCCCCGGCGTGCACGGCATGTCGGGGCACAACGCGGCCAGGGCGGTCTGGCGGCGACTGCGCCAACAACCGTGACGCACCAGCGTGTTGCCACCGCCTTCACCCGGTACTGAGCTGGTAGAGAGGCAGTCATGACCACCATCGAGCTGGTGCAGGGCGACATCACCCGGCAGAGCGCCGACGCCATCGTCAACGCGGCCAACTCCTCCCTGCTCGGCGGCGGAGGAGTGGACGGCGCGATCCACCGGCGCGGCGGCCCCGCGATCCTGGAGGACTGCCGTCGGCTGCGCGCCTCCCACTACGGCAAGGGCCTGCCCACGGGCCGGGCGGTCGCCACCACGGCGGGCGATCTGGACGCCCGCTGGGTCATTCACACGGTGGGTCCGCGATTCAGCCGCGAGGAGGACCGGTCGGAGCTGCTGGCCTCCTGTTATCGGGAGTCACTGCGGGTCGCGGACGAGCTGGGTGCTCGTACGGTCGCGTTTCCCGCCGTCTCCGCCGGTATCTACGGATGGCCGCTGGAGGACGCCGCCCGGATCGCGGTGGAGACGGTGCGGGCCACGGACACGGCGGTCGAGGAGGTCCGGTTCGTCCTCTTCGACGACCGGGCGTACGAGGCGTTCGCCCGGCAGGTCGGCTGACGCGGAGCTCGTGACGCGGCAGGCGGTCGGGCACCTCCGGTCCTGCTCCGGACCGCTCAACGACGCGGGACGGTACGTCTCTTACGGCCGTGTGGGCCGCCGCACGGCCACCGGCGGTACCCGGGCGACCTCGCGCGGGGGAGCGGACATGCTCGTACGGTGAAAGGAGGACGCCTTTTTCATCCGTACGAGCGTGCGCGCAAGGAGGTTGAACCGATGACCACCGCCGCAGACATCATGCACTCCGGGGCCCGCTGGATCCCGGAGACCGAGACCCTCGACCGGGCCGCGCAGCTGATGGCGCGCCTGAACGTGGGTGCGCTGCCCGTCAGCGACGCCAACGAGCGACTGTGCGGCATCATCACCGACCGCGACATCGTCGTGAAGTGCGTGGCCAAGGGCCATGATCCGGCGAAGGTGACGTGCGGCGATCTGGCGCAGGGCACGCCCCGCTGGATCGACGCGGACGCCAGCGTGGACCAGGTGCTGGACGAGATGGAGACGAACCAGATACGCAGGCTGCCGGTGATCCAGGAGAAGAAGCTCATCGGCATGATCAGCGAGGCCGACCTCGCCCGGCACCTGACGGAGGAGCAGATCGCCGGCTTCGTCGAGAAGGTCTACGCGTCCCGCTGAGAGCACCGGCTCCGGTGGCGGCCGAAGCGCCGGCCGGTCCCAGCGGTCCGTGACCCGCGTGGCATCATCGGGCGGGGTCAGGACCGCGGCCGTACGCCGTCGCGCACAGCCGTACGCGGGCGTACGCGGTCGTGGGCACCGCACGCCGTCGCACAAGGAGCACGATGAACCCCGCTCTCACCGCCCCTCCCGCGGTGGGCACCTCCCTGCTGGACGACTTCTCCCTGGAGATGACCGGCAAGGACGTGCCGAAGCTGGAGGAGGCGAGCGACAGCATCCCGCCGGGCACCCGGATCAACGTCACCTTCCTGGCGGGCGAGGACCTCGGCACGCGGCTGGCGGCCGCCCGCGCGGTCAAACGGCTCGGTTTCGTGCCCGTACCGCACATATCCGCCCGCCGCCTGCCCTCGCAGGTCCACCTGGAGGAGTTCCTGGCCGGCCTGGCGGCGGACGGCACCGCCGAGAACGTGTTCGTGGTCGGCGGCGACCCGGCCCGCCCGGAGGGCCCTTACGAGGACGCCCTGTCCGTCATCCGCACCGGGCTGCTCCAGCGGTACGGCGCACGGCACATCGGCATCAGCGGCTACCCGGAGGGCCACCCGGCGATCACGGACCGCACCCTGTGGGCGGCGCTCACCGACAAGACGGCGGCCCTCGGTACCGAGCGGCTCGGCGGCGATGTCATCACCCAGTTCGGCTTCGACGTCGACCCGGTCCTCGGCTGGCTGGAGGCCGCCCGCGCCCGCGGGGTCCATCTGCCCGTCCGCATCGGCGTCCCCGGCCCCGCGGGCGTGCGCCGGCTGCTGGGGTACGCGGCCCGGTTCGGCGTCGCCACCAGCGCCTCCGTCGCCCGCAAGTACGGTTTCTCGCTGACCAACCTCATGGGTACGACGGGCCCGGACCGCTTTCTGCACGCGCTGGCCAAGGCGTACGACCCCACGCGGCACGGCGCGGTGAAGGTGCACTTCTACACCTTCGGCGGGCTGCGGGCGACCTCGGAGTGGATCGCCCGGTTCCGGCAGGGGGACCACCACCGGTAGGCCCTGGTCCCGTCGCCCGGACGGCCCGCAGAAGATGCCCGGGGGCGGCCGGGCTGCGGCAATAGGGGGTGTCCAGGAGTACACCGTCCCGGAGGTCCCATGACCGAGCCGCCAGCCGCTACGCCCGGCGGACCGGACGGTACGGGGCCGCCCCCCGGGGGAGCGGCCGCGCACGGCGGGCGGCGGGCGGCCGGCGCCGCGGGACGGGTGGCACGCGCCACCGCCTCGGCCGTGCTCATCGTGCTGACCTGCATCTTCGTACCCGTCGCCCTGCTCGCCACCTGGGTGCACGACATCGCACTCGACACCGGCCGATACGTGTCCACGGTCGCCCCGCTGGCGGACGATCCCGCGATCCAGGACGCGGCCGTCCACCGGATCACCGAAGCGGTCGGCGCCAAGGTGAACGGCCCCCAGGCGGCCGGCGACATCGCCACCTGGCTCCAGTCGCAAGGGCTGCCGCCGCGCGCCGCGGACGCGGTCAGGGAACTGGGGCCGCAGATCGACGCCGTGGTGGAGCAGGCCGTCACCAGGGCCGCCACCCGGGTCGTGCACAGCAACCTCTTCGAACGGGTGTGGACCAACGCCAACCGGGACGCCCACCGGGCCGTGGTGCACGCCCTGACCGGCGAGGGCCGCGGAGCCTTCGAGGTGCAGGACGGCGCCGTCGTCCTCGACATCGGCACCGCCGTCGACCGGGTCAAGAAGGACCTGGTCGACGCCGGTATCAGCCCGGCCGCGAAGATCCCGGACGTCGACAAGCAGATGGTGCTCTTCCAGTCCGACCAGCTCGCCAAGGCCCGCAAGGGCGCCCATCTGCTCGACATCGTCGGCAACTGGTTCCCCGTCCTCGTCGTCGTCCTCGGCGTCGCCGGAGTACTGCTCGCCCGGCGCCGGCGGCGGGCGCTGGCCCGCACCGCGCTCGGCGCCGCCTTCGCCTGCCTGGTCGTGGCCATCGGGCTCGTCGTGGCGCGTCACTACTACCTGGACCACCTGCCGCCCCAGGTGCAGTCCCGGGCGGCCGCCGCGGCCGTCTTCGACACCCTGCTGCGCTTCCTGAAGGTCAGCCTGCGCACGGCCGTCGTCCTCGGCGTCGTCGTCGCGCTCGGCGCCTACTTCGCCGGGCCGGGACGGCTGCCCGTCGCCGTGCGCGGAGCCTCCGACCACACCGCGGACTCGGCGGCCCGGTGGGCGGCGGCGCACCATGTCACCACCGGACGCGCGGGAGCCTGGGCACAGGCCTACCGGCGCCCGCTCACCCTGGCCGCGCTGCTCGTCGTGGTCCTCGTCTTCGCCCTGTGGAACCACCCGACGGTCCTCACGGTCCTCCTGCTGGTCCTCGTGCTCCTCCTCGTCCTCGCGCTGCTGGCGCTGCTGGCGGCGAGCGGCAGAGCGGCGGTGACCGCATCCCCGCCTCCGCCCGCCTCCGGCCGGTCGGCCGAGGAGCGCTGAGAAGGGCTGGAGAGCGCTGAGGAGGGCTGGAGAGGGCTGAGGCAGCGCCGGTCGAGGCCGATGCCGTCGAACGCTGACCCTGTCGACCACACTGGTCCTGTCGGTCCTGTCGGTCCTGTCGAGCCCCCGTCGATCCCGCTGATCCCGCCCATGCTCCGCCCATGCTCCGCCCATGCCCTTCGCCTGGTCCGGACCGGTGAGCCCGCCTCGATCTGTGCCGAAGCCGGAAGGCTGGGATCCTGGTGGCAGGAAGCGCTGCCCGTGAACCGACGGACAGGCGGTGAGAGCCATGGCGGCGACGGAAGACAACCGGCCGAGACCGGAGGCGGCGTACGCCGATCCGCTGGGGGAGCCGTTCCTCCACACCCGCTTCGCCCCGCCGGCCAGGCCGGCCACATTCCTGCGGCGTGACCGCCTGCTCGAACACCTCGACCAGGCACTGCGGACGCCGCTGACGATGGTCAACGGCTCGGCCGGGGCCGGAAAGACCCTGCTGGTCGCCGACTGGGCCGCCGGACTGCGCCGCCCGGTCGCCTGGATGACCACCGAGTCCGAGGACGACAGCTCCGGCGTGTTCTGGGCCCACCTGCTGCAGGCGCTGCACGCCACCGGCGCACCGCTGCCCGAGGCCATCGGCTGCCCGGCGGACGCCGACCGCGTCGACCACGGGCTGCTGGCGCGCCTGGCCGCGGCACTGAGCGAAGGCACCCGCCCCCTGCTGGTCGTACTCGACGAGTTCGACCGCGTCACCGCCCCGCAGGTCGCCGAGGAACTGGAGTTCGTCCTGCACCACGCCGCGGACGGAATGCGGCTGGTCCTGGTCACCCGCACCGAGCCGCTGCTGCCGCTGCACCGCTACCGGGTGGCGGACGCCATCACCGAGATCCGCGACGCCGAAATGGCCTTCACCCCCGAGGAGGCGGCGGCCCTTCTGCGGCTGCACGGGCTGCACCTGTCGGCCGAGGCCACCCGTGCCCTGGTGACCCGCACCCGGGGCTGGGCCGCCGGACTGCGGCTGTGCGCCCTGGCCGCGCAGGAGACCGCAGATCCGCAGACGTACCTGAAGGAGTTCGAGGCGGCCCGCAGCACGGTCGCCGACTACCTTCTGGCCGAGGTGCTCAAGCGGCAACCGGCCCGGACCCAGGACCTGCTGCTGCGGGTCAGTGTCCTGGAGCGGTTCCGTCCCGAGCTGGCCGACGCGCTCACCGGCTGGAGCGGAAGCGAGCCCATCCTCGCCGGTCTCCACCGCCAGAACGCCTTCGTCGAGGACCTCGGACACCCGTGGTACCGGCTGCACCCGCTGTTCGCGGAGATCCTCCGCGCCCATCTGCGCGAGCGCTCTCCCGAACTGGAGCCGGAGCTGCACCGGCGCGCCGCCCGGTGGCTGCGTGTCTCCGGCGCCCTGCCGGAGACGCTGGCCCACGGCGCGGCGGCGGGGGACTGGGACCTGACCGCCGGTGCGCTCGTGGACGACCTGGCGATCGGGCAGCTCTTCACCGGGCTGCGCTGCGACGACCTGGACGAACTCTTCCGCTCGATGGGACCCGAGGCCACCAGCGCGGCGGCGGACCTGGTGCGGGCCGCGCGCGACCTGCGCCGCCGGGATCTCGACCACGGCCTCGCGCACCTGCGCCGCGCCGGCCAGACGCCCGCGGACGGAACGGGGGACGGCCCCGACGCGGCGGCCCGGCTGAGCTGCGCGGTGCTCGACGTCCTGGCGGCCCGGCTGGCCGGCTCGCCCGGCGGAGCCGAACGGGCGGCGCGGACGGCCGAGGCACTGCGCGACCAGGTCCCCGAGCGACTGCTGCGCAAACACCCCGAACTCACCGCCCTGCTGCTCACCCACCTGGGGTCGGCCCGCCTGTGGGCGGGGCGCCTCGACGAGGCGCGCGCCGTCCTGTCCGAGGTGGCCGACGGCCCGGGTGCGGCCTCGATCACCCTGCCCCGGGAGGAGTCCCTGGCGCACCTGGCGCTCATCGACTACCTGAACGGCTGGCCCGGCCGGGCGGAACGCAAGGCGCGGGCGGCGCTCGGCGACGGGGAGAGCGGTCTGCCGCCCCGCCAGTCCGGTTCCGGTCTCGGCCACATGGTGCTGGCCCTCGTGGCCGTGGACCGCGACGAGCTCGCGCAGGCGCAGGCGCTCCTCGACGAGGCCGCCGAGGCCTGCCTCGGCGGACCCGATCCGGTCGCCGCGGCGGCCCGGGCCCTGGCGAGCGCGCGTCTGCTGCTGGCCCGCGGCGACGCACGGGCCGCCGCGGGGGCCGCCGAACTCCCGGCGGGGACCGACGAAGCCTGCCCCTGGGCGGAGGCGTACACGGCGCTTGTCGCCTCGGCCGCCCATCGTGCCGAGGGCCGGCCGGACAGCGCCTCGAAGGTGCTGGACGACGTTGCCGGTGACGGGCGGCCGTACGCCGCCGAGCTGGCGTGGGCGCATCTGGCCGCCGGGAACCGCGACGCGGCCCTGCGCGCGCTCGACGGCCTGCACGGCCTCACCGGGACGGGCCCGGCGGTCGCCGTCCGTACGGCGCTGGTGCGGGCCCGGGCCGCACAGGAGGCGGGAGACACCGACACCGCCCGCCGGCTGCTCGCGCGGGCCCTGCTGCAGGCGCGCCGGGACCGGCTGCGACGCCCCTTCCTGGACGCCGGACCGCAGCTGCGGCGGCTGCTGGAGGCACCCCCGCTGGACGAACTGGCCGCCGGCTGGCTGATCCCCCCGCCCGCCGGGCAGGGCGCCCCCGGCGACGTACCGCTGGAACCGCCGTCGTTGGTCGTGGAGGAGCTGAGCGGACGCGAGCGGGACGTGCTGCTCCGGCTGTCCTGGATGATGTCCACGGAGGAGATCGCCGCCGACCTGACCCTGTCGGTGAACACGGTCAAGACCCACCTCAAGAGCGTCTACCGGAAGCTGGCCGTGAACCGGCGCAGCGACGCGGTGCGCCGGGCCCGCGAGTTGCACCTCCTCTGATACGACCGCCTTCCCCGTCCACGGCGCCCGGCGGTTGCCGCGGACGGCCCGTCTCCGCACCGCGCGCCACGCCGGCAGAGAGCGCGCGCCGCGCTCGCGGAACCGGTATCACCTGCACCGGGTGAGGTCCGAGGGCCCGGGGAAGCGGAGGATCGCGACCGAGGCGGCAGTACGCCCGCGGCGGGAGAGCAGGCCATGCGCTACGAGATCCGCGTCGACGGCCGCATGTCGGAGACGCTGACCAGGGCCTTTCCAGAGCTGGACCATGTCGTGATGTCCGGGCAGACACTCCTGTTCGGACCCGTCGTGGACGAGGCGCATCTCTACGGGCTCCTTGCCCGGTTCCGGTCCCTCGGACTGCGCGTTCTGGAGATGCGCCAGGTGCCGGAATGACCGGAGAGTGACTGGAGGGCCGGAAGGGCCTGAGTGACCGGAGGGACCAACGGGTGCCGGAGGGGGCGAAGGGCTCGGAGGCGGCATAGGGGGGCAGAGGGAGGGCAGAGGGGGCAGAGGGGCCGGCGGGTCGCAACGGCCTGTGGGGGCGAAGCAGCCGGAGTGGCCGGAGTGGCCGAAGTGACCGTCGAGTTCCGGAGGGGCGTCACAGGACGGCGGCGGTGACCCATGTGGAGCGGACCGCCGCGCCGGGCGCCGCGACAAGCCGCGACAGGACGGCCACGGCCATGGCACAGGGCGCAGTCATGGTTCGACCCGCTGCCCGGACCCGTCGGACCCGTCGGACCCGTCGGACCTGTGGGGCCTGTGGGCCCTGTTGGACCGGGGTGCCGACCGGTGCCCGGACTCGTCGGCCCCTTCCGACCCGTCGCCCCCCTCCGACCCGTTGGAGCCGGTCCCGCTCCCGCTCCCGCTGCCGTTGGAGCCGCTGTTGCCGTTGCCACTTCCGTCGCTGTCGCCGTCGTCGCCGTCGTCGCCGTCGCCGTCGTCGCCGTCGCCGCCGCCGCCGTCGTCGCCGTCGTTGCCGTCGCTCTCGCTCTCGCCGTCGTCGTCGCCATCCGTCCCGCCCCCCGGCCCCGGCCCGGCCGACCGTTTGCGTTGCAGACCCGACTCGATCGCGCCCGTGAGTACCCGAAGGGCGACGCCGGCCAGGAGCAGGCCGCATGCCATCTGCAGCATGGCCACCAACCGGGCCGACTGCGAGCGGGCGGTGATGTCGCCGTAGCCGACGGTGCTGAACGTGGTGAGCGTGAAGTACAGGGAGTCCGTCCTGGTCAGCCGTTCGCTGAACGAGCCCGGGGTGGTGCTGCCCATGACGTAGTAGGCGCCGGCGAAGAAGATCAGGAACAGTGCCAGCGTGACGGCCAGCGCTTCGATGGCCCGCAGCCGCGGATAGGGCGACTGCACGATGGACCAGACCTCCCAGGCGAACACCAGCCCCACGCCGAGCAGCCCGCACACCAGCATGACCGTGGTGACCCCCGGGCCCCGGGCGTTGAGGGGCAGCAGATAGTAGGCGGTGACCAGCGCGGCCGTGATGAGCAGCGGCCGCACCACGGCCAGCACGGTCGCCCGCACGGCCGCTCGCGAGACCGGGGGGCGCGCCCGGTTCCCCCGGCCGCCCCGGGTGCGTTCCGGGCGGGCAGTCACGGGATCCCTCATCTCGGCTCTCTTCGCTCCGGTCGGTCCCTCTTCGCTCCGTCCGGTCCGGCGCCGGTCGACCTCGCCAGCCCATCGCCCACGCGCCGCGCGGGGATCACCCGCCGTGGGTGATCCCGTGTCCGTACGGACACGGGAGGGTGGCCGCGAGGCCGCACGACGTTCCGACGGCGATCATCGCAGCCGTCCCGGACGTTTCGGCCGTTTACGGCGTTCCAGTCGTTTCGGCAGTGCTCGGTCTCGTGAGGAGGAACCATGAGCGAGTCGCGCGATCCGGAATCCCGGACCGGAACGGACCCCTTCGGCGGCAGGACGACTCCCGGCCGCACCGAGGACCCGACGGAGGCGCTGGCCCTGCTCGCGCGCTCCTGGACCTGGATCCTGTGGACGGCGATCGCCACCCTGGTGCCGGGCGTCCTGGTGCTGGTCTGGCCCGACGAGACACTGCACGTCCTCGCCGTCCTGATCGGTCTGTACCTGCTCGTGACCGGCGTCTTCCGGTTCGTCACGGCCTTCGGCCGCCAGGAGGCCGGGGAGCGGATCCCCGTACTGCTGCTCGCGGTCGTCTGCGTCCTGGCGGGCGTGCTCTGTCTGCGCCACCCCTTGCAGACCATCACGGCGCTGTCGCTGATCGTGGGGATCGTCTGGCTGGTGTCCGGCATCCTCACGCTCCACACGGCCCTCGCCACCAAGGACCTGCCGCACCGCGGCGTCCTGATCGGCGCGGCGGTGCTGGGCATCGTCGCCGGCATCGTGGTCCTGGCCCTGCCGGCCGAGTCGGCGCGTGCGCTGACCCGGCTGCTGGGACTCTGGCTCGTCCTGCTGGGGCTGGTGGAGCTGGCGGTCGCCTTCGCCTGGCGGCACGCGGTCCACCGGACGCTCACCCCTCCCGGGTGAGGCGCCGACTTCTTGCCGTGCCCACGCTGAAACGGCAGAGATCGTCTGCCGGGCACGGCCCCGGAACGGAGGAGTGACATGACCGCCCAGACGTACCTCGCGTACGACTATCCGTTGCTGAGCGCCTTCTGGACCATGCTGGTCTTCTTCCTCTGGATCATGTGGTTCGTGCTGCTCTTCCGGATCATCGTCGACATCTTCCGTGACGACAGGATGAGCGGCTGGGCCAAGGCGGCGTGGCTGCTGTTCGTCATCGTGGTGCCGTTCCTCGGCGTCCTCGTCTACGTGATCGCCCGCGGCAAGGACATGGGCCGCCGTGAGGTGGAGCAGGCCAGGTCGCAGCAGAAGGAGTTCGACGCCTACATCCGCGAGACCGCCCAGGGCGGGACCAGCAGCGTCGACCAGCTGGCCAAACTGTCCGAGATCAAGGCCCGCGGAGACATCTCCGAGGAGGAGTTCCGCAGGGCGAAGGAACTGGTCCTCAGCGACCAGGGTTCCCCCGGCGGAACGGGCTCCGCCCCTCGCTGAGCACATCCGACGAGACCGAAACGAGGAAACGGGATGTCCGCGACACACCGCACACACACGGAAACGACCCGGCAGCAGACGTGGGCCGGCGGCCTGACGACCTTCGCGGCCGTGATGCTCATGATCACCGGGGTGCTTGACCTCTTCCGGGGCATCATGGGGATCGCCCAGGACGACGTCTTCGTCACGACGCCGAACTACGTCTTCAAGTTCGATCTCACCGGCTGGGGCTGGATCCATCTGGCCCTGGGCGTGGTCGCGATGATCGTCGGCTTCGGCCTGCTCCAGCCCTCGCTGTGGGCACGGGTCGCCGGTATCACCATCGCCGGCCTGATCATCATCGCCAACTTCCTCTCCCTGCCGTACTACCCGGTCTGGTCGGTCGTGATGATCGCGATCTCCGGGTTCGTCATCTGGGCCCTGTGCGTGGTCCGGCGCGACGACTCTCCAGAAGGGTCACAGGCCGCCTGACCGCCTGACGGCCCCGGGGCGCGGCTGCTCCTGCTCTGCGGCGGCCGCGCCCCGCCTTCTGCCCGCGGTCCGCCCCCCGGTGTCGCCGGGTGGACGGGGTGGACGGGGGACGGCCCAGGCCGGCGCAGGCACGTGTCGGATTTCCGCCAGCGACCGGCCGGGGCGTGGACGATCCTGGACGCATGCAGACAGGGACGCACTTCGACAGGGAGCACTGTGTACGCGCCGTGCAGTCCAAGGACGCACGGTTCGACGGCTGGTTCTTCACGGCCGTCCTGACCACCCGCATCTACTGCCGGCCCAGCTGCCCGGTCGTTCCGCCCAAGGCCGAGAACATGACGTTCTACCCGAGCGCGGCCGCCTGCCAGCAGGCCGGGTTCCGGGCGTGCAAGCGCTGCCGCCCCGACACCAGCCCCGGCTCCCCGGAATGGAACCAGCGGGCCGACCTGGTGGCCCGGGCGATGCGGCTGATCGCCGACGGGGTCGTGGACCGTGAGGGCGTGCCGGGCCTGGCCGCCCGGCTCGGCTACAGCACCCGGCAGGTGGAGCGGCAACTGCTCGCCGAGCTGGGCGCCGGGCCCCTCGCGCTGGCCCGCGCCCAGCGCGCCCAGACCGCGCGGCTGCTCGTCGAGACGACCGCGCTGCCCATGGCGGAGATCGCCTTCGCGGCCGGCTTCTCCTCGATCCGCACCTTCAACGACACCGTGCGCGAGGTCTTCGCCCTGTCCCCGAGCGAGCTGCGCACGCGGGCACCGAAGGACAGTTCCCCGGCCGCGGGCACCGCCGGAACCCTCGTACTGCGGCTGCCGTTCCGCACCCCGCTCAACCCCGACAACCTCTTCGGACACCTGGCCGCCACCGCGGTGCCCGGTGTGGAGGAGTGGCGGGACGGCGCCTACCGGCGCACGCTGCGGCTGCCGTACGGACACGGGATCGTCGCGCTCGCCCCTCGCCCCGACCACATCGCCTGCCGGCTCACCCTGAGCGACCTGCGCGATCTGACCGTGGCCACCAGCCGCTGCCGGCGTCTGCTCGACCTGGACGCCGACCCGGTCGCCGTCGACGACCAGCTGCGCGCTGACCCGTTCCTCGCGCCCCTGGTCGACAAGGCACCGGGCCGACGGGTGCCGCGCACCGTCGACGAGGCCGAGTTCGCCGTCCGTGCCGTGCTCGGGCAGCAGGTCTCCACGGCCGCCGCCCGCACCCACGCGGCCCGCCTGGTCACCGCGCACGGCAAACCCCTGGACGACCCCGAGGGCGGCCTCACCCACCTCTTCCCGTCCCCCGAGGCGCTGGCCGAAGTGGACCCCGAGACCCTGGCCATGCCGCGCACCCGGCGTACCACCTTCACCACCCTGGTGCGTCAACTCGCCGACGGGACACTCCACTTGGGTGTGGAATCCGACTGGCCCGAGGCCCGTGCGCGCCTGCTCGACCTGCCCGGGTTCGGACCCTGGACGGTCGACGTCATCGCCATGCGCGCGCTCGGCGACCCCGACGCCTTTCTCCCCACCGACCTAGGGATCCGCCGCGCGGCACAGGAGCTGGGCCTGCCGTCCACCCCCGCCGCGCTCACCGCCCGCGCCGAGGCCTGGCGGCCCTGGCGGGCCTATGCGGTCCAGTACCTGTGGGCGACCGACAGCCACCCGATCAACTTCCTTCCCGTGTAAGGATCTCCTCGATGAAGCAGCACACCGTCATCGACAGCCCCTACGGCCCGCTCACCCTCGTCGCCGACGACGGCGTCCTGTGCGGTCTCTACATGACCGGGCAGCGCCACCGTCCGCCGGAGGAGAGCTTCGGCACCCGCGACGACAGCCTCTTCGCCCGGACCGAGGAACAGCTCTCGGCCTACTTCGCGGGCGAGCTGACCCACTTCACCCTCGAACTCCGGCTGAACGGCACCCCGTTCCAGCGCGGCGTCTGGGACCAGCTGACCCGCATCCCCTACGGCGAGACCCGCTCCTACGGCGAACTCGCCGACGCCCTGGGCAACCCCAAGGCGTCCCGCGCGGTCGGCCTCGCCAACGGCAAGAACCCGATCGGCATCATCGTCCCCTGCCACCGAGTCATCGGCGCGGGCGGCGACCTCACCGGTTACGGCGGCGGCCTGGACCGCAAACAGCGACTGCTGGACTTCGAGCGGGGAACGGCCCTGTTCTAACCCAGCGCGATCCTGCCGAGCAGTTCGGGCAGGGCGGTGCCGATCGGTTCGTGGATGACCTCCTGGGCGAGGTCGTCGTAGGGTGTCGGCTCGGCGTTCACGATGATCAGGTGGGCGCCGTGGTCGGCGGCGACGCCGACGAGGGCGGCGGCGGGCTGTACCTGGAGGCTGCTGCCGACGGCGAGGAACACGGTGCACGCCTTGCTGATCGCCAGGGCCTCGCCGAGCACCTCCGGGTCCAGCCGCTCGCCGAACATCACCGTGGCCGACTTCAGGATCCCGCCGCACTGCAGGCACGGCGGGTCCTCCTCGCCGGCCTCGACCCGGGCGAGGGCGTCCTCCATCGGGCCTCGCGCTCCGCACCCCGTGCACACAACGCTGCGGGCGCTGCCGTGCAGTTCCAGCACCTTGCGGGCGGACAGCCCGGCGAGCTGGTGCAGGCCGTCCACGTTCTGCGTGATCACCCGCACCGGTACGCCGGACTTCTCCAGGTCGGCGACGGCCCGGTGCGCGGCGTTCGGCTCGGCCTTGAGCGTGCGGTTCTTCCGGCGCATCTGCCATGACCGCCGCCGGATCTCCGGATCGCTCATGTAGTACTCGTACGTCACAAGCTTCTCGGCCTCCGGATCCCGCCGCCACAGCCCGTTCGGACCGCGATAGTCGGGGATCCCGGAGTCGGTGGAGATGCCGGCCCCGCTGAGGACGGCGACGAGGGGCTTGGTCATGCCGTCGAGGGTAGGCCGCGCGGAGCGGAGGCCGCGAGCCGATTTCACTCAGGCGACCGATGCCCAGCGCACCGCCGCCACCGCCCCCAGGGCCAGGGCCGGTGCCACCCAGCCCCACCCCATCACCTGTCGCACCGACGGAAGCAGCCGCAGGGCGAGCGCGGCGGCCGCGGCCGTGACCGTGAGGGCACAGGACAGGACGATCCCGGCGTACGCCTCGTCGTCCCAGGGGCCGGACGGACGCAGAGTGAGTGCCGTCCGGCAGAAGAACGCGGCGATGGCGGTGAGCAGGGCCAGGGGTACGGCGAGGACCAGGCGGAGACAGCCGCCGTCTTCGTCCGGGCGGGTGGGGCGGAGGGGCATCGGCGTGGCGGTTTCGGGTGTGGGGAGGGGGCGGCGTGGTGATTTTCGGGTGAGGGCGAGGGGGAGGGCGGCCGTGGCGGCCTTCAGGTGGGGGCGGCCGTGGCGGTTTCGGGGGCGGGCCGGGGCGGGCCGGCCCCGGTGGCCCGGTGGCCCGGTGGCCCGGTGGCCCGGTGGCCGGTGGTGTCAGGCCACCCGGTGGCCGTTCTCCAGCTCTGCCGTGCCCGCGTTCTCCGCCAGAACGTCCAGTGCGGTCAGGACGCGGCGGCCGAGGGCGCCCGGCAGGTGGCCGGGGATGTCCTCGCGGGGCACCAGCCGCCAGGACAGCAGTTCCTCCTCCTGCAGGCGGATGGCCTTGAACTCGGCCTCGGTGAGGACACCGCCGTCGTACACGTACGCCACCAGCGGCGGGCGTCCCGTGCCGTGCACCCAGTCCACCGCCAGCAGCCGGCCCGGCTCCCGGTCGAGGCCGATCTCCTCCAGCGTCTCCCGGCGGGCCCCCTGGCGCGGCGTCTCGCCGTCGTCCGACTCGATCGTGCCGCCCGGAAGCGCCCACCCCTCCCGGTAGTTGGGCTCGACCAGCAGTACGCGTCCCTCGGCGTCCCGGAAGAGCGCGGCGGCACCGGCGAGGACACGGGGCAGGCCGGCGATGTACGCGGCGAAGTCGTCAGTCGTGGTCATTCAGGAAGGGTAACCAGCCCCGGACGGCTACGGTCCGCTCGTCGCCAGGCGCAGGGTGCGCTCGGCCAGCGCACTGATCCGCGCGCCGTCGAAGCCGAACACCGCGCTCCGGACCGTGTCCTCCAGCGGGTCCTTCCACCGGGCCGGGACGGCCGAGGCGCCGGTGAGCACGCCGGCCACCGAGCCGGCCGTCGCGCCGTTGGAGTCGGTGTCCAGGCCGCCGCGCACGGTGAGGGCGAGGGTGCGGGTGAAGTCGCCGTCGCCGTACAGCAGCCCCGCCGTGAGGACGGCCGCGTTCGGGACGGTGTGGATCCAGCCGAGTCCGGCGGTCTCCGCGCCCACCGTGGCCAGGGTCTCCTCCCAGGGCAGGCGGGTCTCGTGCAGGGACACCACCCGGCGCACGGTACGGGCCAGGCGGCTGCTCGCGGGGATCACCGCGAGCGCGGTCTCCACCGCGTCCCGCACACCCGGCGCCGTGAACGCGGCCGAGATCAGCGCGGCCGCGAACATCGCGCCGTAGACACCGTTGCCGGTGTGCGAGAGCACCGCGTCCCGGCGGGCCAGCCCGGCGGCGCGGCGCGGGTCGCCGGGGGAGGTCCAGCCGTAGACGTCGGCGCGGATCAGCGCACCGATCCACTCCTGGTACGGGTTGTCGTACGTCGCCGTCAGCGGCGGCTTCAGACCGTTCGCCAGATTGCGGTAGGCCGCCCGCTCCGCGGTGAACGTCTGCAGGTACGGCAGCCGGAGCAGCCACAGGTCGCCGACCTGCTCGGTGCTGAAGCCGAAGCCGTGGGTCTCCAGCAGGTGCAGGCCGAGGATGGCGTAGTCGACGTCGTCGTCGCGGCAGCTGCCGTGGATCCTGCCGCGCACGCACTGGCGCCACTCCGGGCGCAGTACGGCGCCGTCGGCCGCGTCGGCGGGCTCGGGCAGGTAGTCGGTCAGCGGCAGGGCGGCGGCCTGCCGCAGATACCGGTCGATACGCTCCCGCGTCCACACCTCGCCCTGTTCGACCGGCTTGCCGAGCATGTTGCCCGCGATCCGGCCGAGCCAGCCGCCGTGGATGCGGTCGGCGAGGTCCGGCCCGGTGCCCTGGTTGCCCATGGCTGGGGTGTACCCGTTTTCCCAGCCGCCTCCCAGGGACTGCCCAGGGTTCGGTCGGTGCATGACGCCGGGGGTGTCCTCCGGTTATGGTCGCAGCGGCGCGACTGGCCCTGACGTGCGCGGGGCCCGGAGAGCAAGGGGAAAGCAAGGTGGCGGACGCTGCAGTGAACGAGACCCGTGGGGTACTCATCGCCGCGGACAAGTTCAAGGGCTCGCTGACGGCCGTACAGGTCGCCGAGCGGGTGACGGCCGGGCTGCGCCGGATCGTGCCCGGCCTCCGGGTCGAAGCGCTGCCGGTGGCCGACGGCGGCGACGGAACCGTGGACGCGGCGGTCGCGGCCGGCTTCGAGCGCCGCGAGGTACGGGTGGCCGGGCCGCTCGGGCAGGAGGTCACGGCCGCGTTCGCGCTGCGCGGCGGGACCGCGGTCGTGGAGATGGCCGAGGCGAGCGGGCTGCAGCGGCTGCCGGCCGGCGTCTTCGCGCCGCTCACCGCCTCCACGTACGGCTCCGGGGAACTGCTGCGGGCCGCGCTGGACGCGGGCGCGCGGACGATCGTGTTCGGCGTCGGCGGGAGCGCCACGACGGACGGCGGTGCCGGGATGCTGTCGGCGCTCGGCGCGCGGTTCCTGGACGAGGACGGGGAGCCGGTGCCGCCGGGCGGCGGCGGTCTCGCCGGACTTGCGCGGGCGGATCTGTCCGGCCTCGACGCACGACTGTCCTCGGTGGAGCTGGTGCTCGCCAGTGACGTCGACAATCCGCTGACCGGGCCCAAGGGCGCGCCGGCGGTGTACGGCCCGCAGAAGGGGGCGTCGCCGGACGACGTGCGGACGCTGGACGCGGCCCTCGCCCACTTCGCCGAGGTGCTGGAGACGGCCGTGGGGTCGCGTGCCGCCGAGTACGCGGCGGCTCCGGGCGCGGGTGCGGCCGGCGGCATCGGGTACGGCGCGCTGCTCCTGGGCGCGCGTTTCCGGCCCGGTATCGAGGTCATGCTGGACGTCCTAGGTTTCGCACCGGCGCTGGCGCGGGCCTCGCTGGTGATCACCGGTGAGGGGTCGCTGGACGAGCAGACCCTGCACGGGAAGGCGCCGGCGGGGGTCGCGGCGGCGGCGCGTGCCGCCGGCAAGGAGGTCGTGGCGGTGTGCGGCCGGCTCGCCCTGCCGGAGGAGGCACTGCTGCGGGCCGGTATCGGCCGGGCCTACCCCCTCACCTCGGTCGAGCCCGACGTCGCCGAGTGCATCGCGGACGCCGGGCCGATTCTGGAGCGGGTCGCCGCCCACATCGCCGAGGCTCACTTGTCCTGACCCCGCTCCGCCCACTCCACCCCACTCCCCACTCCGCCCACCCGCCCCGGCAACACGCGAGGCGAGGGGACGGGCGGGTCAGGGGATGGGAAGGTGAGGGGGTGGGATGGGGTGGGGTGAGCGGTCTCGCCTCGGACGGCACCCTCGCGACTGCCCGAGGCCACGGCGCCTTCGTGGCTGCCCGAGCCACGGCGCCTTCGTGGCTGCCCGGGGCTGCGGTGCCTTCGTGGTCGCCCGGGGCTGCGGTGCCTTCGTGGTCGCCCGAGGTCACGGCTCCTTCGTGGCTGCCCGGGGCTGCGGTGCCTTCGTGGCTGCCCGAGGCCACGGCACCCTCGTGGCTACCCGAGGCGACGGCACCCTCGTCGCCGCCCGGGGCGGGTGGGAATCCCGGTGGTGGACCCCGGAGGCCGGGGCGGAGAGACAGCAAAGGGCCCCCGGACCAGGCAGGTCCGGGGGCCCTTTCGGCGGAGCGTCACGGCTGGGCCGCCCGCGCCTCCCGCCGGTTGTCGCGGAAGTTGTTCACCCGGCGGGCCGTGGCGAACAGCGGGATCACCGCACCCATGACCAGCTGCAGGGCGCAGCCCGTCTGGAGCAGCAGCTGACCGCTCGGGGCGTCGAAGGCCCAGGCGGCCAGGAGGCCCATGGACAGCACGATCCAGGCGAGCATCGCGCCGGCGAGGCGGCCCCGCGGCTTCGGGTACTCGACCCGGCTCACCATCAGCCAGGCGGTGCCCAGGATCGCCAGCAGGGTCGCCACGAAGGGCAGCTCCAGCAGCACGATCGAGACGACCGTCAGCGCGCCGAACGGCGAGGGCATCCCCTGGAACATGCCGTTCGGCGGCGTCACGCACGAGAAGCGCGCCAGTCGCAGGACGACGGCCAGGAGCACCACGATTGCCCCGAGCGCCGCCATGCGCTGGTGCGCGTCGTCCGCGACCATGCCGTAGACGAGGACGAAGTACGCGGGCGCGAGTCCGAAGCTGATCAGGTCGGAGAGGTTGTCCAGCTCCGCGCCCATCGGGGAGGAGCGGAGCTTCCTCGCCACCAGGCCGTCGAACAGGTCGAACACCGCCGCGCAGAGCATCAGGATGACCGCCGTGGCCGCGCTGTGGCGGGCCATGCCGGACTCCTGGCTGCCGGTGAGGTGCGGGATCAGGATGCCGGTGGTGGTGAAGTACACCGCCATGAAGCCGCACGTGGCGTTGCCCAGCGTCAGGGTGTCCGCTATTGAGAGGCGGAGAGAAAGAGGCATCTCCTCCTCTTCGTCCACCTCTTCGGCCTCGGGCACCCAGCCCGCCTGGGTCTCCGGATCAATCACGGTCAATGCGAGTCACCCCAGCCACGGTCTTCTGTCCGACCTCGACCGCGACCTCCACGCCCTCGGGCAGGTAGAGGTCGACACGCGAGCCGAAGCGGATCAGACCGATTCGGTCGCCCTGCTCGACCTTCGTGCCCTCGGGGAGGTAGGGCACGATGCGACGGGCCACCGCGCCGGCGATCTGGATCATCTCGATGTCGCCGAGTTCGGTGTCGAAATGCCAGACTACGCGCTCGTTGTTCTCGCTCTCCTTGTTGAAGGCGGGAACGAAGCCACCGGGGATGTGTTCGACCGACGTCACCGTGCCCGCGAGGGGTGCGCGGTTGACGTGGACGTTCAGCGGGCTCATGAAGATCGCGACGCGGGTGCGGCCGTCCTTCCACGGCATGATGCTCTGCACCACACCGTCGGCGGGCGAGATGACCCGACCCGGGGCGATCTCGCGCTCGGGGTCGCGGAAGAACCACAGCATGCCCGCCGCGAGCGCGGTGGCGGGTACGGCGACGGCCTTGGCGGCGCCGGAGCGGCGTGCGCGCAGGAGGCTGACGGCTGCGGTGGCGACGGTCGGGAGAAGCCACGGCGATGCTCCGCGCGCGAGGCGTACGCCGGCCAGGCTGTCTCGATGTGCAGAGGTTTGGCTGTGGGGCATGGATGACCTTCGTAGCGGATGATGCCGCGCTGGATCTGGGGACGGCGGCTTTCCCGGGATCGTACCGGTCGCGGACCGCAACTGGGCAAGCCAGGAAGCCGAGTCGGCGGCCGAACACCGTTGACGGGGTGTGATCTTCTTCTCGAAGAAAACACCCCGTTTCCGGACAATCAGCCCTGGAATCGATACTCTTCGAGCAACCTGCGCCCGATGATCATTTTCTGGATCTCGGCGGTACCTTCACCGATCAGCAGCATCGGAGCCTCGCGGTAGAGGCGCTCGATCTCGTACTCCTTGGAGAAGCCGTAGCCGCCGTGGATCCGGAAAGCATCCTCCACGACCTCCTTGCAGTACTCGGAGGCGAGGTACTTCGCCATCCCAGCCTCAAGGTCGTTTCGTTCCCCAGAGTCCTTTTTGCGTGCCGCGTTGACCATCATGGCATGCGCGGCCTCGACCTTGGTAGCCATTTCGGCCAGCTTGAACTGGATGGCCTGGTGCTGGGCGATCGGCTTGCCGAAGGTGTGCCGCTGCTGGGCGTACTGGACGCCCAGCTCGAAGGCGCGCTGAGCGACGCCGCAGCCACGCGCCGCCACGTTGACGCGGCCGACCTCCACGCCGTCCATCATTTGGTAAAAACCCCGGCCGGTGACGCCGCCGAGCACCCGATCGGCCGGAATGCGCAGGCCGTCCATGATCAGCTCGGTGGTGTCGACGCCCTTGTAGCCCATCTTGTCGATCTTGCCCGGGATCGTCAGGCCGGGGCGGACCTCGCCGAAGCCGGGCTCCTTCTCGACCAGGAAGGTGGTCATCGACTTGTGCGGGGCCGTGCCCTCGGGGTGTCCTTCGTCACTTCGGACGAGGACGGCCACCAGGGACGAGGTGCCGCCGTTCGTCAGCCACATCTTCTGGCCGTTCAGGACGTACTCGTCGCCGTCCTTGACCGCCTTCGACGTGATCGCCGACACATCGGACCCCAGGCCAGGCTCCGACATCGAGAAGGCGCCCCGGATGTCGCCGGCGGCCATGCGGGGCAGGAAGTGGTCCTTCTGCTCCTGCGTGCCGTGCTGCTTGAGCATGTACGCGACGATGAAGTGGGTGTTGATGATGCCGGAGACCGACATCCAGCCGCGGGCGATCTCCTCCACGCACAGCGCGTAGGTGAGGAGCGACTCGCCCAGGCCCCCGTACTCCTCCGGGATCATGAGGCCGAACAGGCCGAGTTCCCTGAGGCCGTCGACGATCTGCTGCGGGTACTCGTCGCGGTGCTCCAGTCCGGTGGCGACCGGAATGATCTCTTTGTCGACAAAGTCCCGGACGGTGGAGAGGATCTCCTGCTGGACGTCGGTCAGACCGGCGGTCTGGGCGAGGCGGCTCATTACTTCTCCTGCTGCTTGAGCTCCGGGCGGCCGGGCTGCTCGCCGCCGCGCTCCTTGATGTAGGTCTCGGTGGGCACCATGACCTTGCGGCGGAAGACGCACACCAGGGTGCCGTCCTGCTTGTAGCCCTTGGTCTCGACGTAGACGATGCCGCGGTCGTTCTTCGACTTGGACGGCCACTTGTCGAGCACGGTCGTCTGGCCGTAGATCGTGTCGCCGTGGAAGGTCGGCGCCACGTGCTTGAGCGACTCGATCTCCAGGTTGGCGATCGCCTTGCCGGAGATGTCCGGCACGGACATGCCTAGCAGGAGGGAGTAGATGTAGTTCCCGACGACGACGTTCTTGCCGAAGTCCGTCGTCTTCTCCGCATAGTTGGTGTCCATGTGGAGCGGGTGGTGGTTCATGGTGAGGAGACAGAACAGGTGGTCGTCGTACTCCGTGACCGTCTTTCCGGGCCAGTGCTTGTACGTCGCCCCGACCTCGAACTCCTCGTAGGTGCGTCCGAACTGCATCGCGCTCAGGCCTCCGGGATCTCGAACTTCGACGTGCGCTGCATGCCGGCGGCGCGGCCCTTGCCGGAGACGACCAGGGCCATCTTGCGGCTGGCCTCGTCGATCATCTCGTCGCCGAGCATCGCGGAGCCCTTCTTGCCGCCCGCCTCGGACGTGTAGTAGTCGTACGCGTCCAGGATCAGCTCGGCGTGGTCGTAGTCCTCCTGGGAGGGCGAGAAGATCTCGTTGGACGCCTCGACCTGGCCCGGGTGCAGCACCCACTTGCCGTCGAAGCCGAGCGCCGCGGCGCGCTGGGCGACCGCGCGGTAGCCCTCGACGTTGCGGATCTGCAGGTAGGGGCCGTCGATCGCCTGGAGGTTGTTGGCGCGGGCGGCCATCAGGATCTTCATCAGGATGTAGTGGTAGGCGTCCGCCGGGTAGCCGGGCGGCTGCTCGCCCACGACCAGGGACTTCATGTTGATGGACGCCATGAAGTCGGCCGGGCCGAAGATGATCGTCTCGATGCGCGGGGAGGCCTGCGCGATCGCGTTGACGTTGTTCAGGCCCTGCGCGTTCTCGATCTGCGCCTCGATGCCGATCTTGCCGACCTCGAAGCCCATGGTCTTCTCGATCTGCGTCAGCAGCAGGTCCAGGGCGACGACCTGCTCGGCGTTCTGCACCTTAGGCAGCATGATGCAGTCGAGGTTCTGGCCCGCGCCCTCGACCACCGTCACGACGTCCCGGTACGTCCACTCGGTCGTCCAGTCGTTGACCCGCACGACCCGCGTCTTGCCGGTCCAGTCGCCCTCGTTGAGGAACTTGACGATGGTGTGCCGCGCCTCGGGCTTGGCGAGCGGCGCGCACGCGTCCTCCAGATCCAGGAAGACCTGGTCCGCCGGGAGGCCCTGTGCCTTCTCCAGGAAGCGGGGGTTCGAACCGGGCACTGCCAGGCACGAGCGCCGCGGGCGGAGACGGTTGACGGTCATGCGGGGACCTCCAGGGGGTCGAGCTTGTTCGCTTTCCGGATCTCGTCGACGATCCGGCCGATGATTCCGGTGATGTCGAAGTCCTTCGGGGTGAAGACCGCGGCCACTCCGGCGGCCCGGAGCTCCTCGGCGTCACCATTCGGGATGATGCCACCAGCGATCACCGGTATATCCGTGGCACCGGCCACTCGGAGCCGTTCCAGCACGTCCGGCACCAGCTGCGCGTGCGAGCCGGAGAGGATGGACAGGCCGACCGCGTGCACGTCCTCGGCGAGGGACGCGTCCACGATCTGCTCCGGGGTGAGCCGGATGCCCTGGTAGACCACCTCGAAGCCGGCGTCGCGGGCGCGCACTGCGATCTGTTCGGCGCCGTTGGAGTGGCCGTCCAGGCCCGGCTTGCCGACCAGGAAGCGCAGCTTGCCGACACCCAGGTCGCGGGCGGTGGCGTCCACCTTGGCGCGGACCTCGGCGAGCGCCGAGCCCGCCTCGACCGGGACGGCGATCGGCGCCGAGGAGACACCGGTCGGCGCCCGGAACTCCCCGAAGATCTCGCGCAGCGCACCGGCCCACTCGCCGGTCGTGACCCCGGCGCGGGCGCACTCCAGGGTGGCCTCCATGAGGTTGGCCGTGCCCTGGGCGGCCTCCTTCAGCCGCTCCAGCGCCTTGCACGGGCGCGGGTGGTTGAAGGGCGGCTGGTAGCGCGTGTCGCGCCAGTTGCCGATGGCCGCGACCACCCGTGCCTCGACGGCCGGGTCGACCGTCTGGATGGCGGCGTCCAGGTCGGCCGTCAGCGGGTTCGGCTCGGTCGTCTCGAAGATGTTGACGCCGACTATCTTCTCCTGCCCGGACTCGATCCGGCCGCGGCGCTCGGCGTGCGAGGAGACCAGCTGCGACTTGAGGTAGCCGGACTCGACGGCCGCCATCGCGCCGCCCATCTCCTGGATCCGCTCGATCTCCGCGAGGGACTCCTCGACGAGCTGGGAGACCTTGGCCTCGATGACGTGCGAGCCGTCGAAGATGTCCTCGTACTCCAGCAGGTCGCTCTCGTGCGCGAGGACCTGCTGGATGCGCAGCGACCACTGCTGGTCCCAGGGCCGGGGCAGGCCGAGCGCCTCGTTCCAGGCGGGCAGCTGCACGGCACGCGCGCGGGCGTCCTTGGAGAGGGTGACCGCGAGCATCTCCAGCACGATCCGCTGGACGTTGTTCTCCGGCTGGGCCTCGGTCAGGCCGAGCGAGTTGACCTGGACGCCGTAGCGGAACCGGCGCTGCTTGGGGTTCTCGATGCCGTACCGCTCGCGCGTGATCTTGTCCCAGATGCGGCCGAACGCCCGCATCTTGCACATCTCCTCGACGAAGCGGACGCCCGCGTTCACGAAGAAGGAGATGCGGGCGACCACGTCGCCCATGCGCTCCTGCGGCACCTGGCCGGAGTCCCGCACGGCGTCCAGCACGGCGATCGCGGTGGACATCGCGTACGCGATCTCCTGCACCGGCGTGGCCCCGGCCTCCTGCAGGTGGTAGCTGCAGATGTTGATCGGGTTCCACTTCGGGATGTGGGAGACCGTGTACGCGATCATGTCCGTCGTCAGGCGGAGCGAGGGCCCCGGCGGGAAGACGTGCGTCCCGCGGGACAGGTACTCCTTGACGATGTCGTTCTGGGTCGTGCCCTGGAGCTTGGTGATGTCCGCGCCCTGCTCCTCGGCGACGACCTGGTAGAGCGCCAGCAGCCACATGGCGGTGGCGTTGATCGTCATCGAGGTGTTCATCTGCTCCAGGGGGATGTCCTGGAACAGCCGGCGCATGTCACCGAGGTGCGAGACCGGCACGCCGACCCGGCCGACCTCGCCGCGGGCGAGGATGTGGTCGGGGTCGTAGCCGGTCTGCGTCGGCAGGTCGAACGCCACCGACAGGCCGGTCTGGCCCTTGGCGAGGTTGCGCCGGTACAGCTCGTTGGACGCCTCGGCCGTCGAGTGGCCCGCGTACGTCCGCATGAGCCAGGGACGGTCCTTCTGACGCTCTGTCATCTATTGCCCTCAGACGTTCCGGAAGCGGTTGATGGCGTCGATGTGCCGGGCGCGCATCTCCTCGTCGCGCACGCCCAGGCCCTCCTCGGGTGCCAGGCACAGCACGCCGACCTTGCCCTGGTGCAGGTTGCGGTGGACGTCGTAGGCCGCCTGGCCGGTGTCCTCCAGGGAGTAGGTCTTCGACAGGGTCGGGTGGATCTTGCCCTTGGCGATGAGGCGGTTGGCCTCCCAGGCCTCGCGGTAGTTGGCGAAGTGCGAGCCGATGATCCGCTTGAGCGACATCCACAGGTAGCGGTTGTCGTACTCGTGCATGTAGCCCGAGGTCGAGGCGCAGGTGGTGATGGTGCCGCCCTTGCGGGTGACGAACACGGAGGCGCCGAAGGTCTCGCGGCCGGGGTGCTCGAAGACGATGTCGATGTCCTCCCCGCCGGTGAGCTCGCGGATGCGCTTGCCGAAGCGCTTCCACTCCTTCGGGTCCTGGGTCTGCTCGTCCTTCCAGAACCTGTAGCCCTCGGCGTTGCGGTCGATGATCGCCTCGGCGCCCATCGAGCGGCAGATGTCCGCCTTCTGGTCGCTGGAGACGACACAGATCGGGTTGGCGCCGCCGGCCAGCGCGAACTGGGTGGCGTACGAACCGAGTCCGCCGCTCGCGCCCCAGATGAGGACGTTGTCGCCCTGCTTCATGTCGGCGCCGTTGCGGGACACCAGCTGCCGGTACGCGGTGGAGTTGACCAGGCCCGGGGCGGCGGCCTCCTCCCAGCTCAGGTGGCCCGGCTTGGGCATCAGCTGGTTGGACTTGACCAGCGCGACCTCCGCGAGGCCGCCGAAGTTGGTCTCGAAGCCCCAGATGCGCTGCTCGGGGTCGAGCATCGTGTCGTTGTGGCCGTCGGAGGACTCCAGCTCGACGGACAGGCAGTGGGCGACGACCTCGTCACCGGGCTTCCAGGCGTTGACGCCCGGGCCGGTGCGCAGGACGACGCCGGCGAGGTCGGAGCCGATGATGTGGTACGGCAGGTCGTGCCGCTTGGTCAGCTCGCTGACCTTGCCGTAGCGCTCCAGGAACCCGAACGTGGACAGCGGCTCGAAGATCGAGGTCCACACCGAGTTGTAGTTGACCGACGAGGCCATGACGGCCACCAGGGCCTCGCCCGGGCCCAGTTCGGGCACCGGCACCTCGTCCAGGTGGATCGACTTGCGCGGGTCCTTGTCGCGTGTCTCCAGGCCCGCGAACATCTCCGTCTCGTCCTTGTGCACGGTGATCGCACGGTACGAATCGGGGAGCGGCAGGGCGGCGAAATCGGCGGACGTGGCGTCCTTCGACTGGATCGCGTCCAGGATGTCCTTCACGGTCACGGTGTTGCCTCCGGCGGTGAGCGCCCTGAGGGAGGGGCGCTGAGGGTTCGTCGGTGCTGCTGGGAGTGCTGCTGAGGGTTGTGGTGCAACATGCCGTCGGTTCGGCGGGTGGTGCTTCGGCAGCGCTTTGTGGCGCGGGAGGGTTGCCTGTGACGCAGGCGTCCGGGCGCGCAGGCCGTCGGCTTGCGGGGACAGCCGACGCACGAATGGTCTCTGCGCGCCGGCCGCCCGGACTCCTTCAACGTATGACACCGCGTGTCATGTGACAAGGCACTGAGTGCCAGAACTTCCTCTCAGATGAAATCTTTACGTAACAAATGAGCGATGATCGATCGAACGGTTTCCGAAATCCGCGCGAAAAGGTGCCCTGACATGCCAAAACGGCCACCCGAGGGGGTGGCCGTCATCACAACGGGCCGGCTGCCCAGATGTGCCGGGGAGGCGCTCAGCGCTCCTTGAGCGCCTCCTCGATGGTTCGCATGACCTCGTCCAGCGGAGCGTCCGTGCGGGCGACCGTCACGAGCACCTCGCCGTGCGCGGAGACCGTCGCCGGTGCGGTCGTGGCCGGCCTTGCGGCGGGGCCCCGCCCGGCGCCGATGCCGTTGCCGAAGGTCTTGCGCACGATCGCGAAGGCGTGGTCGAGCTGGGCCTCCACGTCGCCCTGGCCGCCGGCCCGCAGCCAGCGCCTGAGGACGTGGTTGTGGGCGGTGACGACGGCGGAGGCGGCGACCTCGGCGAGCAGCGGGTCGTCGTTGGCGTCGTCGGCGTGCGCATGCTCGTCGAAGTGGCCGAGCAGATAGCGGGTGAACAGGCGCTCGTAGCGGGCCACCGAGGCGATCTCGGCCTCGCGCAGGGTGGGCACCTCACGCGTCAGCTTGTAGCGGGCGACCGAGATCTCCGGCCGGGCCGCGTACATCTTCATGACTTCCTTGATGCCGCGGCACACCGTGTCGAGCGGGTGCTCGTGCGCCGGGGCGGCGTTGAGGACCGCCTCGGCGCGGACGAGCGTGTCGTCGTGGTCCGGGAAGATCGCCTCTTCCTTGGAACGGAAGTGACGGAAGAAGGTGCGGCGGGCGACCCCGGCCGCGGCCGCGATCTCGTCGACGGTGGTCGCCTCGTACCCCTTGGTCGCGAACAGTTCCATCGCTGCGGCCGCCAGCTCCCGGCGCATTTTCAGCCGCTGGGCGGCGGCGCGACTGCCTGCGGCACTTTCCGGCGCGTCGGGCGTGGCTGGTGTACGTGAGGACTTGGCGGGCTGGGACATGACCCGAACGTACTGCATCTGCGCAGCTGGATGCGCAGGTCCGGGGTTTCCCCCGCCCGTGAAGGGCGGGGGGCCGCCGGTTCGGTCGGGCGGGGGAGACCCGGCGGGATCGAGCAGCCCGCCCCAGTCCGCGCCCTCGGGGGCGCCGTCGAACCAGTCGCCGACGCCGTCAGCGGCGGGCATACTCGCGGAAGCCGCGGCCGGTCTTGCGGCCGAGGCAGCCCGCGGCCACCAGGTGCTCCAGCAGCGGGGCGGGGGCCAGGCCCGGGTCCCGGAACTCGCGGTGCAGCACCTTCTCGATCGCCAGCGAGACGTCCAGGCCGACGACGTCCAGCAGCTCGAAGGGGCCCATCGGGTAGCCGCCGCCGAGCTTCATCGCCGCGTCGATGTCGTCCAGGGACGCGTAGTGCTCCTGGACCATCTTGACCGCGTTGTTGAGGTACGGGAACAGCAGCGCGTTCACGATGAAACCGGCCCGGTCGCCGCAGTCCACGGCGTGCTTCCTGACCTTCGCGCAGACCTCGCGGACGGTCGCGTGGACGTCGTCGGCGGTCAGGACCGTGCGGACGACCTCGACCAGCTTCATCGCCGGGGCCGGGTTGAAGAAGTGCATGCCGATCACGTCCTGCGGACGCGAGGTGGCGCGGGCGCAGGCGACCACGGGCAGCGAGGAGGTGGTGGTGGCCAGGACGGCGCCCGGCTTGCACACCTTGTCCAGCGTCGCGAACAGCTGCTGCTTGACCTCCAGGTCCTCGGCGACCGCCTCGACGGCCAGATCGACGTCGGCGAAGGCGTCGTAGGAGCCCGCCGGGGTGATCAGGTCCAGGATCCCGGCGGCGGCCTCGGCGGTCAGCCGACCCTTGTCGACAGAGCGCGAAAGCGACTTGCCGATACGCGCCTTGGCCGTCTGGGCCTTCTCCTCGCTGCGGGCGGCGAGGACGACCTCGTACCCGGCCTTGGCGAACACCTCGGCGATACCGGAGGCCATGGTGCCGGAGCCGGCCACACCCACGGAGCGGACCGGGCGGCCGGGGGTCTCGGCGCCGCCCGCGGCGGGGGTCTGGGCGTCGGCGACGACCGTGGCACTGCCCGGCGCCTCATAGGTGTAGAAGCCGCGCCCCGACTTACGGCCGGTCAGGCCCGCCTCGCTGAGCTGCTTGAGGATCGGCGCGGGGGCGTGCAGCCGGTCGCGGGACTCGGTGTACATGGCCTCCAGAACCGTGCGCGCGGTGTCGACGCCGATGAGGTCCAGCAGGGCGAGCGGGCCCATGGGCAGGCCGCAGCCCAGCCGCATCGCGGCGTCGATGTCCTCGCGGGAGGCGTACTTGGCCTCGTACATCGCGGCGGCCTGGTTGAGGTAGCCGAACAGCAGCCCGTCCGCGACGAATCCGGGGCGGTCGCCGACCGCGACCGGCTCCTTGCCCAGCTCGATCGCGAGGTCGGTGACCGCGGCGACGGCCTGCGGCGCGGTCAGCACCGAGGAGACGACCTCGACCAGCCGCATCGCCTGCGCCGGGTTGAAGAAGTGCACGCCGAGCACGCGCTCCGGACGGGCCGAGTCGGCGGCGAGGCGGGTGACCGACAGGGCGTTGGTGCCGGTCGCGAGGATCGTCTCCGGGCGGACGATGCCGTCCAGTTCGCGGAAGATCTGGTGCTTGATCTCGTACGACTCCGGGACCACCTCGATGACCAGGTCGGCGTCGGCCGCCGCGCCGAGGTCGGTGGAGGTGCGGACCCGGGCCAGGACGTCGGCGCGCTGCTGCTCGGTCAGCCGGCCGCGCTCGACGGCGCGGGCGGTGGCGGACTCCAGGGCGGCGACGGACTTCGCGGCCTGGGCCTCGCTGATGTCGATGCCGATCACCTCGCGGCCGGCCTTCGCCAGGACTTCGGTGATGCCGGTGCCCATGGTGCCGAGGCCGACGACGGCGATCGTCTTGAGCGGGGACAGAGGGGTGTCGGACAGGGGAGTGGCCATCGCGGGACTCCAGGAAATGAGGGTGACGACGAGGAGCGCGCCGGGTGCGCCCAGAGGCGCACGCCGGTGCGTTGATGAGTGCGGGTGTGGCCGGGCTGCAAGCGCACACGCCCGGTGCCGGTGCCGCGGGCGTGCACACGCCCGGGGAACGGCGGAATCCGACCGGCCCTGTCCCGGAGCCGGGTCGTACTGCGGTACCCATGTACCGAACCGACCACGCTCACGACGGCTGCGTCACCAAACCGTCGTCAGCGGAAAGGCGAGGGGGTTACCTCGCTCGTATGAGCTTAACCGGCGAGTAACGAGCGCGCCAGATCTGAGCCGGACCGAGTTTGTGATGTAGCTCCCTCCGCGGCGGCGACCCGCCTACGCTGGTCGTCGTGGACGAAGAGTTGCGATCGCTCACGGAACGCTTACAGCAGGAGTCGCACGGCTCGACGGCGTGCGAGCGGCTGCTGGCGACCGAGGACCACGGTGAACTGGCGGAGGTGCTCAGCGCGCCCGGACAACCGCTGTGGGCCCGGGAGCTGGCCGCGTTCCGGCTGGGCCTCGCGGGTGACCGGAGGGCCTTCGAGTCCCTGGTGCTGCTGCTCAACCACCGCGACCCGCCGCGCTGCGCCTCCGCCGCCTACGCCCTCGCCCGCCTCGGCGACCCGCGCACCGCCCGCGCGGCAGCCGCCCTTGCCACCAACGAACTGCGCGTCGCCTACGCCCTGCACCCGGTACGGCTCCTGGCCGAGCTGCGGGCCCCCGAGTCCGTGCCCGCGCTGATCACCACCCTGGAGCGGCGGTTGCGCCCGCACGACCCGTACCGGCGGGTGGCCCTCGCCTGCGTGGAGGGCCTGGGCGCGCTGGGCGACGCCCGCGCCCGGCGCGTGCTGAACGAGGCGCTCGCCCATCCGGCGCTCGCGGAGGCGGCCGTGCACGCGCTGGGGCGGATCCCGCAGCCGACGTGACCAGGATTCAGCGGATCCGCTCCCTGACGTACCGGACCCCTCGGCCGGTGTCGCCCGGGGCTCAGCGGATCCGCTCCCTCACGTACCGGACCTCGCGGCCGATGTGCCCCGGGCCCGGCGGATGCGCTCCTTCACGTACCGGACCTCGCGGCCGATGTGCCCCGGGCCCGGCGGATGCGCTCCTTCACGTACCGGACCTCGGGCATGGCCACGCCCCCCGCCTCGAACGGCTCCTGCATGCCGTCCGCACGGAAGCCGGCCCGCTCGTAGAAGCGCCGGGCGCGCGTGTTCTCCTCGAGGACCCACAGGAACATGCGCGGGTGGACGCCGCAGTGGTACTCCGACTTCTCCAGCAGTGCCCGCCCGACTCCGGTGCCCAGATGGGCCGTGTCGACATAGAGGGCGTACAACTCGGCGTCGGTGGTGCGGACTTCACCGTCCCGGTACGGCCCGTGCGCCGCCCAGCCGACGATCCCGCCGTCCCGCTCGGCGATCAGGTTCACCACGCCGTCCATGGCGTGCGGGGAGAAGCGGGCGCGCCGGTGGGCCGCGTCCTCGGCCACGTCGAGTCCGTCCAGATAGGACTGCGGCATCAGCCCCTGATACGCCTTCTGCCAGCCACGCACGCGTATCTCGGAGACCCGTTCGCAGTCGGCGAGGGTCATCAGACGGAGCCGCACGGCGCTCATTGGCCCACCACAGCCAGCGCCTCGATCTCCATCAGGAACTCCGGGGCGACCAGCGCGGCCACCTGCACGGCGGAGGCCGCCGGCAGCCGGTCGTCGGGTATGTGCGCGGCCCGGGCCGCGCGGATCGCCGGCATGTACGCCATGTCCGTGACGAAAAAGGTCAGTTTGACGACATCCGGGAAACCGGCCCCGGCGGCGGCCAGGCACCGCTTCAGGTTCTCGAACACCTGGCGGGCCTGGGCCGCCGGGTCGCCCGCGCCGACCGGCTTGCCGTCCTCGTCCAGGGCGAGCTGGCCGGAGACGGCGACGAGGCGGCCGGCGGCCGTCACCACCTGGCTGTACTGGGCGGCGGGGGCGACCCCGTCGGGGGCGGGGATCCGGATCGGTGCACTCATGCGTCCATGGTGTAGCACGGGTGTGACAATGCCCCCGGCGGACCGGGAGGTTGGCTACCGGCGGAATCCCAGCAGGCGGTGCAGGGTCGAGCCGCGGGACGACATCGGGGAGGCCTTCGCCGTCAGCGGCTTCGGATCCGGGGATTTCTGGCAGACCGCGTCGGCCTCGCCACTGCCGTGCGGGACCGTCCCGTCGGTCAGATAGGCGGCCAGATACCTGTCCAGGCAGGCGTTGCCGCTGAGCGTGATGCCGTGGTTGCCTCCGCCCTGCTCGACCACCAGGCTGGAGCGGGCCAGCAGCCGGTGCGCCGCGACGCCGCCGGGGTAGGGGGTCGCCGCGTCGTCGGTCGCCTGGAACAGCAGCGCCGGCGGCAGTTTGCCGTTGGCGACGCTCTTCGGTTGCCCGGAGCTGCCCGGCCAGAACGCGCAGGGGGCGTTGTACCAGGCGTTGTTCCAGGCCATGAAGGGCGCCTTCGCGTACACGGCCCAGGTGTCCCGCTGCCAGCGCGCCCAGTCGCGCGGCCAGTCGGCGTCACGGCACTGCACGGCCGCGTAGACGCTGTACCCGTTGTCACCCGAGGCGTCCACGGCGGCGAAGTTCCGGTACGCCGTCGCCAGCGGTCCGGCGTTCTGGTCATGGACGTAGGCCGCGAACGCCTCGGCGAGGTAGGGCCAGTAGCCGTTGTAGTAGCCGCCGCGGATGAAGGTGTCCTCCAGCTCGGCGGCGCCGACCTCGCCGTCGGCGGGCTTCTTCGCGAGGTCCGAGCGCATCGCGTACCACTGCGCCTCGACCTTGGCGGGGTCCGTGCCGAGCCGGTACGTCGAGTCGTACCGGGCGATCCAGGCCATCAGGGCGCGGTGGCGGGCGTCGAAGGCGTAGTCCTGGCCCAGGTTGTCCTCGTACCAGACGCCCGTCGGGTTCACGATCGAGTCCAGCACCAGGCGGCGCACCCGCTCGGGGAAGAGCTTGGCGTACACCGCGCCGAGGTAGGTGCCGTAGGAGTACCCGAAGTAGTTGATCTGCTGCTCGCCCAGGGCCCGGCGGACGGAGTCCATGTCCTGGACGGCGGCGACGGTGTTGATGTACGGCAGCACGCTCGCGTACTTGGCGCCGCAGGCGGCGGCGAAGGACCGGGCGCGCTGCACGCTCGCCTGTTCCATCGCGGTGGTGGCGGGAACGGTGTCCGTGCGCACCGGCTTGAAGCGGCCGGACGAGCAGTTCAGCGCCGGTGTGCTCCTGCCGACGCCGCGCGGGTCGAAGCCGATGACGTCGTACTGGGCCGCCACGTCCTTGGGCAGCGCGGAGGCGACGAATCCGGCGAGGACCAGACCGCTGCCGCCGGGCCCGCCGGGGTTGACCAGTAGTGGCCCCTGCGAGGTCTTCGCGGTGTGCGGAACGCGGGACAGGGCGAGGCTGATCTGTGTGCCGGACGGGTGCGCGTGGTCCAGCGGCACCTTCAGGGAGGCGCACTGGAGCGTCGGGTAGTCATGGGTGCCGCAGGTCTTCCAGGCGAGCTTCGCCGCCGGAGCAGCGGGGCCCGCCTGCGCGGGCACGGCGGTGACCGAGCCCGCCACCATGGCGACGGCTGCGCACAGCACGGCTGCGCGTGTTCTCATGGGTCCTCCCGGGACGGAGGGTGACGCGAACCGCGGAGGTCACGGTTCTCGCCGGATCGTCCCGAGGACGCGGCCCGAAAGAACGTATTGTCCAAATAGTTGACCCCATTGGGTCGAAGGATGCCTCCCTACGCGCTCACATGAGGGTGAGTTGGGTCGGTTCGGACACGGCCGGGGTATCGGCGGCCTCCGGGACCCCGGCGGGCCGGATGCGCCGGGCCGGCCCCGGACGGCTGGGGCCGATGCCGTACTCCTGGGCCAGTTCGTGGACCTGACGGGTGATCCGGCGCTGGTACCACCTGGGTGCGTAGGCGCCCTCGGCGTACAGCAGCTCGTAGCGGGCCACCAGGTGCGGGTGGTGCTGCCCGAGCCAGCTCATGAACCACTCCCGGGCGCCCGGCCGCAGGTGCAGCACGAGGGGCGTGACCGAGGTGGCCCCGGCCGCCGCGATCGCGCGTACGGTCTCGCGCAGTTGGGCCGGACGGTCGCTCAGGAACGGGACGACCGGCGCCATCAGCACCCCGCAGCCGATCCCGTGCTCACCGAAGGTGCGGACGACGTCCAGGCGGCGCTCGGGTGCGGGCGTGCCCGGCTCCACCGTGCGCCACAGATCGGTGTCGGTGAAGCCCACGGAGACCGAGATGCCGACGTCCGTCACCCGGGCCGCCCGGGTCAGCAGGTCCAGGTCGCGCAGGATCAGCGTGCCCTTGGTCAGGATCGAGAAGGGGTTCGCGTGCTCGGTGAGCGCCGAGACGATGCCCGGCATCAGCCGGTAGCGGCCCTCGGCGCGCTGGTAGCAGTCGACGTTGGTGCCCATCGCCACGTGGTCGCCCTGCCAGCGGCGGGAGGCCAGCTGGCGGCGCAGCGCCTCGGGTGCGTTCACCTTGACCACGATCTGGGTGTCGAAGCCGATCCCGGTGTCGAGGTCCAGATAGCTGTGCGTCTTGCGGGCGAAGCAGTACACACAGGTACTGCTTCTCCCGCGGTGTCTTCTCGTGCCTGACGCGGGAGGCATGAGGCAGGGTCGTTTCAAAGTCCTGTTTGCGGGTGATCGTGCAGGTCAGGCGATGCCGCGTAGGTCGAGCGGCCTGTTGAAGGGGTCGTGGTCGCCGAGGTCCGGGCTCTGGGCCTGAGCTGGGGGTGCTTCACGTCGAGCTGCGGCTGACGGCGAGCGGTCCCCGCGTGATCGAGGTCAACGGCCGGCCGCCGGCGACTCGCGGGCCGTACCGTCGCACGACGCAGGGGGCTCCGGGATGGTCGCCGCCTACGGAATCACCACCGAGCACGCGGCACAGGCGTCGGCGAGCTGCCAGGTCCGCCCCCGGTCCGCCCGGATCAGCACCAGTTGCTCTGAGCCTCGCTCTCGCCCGGGCCTGGAGCCAGGAGCTTCGCGGGGCCGCCGCGGAGAAGGAGTGCGAGCGGCCTTGCGGCATCGTGTCCACCGCTCTCCGCTACCTGCGCGAAGCAGGAGAGGGCCGCCGGGCAGGCCGGATCGAGCGAGACCTGAACGGGAGGTAGCTCAAGTCGGTCGGAGTGTCAGTGGTCGCCGCCATACTGGGTCTGTTTCTGAATAACTGTCAGGGTTGATCTTCCGGATGGTCCTCGTCAGGCAAGCGAACTCGAAGCTGTTCGAGGGTCCGGGCGGGCGACC
>NZ_JBVKBH010000030.1:0-48739 GCF_055657175.1 Streptomyces sp. NPDC107581
CCGCCGGTGAGCGCGCCGAGCGCGTGGATGTAGTCCTGCTCGTGCAGCTGGCGCCACAGCCGCTCGGCACCGCGCCGGGCCAGGGTGTGCTCCTCGCGGACGCTGCCGGAGAGCCGGACCACGTCCTCGGCACCGTAGGTGCGCTCGATGCCCTGCCACCGGGGATCGGTGGCCCAGCGCTGCGCGAGTTCCTCGGCCGCCTGCGTCCTCGCCTCTGCCATGACTGTCACGTCTCCTCGGTCTGTGCCGGCTGCCAATGTCCCCGTGCGGGTGAACTTGGGTGGCACTCTGTGTCGACTAGCTGGGATGCGGCCCGTCGTCACACCAGTGGACGGAGGTGAGCAACGCTGCCGGTCACGACTCCGCCGGCGCCGGGATCTCCGACGTCAGGGCATGAATCGCGCCCCGGTTCCGGGCGGTGGTCGCCGGTGTCCGGCGGGCCGCAGGAAGACTCTGACACTGGCACTGAGTGCCATCAACCGTGGACGCTTGCCAACTTCTGCGAATCTTCCCGTCGCCGTTTGCCAAGTCTGCGAAGGGTGCGCCAACCGCCCGATCACGTACGCCGAGCGGAAGCCGGGCAGGGGGGCCATGGAGTGGGCAAGACGTACGCGGGGGCGCGGCTGCGGCTCCTGCGCGAGGAACGGCGCATGAGCCGGACCGACCTGGCCCGCGGCCTCGCCCTCGCCTCCGCCGCCACCCCCATCGGCATGGGCTGCCGCGCCTGCGAACGCCTCGACTGCCCGCAGCGGGCCGTGCCGCCCCTCACGCCGCCCCTCGGGCCCCTGCGGATCGACCAGCACACCAAGCACGTTCGTGAACACCAGCACGTTCGTGAACACCAGCACGTTCGTGAACACCAGCACGTTCGTGCCGTACCCGGTGTCGGACACCGAGGCCGGCGCAACGGCGGCCGAAAGACCGCACGGACCGGCGCGAAGGCCGGTCCGTGCGGTGTCGGCCGATGCCGACGGGGTCTCGTCCCGACGACCCGGGACAGCAGGGGGTCGGGCGCGGGGTCAGGCGCCCTCGGGCAGGACGCAGGCGATGACGCACAGGTCCGCCGGGCACGGCGTGACCGACACGACCTCGAGCCCTGCCTCCGTCACCTCCCGGCGGATGTCGGCCTCGGTGCGCTCGCGGGCGTCGGTCTCGCCGACCACCATCTTGATCACGTTGCGGAACGCGGCCCCCGAGTCGTGCTCCACCAGCGGATCGATGACCAGCAGCATCGGCCTGTTGTCCGGGTCGGCGCCGGCACTCATCGCCTTGCGGATGTTGCTCAGGATCCGCACGCTGCTCTCCGAACTCCAGTCGTGGAGCACGTTCTTGATGATGTAGAGGTCACCGCCCTCCGGGACCTCCTGGAGGATGTCCGAGGGCCGGTAGCTCAGCCGCTCGATCAGGTCCTCGTTGCCCGGCTCGCGCAGACCGGCCTCCGCCCGCCGGCAGGTGTCCGTGCGGTCCACGCAGACGCCCTTGAGATGCGGGTGCGCCGTGAGAATCGTCTTGAGGAGCGCGCCGTTGCCCCCGCCGATGTCGAACACCGTGCGCACGTTCTCGAACGGGACGTGCTCCGCCAGCACCGTGCCGATCGGCCGGGCCCAGTCCTGCATCGCGAGGTCGAAGATCCGCGCGGTCTCGGGGTCCTTGTCCAGGTACTCGTAGAGCGAGACGCCGAACGCCTGGGGCATGACCGAGGTGCCGTGCTGCACCGCCTTCGCGAGGCCTCCGCTGGCCGCCTGGGCGTACAGGCCGCACAGCAGCGCGGTCAGGTAGCGGATCGACTCGGGGTGGTCGGTCCTGAGCTGCTCGGAGAGGGGGGAGTTGGTGTAGCGGCCCTCCTCGTCCTGCGCGAAGACGCCCAGGGCCGTCAGGGCCTTCATGAGGGACGCGAGCGCGTCGGGGTCGGCGCCGACGGCCTTGGCCAGCTCGGCGCCCGTCGCCGGCCCGTCCGCAAGGGCGTCAGCGACACCGAGACGGGCCGCGGCACCGACCGTCGCGGACGTGAAGGACCCCATGACAAGACTCAACAACGACACTTCCATGGCCCTATTTCTCCCTCGGCTGGATGTCAGGATGGCGGGATGCGGATGACAGGTCCGTGTTCTCGGCCGGCGCTCCACCTGTTCGGGATGTCCCGCCCGGCGGGCGGGTGGGCGACACATGGACGGTGCCGATCGGCCGAGTTCTTGAGGGGCCGGCCTCGTCGTGGAACAGATGTCGGGTACGGATGCCGGGCTGTCGTTGCGGTGTGCGGACAGGCGCACCGGTGATGGCCTCGAGGTGGGCCCTGCGCGGCACACGCTAAGCGAACCCGCGGCTTTCCGTCGCGTCGTTCAACTGCCTCGTCACCGGCATGGGTCCGCGGGTCCTTGGAAGGGCGATGCAAACCGCCAGCACAAGATCCGTTCAGTCGCGCCGACATGGCAGTTGAACAGGACGTTCGGATCGCCGCCGTCGACGCCCCCGCGCCCTGTGCCGCCATGATGTCCTTGTGGATTAAGGGACTTGACCGGAGTCGTCTTGCGCATCGTCCGGCGGGGGACCAGGCTGGGGGCCATGACCGATGACAAGCCGTCGAGCGATGACGGTGCCGAGGACGTAAACACAGCAGACCTGAGGGCTTCGAACGACGACCGGGAACAGGTCGTGGAGATCCTCCGTGACGCCGTCGGCGACGGCCGGCTCACAGCCGAGGAACATGACGAGCGCGTGGAGGCGGCGCTCAAGGCCCGCTACGTCAGTGAGCTGGCCGAGCTGACCCGCGATCTGCCGAACTCCCCCACCGAGCAGCACCCCCAGCCGACGGGCGCGGTGCAGTCCAAAGACGTGGTGGAGATCAACCAGCGCTGGGGCACCCTGCAGCGGTCCGGCTCCTGGGCGGTCCCGCGCCGTCTGGACATCCGCATGCACGGAGGTGACGTCAAACTCGACTTCACCGAGGCGGCGATCAGCCACGAAGCCCTGGACATCGATGTCGACCTGAGCATCGGCGGCAACCTGATCCTGGTGGTCAGGCCGGGCATCGCGGTGGCGACCAGCGACCTGACGGTGCGTGTCGGCGAAGTGAAGAACCGCCAGCCCGCCTCCGACGCGGACTCGCCCGTCGAGCTGCAGGTGAACGTGACCGGCCGGGTCCGCGGCGGCGACGTGGTGATCAGGCACCCGCGGCGCACGCTCGGGCAGTGGGTACGCGGAGAGAGCGCGCTCTGACACCGCAGGCACAGGGCAGCTGCCTCCCCGTGCCGTAGGGCAGAAGAGGCCGCAGGGCGGTGGCCGGTTCGCACGAGCCGGCCACCGCCCTGCTGTGTCGGCACCGCGGCCCTCCTTGTTCCGGAATACAGAGCCGTGGTATTTATGCGACCGGTATTATGTGCGTTCTCGCGGATCGAATGCCGGATTCCCTCGCCCGGTTAGGGCGGTTCAAGTGTTCAACTGCTGCGTTGCGGGGCCCGCCGCAGGCCGACTATGTTCCGGTTGACAGTGAGCCAGAGCTCCGAACGCATTATTCACATCGCTTGGTGTCTTTGCCCGAAATTATTGAGGACGTAACTTGCGGCAATCGCGAGGTGGCGGGTTGTAGGGATAAGTTGTCACTGGTTCCCGGGACATAAGGGCCGACGACGGGTCGGCGCCCCGGGCGAGCAGTGAAATACCTTGGAATGGTTGTCGCGACGGGGTGAACAGAGTCGACGAGAATTCCCTCGTCGTTGGCCGCGGCAGGTGATTCGGTCCCTGCCGCAGTAAGAACGTGCTAGATCTCTCTGCCGGGCCTGTGCGTTCCTCCTTCGTGTGCCTGAGTACCAATCTGCGTAATTTCCGCGGCAACCCCGCAGCGCAGCCGCGCAGATCAGAAGTGGCATATCCTCGGCAAGCAGGGATGGCGGAAGTAAATGGCCAACGAAGACAAGCTCCGCGATTACCTCAAGCTCGTGACGGCTAATCTGCGCCAGGTCCGCCGTCGACTGGCTGAGGTCGAAGAGCGGAACCAGGAGCCGATCGCGATCGTCGGGATGGGCTGCCGGTTCCCCGGCGGAGTCGGCACCCCCGAGGAGCTGTGGCAGCTGCTGGCCACGGGCACGGACGCGATCGGCCCGTTCCCGCAGGACCGCGGCTGGGACCTGGAGAACCTCTACGACCCCGACCCCGACCACCCCGGCACCTCGTACGCCCGCCACGGCGGATTCGTCTACGACGCGGCCGAGTTCGACGCCGGGTTCTTCGGGATCAGTCCGCGTGAGGCGCTCGTGATGGACCCTCAGCAGCGGCTGCTGCTGGAGGTTTCCTGGGAGGCGCTCGAACAGGCGGGCATCGACGCCGCCTCGCTGCGCGGCAGCCGGACCGGCGTGTTCGCCGGCGCCTACAGCCAGGGATACGGCACGAACCCGTCCGCGGAGTCCGGGGGTTCGGAGGGCCACCTCCTCACCGGCATCGCCACCAGTGTCCTGTCCGGGCGGCTGGCGTTCACCTTCGGCCTGGAGGGCCCGGCCGTCACGGTGGACACGGCCTGCTCGTCGTCCCTGGTCGCGCTGCACCTGGCCGCGCAGTCCCTGCGGGCCGGTGAGTGCTCGCTGGCGCTGGTCGGCGGCGCCACGGTGGTCGCCACCCCGTCCGTGTTCGTGGGGTTCTCCCGGCAGCGGGGGATGTCCGTGGACGGGCGGTGCAAGTCCTTCAGCGCGACGGCCGACGGCTCCGGCTGGGGCGAGGGCGTCGGTGTCCTCGTGGTGGAGCGGCTGTCCGACGCCCAGCGCAACGGACACAACGTACTGGCCGTGATGCGCGGCTCGGCGATCAACCAGGACGGTGCCTCCAACGGCCTGACCGCGCCCAACGGTCCCTCCCAGCAGCGGGTGATCCGGGCCGCGCTGACCGCCGCCCAGCTCTCGCCCGCCGACGTGGACGTGGTGGAGGCACATGGCTCGGCGACCACGCTCGGTGACCCGATCGAGGCCGACGCGCTGCTGGAGACCTACGGCCAGGAGCGCGCCGGCCAACGGCCGTTGTGGCTGGGCTCGGTGAAGTCGAACATCGGTCACCCGCAGGCGGCGGCCGGTGTGGCGGGCGTGATGAAGATGGTGCTGGCGCTGCAGAACGAGCAGCTGCCGCAGACGCTGCACGTGGAAGAGCCCACGCCGCACGTGGACTGGTCGGGCGGTGAGGTGCGGCTGCTGACCGAGCCGGTGCCGTGGCCCACCGGGGAGCGGGTGCGGCGCGCGGGTGTGTCGGCGTTCGGGATGAGCGGCACCAATGTGCACATCATCCTGGAGGAGGCCCCGGCCCGGACGGACGGGACCGCGGCCGGCGAGGGCGAGGACACCGGGGACTCCGACTCGGCGGAGACCGTGGACGGTTCGGCGGAGACCGAGGACGGTGCCGTCGCCGCCGAGGCCCGGCCGGTCGTCGTGCCGGCGGTGGTGGAGACCGTCGGGCTTGCCGCGTGGGTGGTGTCGGGCCGTTCGGCCGAGGGCGTGGCGGCGCAGGCGGGCCGGTTGCGGGAGTGGGTTGGGGCAAGGCCGGAGCTGGAACCGGCGGATGTGGCGTGGTCGTTGGCGGCGACGCGGTCGGTGTTCGAGCACCGGGCCGTGGTGCTGGGCGGTGAGCGCGGCGAACTGGTGGCCGGTCTGCAGAGTGTTGCCGCAGGTGCCCCCGCGGGTTCGGTGGTGTCGGGGGTTGCGCGTTCTGGTGTGCGGACGGTGTTCGTGTTCGCGGGTCAGGGGACGCAGTGGGTCGGTATGGGCCGGGAGTTGGCCTTGTCGAGTCCGGTGTTCGCGGCGCGTCTGGCGGAGTGTGGGGCGGCGCTGGCGCCGTTTGTGCCGTGGTCGTTGTCCGATGTTCTGTCGGGTGTTGAGGGTGCTGCGGGGCTGGATCGTGCGGATGTGGTGCAGCCGGTGTTGTGGGCGGTGATGGTGTCGCTTGCGGCGGTGTGGGAGGCCGCGGGTGTGTCCCCGGATGCGGTGGTGGGTCATTCGCAGGGTGAGATCGCGGCGGCGACGGTGGCGGGGATGCTGTCCCTTGAGGATGGTGCCCGGGTGGTGGCGGTGCGCTCGCGTGCGTTGTCGGGTCTGTCGGCGCAGGGGTCGATGGTGTCGGTGGTGATGCCGTCGGCAGCGGTGCGGGAGCTTGCCGGGCAGTGGGGTGAGCGGTTGTCGGTGGCTGCGGTGAACGGTCCGGCGGCGGTGGTGGTGTCGGGTGAGCCGGAGGCGTTGGGTGAGTTTGAGCGGGAGCTGGCGAAGCGGAAGGTGTTGCGCTGGCGTATTCCGGAGACGGACTTCGTGGCGCATTCCCCGGCGGTGGAGCCGCTGGCGGCGGTGTTGGAGGAGGAGCTGGCGGGGATCACCCCGCGGACGGGCCGGGTGCCGATGGCTTCCACGGTGACCGGTGAGTGGGTGTCGGGGACCGAGGTGGACGCCGGGTACTGGTTCGCGAACCTGCGCCGCATGGTGCGCTTCGAGGAGGCCGTACGCGTCCTGCTCGCCGGAGGGTACGGGGCGTTCGTGGAGGTCTCGCCGCATCCGGTGCTGACCGCCGCGGTCACCGAGACCGCCGAGGACGCGGGGATCGCCGGTGTGCCGGTGACGGGCACGCTGGAGCGGGACAACGGCGGTGCCGGGCGGCTGCTCACCTCGCTCGCGCAGGCCTACGTCGCCGGGCTGCCCGTCGACTGGACGAAGGTGCTGCCCGCCGGTGGGACGGTGGCGCTGCCGACGTACGCCTTCCAGCACCAGCGCTTCTGGCTCAAGTCCGAGGCGGAGACGGCCGCTTCGACCGGTGGGGACGGCACCGGCACGGCGGCGGAGGAACAGTTCTGGGGGGCGGTCGAGGCCGGGGACCTGGCCCGGATCGCCGACACGCTGGCCATCGAGGACCAGCGGCACCTGGCCGAGATACTCCCCGCTCTGGCGTCCTGGCGGCGCCGCGAGCGGGACCGCTCGGCGACGGACAGCTGGCGGTACCGCGTGACGTGGGCGCCGGTGGCCGAGCAGGGCCCCGGCGTGCTCTCCGGACGCTGGCTGCTCGTCGTCCCGGCCGGTACGGCGGGCGACGAGCCCGCGCAGCAGTGCACGGCGGCGCTGACCGCCCGCGGGGCCGAAGTGGTCGTGGCCGAGGTGCCGGCCGGGGCCGTGGACCGGACCGATGTCGCCGCCGCACTCGGCGCGGCGCTGCAGGGAGCGGACACGGAGCCCGCCGGGCTCTCCGGCGTGCTCTCGCTCCTCGCGCCGGACGAGACGCCCGTACCGGCCCACCCGCTGGTGCCCGGCGGCCTGGCCGCGACGCTCGCCCTGGTACAGGCCCTCGGCGACACCGGCGTGAGCGCACCGCTGTGGGTCGTCACCCGCGGCGCCGTCGCGGCCGTCCCGGGCGAGGCGCCGACCAGTCCGGCCCAGGCCCAGGTGTGGGGCCTGGGCCGTGTCGTCGCACTCGAACACCCGGACCGCTGGGGCGGGTTGATCGACCTGCCCGCCACCCTCGACGAACGGGACGGCGCACGGCTCACGGCCGTCCTGGCCGGCTGCGGCGAGGACCAGGTCGCGATCCGGCAGACCGGACTCCTGGGCCGCAGGCTGAGCCGCGCCCCGCAGTCCCGCGGTTCCGAGGCGCGCTGGAAGCCGCGCGGAAGCACACTGATCACCGGCGGCACCGACCCGATCGGCGGACACGTCGCACGGTGGCTGGCCGAACGGGGCGCGCCCCGGCTCGTGCTGACCGGCCCCGCCGGACCCGCCGCCCCCGGCGTCGCGGCGCTCGTCGCCGAACTGGCCGCCCGGGGCACCCGCGTGGACGTCGTGGCGTGCGACACCGCACACCGTGCCGACCTCGCCGCAGCGGTCGCCTGGACCGGGACGACCGGTCCCGCGCTGTCCTCGGTGATGCACCTTGCGGAGGCCATCGACGACCGGCCGATCGACGGCCTCGACCTCGCCGCGCTCGAACCGGTGCTCGCGGTCAAGGCGGACGCGGCGCTCCGGCTGGACGAGCTGACCGCGGACCTCGACCTCGACGCGTTCGTGCTGTTCTCCTCGGTCGCCGCCGTCTGGGGCGGCGGCCAGCAGCCCGGATTCTCCGCGGCGAACGCCTTCCTGGACGCGCTGGCGGAGAGCCGCCTGGCCCGGGGGCTGACCGCGACCTCCGTGGCCTGGGGCCCGTGGAGCGTCGGCGCGATGGGCTCCGGGGACGACGGAACCCAGCTGGAGCGGCGCGGGCTGCGGCTGATGAGCCCCGCTCCGGCCGTCCGGACGCTGGCCGGGATCCTGGACGCCGGCGAAGGCCTCGCCACGGTCGCGGACGTGGACTGGGCGCGGTTCGCCCCGCCGTTCACCCTGCGCCGGCCCAGCCCGCTCATCGAGAGCCTGGCCGAGGTCAGGCAGGCCCTGGACGACGCGGACGCGGCCGGGACCGGCGCGGCGGGCGACCCGGACGCGAGCACGCCCCTGAAGCAGCAACTGGCGGAACTGTCCACGGCCGAGCAGGACCGGATCCTGGTCAACCTGATCAGGACCGAAGCCGCCGCCGTGCTCCAGTACGCCTCCCCGGAGGCCATCGGGAGCAGCCGGGCCTTCAGCGAGCTGGGCTTCGACTCCCTGACCGCCGTCGAACTGCGCAACAGGCTGGGCTCCGGCACCGGGCTGAAGCTGCCCGCGACGCTGCTCTTCG
This sequence comes from Streptomyces sp. NPDC107581, assembly GCF_055657175.1. NCBI lineage: Bacteria > Bacillati > Actinomycetota > Actinomycetes > Kitasatosporales > Streptomycetaceae > Streptomyces > Streptomyces sp. NPDC107581. The sequence goes on from NZ_JBVKBH010000030.1 coordinate 8,656, forward strand.
ACTACCCCAGCCCGGCGGTGCTGGCCGGGTACCTGCGGTCCGAGCTGCTGGGTGTGCGGACCTCCGGCCCGCTCGCGCCGGTGACCACGGCGGCGGCGGACGATGACCCCGTGGTGATCGTCGGCATGGGCTGCCGCTTCCCCGGCGGGGTCAGGAACCCGGAGGAGCTGTGGGAGCTGCTGGATTCGCGCACGGACGCGATCGGGGCGTTCCCGCAGGACCGCGGCTGGGACCTGGACAACCTCTACGACCCGGACCCGGACCAGGCCGGCACGGCCTACGTGCGCCAGGGCGGCTTCGTCTACGACGCCACCGGGTTCGACGCCGGGTTCTTCGGGATCAGCCCGCGTGAGGCGCTGGCGATGGACCCGCAGCAGCGGCTGCTGCTGGAGGTCTCCTGGGAGGCCCTGGAACGGGCGGGCATCGTCCAGTCGTCGCTGCGCGGCAGCCGGACCGGGGTGTTCGCGGGCGCGAGCTTCGCGGGATACGCCGTCACCGCGCCCACCGAGGGCCTGGAGGCCCACCTGCTGACGGGCACCACGACCAGCGTGCTCTCCGGCCGGGTGGCCTACACCTTCGGCCTGGAGGGCCCGGCGGTCACGATCGACACGGCCTGCTCGTCGGCGCTGGTGGCGCTGCACATGGCCGCCCAGGCGGTGCGGTCCGGCGAGTGCTCGCTGGCGCTGGCCGGCGGCGCGTTCGTCGCGGCGACCGCGGACCTGTTCGTGTGGGTCAGCAAGCAGCGGGGGCTGGCCCCCGACGGCCGGTCGAAGTCGTTCTCGGCCGCGGCGGACGGCATGGGCATCTCCGAGGGCGCCGGAATGGTCGTCCTGGAACGCCTGTCGGACGCCCGGCGCCACGGGCATCCCGTGCTCGCGGTGATGCGCGGCTCCGCCATCAACCAGGACGGTGCGTCCAACGGTCTGACCGCGCCCAACGGCCCCTCCCAGCAGCGGGTGATCCGGGAGGCCCTGGCCGGCGCGGGACTCTCGACCGCCGATGTGGACGTCGTCGAGGCACACGGATCCGGCACCGTCCTCGGCGACCCGATCGAGGCGCAGGCGGTGATCGCCACCTACGGACAGGACCGGCCGGAGGGACAGCCGGTGTGGCTGGGGTCGGTGAAGTCCAACATCGGGCACACCCAGGCCGCGGCCGGTATCAGCGGCGTGATCAAGACCGTGCTGGCGCTGCAGCACAAGCAGCTGCCGGCGACGCTGCACGCGGACGAGCCCTCGCCGCACGTGGACTGGTCCGCGGGCGAGGTACGGCTGCTGACGGAGTCGAGGCCGTGGCAGGTGGACGGCCGGCCACGCCGCGGCGGTGTCTCCTCGTTCGGGGTCAGCGGCACCAACGCCCACATCATCCTGGAGGAAGCCCCGGAGCCGGCCGACGCACAGGTCTCGGCGGACATCGAGGGTGCCGGGACACCGCGGGCCTCGGGTGACATCGAGGGTGCCGGTACGGCGCAGGCCCCCGCGGACATCCGGGGTCCCGGGGCATCGCCGGCCCCCGCGGCCGTCGACGCCCCCGGAACCCTCGCCTGGGTGGTGTCCGGGCGGACGGCGGACGGCCTGCGGGTGCAGGCGGCCCGGCTGGCGGAGTACCTGGGGGCGCGGCCCGGGCTGGACCCGGCGGACGTGGCGTGGTCGCTCGCGAGGACCCGCTCGGTGTTCGAGTACCGGGCCGTGGTGACCGGCACCGGACGCGAGGAACTGACCGAGGGCCTGGCCGCGCTGGCGGCGGGCGAGCGCGGACCCGGGGTCGTCGCCGGTACGGCCGCGGCGGCCGAAGAGAGCGAAGCGGTCTTCGTCTTCCCCGGCCAGGGCGCCCAGTGGGCCGGCATGGGCCGGGAACTGATGGCCTCCTCCCCGGTGTTCGCGGCCCGGATCGCCGAGTGCGCGCAGGCCCTGGAGCCCCATGTCGACTGGTCGCTCACCGAGGTGCTGGCCGGCGCGGACGACGCGCCCGGCCTGGACCGGGCCGACGTGGTCCAGCCCGCGCTGTGGGCGGTGATGGTGTCGCTGGCCGCGGTGTGGGAGGCGGCGGGCGTCACGCCGGGTGCGGTGGTCGGCCACTCCCAGGGCGAGATCGCGGCGGCCACGGTGGCCGGGATCCTGTCGCTCCAGGACGCGGCCAAGGTCGTGGCGATCCGCAGCCAGGCACTGTCCGGGCTCGGCACCGGCGGCGGAATGCTCTCCGTCGTGATGCCCGCCGCGGCGGTGCGTGAGCTGCTGGCCCCGTGGGGCGACCGGCTGTCGGTCGCGGCGGTCAACGGGCCCGCCGCCACCGTGGTCTCCGGCGAGACGGACGCCCTCGCGGAGTTCGGCGCCGAGCTGTCGGCCCGGCACGTCATGCGCTGGCCGATCCCGGTGACCGACTTCGTCGCGCATTCGGCCGGGGTGTCGGAACTGGCCGGCGTACTGACCGAACGCCTGGCCGGGATCAGGCCGGGAGCCGGCCGGCTCCCGCTCTTCTCCACCGTCGAATGCCGCTGGATGAACGGCACCGAGCTGGACCCCGACTACTGGTTCGCCAACGTCCGCCGGACCGTCCGCTTCGACGAGGCGATCCGGGAGCTGGCCGCGGCCGGGAACCGGACCTTCGTCGAGGTGTCCCCGCAGCCGGTGCTGACCACCGGGATCGCCGAGACGATCGAGGACATGGGCGCGACCGGCACCCCGGTGATCACGGGCACACTGGACCGCGAGAACGGCGGCCCGCAGCGGCTGCTGACCGCCCTCGCCCAGGTGCATGTCGGCGGCACCTCCGTCGACTGGCAGCGGGTGCTGCCCGCCGGACGGCGCACCGACCTGCCCACCTACGCCTTCCAGCACCAGCGGTACTGGCTCGGAGCCTCCCGCCCCTCCACCTCCGCGGCAGCCGGCGGCGACGGCGCGGAATCGGCGGCCGAGGCCCGGTTCTGGGCGGCGGTCGAGGGCGGGGACCTGCAACAGCTGGCCGACACCCTGGCCGTGGACGGACAGCGCTCCTTCAGCGACGTACTGCCCTCGCTGGCGGCCTGGCGCCGGCGCGAGCGGGAACGCGACGTCACCGGCAACTGGCGGTACCGCATCACCTGGACCCCCGTCAGCGACCCGGCACCGGCCACCCTGGCCGGCACCTGGCTGGTGGCGGTCCCGGCCCACCGGACCGCCCGCACCGAGGACCTGGCCCGGGCGTGCGTCGACGCGCTGACCGCCCGCGGCGCCCGGACCGAGACCGTCGAGGTCGAGGCGGGCACGGCACGGCGCGAGCCGCTGGCCGCCGGCCTCGCCGCAGCCCTGCGGACCGGCGCCGACGGCGGGACACCCACCCGAGCGGCCGGAGTGGTGTCGCTGCTGGCGCTGGACGAGACACCGACCGAGGCATGGCCCGTGGTGCCCGCGGGACTGGCCGGCACCCTGACCCTGCTGCAGGCGATGACCGACGCCGGGATCGCCGTGCCCCTGTGGATGCTCACCCAGGGGGCGACGGCAACCGGCCCCGGCGAGGTGCTGACCAACCCCGTGCAGGCGCAGGTCTGGGGACTGGGCCGGGTCGTGGCCCTGGAACAGCCGGACCGCTGGGGCGGTCTGATCGACCTGCCCGCCGTGTTCGACGACCGGGCCGCAGCCCGCCTGTGCGCGGTGCTCGCCGGCTGCGACGAGGACCAGACGGCGATCCGGCCCGCCGGGATCATGGCCCGTCGCCTGACCCGGGCCCCCCAGCCCAAGGCGGGCCGGGACTGGACCCCGCGCGGGACCGTGCTGATCACCGGCGGCACCGGTGCGATCGGTGGCCACATGGCACGCCGGCTGGCCGGCCACGCCGAGCGGCTCGTCCTGGCCAGCCGCTCCGGCCCCGCCGCCCGCGGCGCCGTGGAGCTGGCCGCGAGCCTGGCGGCCGCAGGCACCCAGGTCGAGATCAGCACCTGCGACAGCGCCGAACGCGCCGACCTGTCGGGAGTCGTCGACCGCATCGCGGCGGACGGACCGCCGCTGACCGCGGTCCTGCACACCGCGGGCGTGCTCGACGACGGCGTGCTCGACCGGCTGGACGCCGAACGGCTGAACAACACGCTCGCGGCCAAGGCCGCCGGCGCCACCTACCTCGACGAACTGACCGCGGACCTCGACCTCGACGCGTTCGTGCTGTTCTCCTCGGCCGCGGCCACCTTCGGCGGCGCGGGCCAGTCCAACTACGCCGCCGCCAACGCGTTCCTGGACGCACTGGCGGAGAACCGGCGCTCCCGGGGCCTGACCGCGCTCTCGGTGGCCTGGGGCCCCTGGGCCGGGGAGGGCGTCTCCCAGGCCAGCGACGCCGCCCGGCAGCGGCTGCGCCGCAACCGCTGGGAGGTCCTGATGGACCCGGACCTGGCGGTCAAGGCGCTGGGCTCGGCACTGGCGGGCCCGGACACCGTACTGACCGTCATGGACCTCGACTGGCCCACCCTCGCGGCCGCCCCCGGCGCTGCGGACCTGCTGCACGTGCCGCTTTTGCGCGACCTGCCCGACACCCAGCGGCTGAAGGCGTCGCAGGCCGAGACCACCGGCGCGCAGGCCGAGGGCGAACTGGCCGGCCGGCTGACCGGACTGTCCCGGGCCGAGCAGGACCGGATGCTCGTGGACACCATCCGGGCCGAAGCCGCCGCGGTGCTCGGCTATACGAGCGCCGACCAGGTCGAACCCTCCCGGGCCTTCAGCGAGCTGGGCTTCGACTCCCTGACCGCGGTCGAACTGCGCAACCGGATCGCCACGGTCAGCGGACTGCGGCTGCCCGCCACGCTGCTGTTCGACCACCCCACCCCGACCGTGCTGGCCGACCACCTGCGCACGACGCTCCTCGGAGCCCTGGCCGAGAACACGGCGGCCCCCGACACGACGGCCGCGGCGGCCGTCGACGACGAACCGATCGCCGTCGTGTCGATGAGCTGCCGGTTCCCCGGCGGAGTGAACTCCCCGGCAGAGCTGTGGGAGTTGCTGGCCGCCGGCGCAGAGGGCATCTCCGGCTTCCCGCAGGACCGGGGATGGGACACCGACGCCCTGTTCGACCCCGATCCCGCACACCCCGGGACCACCTACTCCCGCGAGGGCGGATTCCTCCACCAGGCGGCCGAGTTCGACGCCGGGTTCTTCGGGATCAGCCCGCGCGAGGCGGTGGCGATGGATCCGCAGCAGCGGCTGCTGCTCGAACTGTCCTGGGAGGCACTGGAGTCCACCGGCCTGGACCCGGCCTCGCTGCGCGGCTCGCGCACCGGCGTGTTCATCGGCGGATACTCCTCGAACTACGCCATGGCCAGCATGCACCTGGACGCCCACAACGGCGCCGGACAGCTGGAGGGCCACCTGGTCACCGGCAACGCGACCAGCATCATCTCCGGCCGCGTGTCGTACGTGCTGGGCCTTGAGGGCCCGGCGGTGACGGTGGACACCGCGTGCTCCTCGTCGCTGGTGGCGCTGCACATGGCTGCCCAGGCCGTACGGACCGGGGAGTGCTCACTGGCACTGGTCGGCGGCGTCTCGGTCATGGCGACTCCGTGGGAGATGGTGGGCTTCGCCCGCCAGCGCGGTCTGGCGGCGGACGGACGGTCCAAGGCGTTCTCGGCGGCCGCCGACGGCATGGGCATGGGCGAGGGCGCGGGGATGGTCGTCCTGGAACGGCTCTCCGACGCCCGCCGCAACGGCCACGAGGTGCTGGCGGTGGTGCGGGGCTCCGCGATCAACCAGGACGGTGCGTCCAACGGTCTGACCGCGCCCAACGGTCCCTCCCAGCAGCGGGTGATCCGGGCCGCCCTGGCCGGCGCACAGCTGTCGGCCGCCGATGTGGACGCGGTGGAGGCGCACGGCACCGGGACCCCGCTCGGGGACCCGATCGAGGCGCAGGCACTGCTCGCCACCTACGGCCAGGACCGGCCCGGGGAACGGCCGTTGTGGCTGGGATCGGTCAAGTCCAACCTCGGACACACCCAGGCGTCCGCAGGCATGGCCGGAGTCATCAAGATGGTCCTGGCGCTGCAGAACCAGCAGCTGCCGCGCACCCTGCACGCCGACGAGCCGTCCCCGCACGTGGACTGGTCGGCCGGTGAGGTACGGCTGCTGACCGAGGCGGTGCCCTGGCCCGCCGGCGAGCGGGTCCGCCGTGCCGGTGTGTCGGCGTTCGGGATCAGCGGCACCAACGCGCACGTCATCGTCGAAGAGGCCCCCGCGCCCGCCGGGGCCGAAGGCTCCGCGGACACAGCCGAGAACGCAGAACACACCGCTGAGAACGCGGAACGCGAGGCCCGCGTGCTCGCGGAGACCGCGGGCGCCGGTGCCTGGGTGGTGTCGGGCCGGTCGGCCGATGCGCTCACGGCCCAGGCGGAACGGCTGCGGGAATGGGTCACGGCCCGCCCGGAGCTGGAGCCTGCGGACGTGGCCCGGTCGCTGGCGGGATCGCGGTCGGCGTTCGAGCACCGGGCCGTGGTGATCGGCGGCGACCGCGCGGACCTCGTGACCGGCCTGGAGAGGCTGGCCGCCGGCGAATCCGCGAACGCGGTCGTCTCCGGTGTCGTACGGCCGGGTGCGCGCGTGGGGCTGGTGTTCGCGGGCCAGGGCTCGCAGTGGGTGGGGATGGGCCGGGGGCTGCACGAGGGCAGCCCGGTCTTCGCCGAGGTCTTCGACCGGGTGTGCGGCCTGCTGGAGCTGGAGTTGGGGGTGTCGGTCCGGGACGTCGTCCTGGGTGCCGACGGCGTCGACGAGACCCTGGTGGACCGGACGCTGTACGCGCAGGCCGGCCTGTTCGCGTTCGAGATCGCCCTCGCTGCGGTGCTGAAGGCGGCCGGCGTGGTCGCGGACGCGGTGGTGGGCCACTCGGTGGGTGAAGTGGCCGCCGCCCATGTGGCAGGGGTGCTGTCGCTGCCCGACGCGTGCCGGCTGGTCGCGGCGCGAGCCCGACTGATGCAGGCCCTGCCCGACGGTGGCGCCATGGCGGCGATCGGTGCCTCGGAGGCGGAGGTCCTCGCCGGGCTCGGGCAGGTGCCGGGAGCGTCGATCGCCGCCGTGAACGGGCCGCGGACGGTGGTGGTCTCCGGTGAGACGGCCGCGGTCGAGCAGGCCGTGGAGCACTGGCGGGAGCAGGGCCGCCAGGTACGGCGGCTGCGGGTCAGCCACGCGTTCCATTCGGCGGCCATGGACCCGGTGCTCGATGAACTGCGCTCGGTCGCCGATGAGTTGACCTACGAACGGCCGCAGCTGGTGTGGGCGGGCGCGCTGACCGGTGAGCCGGTGACCGAGTGCGAGGCCGGATACTGGCCGGCGCAGACCCGGCAGGCGGTGCGGTTCGCCGACGCGCTGGGCGCGCTGGCCGGACAGGGTGTGACGGTGTTCCTGGAGGTCGGCCCCGACGGTTCGCTCTCCGCGCTGGGCCCGGACGCGGTCGAAGGGACCGGCGGCGGCGAGGGCGTGTTCATCCCGCTCCAGCGACGCAAGGAGCATGACCAGCGGGGCGTGGCCGGTCTGCTGACGGCTCTGGCCCGGGCGTTCGTCCACGGCGTGGCCGTGGACTGGACCGCGGTGCTGCCGACCGGGCGGCGGGTGGCCCTGCCCACCTACGCCTTCCGGCACGAGCGGTACTGGCCCAAGGGAGTGCTGACCCTGCCGGCCGCGGGTCCGCTCGCGGGCGGCGACGGCGCGAGCACGGCGGCCGAAACCGAGTTCTGGGCCGCGGTCGAGGGCGGCGACCTGGCGCGGATCGCCGACACGCTGGCGATCGAGGACCAGCAGTACCTCGGCGAGGTGCTGCCGGCACTGGCCTCGTGGCGACGCCGTGAGCGGGACCGCTCGGCCACCGTGAACTGGCGCTACCGGGTCACCTGGACGCCGCTCGCCGAGCCCGGCCCGGTGGAACTCCCCGGCCGCTGGCTGCTGGTGACCGCGGCCGGACAGGCCGACGACGAGCTGACCCGCCGGTGCGTGCGGGCGCTGTCCGGCCGGGGCGCCGACGTGGTGGTCGCCGAGACCACCGAAACGACCGACCAGGAGCGGATGGCCGCACAGCTGCGCACGCGGATCCCGGAAGACGGGGTCTCCGGCGTCGTATCGCTGCTGCCGCTGGACGAGACACCGCTGCCCGGCCACCCGGCGCTGGCGAACGGACTGGCAGGGACGCAGACGCTGGTCCAGGCCCTGATCGCGCTCGCGGTCCATGCGCCGCTGTGGATGCTCACCCGCGGCGCGGTCGCGGCCGTACCCGGCGAGGCCCCGGCCCGCCCGGTGCAGGCACAGGTGTGGGGACTGGGCCGGGTCTGCGCCCTGGAGCACCCCGACCACGGCGGTGGCCTCATCGACCTGCCGTCCGACTTCGACGAGCAGGCCGCGGCCCGGCTGTGCGCGGTGCTGGCAGGGTGCGGTGAGGACCAGGCCGCGATCCGTCCGACCGGCATCCTGGGCCGCAGGCTGACCCGGGCCGCGCGGCCCGGCGGCTCCGCCGAGCGCTGGGTGCCGCGCGGGAGCGTGCTGATCACCGGCGGTACCGGCGCCATCGGCGCACATGTGGCGCGCTGGCTGGCCGGCCGTGGTGCCCGGCGGCTGGTGCTGACCAGCCGCTCCGGACCCGGCGCGGTGGGTACGGCGGCACTGGCGGCAGGGCTGGCGACGGCCGGGGCACAGGTCGAGGTGATCGCATGCGACGCCGCGGACGACGCGGCACTGACCGGGCTGATCACCAGGATCGGGGCCGGCGGCCCGCCGCTGACCGCGGTGATGCACGCCGCGGGCATCGCGCAGGCCACCCCGCTGGACGAGACCTCGGTGGACGAACTGGCCACGGTACTGGCGGCCAAGGCCGCGGGCGCCGCCGGCCTCGACCGGGTGACCGCCGGCATGGACCTGGACGCGTTCGTCCTGTTCTCCTCCATCTCCGCCACCTGGGGCAGCGGCCTGCAGGCCGGCTACGCCGCGGCCAACGCCTTCCTGGACGCCCTGGCGGAGAGCCGCCTGGCCCGGGGGCTGGCCGCGACCTCGGTCGCCTGGGGCCCGTGGGGCGGCGGCGGGATGACCGACCTGGAGGACGCGGCCCAGATGCAACGGCGCGGCCTGCACCTGCTGGATCCGGAACAGGCCGTCCAGGCCCTGGCGCAGATACTCGACGGCCGGGACCGGCTGATGACGGTCGCGGACGTGGACTGGGCGCGGTTCGCGCCCCCGTTCACCGTGCGCAGGCCCAGCCCGCTGATCGAGAGCCTGCCCGAGGTCATCGAGGCGCTGGCCGCGACGCAGGACGACGACGGTCCTGCGGACTCCGAGGCCGGCAACGCGCTGGCCCAGAAACTGGCCGGACTGTCGCGCGCGGAGCAGGACCGGATGCTGACCGACATCGTCCGCACCGAGGCCGCCGCCGTACTGGGCCACGCAAGCGTCGACGCGGTCGAGGCCGACCGGTCCTTCACCGACCTCGGAGCCGACTCACTGACCGCGGTGGAACTGCGCGACCGGCTGAGCACGGCCACCGGCCTGCGCCTGCCCAGCACGCTGCTGTTCGACTACCCCACTCCCGCCGCGCTGGCCGGCCATCTGAGGGCCTGCCAGGTCGAGGAGACCAGCCCGGTCCAGCCCGTGCTCGCCGAACTCGAAAAACTGGAAGGAATGCTCGCCGCTCTCGCCGGCGACGAGAACTCCGCCCAGATCACGAACCGCCTCGAAGTCGTGCTGTCCAAGTGGAAAGAGGCGCGGGACCGGGGTGCCGATGCCGGTGTCGCGGAGAAGCTCGAATCGTCAAGCGACGACGAAGTCTTCGATTTCATCGGAAAAGAACTTGGCATCTACTGACAAGCCGTACGCCGCGACTTCCTCGACGAGGTGACGAAAATGAGCGAAGAAAAGCTCCGCTACTTCCTCAAGCGGGTGACCGCCAATCTGCATGAGACTCGCCAGCGTCTGCAGGAAATGGAAGCGGCCGGTGACGAGCCGATTGCGATCGTCGGCATGAGCTGCCGCTTTCCCGGTGGCGTGCGCAGCCCCGAAGAACTGTGGAACCTTCTGACCACGCGTACGGACGCGATCGCCGCACTGCCGCAGAACCGCGGCTGGGACGTCGGCGACCCGGACGGCTCCGGGTCCGGCCGTGCGAAGGTGCACGCCGGCGGCTTCCTCTACGACGCCACCGAATTCGACGCGGGATTCTTCGGGATCAGCCCCCGGGAAGCCCTGTCGATGGACCCGCAGCAGCGGCTGCTGCTGGAGGTGGCGTGGGAGGCCATGGAGCGGGCCGGTGTCGACCCGGCGTCGCTGCGCGGCTCCGCGACGGGCGTGTTCGCGGGCGCGTCCGCGTCCGGCTACGGCTGGATGGGCGGCCGGCTGGGCGAGCACGACGGCCATGTGATGACCGGCAACGCGATGAGCATCCTGTCCGGCCGGCTGTCCTACACGTTCGGCCTGGAGGGCCCGGCGGTCACGGTCGACACGGCGTGCTCGTCGTCGCTGGTCTCGCTCCACCTGGCCTCCCAGGCGCTGCGCGCCGGCGAGTGCTCCACGGCGCTGGTCGGCGGCGCGTTCGTGGCGGCGACCCCGGTCCTCTTCACCGACTTCAACGAATCGCTCGGGCTGTCCCCCGACGGGAAGTGCAAGGCGTTCGGGGCCTCCGCCGACGGCATGGGCGTGGCCGAGGGCGCCGGTGTCGTGGTGATGGAGCGACTGTCCGACGCCCGCCGCAACGGCCACCACGTGCTGGCGGTGGTGCGCGGCTCGGCGATCAACCAGGACGGCGCGTCCAACGGTCTGACCGCGCCCAACGGCCCCTCGCAGCAGCGGGTGATCCGGGCGGCCCTCGCCAACGCCCGCCTGTCGACCAGCGACGTGGACGTGGTCGAGGCGCACGGGACCGGGACCCCGCTCGGCGACCCGATCGAGGCCCAGGCACTGCTCGCGACATACGGCCAGGACCGGCCGGAGGACCGCCCGCTGTGGCTCGGCTCCGTGAAGTCCAACATCGGGCACACCCAGCAGGCCGCGGGCATGGCCGGGATCATCAAGATGGTGCTGGCCCTGCAGCACCGGCAGCTGCCCGCCACGTTGCACGTCGAGGAACCCACCTCGCACGTGGACTGGTCGGCCGGTGCGGTGCGGCTGCTGAGCGAGTCCGTGCCGTGGACGGCGGACGACCGGGTGCGGCGCGCGGGCGTGTCGGGGTTCGGGATGAGCGGCACCAATGTGCACATCATCCTGGAGGAGGCCCCGGCCCAGGACGCCGAGGAGGCCGGCGCCCCCGCCGAGGACGGCGAGCTGGCCGAGGTCCTGGACGAACCGGACTCCGTGGTCGAGCCGGTCGTCGTGCCGGCGGTGGTGGAGCCGGGCGGGCTTGCCGCGTGGGTGGTGTCGGGCCGTTCGGCCGAGGGCGTGGCGGCGCAGGCGGGCCGGTTGCGGGAGTGGGTTGGGGCAAGGCCGGAGCTGGAACCGGCGGATGTGGCGTGGTCGTTGGCGGCGACGCGGTCGGTGTTCGAGCACCGGGCCGTGGTGCTGGGCGGTGAGCGCGGCGAGTTGGTGGCCGGTCTGCAGAGTGTTGCCGCAGGTGCCCCCGCGGGTTCGGTGGTGTCGGGGGTTGCGCGTTCTGGTGTGCGGACGGTGTTTGTGTTCGCGGGTCAGGGGACGCAGTGGGTCGGTATGGGCCGGGAGTTGGCCTTGTCGAGTCCGGTGTTCGCGGCGCGGCTGGCGGAGTGCGGGGCGGCGCTGGCGCCGTATGTGGACTGGTCCTTGAACGATGTTATGTCGGGTGTTGAGGGTGCTCCGGGGCTGGATCGTGCGGATGTGGTGCAGCCGGTGTTGTGGGCGGTGATGGTGTCGCTTGCGGCGGTGTGGGAGGCCGCCGGTGTCACCCCGGATGCGGTCGTCGGCCACTCGCAGGGTGAGATCGCGGCGGCCACGGTGGCGGGGATGCTGTCGTTGGAGGACGGTGCCCGGGTGGTGGCGGTGCGCTCGCGTGCGCTGTCGGGTCTGTCGGCGCAGGGCTCGATGGTGTCGGTGGTGATGCCGTCGGCAGCGGTGCGGGAGCTTGCCGGGCAGTGGGGTGAGCGGTTGTCGGTGGCTGCGGTGAACGGTCCGGCGGCGGTGGTGGTGTCGGGTGAGCCGGAGGCGTTGGGGGAGTTCGAGCGGGAGCTGGCGAAGCGGAAGGTGTTGCGCTGGCGTATTCCGGAGACGGACTTCGTGGCGCACTCTCCGGCGGTGGAGCCGCTGGCGGCGGTGCTGGAGGAGGAGCTGGCCGGGATCGCCCCGCGGGCGGGCCGGGTGCCGATGGCCTCGACGGTGACCGGTGAGTGGGTGTCGGGGACCGAGGTGGACGCCGGGTACTGGTTCGCGAACCTGCGCCGCATGGTGCGTTTCGAGGAGGCTGTACGGAGCCTGCTAGGTGAGGGTTTCGGGGCGTTCGTGGAGGTCTCGCCGCATCCGGTGCTGACGGCCGCGGTGATGGAGACCGCCGAGGATGCGGGCGTGTCGGATGTGCTGACGGTGGGGACGCTGGAGCGGGACAACGGCGGTGTCGCGCGGCTGGTCACCTCGCTCGCGCAGGCGTACGTCGGCGGGCTGGGTGTGGACTGGAAGACGGTCCTGCCCGCCGCGGAACAGGTGGATCTGCCGACGTACGCCTTCCAGCACCAGCGGTACTGGCTGGAGACCCCGGCCGCGCCTGCGGTCCCGGCGGACGGCTTCGGCACGAACACGGAGGCCGAGGCACGCTTCTGGGCCGCCGTCGAGGGCGGCGACCTGGCCCACATCGCCGAGGTCCTGGAGGTCGAGGACCGACAGCATGTGGGCGAGGTCCTGGAGGCGTTGACGTCGTGGCGGCGCCGGGAGCGGGACCTGTCGGTGACGGCGAACTGGCGTTACCGGGTGGCGTGGGCGCCGGTGGCGGAGCCCGACGCGGGTGTGCTGTCCGGGACGTGGCTGGTCGTGGCGCCGGCCGGAGCGGATGCGGACGGGCTGGCGCAGGGTTGTACGGCGGCGTTGGCCGGCCGTGGGGCCGAGGTGGTGCTGCTGGAGGCCGTGGCGGCGGACGAGCGGTCGAAGCTGGCCGAGCGGATCCGCGCGCTGGTGCCGGAGGGCGGATTCTCCGGTGTCGTTTCGCTGCTGGCGCTGGACGAGACGCCCGTACCGGAGTATCCGGTGGTCCCGGGCGGGCTGGCCGCGACGCTGACTCTGGTGCAGGCCCTCGGCGACGCGGAAGTGGCCGCACCGCTGTGGGCGGCCACCTCCGGCGCCGTGGCCGTGGGACCGAGCGAGACGCTGACCCACCCCGTGCAGACGCTGGTGTGGGGCTTCGGGCGGGTCGTGGGACTGGAACACCCGGACCGCTGGGGCGGGTTGATCGACCTGCCCGCCGTACTCGACGAGCGCGCGGGGACGCGGCTTGCGGCCGTGCTGGCCGGCTGCGGTGAGGACCAGGTCGCGATCCGACCGGTCGGGATACTCGGCCGCAGGCTGACCCGGGCCGCGCAGCCGGGCGGCTCCACCGAGGTGTGGGCACCACGCGGGAGCGTGCTGATCACCGGCGGCACCGGCGCCATCGGCGGCCACGTGGCGCGCTGGCTGCCGGGCCGCGGTGCCCGGCGGCTGGTGCTGACCAGCCGGTCCGGGCCCGGTGCGGCGGGTGCGGCGGCGCTGGCGGCCGAGCTGGCGACGGCCGGGGCGCGGGTCGATGTCCTGGCCTGCGATGCGAGTGACCGGGCGGACCTGACCGCAGTGCTGGCGCGGACCGCGGCGGACGGGCCTGCGCTGTCGGCGGTGATGCACACCGCCGGCCTCCCCCAGGAGACCGCCGTACAGGACACCGGTCTGGCCGAGACGGCCGCGGTGCTGGCGGCCAAGGCCGCGGGCGCGGCCCTGCTGGACGAGCTGACCAGGGACATGGACCTGGACGCGTTCGTGCTGTTCTCCTCGATCTCGGCGACCTGGGGCAGCGGTCTGCAGCCCGCCTACGCCGCGGCCAACACCTTCCTGGACGGGCTCGCCGAGCACCGCCGGGCCCAGGGGCTGCCCGCCACTTCGGTGGCCTGGGGTCCCTGGGGCGGCGGCGGAATGACCGACGAGGAAGGAGCCGCGCAGGGCGTGCGGCGCGGACTCATGGTCATGGAAGCGGACCAGGCCGTCCAGGCGCTGGCCCAGATCCTGGACCGCGGCGAAGGCCTGATGACGATCGTGGACGTGGACTGGGCGCGGTTCGCCGCGCCGTTCACGCTGCGCCGTCCCAGCCCGCTCATCGAGAGCCTGCCCGACGTCAGGCAGGCCCTGCACGGCGCCGAAGCGGACGCGGCCGGGCGCGAGTCGGCCGTCGGCAGCGACACGGGCACCGCCCTGAAGCAGCAGCTGGCGGGCCTGTCGCGGGCCGAGCAGAACCGGACGCTGGTCAACCTGGTCCAGACGCAGGCGGCCGCGGTGCTGGACTACCCCTCGCCCGAGGCCGTGGAGGCCAACCGGGCCTTCAGCGACCTGGGCTTCGACTCGCTGACCACGGTGGAACTGCGCGACCGGCTGAGCACGGCAACGGGTCTGCACCTGCCCGCCACCCTGCTGTTCGACGCCCCTACGCCCACGGCCGCCGCCGAGTTCCTCCTGGCGCGGGTGGTGGGCACGCTCGGCCACGCCCAGGCCGCCCCCGTCGCGGCGGCGGCCACGGACGAGCCCCTGGCGATCGTCGGCATGAGCTGCCGGTACCCGGGTGGCGTGGCGAGCCCGGAAGACCTGTGGAACCTGGTGGCCGCGGGAACGGACGCCATCTCCGTTCTGCCGGAGGACCGGGGCTGGGTCATCGAGGACACGGCCGGCACTGACGACGAGTACACCGGGAAGCCCGTCCGGGCGGGCGGTTTCGTCTACGACGCGAGCGGCTTCGACGCGGGATTCTTCGGGATCAGCCCGCGGGAGGCCACATCGATGGACCCGCAGCAGCGGCTGCTGCTGGAGGTGTCCTGGGAGGCGCTGGAGCGGGCCGGCTTCGACCCCGCTTCGCTGCGCGGCTCCGCGACGGGCGTGTTCGCCGGCGCGGCCGCATCGGGCTACGGCTGGAGCAACGGCCTGCAGAGCGGCGGACTGGACGGGCACCTCGTCACCGGCGTCTCGACCAGCGTGGTGTCCGGCCGGGTGTCCTACGTCCTGGGCCTGGAGGGCCCGGCGGTCACGGTCGACACGGCCTGCTCGTCGTCGCTGGTGGCCCTGCACCTGGCCTGTCAGGCGGTGCGCTCCGGCGAGTGCACGCTGGCCCTGGCCGGCGGCGTCATGGTGGCGGCCAACCCGCTCCTGTTCAACCAGTTCAGCCGGCAGATGGGGCTGGCGCCGGACGGACGGTGCAAGCCGTTCTCGGCGACGGCCGACGGCATGGGCCTGGGCGAGGGCGCGGGCATGCTGGTCGTGGAACGGCTCTCGGACGCCCGGCGCAACGGCCACAAGGTGCTGGCGGTGGTGCGCGGCAGCGCGACCAACCAGGACGGTGCCTCCAACGGCCTGACCGCCCCGAACGGCCCCTCGCAGCAGCGGGTCATCCGCGCCGCGCTGGCGAACGCGGGCATCGGTGCCGACGAGGTCGACGTCGTGGAGGCACACGGCACGGGCACGCCGCTCGGCGACCCGATCGAGGCCCATGCGCTGCTCGCGACCTACGGCCAGGAGCGCCCCGACGGCCGGCCGCTGTGGCTGGGCTCGGTGAAGTCGAACATCGGTCACGCCCAGGCCGCGGCCGGTGTGGCCGGAGTGATCAAGATGGTGCAGGCGCTGCAGCACCGGCAGCTGCCGCGGACCCTGCACGCGGAAGAGCGTTCTCCGCACATCGACTGGTCGACAGGTGAAGTGCAGCTGCTCACCGAAACGATGCCGTGGACGGACGAGGGCCGGGTGCGTCGCGCGGGTGTGTCGGGCTTCGGGATGAGCGGCACCAACGCCCACGTCATCATCGAGGAGGCGCCGGCCGCCGAGACCGGTGCGCCCGAGGACGACGGCGCCCCAGACCTCACCGAAGGGGCCGAGCCGGTTGCCGTGCCCGCGGTGGTGGAGCCGGGCGGGCCGGCCGCGTGGGTGGTGTCGGGCCGTTCGGCGAAGGGCCTGGCCGGGCAGGCGGGCCGGTTGCGGGAGTGGGTTGCGGCCCGGCCCGAGCTGGAACCGGCGGATGTGGCGTGGTCGTTGGCGGCGACGCGGTCGGTGTTCGAGCACCGGGCTGTGGTGATCGGCGGCGACCGTGGGGAGTTGGTGACCGGTCTGGAGGGTCTGGCGGCCGGGACGCCCGCGCCGTCGGTGGTCTCCGGGGTTGCGCGTTCCGGTGCGCGGACGGTGTTCGTGTTCGCGGGTCAGGGGACGCAGTGGGTCGGTATGGGCCGGGAGTTGGCCTTGTCGAGTCCGGTGTTCGCGGCGCGGCTGGCGGAGTGTGGGGCGGCGCTGGCGCCGTTTGTGCCGTGGTCGTTGTCCGATGTTATGTCGGGTGTTGAGGGTGCTGCGGGGCTGGATCGTGCGGATGTGGTGCAGCCGGTGTTGTGGGCGGTGATGGTGTCGCTTGCGGCGGTGTGGGAGGCCGCCGGTGTCAGCCCGGATGCGGTCGTTGGTCACTCGCAGGGTGAGATCGCGGCGGCGACGGTGGCGGGGATGCTGTCCTTGGAGGATGGTGCCCGGGTGGTGGCGGTGCGCTCGCGTGCGTTGTCGGGTCTGTCGGCGCAGGGCTCGATGGTGTCGGTGGTGATGCCGTCGCAGTCGGCGCGGGAGCTTGCCGGGCAGTGGGGCGAGCGCCTGTCGGTGGCTGCGGTCAACGGTCCTGCGGTGGTGGTGGTGTCCGGTGAGCCGGAAGCCTTGGGCGAGTTTGAGCGGGAGCTGGCGAAGCGGAAGGTGTTGCGCTGGCGTATTCCGGAGACGGACTTCGTGGCGCACTCTCCGGCGGTGGAGCCGCTGGCGGTGGTGCTGGAGGAGGAGCTGGCCGGGATCACCCCGCGGGCGGGCCGGGTGCCGATGGCCTCGACGGTCACGGGTGAGTGGGTGTCGGGCACCGAGGTGGACGCCGGGTACTGGTTCGCGAACCTGCGCCGCATGGTGCGCTTCGAGGAGGCCGTACGGAGCCTGCTCGGTGAGGGTTTCGGGGCGTTCGTGGAGGTCTCGCCGCATCCGGTGCTGACGGCCGCGGTGATGGAGACCGCCGAGGATGCGGGCGTGTCGGATGTGCTGACGGTGGGGACGCTGGAGCGGGACAACGGCGGTGTCGCGCGGCTGGTCAC
This sequence comes from Streptomyces sp. NPDC107581, assembly GCF_055657175.1. Classification (NCBI taxonomy): domain Bacteria; kingdom Bacillati; phylum Actinomycetota; class Actinomycetes; order Kitasatosporales; family Streptomycetaceae; genus Streptomyces; species Streptomyces sp. NPDC107581. The sequence goes on from NZ_JBVKBH010000030.1 coordinate 25,850, forward strand.
CTCGCTCGCGCAGGCGTACGCCGGCGGGCTGGGTGTGGACTGGAAGACGGTCCTGCCCGCCGCGGAACAGGTGGATCTGCCGACGTACGCCTTCCAGCACCAGTGGTACTGGCTGGAGACGACGGCCGAGGTGGTGCCCCCGGCGGGCGGCGACGGGGCGAGTACGGCGGCGGAGGCCGAGTTCTGGGCCGCCGTCGAGGGCGGCGACCTGGCCCGGATCGCGGACACGCTGGCCATCGAGGACCAGAAGCAGCTCAGCGACGTCCTGCCGGCACTGGCGTCCTGGCGGCGCCGGGAGCAGGACCTGTCGGTGACGGCGAACTGGCGTTACCGGGTGGCGTGGGCGCCGGTGGCGGAGCCCGACGCGGGTGTGCTGTCCGGGACATGGCTGGTCGTGGCGCCGGCCGGGACGGATGCGGACGGGCTGGCGCAGGGTTGTACGGCGGCGTTGGCCGGCCGTGGGGCCGAGGTGGTGCTGCTGGAGGCCGTGGCGGCGGACGAGCGGCCGAAGCTGGCCGAGCGGATCCGCGCGCTGGTGCCGGAGGGCGGATTCTCCGGTGTCGTTTCGCTGCTGGCGCTGGACGAGACGCCCGTACCGGAGTATCCGGTGGTCCCGGGCGGGCTGGCCGCGACGCTGACTCTGGTGCAGGCCCTCGGCGACGCGGAAGTGGCCGCACCGCTGTGGGCGGCCACCTCCGGCGCCGTGGCCGTGGGACCGAGCGAGACGCTGACCCACCCCGTGCAGGCGCAGGTCTGGGGCCTCGGGCGGGTCGTGGGACTGGAACACCCGGACCGCTGGGGCGGGTTGATCGACCTGCCCGCCGTGTTCGACGAGCGCGCCGGGGCGCGGCTGACCGCCGTGCTGGCCGGGTGCGGTGAGGACCAGGTCGCGATCCGCGCGGCCGGAATCCTCGGCCGCAGGCTGACCCGTGCCCCGCAGCCCCGCGGCTCCGCCGAGCCCTGGACACCGCGCGGCACCGCGCTGATCACCGGCGGCACCGGCGCGCTCGGCGGGCGCCTGGCGCGGCTGGCGGCCGGGCGCGGAGCGGAGCGGCTGGTGCTGACCAGCCGATCCGGCCCCGCGGCCACCGGTGTCGCCGCCACGGCAGCCGAACTGGCCGCCCAGGGCACCCGCGTGGACGTTGTGGCCTGCGACGTGAGCGACCGGTCCGACCTGACCGGGCTGGTGTCCCGGATCGGGGCGAGCGGCCCCGCGCTGTCCGCGGTGCTGCACACCGCAGGTGTCGGGCAGGCCACCGCGGTCCAGGAGACCGGCTTGGCCGAGACGGCCGCCGTGCTGGCGGCCAAGGCCACCGGCGCGGCCCTGCTGGACGAGCTGACCAGGGACATGGACCTGGACGCGTTCGTGCTGTTCTCCTCCATCTCGGCGACCTGGGGCAGCGGTCTGCAGCCCTCCTACGCGGCGGCCAACACCTTCCTGGACGCGCTGGCGGAGAGCCGCCTGGCCCGGGGGGAGACGGCGACCTCGGTGGCCTGGGGCCCGTGGGGCGGCGGCGGCATGACCGACGAGGGCGGCGCCGCGCAGATGGTGCGGCGCGGACTGCTCGTCATGGACCCGGGGCACGCGATCCAGGCGCTGGCCCAGATCCTCGACGGCCGGGAAACCCTGGTGACGATCGCGGACATGGACTGGGCGCGGTTCGCCCCGCCGTTCACGCTGCGCCGGCCCAGCCCGCTGGTCGAGGCGCTGCCCGAGGTCCGGCAGGCCCTGGCGGACGCCGGCGCGGACGCGGCCGGCAGTGCCGAGGCCGTCGACCCGCAGGCGGGCGAGAACCTGAAGCAGCAGCTGGCGGGCCTGTCGCGGGCCGAGCAGAACCGGACGCTGGTCAACCTGGTCCAGACGCACGCGGCAGCCGTGCTGGACTACGCGTCCGCCGACGCGGTCGAACCCACGCGCGCCTTCAGCGACCTGGGCTTCGACTCGCTGACCGCGGTGGAACTGCGCAACCGGCTCAGCGCCGCCACCGGTCTGCACCTGCCCGCCACGCTGCTGTTCGACTGCCCCAACCCGACAGCGCTGGCCGAGTACCTCTGGAACGAGGAGTTCCAGGACGAATCGGCGCCGGTCTCCCTTGTCGAGGAAGTCGACCGGCTCGGATCGCTCCTGACCGGGGCGACACCGGACGAGAACACCTATCAAGAAATCACCGATCGGCTGCAGGGGCTCCTTTCCCAGTGGACGAAATCCGCCGCTCCTTCTGAGCGTCAGGCGGTCGCGGAGAAGATCGGGTCCGCATCGGACGACGAGATATTCGAGTTCATCCACAAGGAACTCGGCCGGTAAAGATTCTCGGCATTGCGGACAGCAAGCTTGAGCTTTCAGAGAATGGGCGAGTGAGGTTCAGTGGCCGACGAAGAGACTCTCCGTGATTACCTCAAGTGGGTAACGACCAACCTGCACGAGACGCGTGAGCGCCTGCGTGAGGTCGAGGAACGCAGCCACGAGCCGATCGCGATCGTCGGAATGGGCTGCCGTTTCCCCGGCGGTGCTCAGAGCCCGGAGGATCTCTGGAGGCTGCTGGCCGCGGGCGGAGACGCGATCGCCGGATTCCCCACCGACCGCGGATGGGACATCGAGGAACTGTACGAACAGGATCCGGACGGCACGTCACATGTGCGCGAGGCCGGGTTCGTACAGGACGCGAGCGGGTTCGACGCGGGCTTCTTCGGGATCAGCCCGCGCGAGGCGGTGGCCATGGACCCCCAGCAGCGGCTGCTGCTGGAGGTCTGCTGGGAGGCGCTGGAGCGGGCGGGGATAGATCCGGTGTCGCTGCGCGGCAGCAAGGCCGGGGTGTTCGCCGGTGCCTCCCTGTCCGGTTACGGCTTCGGGCCGGGCATGGACGAGGACCTGGACGTCCACCTGATGACCGGGACCTCGACCAGCATCATCTCCGGTCGGGTGTCGTACTCGCTGGGCCTGGAGGGTCCGGCGGTGACGGTGGACACCGCCTGCTCCTCGTCGCTGGTGGCCCTGCATCTGGCCTGCCAGGCGGTGCGGTCGGGGGAGTGCTCGCTGGCGCTGGCCGGCGGTGTGACCGTGACCGCCATCCCGATCATCTTCACCCAGTTCTCCCGGCAGCTCGGGCTGGCCCGGGACGGACGGTCCAAGGCGTTCTCGTCGGCGGCCGACGGCATGGGCATCTCCGAGGGCGCGGGGATGGTCGTACTGGAACGGCTCTCCGACGCCCGGCGCAACGGGCATCCGGTGCTCGCGGTGGTGCGCGGCTCCGCCATCAACCAGGACGGTGCGTCCAACGGTCTGACCGCGCCCAACGGCCCCTCGCAGCAGCGGGTGATCCGGGCGGCCCTCGCCAGCGGCCGGTTGTCCCCTGCCGACGTGGACGTGGTGGAGGCACACGGCACGGGCACCCCGCTGGGCGACCCGATCGAGGCCCAGGCGCTGCTCGCCACCTACGGACAGGAGCGCGCCGAACAGGAGCCGTTGTGGCTCGGTTCGGTGAAGTCCAACCTCGGGCACACCCAGGCGGCGGCCGGCATCGCGGGTGTCATCAAGATGGTGCTGTCGCTGCAGAACCAGCAGCTGCCGCGGACGCTGCACGCGGACGAGCCGTCGCCCCATGTGGACTGGTCGGCCGGTGAGGTGCGGCTGCTGAACGAGTCGGTGCCCTGGCCCGCGGGGGAGCGTCCGCGCCGGGCCGGTGTGTCCTCGTTCGGAGTCAGCGGCACCAACGCCCACGTCATCGTGGAAGAAGCCCCGGCCGAGGACGCCGAACCGGCGGAGACGACGGACGAACCGGCCGGTGAGAGCCGTGAGAGCGGTGGCAGCGGTGAGAGCGGTGAGAGTGGTGAGACGGCCGACAGCCCGGCGGTGGTGGAGAGGCCGGTGCTCGCCCACACCGACGGTGCCGGTGTGTGGGTGGTGTCGGGCCGGTCGGCGGAGGGCCTGGCCGGGCAGGCGGCGCGGCTGCGGGAGTGGGTGACCGCGCGGCCCGGGCTGGAACTGGCCGACGTGGCCTGGTCGTTGGCCATGACCCGGTCGGTGTTCGAGCACCGGGCCGTGGTGCGGGGCGGCGACCGGGAGGAGCTGGTGGCCGGTCTGGAGAAGCTGGCCGGCGGGGTCTCCGCGGGGTCGGTCGTCTCCGGGGTCGCGCTGCGGCCCGCACGCGTCGGGTTGATCTTCGCGGGTCAGGGTTCGCAGTGGGTGGGGATGGGCCGGGGGCTGTATGAGGGCAGCCCGGTCTTCGCCGAGGTGTTCGACCGGGTGTGCGGGCTGTTGGAGCTGGAACTCGGTGTGTCGGTGCGGGACGTGGTCCTGGGTGCCGACGGTGTCGATGAGGCTTTGGCGGACCGGACGTTGTATGCGCAGGCGGGGTTGTTCGCCTTTGAGGTCGCTTTGGCTGCGGTGTTGCGGGCGGCTGGTGTGGTGGCGGATGCGGTGGTGGGTCATTCGGTGGGTGAGGTGGCGGCGGCGTATGTGGCGGGTGTGCTGTCGTTGCAGGATGCGGTGCGGTTGGTGGCGGCGCGTGCGCGGTTGATGCAGGCGTTGCCGGGTGGTGGTGCGATGGCGGCGATCGGTGCCTCGGAGGCGGAGGTCGAGCCCGGGCTGACGCCGGGGGTGTCGGTGGCTGCGGTCAATGGTCCGCAGTCGGTGGTGGTCTCGGGTGAGGTCGCCGCGGTGGACGGGATTGTGGAGTTGTGGCGGGAGCGGGGTCGTCGGGTGCGGCGGCTGCGGGTGTCGCATGCGTTCCATTCGGCGGCGATGGATCCGGTCCTGGATGAACTCGGGGCCGTCGCGGCCGAGTTGGAGTACGGGCGGCCGCAGGTGCTGTGGGCGGGTGCGCTGACCGGTGAGCTGGTGGGTGAGTGCGATGGCGGGTACTGGCCGGCGCAGACGCGGCGGGCGGTGCGGTTCGCCGACGCGGTGGGTGCGCTGGCCGAGCAGGGCGTGTCGGTGTTCATCGAGGTCGGCCCCGACGGCTCGCTGTCGGCGCTGGGTCCGGACGCGGTGGCCGGTGTCGGCGGCGAGGAGTGCGTGTTCGTCCCGCTCCAGCGGCGCAAGGAGGACGCCGAGCAGGGTGTGAGCGGTCTGCTGACCGGTCTGGCCCGGGCGTTCGCCAACGGGACGGCCGTCGACTGGGCCGCGCTGCTTCCGGCCGCGAGCCGGGTCGAACTGCCCACCTACGCCTTCCGGCACCAGCGTTACTGGACGCAGGCTGCGGCGGGGCAGACCGCGCAGCTGCCGGCCGCGGGCGGCGACGGCGCGAGCACGCCGGCCGAGGCGCGGCTGTGGGCGGCCATCGAGAACGGGGACCTGGCGCAGATCGCCGACACGCTGGCGGTGGACAGCACCCGCCCGTTCAGCGAGATCCTGCCCGCGCTGGCGTCGTGGCGGCGCCGTGAACGCGACCGCTCCGTCACCGCGAACTGGCGCTACCGCGTGACCTGGGCCCCGGTCGCCGAGCCCGACCCCCGGGTGCTCCCCGGCACCTGGCTCGTCGTGGCACCGGCCGGATCGTCCGACGACGGGACGGTACGCGGATGCGTGGCGGCGCTGCGCGCCCGCGGCGCCGAGGTCGTCATGGCCGAGGCCGCGGCCCAGGCCGTGGAGCGCGCCGACGTGGCCGCACTGCTCGGCCGGACCCTGGAGGGCACCGAGGCGTGCGACGTGGCCGGCGTGCTCTCGCTGCTCGCCCTGGACGCGACGCCGGTGGCCGAGCACCCCGTGGTCACCGTCGGACTGGCGGCGACCCTGGGCCTGGTGCAGGCCCTCGGCGACACCGGGATCGACGCACCCCTGTGGATCCTCACCCGAGGCGCGGTGGCCGCCGGGCCGAGCGAGGTGCCGGCCGGCCCGGTGCAGGCGCAGGCGTGGGGCCTCGGCCGGGTCGTCGGGATGGAACACCCCGAACGCTGGGGCGGACTGGTCGACCTGCCCGCCGTCGTCGACGAGCGGGCCGGCGCACGGCTGGCGGCGGTCCTCGCCGGGTGTGGTGAGGACCAGGTGGCCATCCGGTCGGCCGGCATCCTCGGCCGCCGCCTGACCCGCGCCGCGCAGCCCCGCGACACCGAAACGTCCTGGGCACCCCACGGCAGCGTACTGATCACCGGCGGCACCGGCGCTGTCGCCGGCCACGTCGCACGGTGGCTGACCGGGCGCGGCGCGCCGCGCCTGGTGCTCACCAGCCGCTCCGGGCCCGCGGCCGCCGGTGCCGCGGCCCTGGCCGCGGAACTCGCGGCCGCCGGATCCACGGTCGACATCGTCGCCTGCGACGTGAGCAGCCGCGCGGATCTGTCCGGCGTACTGGCCCGGACCGCGGCCGACGGCCCCGCCGTGTCCTCGGTGATGCACACTGCGGCCGTGCTGGACGACGGCGTGCTGGACCGGCTGTCCGCGCCGCGCCTGGCGACGGCGCTGTCGGCCAAGGCCATGGGCGCGGCCCTGCTGGACGAGCTGACGTCCGGCCTGGACCTGGACGCCTTCGTGCTCTTCTCCTCCTCCGCGGCCACGCTCGGCGCCGCCGGGCAGGGCAACTACGCGGCGGCCAACGCCTTCCTGGACGCCGTCGCCGAGAACCGGCGGGCCCGCGGCCTGGCCGGCCTCTCCGTGGCCTGGGGCGCCTGGGCCGGTGGCGGCCTGGCCGGGGCGAGCGACGCCGCCCGGCACCGGACGGCCCAGGGGCCCATGCCGGCGATGGACCCGCAGCTCGCCGTGCGGGCACTCGGTGAAGCCCTTGACGGACCCGACCCGGTCGTGACCGTGATGGACGTCGACTGGCCGCAACTGGCGTCGGCGCCCGGCGCGGCCGACGTACGGGAGATGCCGCTCGTCCGTGACCTGCCCGAGATCCGCCGGCTGGCCGCCGCGAGCACGGGACCCGAGACCGTGCTGCGCGGTGACGGAGAGCTGGCACGGCGGCTGGCCGGCCTCGGCCGGGCCGAGCAGGAAAGGGCACTGACCGACGTCGTACGCGCCGAGGCGGCCGTGATCCTCGGCTACGCCTCCGCCGAGGGCGTCGAGGCCGGCCGCGCCTTCAGCGACCTGGGCTTCGACTCGCTGACCGCGGTCGAGCTGCGCAACGGCCTGAACGCGGCGACCGGGCTACGACTGCCCTCCACCCTCATCTTCGACTACCCGACCCCGGCCGCGCTCGCCGCGCACCTGCGCACGGAACTGGCGGGAGACCTGGCACCCGAGGCCACGGCGGGTACGGCGGCCCCGGCGGCGCTCGCGGCCCAGGCCGACCCCGGCGAGCCGCTGGCGATCGTCGGCATGGCGTGCCGGTTCCCCGGCGGCGCGAGCAGCCCGGAGGCCTTCTGGGACATGCTGGCCACGGGCGGCGACGCGGTCGGCGGCATCCCGCAGGACCGCGGCTGGGACCTGGAGAGCCTGTTCGACCCGGACCCGGACAACGACGGGACGTCCTACACCCAGCAGGGCGGATTCCTCACCGGAGCAGGGGACTTCGACGCGGGCTTCTTCGGGATCAGCCCGCGGGAGGCCGTGGCGACCGACCCGCAGCAGCGACTGCTCCTGGAGACGTCGTGGGAGGCGCTGGAGCGCGCCGGCATCGACCCGGTGTCCCTGCGCGGCAGCTCCACCGGCGTCTTCGCGGGCGGCTACGGCTCCGGCTACGGCATGGCCGTCGCGCTCACCGGAGACGGAGCATCGGGCCTGGAAGGCCATCTGATGACCGGCAACGCGACCAGCGTGCTGTCCGGCCGCATCGCCTACGCCCTGGGCCTGGAGGGCCCGGCCGTGACGGTGGACACCGCATGCTCCTCCTCGCTGGTGGCGCTCCACCTGGCGAGCCAGGCCGTGCGCTCGGGCGAGTGCTCACTGGCACTGGTCGGCGGCGTCACGATCATGGCGACACCGTGGGAGATCGTGGGCTTCTCCCGGCAGCGCGGGCTCGCGATGGACGGGCGCTGCAAGGCGTTCTCCGCCGACGCCGACGGCATGGGCATGGGTGAGGGCGCCGGCATGGTCGTCGTGGAGCGCCTCTCGGACGCCCTGCGCAACGGACACAAGGTGCTCGCCGTGGTCCGCGGCTCCGCGGTCAACCAGGACGGTGCGTCCAACGGCCTGACCGCCCCCAACGGCCCCTCGCAGCAGCGCGTGATCCGCGCCGCGCTGGCCAACGCCGGGGTGCGCGCGGACGAGATCGACGTGGTCGAGGCGCACGGCACGGGCACCACACTCGGTGACCCGATCGAGGCCCAGGCCCTGCTCGCGACGTACGGCCAGGAGCGGGCCGGGCAGCAGCCGTTGTGGCTCGGCTCGGTCAAGTCGAACATCGGGCACACCCAGGCGGCGTCCGGTGTAGCCGGTGTGATCAAGATGGTGCTGGCACTGCAGCACGGCCGGTTGCCGCAGACGCTGCACGCGGACGAGCCCTCGCCGCACGTGGACTGGTCCGCCGGCGAGGTGGGGCTGCTCACCGAGGCGGTGCCGTGGCCGGCCGGCGACCGCGCCCGCCGCGCCGGTGTGTCCTCGTTCGGGATCAGCGGCACCAACGCCCACGTCATCCTGGAGGAGGCCCCGGCCGGCACCGACGCCACGCACGGCACCGGCGACACCGACGGGCCGGGCACGGCGGCGAAGGCACCCGTGGTGTCGGGTGCCGGAGCGTGGCTCGTGTCGGGCCGTACGCCCGAGGGCCGCACCGCGCAGGCGGGTCGCCTGCGGGAGTGGGTGCTGGACCGCCCGGAGCTGGAACCGGCCGATGTGGCCCGGTCGTTGGCGTCGACCCGGTCCGCCTTCGAACACCGGGCCGTGGTGCTGGGCGCGGACCGCGCCGAGCTGGTGGCGGGTCTGCAGGGCCTCGCGGCCGGGGTGTCGTCGGGCTCGGTGGTGTCGGGTGTGGCTCGTGCGGATGTGCGGGTGGGGCTGGTGTTCGCGGGTCAGGGTTCGCAGTGGGTGGGGATGGGCCGGGGGCTGTATGAGGGCAGCCCGGTCTTCGTCGAGGTGTTCGACCGGGTGTGCGGGTTGTTGGAGCTGGAACTCGGTGTGTCGGTGCGGGATGTGGTTCTGGGTGCCGACGGTGTCGATGGGGCTTTGGCGGACCGGACGTTGTATGCGCAGGCGGGGTTGTTCGCCTTTGAGGTCGCTTTGGCTGCGGTGTTGCGGGCGGCTGGTGTGGTGGCGGATGCGGTGGTGGGTCATTCGGTGGGTGAGGTGGCTGCGGCGTATGTGGCGGGTGTGCTGTCGTTGCAGGATGCGGTGCGGTTGGTGGCGGCGCGTGCGCGGTTGATGCAGGCGTTGCCGGGTGGTGGTGCGATGGCGGCGATCGGTGCGGGCGAGGCCGATGTGGTGGCGAGCCTTGTGGGTGCTGCGGGGGTGTCGGTGGCTGCGGTCAATGGTCCGGAGTCGGTGGTGGTCTCGGGTGAGGTCGCCGCGGTGGACGGGATTGTGGAGTTGTGGCGGGAGCGGGGTCGTCGGGTGCGGCGGCTGCGGGTGTCGCATGCGTTCCATTCGGCGGCGATGGATCCGGTCCTGGATGAACTCGGGGCCGTCGCGGCCGAGTTGGAGTACGGGCGGCCGCAGGTGTTGTGGGCGGGTGCGCTGACCGGTGAGCTGGTGGGTGAGTGCGATGGCGGGTACTGGCCGGCGCAGACGCGGCGGGCGGTGCGGTTCGCCGACGCGGTGGGTGCGCTGGCTGAGCAGGGTGTGTCGGTGTTCATCGAGGTGGGTCCGGACGGGTCGTTGTCGTCCCTGGGTCCGGATGCGGTGGCGGGTGCGGGTGGTGACGAGGGTGTGTTCGTGCCGTTGCAGCGGCGCGACGAGCAGGGTGTCGATGCTCTGGTGGCGGGCCTGGCGCGGGCGTTCGTCCACGGTGTCGCCGTGGACTGGAGCGCGGTGCTGCCGGCGGCGCGGCCGGTGGAGCTGCCGACGTACGCCTTCCGGCACGAGCGCTACTGGCCGCAGGGCGAACTGCACCTGCCGACGGGGGCGGTCGCGGGCGGCGACGGGGCGGGCACCGAGGCCGAGGCGCGGTTCTGGGCCGCCGTCGAGGGCGGGGACCTGACCCGGCTGGCGGACACGCTCGCGCTGGACGGCGACCGTCCGCTGAGCGAGCTCCTGCCGGCGCTGGCGTCGTGGCGCCGCCGCGAACAGGACCGCTCGGTGACGGCCGGCTGGCGCTACCGGACCGGCTGGGCTCCGGTCTCCGAACCCGACTCCCGCGCGCTGTCGGGCGTCTGGCTGGTCGCGGCTCCCGCCACGACGGCCGGCGACCTGGTGCAGGAGTGCGCGGCGGCGCTGCGCAGCCGCGGCGCCGAGGTCGTCGTGGCCGAGGTCGCGGCCGCCACCGTGGAGCGCACCGGCATGGCCGCACAGCTCGGCCGGGCGCTGGAGGGCACCGAGCCGACCGCCGTCTCCGGTGTGCTGTCGCTGCTGGCGCTGGACGAGACGCCGCTGCCCGAGCACCCGGTGGTGGCCGGTGGCGTAGCGGCCACCCTGGCCCTGGTTCAGGGACTCGGCGACGCCGGTATCGAGGTTCCCCTGTGGATCGTCACCCGCGGCGCCGTCGCGGGCGGCCCCGGCGAGGTGCCGGCCGGTCCGGTGCAGGCGCAGGTGTGGGGGCTCGGCCGGGTTGTGGCGCTGGAGCATCCGGACCGGTGGGGCGGGTTGATCGACCTGCCCGCCGTGTTCGACGAGCGTGCCGGGGCCCGGTTGGTGGCGGTGCTTGCCGGGTGCGGTGAGGACCAGGTGGCCATCCGGTCGGCGGGGATCCTCGGCCGCCGGCTGACCCGCGCCGCGCAGCCCCGTGCGCACACCGAGCCCTGGACGCCGCGCGGTACGACGCTGATCACCGGCGGCACCGGCGCGATCGCCGGGCACGTCGCGCGCTGGCTGGCCGAGCGGGGCGCGCCGCGGCTGGTGCTGACCAGCCGCTCCGGCCCCATGGCGGCGGGCGCGGCGGCGACGGCCGCCGAACTGGCCGCCCAGGGCACCCGCGTGGACATCGTGGCCGGCGACGTCAGCGACCGGGCGCAGCTGTCCGCCCTGCTGGCCCGGACCGGATCCGACGGCCCCGCGCTGTCCTCGGTGATGCACACCGCGGGCGCACTGGACGACGGCGTCGTGGACCGGCTCACGGCCGCACGACTGGAGACCGTGCTGGCGGCGAAGGCCACGGGCGCGACCCTGCTCGACGAGCTGACGTCCGGTCTCGACCTCGACGCCTTCGTCCTCTTCTCCTCCTCCGCGGCCACGCTGGGCACGGCGGGCCAGGGCAACTACGCGGCGGCCAACGCCTTCCTGGACGCCGTCGCCGAGAACCGGCGCGGCCGCGGCCTGGCCGGCCTCTCCGTCGCCTGGGGAGCCTGGGCCGGCGGCGGCTTCGCCGAGACCAGCGAGGCCGTGCGCACCCGCGTCAAGCGGGGCGCGATGCCCCCGATGGACCCGCAGCTGGCGGTGCGCGCGCTGGGCGAGGCCCTGGAGGGCACGGACGCCGTCGTGACGGTGATGGACGTCGACTGGGCGCAGCTCGCCGCCGCGCCCGGCGCGGCCGACCTGCGGGAGATGCCGCTCGTCCGCGACCTGCCCGAGATCCGGCGACTGGCCGCCGCGAGCACGGGATCCGAGACCGTGGTGCACGGTGACGGAGAGCTGGCACGGCGGCTGGCCGGCCTCGGCCGGGCCGAGCAGGAGCGGATGCTGACCGACGTGGTGCGGGCCGAGGCGGCCGCGGTGCTCGGCCATGCCTCGGCGGAGGCGGTGCAGGACCGGCGGGCGTTCAAGGACCTGGGCTTCGACTCGCTGACGGCGGTCGAACTGCGCAACCGGCTGAACGCCGTGACCGGGCTGCGGCTGCCTGCCACGCTGGTCTTCGACTACCCGACTCCGGCGGTGCTGGCCGAGTACCTGCGCACCGAGACGACCGGCGGGCAGCCGGGCGCCGCCGAGTCCGCCCCCGTCGCCACTGCCGTCGCCGCCGACGAGCCGCTGGCCATCGTCGGCATGGCGTGCCGCTTCCCGGGAGGCGTGGGCAGCCCGGAGGAGTTCTGGGACCTGCTGGCCTCCGGCGGCGACGCCGTCGGCGCCTTCCCGACCGACCGCGGCTGGGACCTGGACAGCGTCTACGACCCCGACGCGCAGAGCAGCGGCACTTCCTACACCCGGTCCGGCGCCTTCCTGCGGGAGGCCGCGGACTTCGACGCCGGCTTCTTCGGGATCAGCCCGCACGAGGCGCTGGCGATGGACCCGCAGCAGCGACTGCTGCTGGAGACGTCGTGGGAGGCGCTGGAGCGGGCCGGCATCGACCCGGGTGCGCTGCGCGGCAGCGCGACCGGTGTGTTCGCGGGCGGCTTCTCCTCCGGCTACGGCATCGGAATGGCCGTCACCGGCCGGCACGCCTCCGGCGTCGACGGACACCTGATGACCGGCAACGCCACCAGTGTGCTGTCCGGCCGGGTGTCCTACGTGATGGGCCTGGAGGGCCCAGCGGTGACGGTGGACACGGCCTGCTCGTCGTCCCTCGTCGCGCTCCACCTGGCCGCGCAGGCGATCCGGTCGGGCGAGTGCTCGCTGGCTCTCGCCGGCGGTGTCACCGTCATGGTGACGCCGAGCACCTTCATCGACTTCTCCCGGCAGCAGGGCCTGTCGGCCGACGGCCGCTGCCGCGCGTTCTCGGCGGACGCCGACGGCACCGGCTGGGCCGAGGGCGTGGGCATGCTCGTCGTCGAGCGGCTGTCCGACGCGCAGCGCAACGGACACCAGGTGCTGGCCGTCGTGCGCGGCACCGCGGTGAACCAGGACGGCGCCTCCAACGGCCTGACGGCCCCGAACGGCCCCTCGCAGCAGCGGGTCATCCGCGCCGCCCTGGCCAACGCCCGGCTGTCGCCGGCCGACGTGGACGTCGTCGAGGCGCACGGCACCGGAACAAAGCTGGGCGACCCGATCGAGGCGCAGGCGCTGCTCGCCACCTACGGGCAGAACCGCCCGGAGGACCGGCCGCTGTGGCTCGGTTCGGTGAAGTCCAACATCGGGCACACGCAGGCCGCGGCCGGTGTCGCGGGTGTGATCAAGATGGTGCTGGCGCTGCAGCACGGGCAGGTGCCGCAGACGCTGTACGCGGACGAGCCGTCGCCGCACGTGGACTGGTCCGCCGGCGAGGTGAAGCTGCTCGCGCAGCCGCTGCCGTGGCCGGTCGACGGCCGGGTCCGCCGGGCCGGTGTCTCCTCGTTCGGCCTGAGCGGCACCAACGCGCACGTCATCGTCGAGGAGGCCCCCGGGTCCACCGGGGCGGACATGCCCGTGGACCCGACCGGCAGCGGCGAGGGACACACCACCGCGGTCCTCGGGACCGCCGGCCCGAACGCCTGGGTGGTCTCGGGCCGTTCGCCCGAGGGCCGCACCGCGCAGGCGGGTCGCCTGCGGGAGTGGGTCCGCGCCCGGCCCGGGCTCGAACCGGCCGACGTCGCCTGGTCGTTGGCGACCACGCGGTCCGCCTTCGAACACCGCGCGGTCGTGCTGGGCGCGGACCGCGCCGAGCTGGTGGCGGGTCTGCAGGGCCTCGCCGCCGGGGTGTCGTCGGGCTCGGTGGTGTCGGGTGTGGCTCGTGCGGATGTGCGGGTGGGGCTGGTGTTCGCGGGTCAGGGTTCGCAGTGGGTGGGGATGGGCCGGGGGCTGTATGAGGGCAGCCCGGTCTTCGTCGAGGTGTTCGACCGGGTGTGCGGGTTGTTGGAGCTGGAACTCGGTGTGTCGGTGCGGGATGTGGTTCTGGGTGCCGACGGTGTCGATGGGGCTTTGGCGGACCGGACGTTGTATGCGCAGGCGGGGTTGTTCGCCTTTGAGGTCGCTTTGGCTGCGGTGTTGCGGGCGGCTGGTGTGGTGGCGGATGCGGTGGTGGGTCATTCGGTGGGTGAGGTGGCGGCGGCGTATGTGGCGGGTGTGCTGTCGTTGCAGGATGCGGTGCGGTTGGTGGCGGCGCGTGCGCGGTTGATGCAGGCGTTGCCGGGTGGTGGTGCGATGGCGGCGATCGGTGCCTCGGAGGCGGAGGTCGAGCCCGGGCTGACGCCGGGGGTGTCGGTGGCTGCGGTCAATGGTCCGGAGTCGGTGGTGGTCTCGGGTGAGGTCGCCGCGGTGGACGGGATTGTGGAGTTGTGGCGGGAGCGGGGTCGTCGGGTGCGGCGGCTGCGGGTGTCGCATGCGTTCCATTCGGCGGCGATGGATCCGGTCCTGGATGAACTCGGGGCCGTCGCGGCCGAGTTGGAGTACGGGCGGCCGCAGGTGTTGTGGGCGGGTGCGCTGACCGGTGAGCTGGTCGGTGAGTGCGATGGCGGGTACTGGCCGGCGCAGACGCGGCGGGCGGTGCGGTTCGCCGACGCGGTGGGTGCGCTGGCCGAGCAGGGCGTGTCGGTGTTCATCGAGGTGGGTCCGGACGGGTCGTTGTCGTCCCTGGGTCCGGATGCGGTGGCGGGTGCGGGTGGTGACGAGGGTGTGTTCGTGCCGTTGCAGCGGCGCGACGAGCAGGGTGTCGATGCTCTGGTGGCGGGCCTGGCGCGGGCGTTCGTCCACGGTGTCGCCGTGGACTGGAGCGCGGTGCTGCCGGCGGCGCGGCCGGTGGAGCTGCCGACGTACGCCTTCCGGCACGAGCGCTACTGGCCGGAAGGCGTCCTGGCCCTGCCGAAGCCGGGCCAGGACACGGACGGCACCGGTACCGGCACGGTGGCCGAGGCACAGTTCTGGGCGGCCGTGGAGGGCGAGGACCTGACACGGCTCCCCGACACGCTCGCGGTGGACGGCGGACGTCCGTTCCACGAGGTGCTGCCCGCCTTGGCGTCCTGGCGGCGCCGCGAGCGGGACCGGTCGGTGACCGCGGGCTGGCGCTACCGGGTGACCTGGGCGCCGGTCGCCGAGCCCGACCCACGGGTGCTGTCCGGGACCTGGCTGCTCGTGGCTCCCGCCGCACCGGCCGAGGACGACGCGACGCAGCGGTGTGCGGCGGCGCTGACCGCCCGCGGGGCCGAGGTCCTGGTGGCCGCGGTCCCGGCGGAGGCCGTGCACCGGACCGACCTGGTCGCCGTACTGGGTGCGGCACTGCACGGCGTGGAGCCCGCCGGGGTCGCGGGCGTGGTGTCGCTGCTCGCGCTGGACGAAACACCGCTGCCGGCGCACCCGGTGGTGGCCGGGGGACTGGCGGCGACGCTGGCCCTGGTGCAGGCCCTCGGTGACACCGGTGTGGCCGCGCCGCTGTGGCTGCTCACCCGTGGCGCGGTCGCGGCCGGTCCGGGCGACGGACCGAACGGTCCGGTGCAGGCGCAGGTGTGGGGGCTCGGCCGGGTCGTGGCGCTGGAGCATCCGGACCGGTGGGGCGGGTTGATCGACCTGCCCGCCGTGTTCGACGAGCGTGCCGGGGCCCGGTTGGTGGCGGTGCTTGCCGGGTGCGGTGAAGACCAGGTGGCCATCCGGTCGGCGGGGATCCTCGGCCGCCGGCTGACCCGCGCCGCGCAGCCCCGTGCGCACACCGAGCCCTGGACGCCGCGCGGTACGACGCTGATCACCGGCGGCACCGGCGCGATCGCCGGGCACGTCGCGCGCTGGCTGGCCGAGCGGGGCGCGCCGCGGCTGGTGCTGACCAGCCGCTCCGGGCCCGGCGCGCAGGGCACCGCCGCACTGGCCGCCGAGCTGGCCACGCGGGGTACCCGCGTCGACGTGGCCGCCTGTGACGTCAGCGACCGTGCGGACCTGTCCGGCCTGGTGGCGTGGACCGGGACCAACGGCCCCGCGCTGTCCGCGGTGATGCACACCGCGGGTGTCCTGGACGACGGCGTGGTGGACCGGTTGTCGGCGCCGCGGCTGGCGACCGTGCTGGGCGCCAAGGCCGCGGGCGCCGCCCTGCTGGACGAGGTGACCGCGGACCTGGACCTCGAAGCGTTCGTCCTGTTCTCGTCCGCCGCGGCCACGCTGGGCACGGCCGGACAGGGCAACTACGCGGCGGCCAACGCCTTCCTGGACGCCCTCGCCGAGAACCGGCGCGCCCGCGGGCTGACCGCGCTGACGGTGGCCTGGGGAGCCTGGGCCGGCGGCGGCTTCGCCGACACCAGCGACACGGTCCGTGCCCGCGTCAAGCGGGGCGCGATGCCGGCGATGGACCCGCAGCTGGCGGTGCGCGCGCTGGGCGAGGCCCTGGCCGGCCCGGACGCCGCGGTGACGGTGATGGACGTCGACTGGGCGCAGCTGACCGCGGCGCCCGGCGCGGCGGACCTGCGCGGGACGGCGCTGCTCCGGGACCTTCCGGAGCTGCGCCGGCTCGCCACCGCGGTCCCGGCCGCCGGTGACGTGGTGCGTGGCGAGGGCGAGTTGGCGGGGCGGCTGGCCGGGCTGGGCCGGGCCGAGCAGGAGCGGATGCTGACCGACGTGGTGCGGGCCGAGGCGGCCGCGGTGCTCGGCCATGCCTCGGCGGAGGCCGTGGAGGACCGGCGGGCGTTCAAGGACCTGGGCTTCGACTCGCTGACGGCGGTCGAGCTGCGCAACCGGCTGAACGCGGTCACCGGGGTGCGGCTGCCGGCCACGCTGGTCTTCGACTACCCGACTCCGGCCGCTCTCGCCGAGTTCCTGCGGGGCGAGCTGACCGGGGACCCGGCCGGTGCCGGTGCGGCGCCGGTCGTTGCGGCCGCCGCGGTCGTGGACGAACCGCTGGCGATCGTCGGCATGGCATGCCGCCTGCCGGGCGGCGCCGCCACCCCGGAGGAGTTCTGGGACCTGCTGGCCTCCGGCGGCGACGCCGTCGGTGCCTTCCCGACCGACCGAGGCTGGGACCTGGACAGCGTCTACGACCCGGATCGGGGGAGCGAGGGCACCTCGTACACGCAGGCGGGTGCGTTCCTGCAGGATGTGGCGGACTTCGACGCCGGGTTCTTCGGGATCAGCCCGCGTGAGGCGCTGGCGATGGACCCGCAGCAGCGGCTGCTGCTGGAGACGTCGTGGGAGGCGCTGGAGCGGGCCGGGATCGACCCGGGCGTGCTGCGCGGCAGCGCGACCGGTGTGTTCGCCGGTGGCTTCTCCTCCGGCTACAGCCTCGGCGTGACCCTCGCGGGCGGCAGCGGAGCGGCCGGGGTGGAGGGCCACCTGCTGACCGGCAACGCGACCAGCGTGCTCTCCGGCCGGGTGTCGTACGCGCTGGGTCTCGAAGGTCCCGCGGTGACGGTGGACACGGCCTGCTCGTCGTCCCTGGTCGCGCTGCACCTGGCCGCGCAGGCGCTGCGGTCCGGGGAGTGCTCGCTGGCGCTGGCCGGCGGTGTCACGGTGCTCGCGAGCCCGGGGATCTTCATCGACTTCTCCCGGCAGCAGGGGCTGTCGGTGGACGGCCGCTGCCGTGCCTTCTCCGCGGACGCGGACGGCACGGGCTGGGCCGAGGGCGTGGGCATGCTCGTCGTCGAGCGACTGTCCGACGCCCGGCGCAACGGCCACAAGGTGCTGGCGGTGGTGCGCGGGTCGGCGGTGAACCAGGACGGCGCGTCCAACGGTCTGACAGCCCCGAACGGCCCCTCGCAGCAGCGGGTCATCCGCGCCGCCCTGGCCAACGCCCGCCTGTCGGCCGCCGATGTGGACGTGGTGGAGGCGCACGGCACCGGCACCACGCTCGGCGACCCGATCGAGGCCCAGGCACTGCTCGCGACCTACGGCCAGGACCGGCCCGAGGACCGGCCGCTGTGGCTGGGGGCCGTGAAGTCGAACATCGGGCACACGCAGGCCGCGGCCGGCGTGGCCGGTGTCATCAAGATGGTGCTGGCGCTGCAGCACCAGCAGCTCCCGCAGACCCTGCACGCCGGCGAGCCCTCGCCGCACGTGGACTGGTCCGCCGGCGGCGTAAGGCTGCTGACGGAGCCGATGCCGTGGCCGGCCGACGGGCGGGTACGGCGGGCGGGCGTGTCCTCGTTCGGCATGAGCGGCACCAACGCCCACCTCATCCTCGAAGAGGCCCCCGAGCCCGCCGGGACCGGGGCTCCCGCACCCACTACGGGCAGCGGAGAACGGGAAGCCCCCGCGGTGGTCGATGCCGGCGCGGCCGGCGCCTGGCTGGTGTCGGGCCGTTCGGCCGAGAGCCTGACGGCGCAGGCGGCCCGGCTGCGCGCCTGGGTCGCGGAGCGGCCGGAGGCGGAGCCGGCGGACGTGGCGTGGTCGCTGGCGACCACGCGGTCGACGTTCGAGCACCGGGCGGTCGTGGTCGGTGGTGACCGCGGTGAGCTGATGTCCGGACTGGAGAGCCTGGCCGCGGGGATCCCCGTCGGTTCGGTCGTCTCGGGCGTGGCCCGGTCCGGCGCGCGGGTGGCGTTCGCCTTCGCCGGCCAGGGGTCGCAGTGGGTCGGCATGGGCCGCGAACTCGCCCGGGTCAGCCCGGTGTTCGCGGCGCGGCTGGCCGAGTGCGAGCAGGCGCTCGCCCCCTACGTGGACTGGTCGCTGAGCGATGTCCTCGCCGGAGCGCCGGGTGCGCCCGAGATGGAGGCGGCGGATGTCGTCCAGCCCGCGCTGTGGGCGGTGATGGTGTCGCTTGCGGCGGTGTGGGAGGCCGCGGGCGTGGTCCCGGACGCGGTGGTCGGTCACTCGCAGGGTGAGATCGCCGCGGCGACGGTGGCCGGCATGCTGAGCCTTGAGGACGCTGCCAAGGTGGTGGCATTGCGCTCGCAATCACTGAGGGTGCTGGCCGGCGCCGGTGGAATGCTGTCGGTTTCGCAGTCCGCATCAGCTGTCGAGGAGCGCCTCCCCCGTTGGCAGGGTCGGCTCTCGTTGGCTGCTGTGAACGGTCCGGCGGCGGTGGTGGTGTCCGGTGAGCCGGAGGCTCTCGAGGAGCTGCAGGCCGAGCTGGAGGCCGAGGGTGTCCGGGCGCGGATGGTCGCGGTGGACTACGCCTCGCACTCCGCCCAGGTGGACCGGCTGGAGACGGAGATCGTCTCCGTCCTGGCCGGGATCGCCCCGCGCCAGGGCCGGGTGCCGATGGTCTCCGCGATGACGGGCGAGACCCTCACCGGCCCCGAGCTGGATGCCCAGTACTGGTACGCGAGCCTGCGGGCACCGGTGCACTTCGACCGGGCCGTGCGCGTGCTGGCCGGCCTGGGCCATCAGGTCTTCCTCGAAGTGACCCCGCACCCGGTGCTGATGGGTGCGATGAACGAGACGCTGGAAGAGGTCGCGCAGGAGGCAGGCCCGGGCACCACGGCCGGTGCCGTCTGCGGGACGCTGCGCCGCGACGACGGCGGCACGACGAGACTGGTCACCTCGCTCGCCGAGGCGTTCGTGCAGGGCGTGCCCGTCGACTGGAGCGCGGTGCTGCCGGCCGGCGAGCAGGTGGAGCTGCCGACGTACGCCTTCCGGCACGAGCGGTACTGGCCGCAGGGGGTGCTGGCCCTGCCGGTGCCGGGCCAGGACGCGGTGTCGCTGGGCCTGGGGACGGTGGACCACCCGCTGCTGGGTGCGGCGGTGGAGCTGGCCGGCGGCGCCGGGCTGGTGTGCACGGGCCGGCTGTCGCTGCGTACGCAGCCCTGGCTGGCCGACCACGTCGTGGACGGCGTGGTGCTGCTGCCCGGCACGGGCTTCCTGGAACTGGCGGTACAGGCCGGCGACCAGGTCGGCTGCGGTCTGCTGGAGGAACTGACGCTGCAGGCACCGCTGGTGCTGCCCGGCGACGGCCGTGGGGTCCAGATACAGGTCGTGGTGGCCGCCGCCGACGGTGACGGACGGCGCACGATCGAGGTCTTCTCCCGCTCCGACGAGCCCGGAACGCAGCAGGAGTGGGTGCGGCACGCCGGCGGTGTGGTGGCACCCGCCGCGCCGGCCGCAAAGCCGGACGAGGACCTGCGGGTGTGGCCGCCGCGGGACGCGGTCCCGGTGGACGTCGGCGACGTCTACGCGGTGCATCTTGCGGACGTCTACGGACCGTCGTTCCAGGGACTGCGCGCGGCCTGGCGGCGCGGTGAGGACATCTTCGCCGAGGTGGCGCTGCCGGAGGCCGTGGCCGAGGACGCGGGAGCGTTCGGCCTGCACCCGGCCCTGCTCGACGCGGCGCTGCACTCCGCGGTCCTGGCGGATGCCGGCTCGGACCCGGAGGGCGAGCCGGGTCAGGTGCGGATGCCGTTCGCCTGGACGGGTGTGGACCTGCACGCGAGCGGAGCCTCGGTGCTGCGGGCCCGGCTGCGGCGCAACGGCCAGGGCGGCCTGGCGCTGACGGCCGCGGACGCCGCGGGGGCCCCGGTGGTGTCCGTGGCGTCGCTGGTCAGCCGTCCGGTGTCGGCAGGCCGGCTGCAGACCGCGCAGGCCGAGGTGGCGGACGCGCTGTTCGCGGTGGAGTGGGCTCCGGTCGCCGAGGCCGCGGTTCCGTCCGGTGACTGGGCTCTGATCGGCGCCGACCACTTCGGGCTGGTCGGGGAACTGACCGCGGCCGGGGTGGCCGTGCGTTCCTTCGCCGGCCTGGCCGAGGTCGCCGCCGCCACCGAAGCGGGCGAGATCGCCCCGCGGGCGGTGCTGGTCTGCGCAGGCACCCTGCCCACCGGCAGCGACGACGAGACCGGCAGCGAAACCGGCCACGGGGCCGACTCCGGCACCAAGACCGGGGCCGACTCCGGCACCGAGACCGGGGCCGACTCCGGCACCGAGACCGGAGCCGGCATCGGCATCGGCGTCGACGGCGGTGCCACAGTGGCCGAAGTGGCCCGGCGGGCCGCCGGTGACGCGCTCGGGCTGGCGCAGGAGTGGCTGGACGAACAGCGCCTGGAATCGGCGCAGTTGGTGGTCGTCACCCGCGGTGGCGTGGCCGCCGCGACCGGCGCGGGCGTGTCGGATCTGCCGGCCGCCGCGGTCTGGGGGCTGCTGCGCTCGGCGCAGTCGGAGAACCCCGGCCGACTGGTCCTCGTGGACCTCCCGGCCGAGGACGCCGACCGTCGGATCGCGGTGCTGCCGTCCGTGCTGGACAGCGGAGAACCGGAGCTGGCGATCCGGGACGGGGCCGCCCTCGGGCGGCGGCTGACCCGTCCGAGTGGCGCTCTGGCCGCGGTTGAACACTCCGCGAGCCCGCACGCCGACGCCCCGCGGTCGCTGCTGGTGACCGGTGGAACAGGGACGCTGGGCGGTCTGGTGGCCCGGCATCTGGTGGTGACGGGTCGTGCGGGCGGTGTGGTGCTGCTCAGCCGCTCCGGACCGGCTTCCGCCGATGTGGTGGCGCTGGCCGCGGAGTTGGCGGCGCTCGGTGCATGGGTGCGGGTGCTGGCGTGTGATGTGGCGGACCGCGCCGCGCTGGCCGCGGTGCTGGAGGCTGTGCCGGCCGACTGCCCGCTGGGCTCGGTCTTCCACGCGGCGGGGATCATCGACGACGGGATCATCACGACGCTGACGCCCGAGCGGGTGGCCGCGGTCATGCGACCCAAGACCGACGCGGCCTGGCACCTCCACGAACTCACCCAGGACATGGACCTGGAGCACTTCGTGCTGTTCTCCTCCGCGGCGGCAGCACTCGGAGCGACCGGCCAGGGCAACTACGTCGCGGCCAACTCCTTCCTGGACGCCCTGGCGCACCACCGGCGGGCGGCGGGCCTGGCAGGCCTGTCCCTGGCATGGGGCCCCTGGGCACCCGAGGCGGGCATCGGCCGCAACCTGGGCGAGCAACTGCTCTCCCGGATCAGCCGGTCGGGAATCGCGGCCCTCGGCGCCGAAGAGGGCCTGGTCGTGATGGACACGGCGCTCGCCCGTGACGAGGCGCTGCTGGTGCCCGCCCGCCTGGACCTCGCCGCGCTACGAGCCCAGGTGGCCCGCAGCGCGGAGATCCCGCCGCTCTGGCGGGTACTGGCCGGAAGCCCCGCACGGCGCACGGCGGCCGCCCACACGGCCGCGACCGGAGCGGATGCCGCCGAGGCATTGCGCGGCCGGCTGGCGTCGGTGTCGGCCGCGGAGCGGGACCGGGTGCTGCTGGATCTGGTGCGTGCGCACGTCGCCGCGGTGCTCGGGCATGCCTCCGCGGAGGCGATCGAGGCCGGCCGCGCCTTCACCGACCTGGGCTTCGACTCGCTCACCGCGGTGGATCTGCGCAACCGGCTGCGGACCGAGACCGGGCTGCGGCTGCCGGCCACGCTGGTCTTCGACTACCCCACCCCGATTGCGCTGACCGGTCTGCTGCGCACGGAGCTGACGGGGGACCTGCCCGCTGCCGCCGAGCCCGTCCGTCCGACGGCCGCGGTGGCGGACGAGCCGGTCGCGATCGTGGGCATGGCGTGCCGGTTCCCGGGCGGTGCGGCCAGCCCCGAGGAGCTGTGGGAGCTGCTGGCTTCGGGCTCGGACGCGATCGGGGCGTTCCCGCAGGACCGCGGCTGGGACATCGAGTCCCTCTACGACCCCGACTCGGAACGCGCGGGAACGTCGTACACACGGGCGGGCGGCTTCGTTCAGGACGTCGGCCGATTCGACCCCGGGTTCTTCGGGATCAGCCCGCGTGAGGCGCTGGCGATGGACCCGCAGCAGCGACTGCTGCTGGAGACGTCGTGGGAGGCGTTCGAACGGGCCGGCATCGACCCGGCGACGCTGCGCGGCAGCCAGACCGGTGCCTTCGTCGGCGGCTACCCGTCCGGCTACGCAGGGATGAGCCTGGAGAGCGAAGAGGACTCCGAAGGCATATCCGGGCATTTGATGACCGGGAATGCGACGAGTGTGCTGTCGGGTCGGTTGTCGTACACGTTCGGTCTTGAGGGGCCGGCGGTGACGATGGATACGGCGTGTTCGTCGTCGTTGGTGGCGTTGCATCTGGCGTGTCAGGCGGTCCGGGCGGGTGAGTGTTCGCTGGCGTTGGCGGGTGGTGTGACGTTGATGGCGACGCCGGACGGGTTCGTGGCGTTTTCGCAGGCTCGTGGTCTGGCGGTGGACGGGCGGTCGAAGGCGTTTGCGGCGGCGGCGGACGGTATGGGCATGGCGGAGGGTGTCGG
>NZ_JBVKBH010000031.1:0-42181 GCF_055657175.1 Streptomyces sp. NPDC107581
AGTTGGTGGTGCGTGGTGGGGTTGCGTATGGGAGGCGGCTGGTTCGTCCGTCGGGTGATCTGGTGCCGGTGGAGTGGCCGGTTGGGGTGGGGGCGAATGGTGCTGCTCGTTCGGTGTTGGTGACGGGTGGGACGGGTACGTTGGGTGCTCTGGTGGCCCGGCATCTGGTGGTGACGGGTCGTGCGGGTGGTGTGGTGCTGCTCAGCCGCTCCGGACCGGCATCCGCCGACGTGGCCGTTCTGGTGGCGGAGCTGGCCGAACTGGGCGTGTGGGTCCAGGTGGTCGCGTGCGACGTGGCCGACCGTGCCGCACTGTCCGCGGTGCTGCAGAGGATTCCGGCCGAGTCCCCGCTGGGCTCCGTCATCCACTCCGCAGGGGTCGTCGACGACGGAGTGATCCCCTCCCTGACGCCGGAGCGGCTCTCGGCGGTCATGCGGCCCAAGGTCGACGCGGCCTGGCACCTGCATGAACTCACCGCTCACATGGATCTCGAACGCTTCGTCACGTTCTCCTCGGCGGCGGCCACGTTCGGCGCGCCCGGCCAGGGCAACTACGTGGCAGCCAACTCCTTCCTCGACGCCCTCGCGGGATACCGGCAGGCGGCCGGCCTCGCCGGGCTGTCACTGCAACTCGGCGCGTGGGTGCACGAGTCGGGCATCGGCCGGAACCTGGGCGAACGGCTGCTCTCCCGCATCGACCGCTCGGGCTTCGTGACGATGGGTGCCGAAGAGGGCCTGGTCGTGTTCGACGCGGCACTGGCCCGGGACGAGGCACTTCTGGTGCCCGCCCGGCTGGACGTGGCGGGACTGCGCGCACAGGCCGCCCGCACCACGGACATTCCGCCGCTGTGGCGCGCGCTCGTCGGCGCCGGCGGCTCCGCCAGGCGTACGGCCGCCTCCGGAGCGGGCACCGCTGCGGGTGCCGGCGCGGCGGAGGCACTGCGGCGTCAGCTGGCGTCGGTGTCGGCCGCGGAGCGCGACCGGCTCCTGCTGGACCTGGTGCGCGCACATGTCGCCGCGGTCCTCGGGCACGCCTCCGCGGAGGCCATCGAGGCGACCCGGGCCTTCACCGACCTGGGCTTCGACTCGCTGACCTCGGTGGAACTGCGCAACCGCCTGAACACGGAGACCGGACTGCGGCTGCCGGCGACCCTGGTGTTCGACTACCCGACACCGGTGGCGCTGGCCGGGCTGCTGCGCTCGGAAGTGACGGGGGACCTGCCGGCGATCGCGGCACCCTCCGGTCCGGTGGTGACGGGCGTGGCGGACGAGCCGATCGCGATCGTGGGCATGGCCTGCCGGTTCCCGGGCGGTGCGGTCAGCCCGGAGGACCTGTGGCAGTTGCTGGCCTCGGGCTCGGACGCGATCGGCCCGTTCCCGCAGGACCGCGGCTGGAACCTCGAAGCGCTCTACGACCCGGACATGGAACGTACGGGAACGCTGTACACGCAGGCGGGCGGCTTCGTCCGCAACGCGAGCGGGTTCGACGCCGGGTTCTTCGGGATCAGCCCGCGTGAGGCGCTGGCGATGGACCCGCAGCAGCGGCTGCTGCTGGAGACGTCGTGGGAGGCGCTGGAGCGGGCCGGCATCGACCCGGCGACGCTGCGCGGCAGCCAGACCGGCGCCTTCGTCGGCGGCTCCACCTCCGGATACGGCATCGACGTGCCGTTGGACGGTGCGGGCGTCGCCGAGAGCCACCTGATGACCGGCACGGCGGCCAGCGTGATGTCGGGCCGGCTGTCGTACACCTTCGGCCTGGAGGGCCCGGCCGTCACGGTGGACACGGCCTGCTCCTCGGCGCTGGTGGCCCTGCACATGGCCTGCCAGGCGATCAGGTCCGGAGAGTGCTCGCTCGCGCTCGCCGGCGGTGTCGCGGTCACCGCCACCCCCGCCGTCTTCGTGGCCTTCTCCCAGGCGCGCGGCGTCTCCGTGGACGGACGCTGCAAGTCGTTCGCCGCGTCGGCCGACGGTTCGGGCTTCGCCGAGGGCGCGGGCATGCTCGTCGTGGAGCGGCTGTCCGACGCCCGGCGCAACGGCCACAAGGTACTGGCGGTGATCCCCGGCTCGGCGATCAACCAGGACGGTGCCTCCAACGGCCTGACCGCGCCCAACGGTCCCTCCCAGCAGCGGGTGATCCGCGCCGCGCTGGCGAGCGCCGGGGTGCGCGCCGACGAGGTCGACGTGGTCGAGGCCCATGGTTCCGCGACCACCCTCGGCGACCCGATCGAGGCTCAGGCCCTGATCGCGACCTACGGCCAGGAGCGCCCCGACGGCCGGCCGCTGTGGCTCGGCTCGGTGAAGTCGAACATCGGGCACACCCAGACGGCCGCCGGCGCGGCCGGGATCATCAAGATGGTGCTGGCGCTGCAGAACGAGCAGCTGCCGCAGACGCTGCACGTGGAAGAGCCCACGCCGCACGTGGACTGGTCGGCCGGTGAGGTGCGGCTGCTGACCGAGCCGGTGCCGTGGCCCACCGGGGAGCGGGTGCGGCGCGCGGGTGTGTCGGCGTTCGGGATGAGCGGCACCAATGTGCACATCATCCTGGAGGAGGCCCCGGCCGCCGACACCGAGGAGGCAGACACCCCGGCGGAACCCGCTGACGCGACGGCGTCGGAAGGCGCCCCCGCCGTGATCGAGGCCGACGGTGTGAGCGCATGGCTGGTGTCGGGCCGTACGGCCGAGGGGCTGGCGGCCCAGGCGGAGCGGCTGCGCGAGTGGAGCGCGACACGCCCTGGGCTCGACCCTGCCGAAGTGGCGTGGTCGTTGGCGGCGACGCGGTCGGTGTTCGAGCACCGGGCCGTGGTGATCGGCGGCGACCGTGGGGAGTTGGTGACCGGTCTGGAGGGTCTGGCGGCCGGGACGCCCGCGCCGTCGGTGGTCTCCGGGGTTGCGCGTTCCGGTGCGCGGACGGTGTTCGTGTTCGCGGGTCAGGGGACGCAGTGGGTCGGTATGGGCCGGGAGTTGGCCTTGTCGAGTCCGGTGTTCGCGGCGCGCCTGGCGGAGTGCGGGGCGGCGCTGGCGCCGTTTGTGCCGTGGTCGTTGTCCGATGTTATGTCGGGTGTTGAGGGTGCTGCGGGGCTGGATCGTGCGGATGTGGTGCAGCCGGTGTTGTGGGCGGTGATGGTGTCGCTTGCGGCGGTGTGGGAGGCCGCCGGTGTCAGCCCGGATGCGGTCGTCGGCCACTCGCAGGGTGAGATCGCGGCGGCGACGGTGGCGGGGATGCTGTCCCTTGAGGATGGTGCCCGGGTGGTGGCGGTGCGCTCGCGTGCGTTGTCGGGTCTGTCGGCGCAGGGGTCGATGGTGTCGGTGGTGATGCCGTCGCAGTCGGCGCGGGAGCTTGCCGGGCAGTGGGGCGAGCGCCTGTCGGTGGCTG
Source organism: Streptomyces sp. NPDC107581 (assembly GCF_055657175.1). Taxonomy (NCBI): domain Bacteria; kingdom Bacillati; phylum Actinomycetota; class Actinomycetes; order Kitasatosporales; family Streptomycetaceae; genus Streptomyces; species Streptomyces sp. NPDC107581. The sequence goes on from NZ_JBVKBH010000031.1 coordinate 3,373, forward strand.
CGGTCAACGGTCCGGCGGCGGTGGTGGTGTCCGGTGAGCCGGAAGCCTTGGGTGAGTTCGAGCGGGAGCTGGCGAAGCGGAAGGTGTTGCGCTGGCGTATTCCGGAGACGGACTTCGTGGCGCACTCTCCGGCGGTGGAGCCGCTGGCGGCGGTGCTGGAGGAGGAGCTGGCCGGGATCGCCCCGCGGGCGGGCCGGGTGCCGATGGCCTCCACGGTGACCGGTGAGTGGGTGTCGGGCACCGAGGTGGACGCCGGGTACTGGTTCGCGAACCTGCGCCGCATGGTCCGTTTCGAGGAGGCTGTACGGAGCCTGCTTTCCGGGGGCTTCGGGGCGTTCGTGGAGGTCTCGCCGCATCCGGTGCTGACCGCCGCGGTGATGGAGACCGCCGAGGACGCGGGCGTCACGGATGTGCTGACGGTGGGGACGCTGGAGCGGGACAACGGCGGTGCCGCACGGCTGGTCACCTCGCTCGCGCAGGCGTACGCCGGCGGGCTGGGCGTGGACTGGAAGACCGTCCTGCCCACCGCAGACTGGGTCGACCTGCCGACCTACGCCTTCCAGCAGCAGCGGTACTGGCTGCAGGCCGCCGCCCCCACCGCGCCCGCACTGGGCGGCGACGGGGCGAGCACGGCTGCCGAGGCCGAGTTCTGGGCCGCCGTCGAGGGCGGCGACCTGGCCCGGATCGCGGACACGCTGGCCATCGAGGACCAGAAGCAGCTCAGCGAGGTGCTGCCGGCGCTGGCCTCCTGGCGGCGCCGCGAACAGGACCGGTCGGCGACGGCGGGCCTGCGCTACCGCGTGGGCTGGGCGCCGGTCGCCGAGCCCGGAACCGCACGGCTGTCGGGACAGTGGCTGGTCGTGATCCCCGCCGGGTCGGCCGGAGCCGAGGTGACACAGGGCTGCTTGGCGGCGCTGACCTCGCGCGGCGCCGGATCCGCGGTCGTCGAGATACCGGCCGCAACCCTGGACCGCACCGACGTGGCCACGCTGCTCGGGCAAGCGCTGCAGAGCGCCGGCGCGGAACCCGACGCGGTGTCCGGCGTGGTGTCACTGCTGGCGCTGGACGAGACGCCGTTGCCGGACCACCCGGTGGTGACCGGGGGCCTGGCCGCGACGCTGGCTCTGGTGCAGGGCCTGGGCGACGCCGGGATCGGCGCACCGCTGTGGATCCTCACCCAGGGCGCCGTCGCCGCAGGGCCCGGCGAGGTGCTGACCAGCCCGCTGCAGGCACAGGTCTGGGGCTTCGGACGCGTCGTCCCCCTGGAATACCCCGACCGCTGGGGCGGGTTGATCGACCTGCCCGCCGAACTGGACGAACGCACCGGCGCACAGCTGGTGGCCGTGCTCGCCGGCTGCGACGAGAACGCGGTCGTCATCAGGCCCGCCGGGCTCCAGGGCCGCAGGCTGATCCGCGCCCCGCAGCCCACGGCGAACGGGACCTGGCGGCCCGAGCACACGAGCGCGCTGATCACCGGCGGCACCGGAGCGCTCGCCGGGCACGTGGCACGCTGGCTGGCCGGACGCGGCGCGGACCGCCTGGTGCTGACCAGCCGCTCCGGGCCCGGTGCCCGGGGCGTCGCGGCGCAGGCCGCCGAACTGGCTGCCCAGGGCACCCGCGTGGACGTGGTGGCCTGTGACGTCAGCGACCGTTCCGGCCTCGCCGGGCTGGTCGACTGGACCGGTACGAGCGGTCCGGCGCTGTCCGCGGTGGTGCACACCGCGGGCGTCCTGGACGACGGCGTGATCGACCATCTCTCGCCGAAGCGGCTCGAGACGGTGCTGGCGGCCAAGGCGGCGAGCGCCGCCCACCTGGACGAGCTGACCGCGGACCTGGACCTGGACGCCTTCGTGCTGTTCTCCTCCGTGGTGGCCACCACGGGCGGCCCGGGCCAGGCCAACTACGGTGCGGCGAACGCCTACCTGGACGCCCTCGCCGAGAACCGGCGCAGCCGCGGACTGGCCGCGCTCGCCGTGGCCTGGGGCCCCTGGTCGGGCGGCGGCGTGGCCGAGGGCAACGAGGCCGCACGGCAGCGACTGGCCCGCAACCCGTGGGAAGGGATGATGGATCCGGACCTGGCGGTCCGGGCCCTGGCCGAGGCGCTCGACAGCCCCGACACCGTGCTGACGGTGACGAACATCGACTGGTCGATCATCCTGTCCCAGCCGCAGGCGGCGGCAGGCCTGCTGCAGGTGCCGCTGATGCGGGACCTGCCGGAGATCCACCAGCTGGCCGCGCTGCTCACGGACGTCTCGGTCGCACCGGCCGAAGGCGATCTGGCACGCCGGCTGGCCGGGACGGGCCGGGCCGAGCAGCACCGGATCCTGACCGAACTGGTCCAGGCCAAGGCCGCCCAGGTGCTGGGCTACTCCTCGCCCGAGGAGGTCGAGGCCGGCCGCGCCTTCAGCGAACTGGGCTTCGACTCCCTGACCGCCGTCGAGCTGCGCAACGACCTCAGCTCGGCCACCGACCTGCGCCTGCCCGCGACCCTGCTGTTCGACTACCCCAGCCCGGCCGCCCTGAGCGAGTACCTCCAGACGGAGCTGCTGGGCACCCTGCCCGACGACACCGCGGCCCCGACGGCGGCCCCGGCCCCGTCCGTCGCCGACGAGCCGATCGCGATCGTCGGCATGAGCTGCCGCTACCCCGGCGGCGTGGTCGACCCCGACGGACTGTGGTCGCTGCTGACCTCCGGCGGGGACGCGATCTCCGGCTTCCCGGAGGACCGCGACTGGGACCTGGAGGCCCTCAGCGACCCCTCGGGCGAGGGATACACCTCGTACGTGCAGGCCGGCGGGTTCATCCAGGACATGAGCGGCTTCGACGCCGGATTCTTCGGGATCAGCCCGCGCGAGGCGCTGGCGATGGACCCGCAGCAGCGGCTGCTGCTGGAGGTGTCCTGGGAGGCCCTGGAGCGGGCCGGCATCGACCCGGAGTCGCTGCGCGGCAGCACGACCGGCGTGTTCGCCGGCGGGTACGCGTCCGGGTACGGCTACGGCGTGGACGTCGAAGGCGCCGCCCACCTCATCACCGGCAACGCGACCAGTGTGCTGTCCGGCCGGGTGTCCTACGCGCTGGGCCTCGAGGGTCCGGCGGTGACGGTGGACACGGCCTGCTCGTCGTCCCTGGTCGCCCTGCACCTGGCCGCGCAGGCGCTGCGGTCCGGCGAGTGCTCGATGGCGCTGGCCGGCGGTATCACGATCCTGGTGACCCCGGACGGCTTCGTCGGCTTCAGCGAGCAGAGCGGCCTGGCGATGGACGGACGCTGCAAGGCGTTCTCCGCGCAGGCCGACGGCATGGGCTTCGCCGAAGGCGCGGGCATGGTGGTCGTGGAGCGGCTGTCCGACGCGCTGCGCAACGGCCACAAGGTGCTGGCGGTGGTGCGCGGCAGCGCAGTGAACCAGGACGGCGCGTCCAACGGTCTCACCGCCCCGAACGGCCCCTCGCAGCAGCGGGTCATCCGCGCCGCCCTGGCCAACGCCGGAGTGGGCGCGGACCAGGTCGACGTCGTCGAGGCGCACGGCACCGGCACGAAACTGGGCGACCCGATCGAGGCGCAGGCGCTGCTCGCCACCTACGGCCGACAGCGGCCCGAGGCCCGCCCGCTGATGCTGGGCTCGGTGAAGTCCAACATCGGCCACACCCAGGCCGCCGCCGGCGTGGCCGGTGTGATCAAGATGGTGCTGGCGCTCCAGCACCAGCACCTGCCCAAGACCCTGCACGTGGACGAGCCCTCGCCGCACGTCGACTGGACCGCCGGCGACGTCCGGCTGCTGACGGAACCGGCACCGTGGCCCGCCAACGGCCACCCGCGCCGCGCCGGCGTCTCCTCGTTCGGCCTGAGCGGCACCAACGCGCACATCATCCTCGAGGAAGCCCCGGCCGCCGAGGCCGGCCCGCTGGAGAACGACGGCCGGGGCGACGCCACCGACGAGGGCGCGCCCACCGGGGCCGACACCCCGACAATGGTCGAGGCCGAGGGTGTGAGGGCGTGGCTGGTGTCGGGCCGTTCCGCCACCGGTCTGACGGGGCAGGCGGACCGGTTGCGCGAGTGGGTGAGCACGCGTCCGGAGCTGGAGTCCGCGGATGTGGCGTGGTCGCTGGCGGTGACGCGCTCGGCGTTCGAGCACCGGGCGGTTGTGGTCGCCGATGCCCGCGGTGAGCTGGTGTCGGGCCTGGAGAGTCTGGCGGCGGGTGTTCCTGCGGGTTCGGTGGTGTCGGGGGTGGCCCGGTCCGGTGGTCGGGTGGCGTTCGCCTTCGCTGGTCAGGGTTCGCAGTGGCTGGGCATGGGGTGTGAACTCGCCCGGGTCAGCCCGGTGTTCGCGGAGCGGCTGGCGGAGTGTGAGAAGGCGCTGGCTCCGTATGTGCCGTGGTCGCTGTCCGATGTCCTGGCCGGTGCGGAGGGTGCTCCCGCGCTGGAGGCGGCGGATGTGGTGCAGCCCGCGCTGTGGGCGGTGATGGTGTCGCTTGCGGCAGTGTGGGAGGCCGCGGGCGTGACTCCGGATGCGGTGGTCGGTCATTCGCAGGGTGAGATCGCGGCGGCGACGGTCGCGGGGATGCTCAGCGTCGAGGACGGCGCCCGTGTGGTGGCTCTGCGCTCGCGGTCGTTGAAGGTGCTGGCCGGTGCGGGCGGAATGCTCTCGGTGAGCCAGTCGGCCACGGCGGTCGAGGAGCGGCTCCCGCGTTGGGGTGAGCGTCTGTCGCTGGCGGCGGTGAACGGCCCTTCCGCTGTGGTGGTCTCCGGTGAGCCGGAGGCGTTGAAGGAGTTGCAGGCGGAGCTGGAGGCCGAGGGCGTTCGTGCCCGGATGGTCGCGGTGGACTACGCCTCGCACTCGGCTCAGGTGGACCGGCTGGAGACGGAGATCGTCTCTGTCCTGGCGGGGATAGCTCCGCGTCAGGGCCGGGTGCCGATGGTCTCCGCGATGACGGGCGAGACCCTGTCCGGGCCCGAGCTGGATGCCCAGTACTGGTACGGGAGCCTGCGGGCCTCGGTGCACTTCGACCGGGCGGTGCGGATCCTGGCCGGTCAGGGGCACCAGGTGTTCGTCGAGGTCACTCCGCACCCGGTGCTGATGGGTGCGATGAACGACACCCTCGAAGAGGTCGCGCAGGGCTCCGGCTCGGGTGCGGTGGCCGCCGCTGTGTGCGGGACGCTGCGGCGGGACGACGGTGGTGCGCAGCGCCTGGTCACCTCGCTGGCCGAGGCGTTCGTGAACGGTGTGGCGGTGGACTGGACCGCGGTGCTGCCGAGCGCCGATCGGGTCGAGCTGCCGACCTACGCCTTCCAGCACGAGCGGTACTGGCCGCGTCCGGCCAAACCGGCCCTCGGCGGGGACGCCGTGTCGCTGGGCCTGGGTACGGTGGATCACCCGCTGCTGGGTGCGGCGGTGGAGCTGGCCGGCGGCGCCGGGCTGGTGTGCACGGGCCGGCTGTCGCTGCGTACGCATCCGTGGCTGGCGGACCACGCGGTCGGTGGTGTGGTGCTGCTGCCGGGTACCGGTTTCGTTGAGCTGGCGGTGCGTGCGGGTGACCAGGTCGGGTGTGGTCTGCTGGAGGAGCTGACGCTGCAGGCGCCGCTGGTGCTGCCCGCCGACGGCGGTGTCCAGGTGCAGGTCGTGGTTGCTGCGGCCGACGGTGACGGGCGCCGGACGGTCGAGGTGTTCTCCCGTCCCGACGGCACCCGGCAGGAATGGGTCCAGCACGCCGGCGGCATGGTCGCCCCCACCGGGCCGACCGCAGCCGCGGCGGAGGACCTGTCCGTCTGGCCGCCGCGCGACGCCACGGCGGTGGACATCAGCGGCATGTACGACGCCCTCGCAGGGGCGTACGGCTACGGTCCGGCATTCCAGGGCCTGCGAGCGGTGTGGCGCCGTGGCGAGGATCTCTTCGCCGAGGTGGCACTGCCCGAGGTCGTGGCCGAGGACGCGGGAGCGTTCGGCCTGCATCCGGCGCTGCTCGACGCGGTGTTGCACGCCAGCGTCCTGGTCGGTGGGGCCGTGGAGGGTGAGCCGGGTCAGGTGCGGCTGCCGTTCGCGTGGACGGGTGTGGAGCTGCATGCCGGTGGTGCCTCGGTGCTGCGGGCGAAGCTGCGCCGCGATGGTCAGGGCAGTCTGACGGTGACGGCGGCGGATGCCACGGGTGCTCCGGTGGTGTCGGTGGCCTCGCTGATCACGCGCCCGGTGACCGCGGACCAACTCCAGGCCGCCGACACCGGAGTTGCGGACTCCCTGTTCACCGTCGAGTGGGCCCCGATCGCCGAGGCGCCGGTCCCGGTGGGGGAGTGGGCGCTGGTCGGTGCCGACCGCTTGGGTCTGGTGGAGGCTCTGGACGTGGCCGGGGTGCCGGTGCGTTCCTTCGCCGGCCTGGCGGAGGTTGCGGTCGCTGCCGAGGCGGGCGAGTTGGACCCGCGGGTGGTGCTGGTCTGCGCCGGTGGTGAGGGTTCCGGTGGTGATGTGGCGGAGGCCGCTCGGCGGGCGGTCGGCGAGGCTCTGGGCCTGGCCCAGGAGTGGCTGAGCGAAGAGCGTCTGGAATCGGCCCAGTTGATGGTCGTCACCCGGGGTGGTGTGGCCGCCTCGGCCGGCGAGCGGGTGGCCGATCTGGCCGCGGCCGCGGTGTGGGGTCTGCTGCGTTCGGCGCAATCGGAGAACCCGGGCCGGCTGGTCCTGGCCGACCTGCCCGCCACCGGCACCGACGACCAGGCGGCTGCCGTCCTGCCGACGGCGCTCGCCGCCGGGGAGCCGGAGCTGGCCGTCCGGGCCAAGGTGGCTTATGGGCGGCGTCTGACGCGTCCGTCGGGTGAGCTGGTGGTGCCTGAGGGGTTGTGGCGGCTGGAGCCGGATGCGGGCGGGTCGTTGGAGGGTCTGGCGTTGGTGGAGGCGCCGGGGGCCGGTGGTCCGTTGGCGGCGGGGCAGGTGCGGGTGGCGGTCCGGGCGGCCGGGCTGAACTTCCGGGATGTGCTGATCGCGCTGGACATGTATCCGGGTGGCGGTCTGATGGGCAGTGAGGTCGCCGGTACGGTGATCGAGGCCGGTCCGGATGTGAGTGGTCTGGCGGTCGGTGACCGGGTGATGGGTGTTGCCGCGGGCGGGTTCGGGCCGGTGGTTGTCACCGACGCACGCCAGGTGGTGCGCATCCCGGACGGCTGGTCCTGTGCCGAGGCCGCGTCCGTGCCGTCCGCCTTCATGACGGCCTGGTACGCGCTGGTCGAGCTGGCCGGTGCGCGTGCCGGTCAGAAGGTGTTGATCCATGCTGCTGCCGGTGGTGTGGGTATGGCCGCGGTGCAGATTGCGCGGCATCTGGGTCTGGAGGTGTTCGCGACGGCGAGTGCGGCCAAGTGGCCGGTGCTGGCCGGGATGGGGCTGGACGAGGCGCACATCTCGTCGTCGCGTGGTGCCGGGTTCGAGGCGGAGTTCCTGGCCGCCACGGGCGGTGCGGGTGTGGACATCGTGGTGAACTCGCTGGCGGGCGAGCTGACCGACGCCTCACTGCGGCTGCTGCCGAACGGCGGCGCCTTCATCGAAATGGGTCGCACCGACCTGCGGGACGCCGAGGCCCTGGCCACGGAGCACCCGGACGTCACCTACCGGCCGTTCCAGCTCGGTGAGGCCGGGGCCGGGCGGTTGGGGGAGATGCTCGGGCGGATCGTGGAGCTGATGGCGGCCGGTGGGCTGTCGCGGCTTCCGGTGCGGGCGTGGGACGTGCGGCGGGCGCGGGAGGCGTTCCGTTTCATGTCGCAGGCCCGGCACACGGGCAAGCTGGTCCTGACGGTTCCCGCCGTTCCCGCCGTTCCTTCTGTTCCTTCTGTTCCTGTCGTCTCCCGACCGGTCGGTTCGGGGCCGGTGGGGCGGTCGGCGCTGGTGACGGGTGGTACGGGCACGCTGGGTGGTCTCGTGGCCCGGCACCTGGCCGAGACGGGCCGTGCCGACCGGCTGGTGCTGACCGGCCGTTCGGGCCCGGCTGCGCCGAACGTGGCTGCTCAGGCAGCCGAGTTGGCGACGCTTGGCGCGTGGGTGCAGATCGTCGCCTGCGACGCCGCGGACCGCGACTCCCTGGCGGGCGTGGTGGCGGGGGTTCCCGAGGAGGCCCCGCTGACGACGGTGGTGCACACGGCGGGTGTCCTGGACGACGGGACGATCGCGTCGTTGACGCCGGAGCGGGTGGCGACGGTGATGCGGCCCAAGGCCGACGGCGCCTGGAACCTGCACGAGCTGACCCGGCACCTGGACCTGGAGCACTTCGTGCTCTTCTCCTCGGCGGCGGCGACGTTCGGGTCACCCGGCCAGGGCAACTACGTCGCGGCCAACGCCTTCCTCGACGCCCTTGCCGCCGACCGTCGAGCGGCCGGTCTGCCGGGCACGTCCCTGGCCTGGGGCCTGTGGGCCGAGGTCAGCGCCCTGACCGGGCAGCTCACCGACGCCGAACGCGCCCGTATCAACCGGGGCGGCGTCACCGCGCTGAGCGCCGATGACGGTCTGGCTCTGCTGGACCTGGCGCTGACGCGCGACGAGGCGGTGCTGGTCCCGGCCCGGCTGGACCTGGCGGGGTTGCGGGCCCAGGCGGCTCGCAGCACGGAGATCCCGTCGCTGTGGCGGGCGCTGGTCAGCGGTGGCCCGGGCCGTCGCACGGCCGCCTCGGCCGGTGCCGGTGCCGACTCCCTGCACCAGCAGCTGGCCGGGCTGTCGGCGCAGGACCGGGAGCGGAAGCTCACCGACCTGGTCCGCACCCATGTGGCCGCGGTCCTCGGACACGCCTCCTCCGCCGCGATCGAGGCGGGCCGGGCCTTCACCGACCTGGGCTTCGACTCGCTCACCGCGGTGGAACTGCGCAACCGTCTCAACGGCGTGACCGGCCTGCGCCTGCCGGCCACCCTCGTCTTCGACTACCCCAACCCCTCGGAACTGGCCGTGTTCCTGCAGGAAAAGCTGCTGCCGGAGATCGGCGAACGCAGCGAGACAGACCCTGGTGAGGCGAAACTCCGGAAGGCGCTCGCGGCCGTTCCGCTGTCCAGGTTCCGTGAGGCCGGGCTCATGGAGGTACTCATGCAGCTCGCCGATGTCCATGACGACGCCCTCGTGAACGAGAAGGGCGAAGAGGCCGAGGACATCGACGCGTTGGATGCCGAAAGCCTCATTCGCCTGGCCTTGGACAGCGAGACGGAGTGAAGTTGATGATGCTCGATGCGTGGAGGCAGCGATGACCGGACAGGCTGACAAGCTCCTTGAAGCTCTGCGCGCCTCCGTGAAGGAAACCGAGCGGCTGCGGCAGCGCAACCGCCAGCTCGTCTCGGCATCATCGGCGCCGTTGGCGATCGTGGGCCTGAGCTGCCGTTACCCGGGCGGGGTGACGACTCCCGAAGAACTGTGGGAGCTGCTGGCCGCGGGCGGCGACGCGATCTCCGGCTTCCCGACGGACCGGGGCTGGGACACCGAGGGCGTGTACGACCCGGACCCGGACAACCAGGGAACGTCCTATGTGCTCGAAGGCGCGTTCCTGAAGGACGCGGCGAGTTTTGACGCCGGGTTCTTCGGGATCAGCCCGCGTGAGGCGCTGGCGATGGACCCGCAGCAGCGGCTGCTGCTGGAGACGTCGTGGGAGGCGCTGGAGCGGGCCGGAATCGACCCGGCAGCTCTCCGGGGCTCGCAGACCGGTGTGTTCGTCGGCGTCGCCCCCTCGGACTACGTCGCACACCAGTCCCTGCAGAACATGGAGGGCCTCGACTGGCATCTGATGACCGGTGGTGCGGCCAGTGTGATGTCGGGCCGCGTCTCCTACCTGCTGGGGCTGCAGGGACCCGCGGTGTCCATCGACACGGCGTGCTCGTCGTCGCTGGTGGCACTGCACCTGGCCTGCCAGGCGGTCCGTTCCGGCGAGTGCTCGCTGGCCCTGGCCGGCGGCGTCACGGTCATGGCCTCTCCCATGGGGTTCATCGGATTCTCCCGGCAACGCGGTCTGGCCGAGGACGGGCGTTGCAAGGCCTTCTCGGCCGCGGCGGACGGCATGGGCATGGGCGAGGGCGCGGGCATGGTGGTCGTGGAGCGGCTGTCCGACGCGCTGCGCAACGGCCACAAGGTGCTGGCGCTCGTGCGCGGCAGCGCCGCGAACCAGGACGGCGCCTCCAACGGCATGACCGCCCCGAACGGCCCCTCGCAGCAGCGGGTCATCCGGGCGGCGCTGGCCGGCGCCCGCCTGTCGGCGGCCGATGTGGACGTGGTCGAGGCGCACGGCACCGGTACGACGCTGGGCGACCCGATCGAGGCCCAGGCGCTGCTCACCACCTACGGCCAGGACCGGCCCGAGGACCGGCCGCTGTGGCTCGGTTCGGTGAAGTCCAACATCGGACACGCCCAGCAGGCGGCCGGCGTGGCCGGCGTCATCAAGATGGTGCTCGCCCTCCAGCACGAGCAGCTGCCGCAGACACTGCACGCGGACGAGCCCTCGCCGCACGTCGACTGGACGGCCGGCGACGTCAAGCTGCTGACCGAACCGGTGCCGTGGCCGTCGGGTGAGCGCACACGCCGTGCAGGTGTGTCCTCGTTCGGCCTGAGCGGCACCAATGTGCACCTCATCCTGGAGGAAGCCCCCGCCGAGCGGGGCGAGTCCAAGGACACCGCGCCCGAGACCGGCGACACCGAGGCCGCCGACGGCGACACCCCGGCGACGCCTCCGGTGGTGTCCGGGGCGGACGCGTGGCTGGTGTCGGGCCGTACGGCCGCGGGCCTGTCGGCTCAGGCGGGTCGGTTGCGTGAGTGGGTGGGTGCGCGTCCGGAGCTTGAGTCCGCGGATGTGGCGTGGTCGCTGGCGGTGACGCGGTCGCTGTTCGAGCACCGGGCGGTCGTGGTCGCCGATGCCCGCGATGAGCTGGTGTCGGGTCTGGAGAGCCTTGCCACGGGTGTTCCCGCGGGTTCGGTGGTGTCGGGGGTGGCCCGGTCAGGTGGTCGGGTGGCGTTCGCCTTCGCGGGGCAGGGTTCGCAGTGGCTGGGTATGGGACGTGAACTCGCGCAGGCCAGCGCGGTGTTCGCGGAGCGGCTGGCGGAGTGTGAAGCGGCCCTGGCGCCGCTCGTGCCGTGGTCGCTGTCCGATGTCCTTGCCGGTGCGGAGGGTGCTCCCGCGCTGGAGGCGGCGGATGTGGTGCAGCCCGCGCTGTGGGCGGTGATGGTGTCGCTGGCCGCGGTGTGGGAGGCCGCGGGCGTGACCCCGGATGCGGTCGTCGGTCACTCGCAGGGTGAGATCGCCGCTGCGACGGTCGCGGGGATGCTCAGCGTCGAGGACGGCGCCCGTGTGGTGGCCTTGCGCTCGCAGTCGTTGAAGGTCCTTGCCGGTGCCGGCGGGATGATGTCGGTCACCCAGTCCGCCACGGCGGTCGAAGAGCGCATCGCACGCTGGGGCGAGCGTCTGTCGCTGGCGGCGGTGAACGGGCCTTCCGCGGTGGTGGTCTCCGGTGAGCCGGAGGCGTTGAAGGAGTTGCAGGCGGAGCTGGAGGCGGAGGGTGTCCGCGCCCGGATGGTCGCGGTGGATTACGCCTCGCACTCGGCTCAGGTGGACCGGCTGGAGGAGGAGATCGTCTCCGTCCTGGCGGGGATAGCCCCCCGGCAGGGCCGCATGCCGATGGTGTCGGCCATGTCCGGGGAGGTGCTGTCCGGTCCGGAGCTGGATGCCGCGTACTGGTACGCGAGCCTGCGGGCGCCGGTCCACTTCGACCGCGCGGTACGGACCCTGGCCGGTCAGGGGCACCAGGTGTTCGTCGAAGTCACCCCGCACCCGGTGCTGATGGGTGCGATGAACGACACCCTCGAAGAGGTCGCGCAGGGTTCCGGTCCCGACGCGGTGGCCGCTGCCGTGTGCGGGACGCTGCGGCGCGACGACGGCGGCGCGACGCGGATCCTCACGTCCCTCGCGGAGGCCTTCGTCCACGGTGTGGCGGTGGACTGGACCGCGGTGCTGCCGAGCGCCGATCGGGTCGAGCTGCCGACGTACGCCTTCCAGCACGAGCGGTACTGGCCGCCGGAGGCGGGCCCGGCCGTGGGCGGGGACGCCGTGTCGTTGGGCCTGGGAGCCGTGGACCATCCGCTGCTGGGTGCGGCGGTGGAGCTGGCCGGCGGCGCCGGGCTGGTGTGTACGGGCCGGCTGTCGGTGCGTTCGCATCCGTGGCTGGCCGATCACATGGTCGGTGGTGTGGTGCTGCTGCCGGGTACCGGTTTCGTTGAGCTGGCGGTGCGTGCGGGTGACCAGGTCGGGTGTGGTCTGCTGGAGGAGCTGACGCTGCAGGCGCCGCTGGTGCTGCCCGCCGACGGCGGTGTCCAGGTGCAGGTCGTGGTTGCTGCGGCCGACGGTGACGGGCGCCGGACGGTCGAGGTGTTCTCCCGTCCGGACGAACCGGGCACGCAGCAGGCGTGGATCCAGCACGCGGGCGGTGTGATCGCCCCCGCCGGGCCGGTCGGTACGGCGGACGAGGACCTGTCCGTCTGGCCGCCGCGCGACGCCAAGGCGGTGGACATCAGCGGCATGTACGAGGCCCTGGCGGCGGCGTCGTACACCTATGGTCCGGTGTTCCAGGGGCTGCGGGCGGTGTGGCGCCGCGGCCAGGACGTCTTCGCCGAGGTCGCCCTGCCCGAGACGGTGGCACAGGAAGCCGGGGTGTTCGGGCTGCACCCGGCACTCCTCGACGCCGTGCTCCAGGCCGGTGCTCTCGCCAGTGCACCCGGTGGGGCCGTGGAGGGTGAGCCGGGTCAGGTGCGGCTGCCGTTCGCGTGGACGGGTGTGGAGCTGCATGCCGGTGGTGCCTCGGTGCTGCGGGCGAAGCTGCGCCGCGATGGTCAGGGCAGCCTGACGGTGACGGCGGCGGATGCCACGGGTGCTCCGGTGGTGTCGGTGGCCTCGCTGATCACGCGCCCGGTGACGGCGGACCAACTCCAGCCTGCGGACAGCGGAATTGCCGACGCGCTCTTTGCGGTGGACTGGGCTTCCGTCGCCGAGGCGCCGGTCCCGGTGGGGGAGTGGGCGCTGGTCGGTGCCGACCGCTTGGGTCTGGTCGAGGCTCTGGACGTGGCCGGGGTGCCGGTGCGTTCCTTCGCCGGCCTGGCGGAGGTTGCGGTCGCTGCCGAGGCGGGCGAGTTGGACCCGCGGGTGGTTCTGGTCTGCGCCGGTGGTGAGGGTTCCGGTGGTGATGTGGCGGAGGCCGCTCGGCGGGCGGTCGGCGAGGCCCTGGGCCTGGCCCAGGAGTGGCTGGCTGAGGAGCGTCTGGAATCGGCCCAGTTGATGGTTGTCACCCGGGGTGGTGTGGCCGCCTCGGCGGGCGAGGGTGTGGCCGATCTGGCGGCGGCCGCGGTGTGGGGTCTGCTGCGTTCGGCGCAGTCGGAGAACCCGGGCCGGCTGCTCCTGGCCGACCTGCCGGCCGGCGACACGGGTGCCCAGGCCTCGGTACTGCCGTCCGTGGTGGGCAGCGGGGAGCCGGAGCTGGCCGTCCGCGGCAAGGTGGCTTATGGGCGGCGTCTGACGCGTCCGTCGGGTGAGCTGGTGGTGCCTGAGGGGTTGTGGCGGCTGGAGCCGGATGCGGGCGGGTCGTTGGAGGGTCTGGCGTTGGTGGAGGCGCCGGGGGCCGGTGGTCCGTTGGCGGCGGGGCAGGTGCGGGTGGCGGTCCGGGCGGCCGGGCTGAACTTCCGGGATGTGCTGATCGCGCTGGACATGTATCCGGGTGGCGGTCTGATGGGCAGTGAGGTCGCCGGTACGGTGATCGAGGCCGGTCCGGATGTGAGTGGTCTGGCGGTCGGTGACCGGGTGATGGGTGTTGCCGCGGGCGGGTTCGGGCCGGTGGTCGTCACCGACGCACGCCAGGTGGTGCGCATCCCGGACGGCTGGTCGTTCGCGGACGCGGCCTCCGTGCCCGTGGCTTTCATGACGGCCTGGTACGCACTCGTGGACCTCGCCGGTGCGCGTGCCGGTCAGAAGGTGCTGGTCCATGCTGCTGCCGGTGGTGTGGGTATGGCTGCGGTGCAGATTGCGCGGCATCTGGGTCTGGAGGTGTTCGCGACGGCGAGTGCGGCCAAGTGGCCGGTGCTGGCCGGGATGGGGCTGGACGAGGCGCACATCTCGTCGTCGCGTGGTGCCGGGTTCGAGGCGGAGTTCCTGGCCGCCACGGGCGGTGCGGGTGTGGACATCGTGGTGAACTCGCTGGCCGGTGGGCTGACCGATGCCTCACTGCGGCTGCTGCCGAACGGCGGCGCCTTCATCGAGATGGGCAAGACGGATCCGCGCGATCCGGACATCCTGGCCGCGGAGCACCCGGGCGTCACCTACCGGCCGTTCGATCTCGGTGAGGCCGGGGCCGGGCGGTTGGGGGAGATGCTCGGGCGGATCGTGGAGCTGATGGCGGCCGGTGGGCTGTCGCGGCTTCCGGTGCGGGCGTGGGACGTGCGGCGGGCGCGGGAGGCGTTCCGTTTCATGTCGCAGGCCCGGCACACGGGCAAGCTGGTCCTGACGGTTCCCGCCGTTCCCGCCGTTCCTTCTGTTCCTTCTGTTCCTGTCGTCTCCGGGCCGGTCGGTTCGGGGCCGGTGGGGCGGTCGGCGCTGGTGACGGGTGGTACGGGCACGCTGGGTGGTCTGGTGGCCCGGCACCTGGCCGAGACGGGCCGTGCCGACGGGCTGGTGCTGACCGGCCGTTCGGGTCCGGCTGCGCCGAACGTGGCTGCTCTGGCAGCCGAGTTGGCGACGCTTGGCGCGTGGGTGCGGATCGTCGCCTGCGACGCCGCGGACCGCGACGCGCTCGCCACGGTCATGACGGCCGTCCCTGCCGAGGCCCCGCTGACGACGGTCGTACACACCGCGGGTGTCCTGGACGACGGGACGATCGCGTCGCTGACGCCGGAGCGGGTGGCGACGGTGATGCGGCCCAAGGCCGACGGCGCCTGGAACCTGCACGAGCTGACCCGGCACCTGGACCTGGAGCACTTCGTACTCTTCTCCTCGGCCGCGTCCGCATTCGGCGCGCCCGGCCAGGGTAACTACGTGGCGGCCAACGCGTTCCTCGACGCGCTGGCGGCCGAGCGTCGTGCGGCCGGTCTGCCGGGCACGTCGCTGGCCTGGGGCCTGTGGGCCGAGGTCAGCGCCCTGACCGGGCAGCTCACCGATTCCGAGCGGGACCGGCTGTCCCGTGGCGGCGTCAGGGCGCTGAGCGCCGCCGAAGGCCTCGCTCTTCTGGACCTCGCGCTGACGCGCGACGAGGCGGTGCTGGTCCCGGCCCGGTTCGATCTGGCGGGGTTGCGGGCCCAGGCGGCTCGCAGCACGGAGATCCCGTCGCTGTGGCGGGCGTTGGTCAGCGGCGGTCCGGGCCGACGCACGGCCGCCTCGGCCGGTGGCGGTGCCGACTCGCTCCAGCAGCAGCTGGCCGGGCTGTCGGCGCAGGAGCGGGAGCGGAAGCTCACCGACCTGGTCCGCACCCATGTGGCCGCGGTCCTCGGACACGCCTCCCCCGACGCGATCGAACCGACCCGGGCCTTCACCGACCTGGGCTTCGACTCGCTCACCGCGGTGGAACTGCGCAACCGTCTCAACGGCGTGACCGGACTGCGCCTGCCGGCCACCCTCGTCTTCGACTACCCCAACCCCGTCGCGCTCGCCAGGCACCTCCGGGCCCGGCTCGTGGGCGACGGCGAGCAGGCCGTGGAGCTCCCGCCGGTCCGCACGGCGGAGGCGGTCTCCGACGAGCCGATCGCGATCGTCGGGATGGCCTGCCGGTTCCCCGGCGACGTGAACGACCCCGACACGTTCTGGCAGCTGCTCGCCACCGGAACGGACGCGATCTCCGGCTTCCCGGCCGATCGGGGCTGGGAAGCGGAGGGCCTCTACGACCCGGACCCCGACCACACGGGTGCCTTCCACGACCAGGCCGGTGGATTCGTCGCGGATGCCGGCGGGTTCGACCCCGGATTCTTCGGGATCAGCCCGCGTGAGGCGCTGGCGATGGACCCGCAGCAGCGGCTGCTGCTGGAGGTGTCGTGGGAGGCGCTGGAGCGGTCCGGTATCGACCCGGGCGCGCTGCGCGGCACCCAGACCGGTGTCTTCGTGGGCGGTTTCGCCTCGGGATACGCGCTCGGCGTCGCCAGCGGCAGCGAGGGCTCCGAAGGGCATCTGACGACAGGCTTCGCGACGAGTGTGATGTCGGGCCGGGTGTCGTACGCGCTGGGTCTCGAAGGTCCCGCGGTGACGGTGGACACGGCCTGCTCGTCGTCCCTGGTCGCCCTGCACCTGGCCACCCAGGCGATCCGTGCCGGGGAGTGCTCGATGGCGCTGGCCGGCGGGGCCACGGTCATCGCAAGCCCCGACGGGTTCGTGGGGATGAGCCAGCAGGGCGGCCTGGCGGCCGACGGACGCTGCAAGGCGTTCTCGGCCGAAGCGGACGGTATGGGCTTCGCCGAGGGCACCGGCATGGTGGTCGTGGAGCGGCTGTCCGACGCGCTGCGCAACGGGCACAAGGTGCTGGCGGTGGTGCGCGGGTCGGCGGTGAACCAGGACGGCGCGTCCAACGGTCTGACGGCCCCGAACGGCCCCTCGCAGCAGCGGGTGATCCGGGCGGCCCTGGCCAACGCCCGCCTGTCGGCCGCCGATGTGGACGTGGTCGAGGCGCACGGTACCGGTACGACGCTCGGCGACCCGATCGAGGCCCAGGCGCTGCTGGCGACCTACGGCCAGGACCGGCCCGAGGACCGGCCACTGCTGCTGGGCTCGGTGAAGTCCAACATCGGCCACACCCAGGCCGCCGCCGGGGTCGCGGGCGTGATCAAGATGGTGCTGGCGTTGCAGCACGGCGAGTTGCCCCGGACCCTGCACGTCGACGAGCCTTCGCCGCACGTCGACTGGACGGCCGGCGACGTGCGGCTGCTGGGCGAACCGGTGCCGTGGCCGGCCGGTGGGCGCACACGCCGTGCAGGCGTGTCCTCGTTCGGTATCAGCGGCACCAATGTCCACCTGCTCCTGGAGGAAGCCCCGCCGGAGGAAGCCGCGTTGGAGACCGCCGACGCCGAACCCGCCGACAGGATCGGCGAGTCGACAGATGCCCCCACGGTGGTCGAGGCCGACGGTGTGAGGGCGTGGCTGGTGTCGGGCCGTTCCGCCACCGGTCTGACGGGGCAGGCGGACCGGTTGCGCGAGTGGGTGGGTGCGCGTCCGGAGCTTGAGTCCGCGGATGTGGCGTGGTCGCTGGCGGTGACGCGCTCGGCGTTCGAGCACCGGGCGGTTGTGGTCGCCGATGCCCGCGGTGAGCTGGTGTCGGGTCTGGAGAGTCTGGCGGCGGGTGTTCCTGCGGGTTCGGTGGTGTCGGGGGTGGCCCGGTCCGGTGGTCGGGTGGCGTTCGCCTTCGCGGGGCAGGGTTCGCAGTGGCTGGGCATGGGCCAGGAGCTGGCCCGGGTCAGTCCGGTGTTCGCGGCACGGCTGGCGGAGTGCGAGAAGGCGCTCGCTCCGTATGTGGACTGGTCGCTGTCCGATGTCCTGGCCGGAGCGCCGGGTGCTCCCGCGCTGGAGGCGGCGGATGTCGTCCAGCCGGTGCTGTGGGCGGTGATGGTGTCGCTTGCGGCGGTGTGGGAGGCCGCGGGCGTGACCCCCGATGCGGTGGTCGGCCATTCGCAGGGTGAGATCGCGGCGGCGACGGTGGCGGGGATGCTGTCCTTGGAGGACGGCGCCCGGGTCGTGGCCCTGCGCTCGCGGTCGTTGAAGGTGTTGGCCGGTGCCGGCGGGATGATGTCGGTCACCCAGTCCGCGGCAGCCGTCGAGGAGCGCCTCCCGCGCTGGGGTGAGCGTCTGTCGCTGGCGGCGGTGAACGGACCGGCGGCCGTGGTGGTTTCCGGTGAACCGGAGGCGTTGAAGGAGTTGCAGGCGGAGCTGGAGGCCGAGGGTGTCCGGGCGCGGATGGTCGCGGTGGACTACGCCTCGCACTGTGCCCAGGTGGACCGGCTGGAGGAGGAGATCGTCTCCGTCCTGGCGGGGATAGCCCCGCGGCAGGGCCGGGTGCCGATGGTGTCGGCGATGACCGGGGAGGTGCTGTCCGGTCCGGAGCTGGATGCCGCGTACTGGTACGCGAGCCTGCGGGCGCCGGTCCACTTCGACCGTGCGGTGCGGTTCCTGGCCGGTCAGGGTCACCAGGTGTTCGTCGAAGTCACCCCGCACCCCGTGCTGATGGGTGCGATGAACGACACCCTCGAAGAGGTCGCCGAAGAAGCCGGTCCCGGTGTCGTTCCGGGCGCCGTGTGCGGGACGCTGCGGCGTGATGACGGTGGTGCACAGCGCCTGCTGACCTCGCTGGCCGAGGCGTTCGTGAACGGTGTGGCGGTGGACTGGGCGGTCGTACTGCCGTCCGCTGGCCGGGTCGAGCTGCCGACGTACGCCTTCCAGCACGAGTGGTACTGGCCGCGTCCGGCCACACCGGCCCTCGGCGGGGACGCGGTGTCGCTGGGTCTGGGTGCGGTGGACCATCCGCTGCTGGGTGCGGCGGTGGAGCTGGCCGGCGGCAGCGGGGTGGTGTGTACGGGCCGGCTGTCGGTGCGTTCGCATCCGTGGCTGGCCGATCACATGGTCGGTGGTGTGGTGCTGCTGCCGGGTACCGGTTTCGTGGAGCTGGCGGTACGTGCGGGTGACCAGGTCGGCTGCGGTCTGCTGGAGGAACTGACGCTGCAGGCACCGCTGGTGCTGCCCGCCGACGGCGGTGTCCAGGTGCAGGTCGTGGTTGCTGCGGCCGACGGTGACGGGCGCCGGACGGTCGAGGTGTTCTCCCGTCCCGACGGCACCCGGCAGGAATGGGTCCAGCACGCCGGTGGTGTGGTGGCCCCGGCCGGCGCGCCGGTCCAGGCGGAGGAGGATCTCTCGGTGTGGCCGCCGCGGGAGGCGACGGCGGTGGACATCGACGGCATGTACGAGGCCCTGGCCGCCGCGTCGTACGGCTACGGTCCGGCGTTCCAGGGCCTGCGGGCGGTGTGGCGCCGCGGCGAGGACGTGTTCGCCGAGGTCGCGCTGCCCGAGGCCGCCGCGCAGGATGCGGGGACGTTCGGACTGCATCCGGCGCTGCTCGACGCGGTGCTCCAGGCCGGTGCTCTCGCCGGTGCACCCGGTGGGGCCGAGGAGGGTGAGCCGGGTCAGGTGCGGCTGCCGTTCGCGTGGACGGGTGTGGAACTGCACGCCGGTGGGGCCTCGGTGCTGCGGGCGAAGCTGCGCCGTGACGGTCAGGGCAGTCTGACGGTGACGGCGGCGGATGCCACGGGTGCTCCGGTGGTGTCGGTGGCCTCGTTGATCACCCGCCGGGTGACGGCGGACCAGCTCCAGGCCGCCGATGGTGCAGTGGCGGAGGCGCTGTTCGCGGTCGAGTGGGCCCCGATCGCCGAGGCGCCGGTCCCGGCCGGTGCCTGGGCCGTGGTCGGTGCGGACCGGTTCGGTGTGGCCGACGGGCTGAACGTGGCCGGGGTGCCGGTGCGTTCCTTCGCCGAGCTGGCGGAGGTTGCGGTCGCTGCCGAGGCGGGCGAGTTGGACCCGCGGGTGGTGCTGGTCTGCGCCGGTGGTGAGGGTTCCGGTGGTGATGTGGCGGAGGCCGCTCGGCGGGCGGTCGGCGAGGCTCTGGGTCTGGCCCAGGAGTGGCTGAGCGAAGAGCGTCTGGAATCGGCCCAGTTGATGGTTGTCACCCGGGGTGGTGTGGCGGCGTCGGCGGGTGAGGGTGTGGCCGATCTGGCGGCGGCCGCGGTGTGGGGTCTGCTGCGTTCGGCGCAGTCGGAGAACCCGGGCCGGCTGGTCCTGGTCGATCTGCCGGTCGGCGACACGGGTGCCCAGGCCTCGGTACTGCCGTCCGTGGTGGGCAGCGGAGAGCCGGAGCTGGCCGTCCGCGGCAAGGTCGCCTACGGACGGCGCCTGACCCGTCCGGCCCGTCCTGCGACGGCAGTTGAACAGCCGTCGGGCCCGCGGCAGGCACGGTCGGCTCTGGTCACCGGCGGCACGGGCACCCTGGGCGGACTGGTGGCCCGGCACCTGGTGACCACCGGGCGGGCCGACGGCCTGGTGCTGACCAGCCGTACGGGTCCGGCCGCCGCCGGGGTGGCCGTACTGGCCGCCGAGTTGGCGGAACTGGGCGCGTCGGTCGACGTGGTCGCCTGTGATGTCGCGGACCGGGACGCCCTGGCCGCGCTCCTCGGGACGATCCCGGCCGAGCGGCCCCTCGGATCCGTCGTCCACGCCGCCGGCGTCCTCGACGACGGGGTGATCGCGAAGCTGACCCCGGAGCGGGTGGCGGCGGTGATGCGGCCGAAGGCCGACGCCGCCTGGCATCTGCACGAACTCACCCGGGACATGGGCCTGGAGCACTTCGTCCTGTTCTCCTCGGCGGCGGCGACGTTCGGTGTACCCGGCCAGGGCAACTACGTGGCGGCCAACGCGTTCCTCGACGCGCTGGCGGCCGAGCGCCGTGCGGCCGGTCTGCCGGGGACGTCGCTGGCCTGGGGCCTGTGGGCCGAGGTCAGCGCCCTGACCGGGCAGCTCTCCGACGCCGAACGGGACCGGATGACCCGGAGCGGGACCACCGCGTTGAGCGCGTCCGAGGGCCTGGCCCTGCTGGACCTGGCGCTGGCCCGCGACGAGGCGGTGCTGGTCCCGGCCCGGCTGGACCTGGCGGGGCTGCGGGCCCAGGCGGCCCGCGGGGCCGGGATACCGGCGCTGTGGCGGGCGCTGGCCGGGGGACCGGCCCGGCGGACCGCCGCCTCCGGCGAGGCGGGCGCGGACTCGCTGCGCCAGCAGCTCGCCGCGCTGCCCGCCGCGGACGGCGACCAGTTGCTGCTGAACCTGGTGCGCGCACACGTCGCCGCGGTGCTGGGCCACGCCTCCGCCGACGCCATCGAGCCGGGCCGGGCCTTCACCGACCTCGGCTTCGACTCGCTCACCGCCGTCCAGCTGCGCAACCGGGTCAGCACGGCCACGGGGCTGCGGCTGCCCGCCACCCTCGTCTTCGACTACCCCAACCCGATCGCGCTCGCCGCGCACCTGCGCGGCCGGCTCGGCGGGGTGCCCGCCGAGGGCGCGGCCGTTCCGGTCGCCGTCGGGGCCGCGGCCCACGACGAGCCGATCGCGATCGTGGGGATGAGCTGCCGGTTCCCGGGCGGCGTGAGCGGTCCCGAGGACCTCTGGAACATGCTCGCCGACGGACAGGACGCGATCTCCGGGTTCCCCGCCGATCGCGGCTGGGACCTGGAGGCCCTGTACGACGCGGACGCCGCTCACACGGGGACCTCGTACACGCAGGCGGGCGGGTTCGTCGCGGACGCCAGCGAGTTCGACGCCGGGTTCTTCGGGATCAGCCCGCGCGAGGCGCTGGCCATGGACCCGCAGCAGCGGCTGCTGCTGGAGCTGTCCTGGGAGGCCTTCGAGAGGGCCGGGATCGACCCCGTCTCGCTGCGCGGCAGCCAGACCGGCGCGTTCGTGGGCGGATACACGTCCGGGTACGAGATGAGCGTGCTCGCGGAGGGCGGTTCCGAGGTCGAGGGACACCTGATGACCGGGATCGCGACCAGCATCCTGTCCGGCCGTCTCGCATACACGTTCGGTCTGGAGGGGCCGACGATGACGGTCGACACGGCCTGTTCGTCGGCGCTGGTGGCCCTGCACCTGGCAGCGCAGGCACTGCGGTCCGGCGAGTGCTCGATGGCGCTGGCCGGCGGTGTGACGATCATGGCCACCCCCGGGACGTTCGTCGAGTTCTCCCGGCAGCGCGGGCTCGCGCCGAACGGAAGGTGCAAGGCGTTCGCCGCCTCGGCGGACGGCACCGGCTTCGCCGAGGGCGCGGGCATGCTCGTGGTGGAGCGGCTGTCCGACGCACAACGCAACGGCCACCATGTCCTGGCCGTGCTGCGCGGCAGCGCGATCAACCAGGACGGCGCGTCGAACGGTCTGACCGCGCCGAACGGCCCCTCGCAGCAGCGGGTGATCCGCGCCGCGCTGGCGAACGCCGGGGTCCGCGCGGACGAGGTCGACGTGGTCGAGGCGCACGGTACGGGTACGACGCTGGGCGACCCGATCGAGGCGCAGGCGCTGCTGGCCACGTACGGTCAGGGGCGGCCGGAGGACCGGCCGTTGTGGCTGGGCTCGGTGAAGTCGAACATCGGGCACACCCAGGCGGCCGCCGGTGTGGCGGGGGTCATCAAGATGGTCCTCGCCCTGCAGCACGGCCGGCTGCCGGCGACGCTGCACGTGGACGAACCCACGCCGCACGTGGACTGGTCGGCCGGCGAAGTGCGGCTGGCGACCGAGCCGGTGCCGTGGCCGGCCGGCGGTCGGCCACGGCGGGCGGGCGTGTCCTCCTTCGGGATCAGCGGCACCAACGCGCACGTCATCGTGGAAGAGGCCCCGGTGACCGCGGCGGCAGAGGCTCCCGCGGGGCCGCCGGCCGCCCCGGCGGCAGTGCCGTGGGTGCTGTCCGGGCGGACCCCCGAGGCGCTGCGGGCCCAGGCCGGGCGGCTGCGGGAACTCCTCGTCGACCGGCCGGACGTGGACCCGGCGGACGTGGCGTTCTCGCTGGCCACGACGCGCACGGTGTTCGACCGCCGGGCGGTCGTGCTCGGCGAGGACCGGGACGGCCTGCTCGCCGGGCTGGCCCTGGTCGCCGCGGACGTCCAGACCGGGGACGTGCTGACCGGCACCGCGGGGGCGGACCAGAAGGCGGTCTTCGTCTTCCCGGGCACCCCCGGCGACGGGTCCGGCTGGCTCGGCTCCGCCGCGGAACTGCTGGACCAGGCACCCGTGTTCGCCGCCCGGATGGCCGAGTGCGAACAGGCCCTGGCCCCGTACGTGGACTGGAAGCTCACCGAGGTGGTGCGCGAAGCGACGGACGGTCCGGAGCCCGACCGCCCCGACGTCCTCCAGCCGGTCCTGTGGGCGGTGATGGTGTCGCTCGCCGCGCTGTGGCGCTCGGCGGGCGTGCACCCGGCGGCGGTCGCCGGCCACGCCGTGGGCGAGATCGCGGCCGCGCAGGTGGCCGGCGCGCTGTCGCCGGCCGACGCGGCCAGGATCGTGGCGCTGACCGGCCGGACGCCGGCCGGGACCGGGCCGAGCCGCGAGGAACTGGCCTCGATCCGGCCGCAGTCGGGAACGGTCCCGCTGTTCTCCACCCGGGACGCGGCCTGGATCGACGGCGCGGACCTGGACGCCGGCCACTGGTGCCGCGGCCCGCGGGACACGATGCCGGTGCAGGAACTGGTGGACGCCCTGCCCGAGGGCGGGTTCGGGGTGTACATCGAGGTCGGCCCGGAACCGGTACTGACCGCGGCCCTCGTGGGAGCGCTGGACGCCCAGGCCCGGCCGAACGGGTCCCCGGCCACGGTCACCGGCACACTGCGCCGCGGAGAGGCCGGTCTGCGGCCGTTCCTGGCCGCGCTGGCCGCCGTGCACGTCGGCGGGCCCGCGGTGGACTGGGCCGCGGTGCTGGGCGGCGGGCGCCAGGTCGACCTGCCCACCTACGCGTTCCAGCGGCAGCGGTACTGGCCGGCGGCGCCGGCCCCGAAGCCGGAGACGGCACCGGCCGCGGACGGCACGGCATCCCCGGGCGAACGGCAGTTCTGGACCGCCCTGGAACAAGGGGACATGGCCGCCCTGGCCGGAATGCTGGGTCTGGCCGAGCCGCTGCGGGAGGACATGCCGCTGGGCACGGTGCTGACGGAGCTCTCCGCATGGCGCCGGCGGGAACGCGAGCAGGCGCCGCTCGGCGACCTGCCGGGCGCCGACGGCGAGTCCGCGGCCGGTCCCGAGGCCCTGGGGTGGGTACAGCAGCTGGCCGGTCTCGCCCGGCCCGAGCAGCGGGAGCTGATGCTCGAACTGGTCCGCCAGGAGATCGCCGACATGCTCGGCTACCCGTCCGTCGACTCGGTCCACCCCGTCGGCGACGTCTTTGAGATGGGAATGACGTCTATGTCCGCTGTTCAACTGCGGGAAAGGATAAACGAGCAGACTGGGCTTAAACTGCCGGAGGGATTCGTCTACGACCTCTATATGCCGGAAGCCATCGCGGACTTCCTGCTGAACGAGCTGTCGACAGCGTCCTAGGAAGGCACCCCGGGGGATATGCAAGGGTTCCCCCGGAAGTCCGGATCATGCTAGCGTCCAACCGGTTTCGGTGGACTGTGATTACCCGCCCGACTCCGATGATTGGGATGAACAAGTGCCGAACGAAGGATCGTGGAGCGTCATCTCAGCTCCCACGTCGAACCGTCTTGTTCTCTGTGTCGATTTCCCTGCCGTCGGGCGGCGTGAGGCGGGGTTCGAGGACCTCGTGGCCACCATGGGATCAGCCTGGTCCGACTACGGGTTCGTACAGACCAGGCTCCCTTCCCTGAGCCCGTCCCAGCGTCCGGCCGGCGACTTCTACACCGAGCACTGGATGCGGGACGGGGACTGGGAGAAGTACGAGGTGGTGGCCGTGCTCGGCTACTGTCTCGGCGGCGTCTACGCGGCGGAGATCGCACAGCGCCTGACCCGGTCGCAGGGCACCGCGCCCAAGGTGATCCTCTTCGACGGGCAGGTCACCGACATCCAGCTGCTCGCCGCCGAAATCAACAAGATGGTCGGCCTGGCCGGTCCGGTCTTCTCCGAGGAAGAGGGGGAACGGGCCCGCGAGAGGGCCGCCGAGATCGTCGAAACCCCCTCGATCGGCCTGGCCGACGCCGCCATCGAGATCGTCGGACTCTATCGTGAGATAGCGGCCACCGCGTTCAAGCGGATCGGACTCGCCGATGCCCGCAGGGACGAGGTCGTCCAGCTTTTCGAGACGTATATGGCGTGGCTTTCCGCAGCCGTGGATATCGACCCCGGGCCGGTCTGGAAGCATTCCCTCGCCATTACCTCATCGGATTACGCCACCCTGGAGAAGAACGGGGCGGCAACAGCCGTCAACGCCAGCAAGATGCTCGGCCGGAGGATCCCGCTGGAGGTCAGCCACGCCGACCTCTTGCGCGCCGACGCCACGGTTCGCACCCTGCTCGACCACGCCGAATTCTGATCGTGATGAACCCTGACTTGGGCGGGCCCGTCCGGTCCCCGGGACCGGCCACCGCGAGAACAGCGACCACCAGCAAAGAAAAGGCCCTGTGGCTGATGGAGGAGTTGGTCCCGGAGACCGGGATCAACAACCTGGGCCTCGCCCTCCAGGTGAGCGGCCGGCTCCGGCCGGACGTGCTGAAGGCGGCCCTGGCCATCGTGCTCAGCCGCTACGACGTACTGCGGACGGTGTTCCACGCGACCGGTGCGGAACTGCTCAAGGAGGTCGTCCCCGCAGGCGCGTTCAGGACGGAGATCGAGCCCCTCGACCTGTCGGGTGAATCGCTGGAGAAGGACCTGACCGCGTTCGTCGACCGGCCCTTCAGGCTCGACGGCCGCCCCCTGGTCAGAGTCGGGCTCGCCGCCCACCCGGACGGCGACGTCCTCTGCGTGGGCGTGCACCACCTGACCTTCGACATGATCTCCGCCGCCCTGTTCCTGCGGACGTTCATCCCCGTCTACGACGCGATCGCGGCCGGCCGGCCCGTACCGGCACAGGCCACCGCACAGACCCCGGCACTCGCCGAACCCGAGCCGCAGCCCGCCGATCTGGCCTACTGGCGCGAGACCCTGCAGGGATTCACGCCGGGCGCCCTCGACCTGTGGTGCAGCAGACCGCGCAGCCGCCAGCCGCTGATGACCGGTGAGATAGCGCGCCACACACTCTCCCCCGAGGCGCAGCACGCCGTGCTGCAGTTGCAGCGCGTCGCCAGAACCCCGCTCGCCGCCGTGATGCTGGCCGCCTACACCGCCCTTCTCGCGTCGCACGGCGCCGGCCCCGACATCGTCGTAGGCTCCCCGGTCGACGTCCGCGGGACGAACACCTCCGCCATCGGATACCACGTCAACGTCGTCCCGGTCCGGATCCGGGTCGACCTGGCCGAGGGCTTCCGCGTGCTCGCGCGCCGCGCCCGGGACGCCTTCCTCGGTGCGATGGCGCACGCCAACACCTCCGTCGACGAGCTGACCGGGGAACTCCCCGAGGTCGGCTCGTCCTGGCAGACCGCGCTCTTCCGGCATCTGTTCAACTTCCTGCCCGGGGCGGCCGTGGACGAGCTGTCGCTCGACGGCATGCCGGCCCGGCTGCTGACGGTCGAGAACCCCTACAGCAAGTTCGACCTCGAACTGGTCGGCTCGCCCTCCGAGGCGGAGATATCGTTCCGGTACTCCTCCGAGACCCTGGCCCGCGCCGATGTCGAGGCGCTGCTGCGCCGCTTCGACGCCCTGCTGGTCGCGGCCGCACACGACCCGGACCGGCCGCTCGGCGAGACGGCGGGCTGGAGCGAGACCGACCGCCGCACAGTCGACGGGGCCAACGACACCGCGGCCCCGGCCGAACAGCCCACGGTCCCGGCCCTGTTCCGGTCATGGGTGGAGAGCACACCGCAGGCCCGGGCCGTGGCCGACGGCGAACACAGCGCCACCTACCGGCAGGTGGACGAGACCGCGTCCGCGATCCGCGCCCTGCTGGCCGGCGCCGGCATCGGCGCGGGCGACGTGGTGGCACTGGCCGTGCCCCGTCGCGAGGCGGCCGCGGCCGTCCTCGGTGTGTGGCGGGCCGGCGCCGTCTGCCTGCCGCTGGACTCCGGGCACGCCCCGTCCTGGCTGGTCCGGCAGCTCACCCGCTCCCGGGCCAGGGCCGTCCTCACCGGGACCGGCGTGCTACTGCCCGCCGACGCGGAACTGCCCCCCGTCCTGCCTCTGGACACCGCCCCGGCGCCCGCTCCCGCCGCGCCGGACGACTCCGTCGAACCCTCGGCGCCCGCCTGCCTGATCCACACCTGCGACGACGACGGACAGCCGGTCGCCACCGTCCTGAGCCACGCGGGAATCGCCGACACGGTCCGCCACTTCGCCGCCGAACTCTCCCTCCGGCCCGGCACGGGCGTCCTGACGCTCGCCGCGCCCGCCACGGTCGGTTCGCTCCTCGACCTGTGCCTGGCGCTGAGCGCGGGTGGCCGGGCCGTGATCGCCCCCGAGGAGGCCCGCGCGGGCGGACCCGCCCTCCGCGAGGCCGCCGACCGCCATGACGCGACCGTGGTCACCGTCCCGCCCGGCACCCCGGCCCGCATCCTGGAAGACCTGGCCGGCCGGCTGCAGGGCCTGACCGTCCTCGCCCAGGGCGAGGAGATGTCCCGCGCGACCGCACAGCGGCTCCTCG
The DNA here is from genome assembly GCF_055657175.1 of Streptomyces sp. NPDC107581. Taxonomy (NCBI): domain Bacteria; kingdom Bacillati; phylum Actinomycetota; class Actinomycetes; order Kitasatosporales; family Streptomycetaceae; genus Streptomyces; species Streptomyces sp. NPDC107581. The sequence goes on from NZ_JBVKBH010000031.1 coordinate 30,575, forward strand.
CCGCCGGCTGCCGGCTGCACTGCGCCTACGGCACCCCGGAGACCACCGGCTGGGCCGTGTCGGGCCGGGTGGACGCCCCCGACGCCGTGACCCGGGGACGGCCCGTCACCGGCACGCAGGCCTTCGTCGCCGCGCCCGACGGCCGGGAACTGCCCGTCGGCCTGCGCGGAGAGCTCCGCATCGCCGGGACCGGGCCGGCCCTCGGCGGCCCGGACGACCCCGCGTTCCCGACGCACGAGCGCTACGGACGCCACCACCGCACCGGGGAACTCGCCCGCTGGCGACCCGACGGAACCATCGAGTGGCTCGGCCCGATCAGCCGTCAGGTCGTCACCGGCGACGGCCCGGTCCGCCTCGGCGACATCGAGGCGGTCCTGCTCGACCACCACGCCGTGACCGCGGCCGCGGCCCTCGCCGTGACACAGCCCGACGCCGAACCCGTCGTCCTCGCCTTCGCCGAAACGGCCGAGTCAGCCGAGACGACCGGGACCGCCGAGTCAGCAGGGACGACCGGGTCCGCCGGGACGGCCAAGACGGCCGAGTCAGTTGGGACGACCGGGACCGCCGGGACGGCCGAGTCAGCCGAGACGACCGGGACCGCCGACGGCGCCGACGGACTCGGCCGGCGCCTGCTGGCCCACGCACGGGCCGGCCTCGCCACACCCGCCGTCCTGCGACAGGTCGTCCCCCTGGACGCACTGCCCAGGACCCCCGACGGCCGTACCGACCGGGACGCCCTCGCACGGCTCGCCGAGAAGGCACTCGAACAGGACCCCGGCCGGCAGGACCCCGCAGCGGACGACGCACTCGTCCGCGACCTCGTCGAGATGTGGGGGCAGCTCCTGGGCACCGAGGCGACCGCCCACACCAACTTCTTCGAAGCGGGCGGTCACTCACTGCTCGCCGCCGTGCTGGCACAGAAGATCGAAGAACTCACCGGCACGTCCCTCGGGCTCACCGAGGTGTTCGAGCATCCGACTCCCGCAGCGCTCGCCGCGAGGGTGCGCGCGTGACATGCGAGGCAGGGCAGGCCGCGTCGCCATGACGGGGCCTGCCGTCAGGAAACGGCTCACGTAACCGCAGGGAAGAATCTATGAGCACTGCTTTTGAGGAGCACCGCCTCGCCGTCTTCGGCGCCGGCGTGATGGGCACGAACATCTCGACGCTCGCCATCGGCCACGGCGTCCCGGTCGTGCTGCTGGACGTCGACGAGTCCGTGCTGGACCAGGCACGCCAGACCATCAAGCAGAAGCTGCGGCACGCCCAGCTCATGGGCGTGCTGCCGGCGGACCGTCCGCAGGGCACGCTGACCACCACCGTGTCCGTCGGCGACATCGCCGACGCCACCACGGTCATCGAGGCCGTCACCGAGGTCGCCGAGGTCAAGGAGAAGGTCCTCAGCGCGGCCTCCGGGATCGTCCGGCCCGGCACGACCCTGATCTCCAACACCTCCTGCATCCCGATCGACGAGATGGCCTCCTGGGTCGCGCGCCCCGAGGAACTCGTCGGCGTGCACTTCATGAACCCCTCCTACATGATCAAGATGGTCGAGGTCATCCGCGGCCCGCGCACGGCCCCCGCCGTCCTGGAAGCGGCCACCGGACTGCTCACCGCCCTCGGCCGCGAGTCCCTCGTCATCCAGGACTCCGCCGGCTTCGTGATCAACCGGCTGCTGCACCCGCTGATCAACACCGCGGCCATGCTCGTCCAGGAGGGCGTCGCATCCGTGGAGACCGTGGACGGCCTGCTGGAAGGCTGCCTCGGGCACTCCACCGGCCCGCTGCGCACCGGCGACCTCATCGGCCTGGACAACCTGGTCGACTCCCTCAACGTGCTCTACGAGCGCCGCGGCGACGAGAGCTGCCGCCCCTGTGACCTCCTGCTCGCCAAGGTGCAGGACGGCCACCTCGGCCGGAAGACCGGACGAGGCTTCTACGACTACGGAAAGGTCGCGTCATGACCGTCGAAGAGGAAACCTCTCCCCTCACCGCCGAGACCCTCGAGAAGGAACTCCTCGACTTCCTCGCGGAGCGCATCAAGACCACCGTCGAGGTGGACCAGGACCTCTTCTCGTCCGGCCTCGTCTCCTCCATGTTCGCGATGCAGCTCGTCGTCCACCTCGAGGAGGCGTACGACATCGCCATCGTCGGCGGGGACCTCAAGCTCGACAACTTCCGCACCGTCCAGACCATGACCGGCCTGGTGCTGCGACTGCGGGACACATCGGAATCGGCCGAGAATGCCTGAGCGTCCGGCCGACGAGCGCGCCGTCATCGGCGAGCTCGTCGGCAGCCGGGCGGCCGCCTGGGACGTCGCCGGCGAGCTGCCCCTGGACGTCCTGCGCAAGCTCGGCGCCCAGGGCCTGCTGTGTGCCCAGGTCCCGGCCTCCTACGGCGGGCCCGGACTGAGCAGCCAGGACAACGGTGAACTCACCGCCTACGCGGGCAGCCTGTGCAGCTCCCTGCGCTCCGTCATGACCTCGCAGGGCATCGTCGCCTGGACGATCCAGCGGTTCGGCGACCGCGCCCAGCGACGCACCTTCCTCGCCGAGCTGACCAGCGGGAAGCTCACGGCGGTCGGCTTCAGCGAGCCGGGGGCCGGCAGCGACCTGGCCGCCATGCAGACCCGGATCCGGCCCGACGGGGACGGCTTCGTCGTCGACGGCGAGAAGAAGTGGGTCACCGGCACCCGCTACGCCGACTTCGTCCTGATCGTGGGCCGCCACGGCGACGGCGACGGCGCCGCCGCGGCGGTGGTCCCCGTGGACACGCCCGGCGTGCACATCGAGCTGGTGCCCCACCCGATGGGCTGCCGGGCCGCCGGACACGCCAACATCCGCCTCGACAACGTCCGCCTCCCCGCCTCCCACGTACTGGGCGGCGGCGGGCAGCCCCTGTCGATGCTGTTCACCACGGCGCTCTCCTACGGCCGCATGTCGATCGCCTGGGGCTGCGTCGGCATCCTGCGAGCCTGCCTGGACGCGGCGGGCAACCACGCCAGGCACCGCACCCAGGGTGACGTTGCCCTCGCCGAACACCAGCTCGTCCGCGGACACCTGGCCGACATGCTCGTCGCCGAACAGGTCTCCCTGCGCGCCTGCGAACACGCCAGCAGGTGCTGGGACTCCGCCTCCCCGGACATGGGCGTCATGGCCGTCCTGGCCAAGCACGTCAGCGCCGGCCACGCCGCCCGGAGCGCGGCCACCGCCGTCCAGCTGCTCGGCTCGGCCGGCGCCGAGGACGGCCACGTGGTGGCCCGCGCCTTCCGTGACGCGAAGCTCATGGAACTCATCGAAGGCAGCAACGAGATCTGCCAGTTGATCCTGGCGGACCACGCCCTGTCGATTTCCGACCGACACAAGACCCTTGACGAGAGTGAAGCTGGTGGGAGGACCCGTGGCTGACAAGCCAACCCTCGTGAAGTGCCTGGTCTGGGACCTGGACAACACCGTCTGGGACGGCACGCTGCTGGAGGACCCCGACGTCGAGCTGTTCCCCGGAATCCGCGACGTCATCGTCGAACTCGACTCCAGGGGCATCCTGCACTCGGTCTCCAGCAAGAACGACCACGACCTCGCCTGGCCGCACCTCGAAAAACTCGGCCTTGCCGAGTACTTCGTCCACCCCCGGATCGGCTGGGGACCCAAGTCCGACTCGGTCAAGGAGATAGCGGAGCGCCTCAACTTCGCGCAGACCACCATCGCCTTCATCGACGACCTGCCCACCGAGCGCGCCGAAGTGAACTTCCACGCGCCCGACGTCCGCTGCTATGCGGCCGACCGCGCGACCTCCCTGACCGGCCTGCCCGAGTTCAGCCCCGAGATCGTCACCGTCGACGCCCGCCGCCGCCGCGAGATGTACCAGGCCAGTTTCCGCCGGGACGCCGAGAAGGACACCTTCAAGGGCCCCGACGAGGACTTCCTGCGCACCCTCGACCTCGTGATGGAGATCAAGCGCGCGGACGAGGAGGACCTCTCCCGGGTCGAGGAACTGACCCTGCGGACCAGCCAGATGAACGCGACCGGGGTGCACTACTCCGACGCCGCGCTGCGCGCCCTGCTGGCCGACCCGGACCACGACGTCCTCACCGTCACCCTCACCGACCGGTTCGGGCCGCACGGCGCCGTGGGCGTGATCCTCCTGGAGCGCCACCCCGGCCTGTGGCACCTGAAGCTCCTCGCGACCTCGTGCCGCGTGGTGACCTTCGGAGCCGGCGCGGTCATCCTCAACTGGCTGATCGACCAGGCGGCCAGGTCCGACGCCCACCTCGTGGCCGACTTCCGGCCCACCGACCGCAACCGCATGATGGACATCGCCTACCGGTTCGCCGGCTTCACCGACGAGTCCTGCGCCTGCCTGACCTCGCTGCCCGCGCCCGGCGATGCGGGCGTCCAGCGGCTGCACCTGCTCGCCACCCCGCGCGAGGCGCCCACCACGATGCGGCTCACCTCGCCCGAACTGGCCGAGGCCGCCGGCGACCAGGACGCCGTCGCGCACCGGTAAGGGACGCGAGGTTCCGCAACCGGCCGGGATATGGCGCACCGCTCAACCGAAGCGGCATCACGGTTGAACACGTGGTCCACCGGGTGGACCAGCCCATATCCTGGCCGTCGCCGGCTCCGGCGCGCCCTTTTGCGCAGCCGGCACTTTCCTTGGCGGAAGACTCTTTACCAGGTATCTCACTCGACCTCAGGAATGCCGAGGGAATTGTGAACGAGACTCATGCGCCGGCCCCGACGGAACTCGCCGTAGAGGGCACCGAACCTCTGGCGATCGTCGGCATGAGCTGCCGATACCCTGGCGGAGTCCGCTCACCCGAGGGCCTGTGGAAACTCCTGTCCGACCAACGGGACGCCATTGCCGGCTTCCCCACGGACCGGAACTGGAATCTCGAATCCCTCTACGGTGAGAACCCGGAGAGCCCCGGCAAGACATATCTCACCCGCGGCGGATTCCTTGAGGACGCCGCCGGTTTCGACGCAAGCTTTTTCGGCATCCCGCCGCGCGAGGCGCTGGCGATGGAGCCCCAGCAGCGCCTGCTGCTCGAAGCCTCCTGGGAGGCCCTGGAGCGCGCCGCCATCACCCCCGCCGCGATCCGGGGCACCAGGACCGGCGTGTTCGTCGGCGCCGAGCCCCGGGAGTACGGCCCCAGGCTGCAGGAGGCACCGGAGAGCGTTAAGGGCTACCTGCTCACCGGCACGACGACCAGCGTGATGTCCGGCCGGATCTCCTACCTGCTCGGACTGCACGGGCCCTCCATCACGGTCGACACCTCCGCGTCCAGCTCCCTGGTCGCCATCCACCTCGCCGCACAGGCCCTGCGGCACGGCGAGTGCTCGCTGGCCCTGGCGGGCGGCGTCTCCGTGATGGCCACACCCGGCAACTTCGTCGCGTTCAGCGGGCTGCGGGCGCTGTCCCCCGACGGCGTGTGCAAGCCCTTCTCGGCCTCCGCCGACGGAACCGTGTGGTCGGAAGGCGTCGGTCTGATCGTCCTGGAACGCCTGTCCGACGCCGTACGCAACGGCCACTCCGTCCTGGCCGTACTGCGCGGATCGGCGATCAACTCCGACGGCACCAGCGACGGCCTGACCGCCCCGAACGGCCAGGCCCAGCAGGCCGTCATCCGCCGCGCCCTGGCCAACGCCGGCCTCACCTCGGCGGACGTGGACGCGGTCGAGGCACACGGCACGGGCACCCGGCTCGGCGACCCGATCGAGGCACAGGCGCTGCTCGCGACCTACGGCCAGGAGCGCCCTCAGGACCGGCCGCTGTGGCTGGGCTCGGTGAAGTCGAACCTCGGACACACCCAGGCGGCCGCCGGTGTCGCCGGTGTCATCAAGATGGTGCTCGCCCTGCAGCACGGCCGGCTCCCGGCCACGCTGCACGCGGACGAGCCGTCGCCGCACGTGGACTGGACGGCCGGCGACGTGCGGCTGCTGTCGGAACCGAAGCCGTGGCCGGCCGGAGAACGCACCCGCCGCGCCGGTGTGTCCGCGTTCGGGATCAGCGGGACCAATGTCCACGTCATCGTGGAGGAGGCCCCGGCCACCGGGTCCGCCGGCACGGGTGCCGCCGCCACGTCACCCGTGCTGCCGGGCGCCGCCGCCTCGGTGGTGTCGGGCCGTTCCGCGCAGGGGCTCACGGCACAGTCCCAGCGGCTGCGCGAATGGATGACGGCACGGCCGGAGCTGGAACCGGCGGACGTCGCCTGGTCACTGGCGACGACACGATCGGCGTTCGAACACCGCGCCGTGGTGATGAGCGGCGACCGCACGGAACTGGCCGCCGCACTGCAGCAGTTGGCCGAGGACACGCCCGCGGCGACGGTGGTGTCGGGTGTGGCCCGCCCCGGCGCGCGCGTGGGTCTGGTCTTCGCGGGCCAGGGCTCGCAATGGGCCGGCATGGGCCGGGCGCTCCACGCGGGCAGCCCGGTCTTCGCCGAGACTTTCGACCGGGCATGCGCGCTGCTGGAGCCGGAGTCGGGCATCTCCGTCCGGGACGTCGTCCTGGGCGCCGACGGTGTAGACGGCGACATGGCGAACCAGACGCTCTACGCACAGACCGGCCTGTTCGCGTTCGAGATCGGCGTGGCGGCGGTGCTGAAGGCCGCCGGAGTCGTGGCCGACGCGGTGGTGGGCCACTCCGTGGGTGAGATCGCCGCGGCACATGTGGCCGGCGTGCTGTCGTTGGAGGACGCCTGCCGGCTGGTGGCGGCGCGTGCCCGGCTGATGCAGGCGCTGCCCGCCGGTGGGGCGATGGCGGCGGTCAACGCGTCCGAGGCCGAGGTGCTCGCCGCTCTGGCCGACGTGCCCGGAGTGTCGATCGCCGCCGTCAACGGCCCGCAGTCCGTCGTCGTCTCCGGTGAGACGGACGCGGTCGAGCACGTGGTGGAGATGTGGCGGGAGCGGGGCCGCCGGGTCCGGCGGCTGCGCGTGTCGCACGCCTTCCACTCCCCGGCGATGGACCCCGTCCTCGACGAACTCCACGCCGTGGCCGCCGGATTGCGGCACCGGGAGCCGCAGGCGGTGTGGGCGGGCGCGCTGACCGGCGAGGTGCTCACGGAGTGCGAGGCCGACTACTGGCCCGCGCAGGCACGACAGGCGGTGCGCTTCGCCGACGCCGTCGCCGCCCTCGCGGCGCAGGGCGTGTCGGTGTTCATCGAGGTCGGCCCCGACGGGTCGCTGTCGACCCTGGGACCGGACGCGGTGGCCGGCACCGCGGCGGAGGAAGCCGTGTTCGTCCCGCTGCAGCGACGCGACGAGCAGGGCGTGACCGCTCTCGTGGCAGGACTGGCACGCGCCTACGTCCAAGGCGTGCCCGTCGACTGGAGCAAGGTGCTGCCGGCCGGCCGGCAGGCGGAACTGCCGACGTACGCCTTCCAGCACGAGCGCTTCTGGCTCGACAGCGGTGCGCCGTCGGACATCATGGAACTCCCGCAGCCCACCGCCGGCCCGGCCGTACCACCCCCGCTCGACGCGGGCGCGGCCACCGGAGTGCTGCGGCAGCTCGCGGGACGACCGCGCTCCGAGCAGGACCAGATGGTCCTGGACCTGATCCAGACGCACGCCGCGGCCGTCCTCGGACACAGCTCACCCCAGGCGATCGATCCCGGACACACCTTCAAGGAAATCGGGTTCGACTCGGTGACCGGGGTCGAGCTGCGCAACAGACTGACGGCCGCGGTCGCCATGCGGCTGCCCACCACCCTGACCTTCGACCACCCCACCCCGGCGGAACTGGCCGAGTTCCTGCGGACACAGGCACTGGGACACCCGGACCCGGCACAGACCCCGGCCCGAGCAGCCGCAACGACCGACGAACCCATCGCCATCGTGGCGATGAGCTGCAGGCTCCCCGGCGACGTACGCTCCCCGGAACAGCTGTGGGACCTGCTGAGCGAAGGCGGGGACGCGGTCGGGCAACTCCCCACCGACCGGGGCTGGGACCTGTCGCAGCTGTACGACCCCGACGCCGCGCGGCCCGGCACCTTCTACGCCCGCGGAGGAGGATTCATCTCGGGAGCGGGCGAGTTCGACGCCGCGTTCTTCGGGATCAGCCCGCGCGAGGCACTGGCGATGGACCCGCAGCAGCGGCTGCTGCTGGAGATCTCCTGGGAGGCCTTCGAACGGGCGGGCATCGACCCGAGGCAGCTGCGCGGCTCGGCGACCGGGGTCTTCGTGGGCGCCGCCTCCTCCGGCTACGGTGCCAACGCGCCCGAAGCACTCGAGGGCCATCTGCAGTCGGGCATCGCCCCCAGCGTCATATCGGGCCGGGTCGCCTACACGCTCGGACTCGAGGGACCGGCCCTGACGGTGGACACGGCGTGCTCCTCGTCCCTGGTGGCACTGCACCTGGCAAGCCAGGCACTGCGCTCCGGCGAATGCTCACTCGCACTCGCGGGGGGCATCACCGTGCACGCCACCCCGTCCTGGCTCGTGTGGTTCAGCCGGCAGCAGGGCCTGGCCGCCGACGGACGCTGCAAGGCCTACTCGGAGCAGGCCGACGGCATGGGCATGGCCGAGGGAGCCGGCGTCGTCCTGCTCGAACGGCTGTCGGACGCCAGACGACTCGGACACCAGGTGCTGGCCGTGGTGTCCGGCAGCGCGGTCAACCAGGACGGCGCCTCCAACGGACTGACCGCGCCGAACGGCCCCGCGCAGCAACGAGTCATCCGTGCCGCCCTGGACAGCGCCGGTCTCGCCGCGGACGACGTGGACGTGGTCGAGGGCCACGGCACCGGCACCCGGCTGGGCGACCCGATCGAGGCGCAGGCCCTGCTGGCGACATACGGCCAAGGACGCCCTGAGGACCGCCCGTTGTGGCTGGGCTCGGTCAAGTCCAACATCGGACACGCCCAGTGGGCCGCGGGCGTGGCCGGCATCATCAAAATGGTGCTGGCGCTCCAGCACCAGGAACTTCCCCCCACCCTGCACGCCCAGGAACCGTCCTCGCACGTGGACTGGGACGCCGGAGCGGTCCGCCTGGCGACCGAGGCCGTGCCGTGGCCGCAGACCGCGCGCCCCCGGCGCGCGGGCGTGTCCTCGTTCGGCATCAGCGGCACGAACGCGCACGTGATCATCGAGCAGCCGCTCACCGAAGACACGCCCGCCCCCCGCGCCGCCCCGGCCGACGGTGTCCCGTCGGTGGCTCTGCCGGTGGTGCCGTGGGTGGTGTCGGGTCGGTCGGTGGCGGGTCTTGCGGGTCAGGCGGAGCGCTTGGCGGGGTTCGTCGGGCAGCGTCCGGACGTGGACCTGGTGGACGTGGGCTGGTCGTTGGCGGCCTCTCGTGGTGCGTTGGAGCATCGTGCGGTCGTTGTGGGGGCGGATGTTGGTGAACTGGCGGCCGGTTTGGGGGCGTTGGCCGAGGGCCGTGAGGTTCCGGGGGTGGTGTCCGGGGCTGTGAGTGGTGCGGGCAAGGTCGGGTTCGTCTTCACGGGGCAGGGTGCGCAGCGCCTGGGGATGGGTCAGGGGCTGTATGAGGCGTTCCCGGTGTTTGCCGAGGCCTTCGATGCGGTGTGTGCGGGGCTGAGTGGGCATCTGGAGGGCTCGCTGGCGGCGGTGATTCGCGGTGAGGGCGATGAGTCTTGGCCGGGTGGGGGCCGGATCGACGAGACGGTGTGGGCGCAGGCGGGGTTGTTCGCCGTTGAGGTGGCACTGTTCCGGCTCCTGGAGTCGTGGGGTGTGGGTCCGCAGGTGGTGGCGGGTCATTCGATCGGTGAGCTGGCTGCGGCGCATGTGGCCGGGGTGTGGTCGCTGGAGGATGCGTGTGCGGTGGTGGCCGCGCGTGGCCGGCTGATGCAGGAGCTGCCCGCTGGTGGGGCGATGGTGGCGGTCGAGGCGACCGAGGATCAGGTCGTCGAGGCGCTTGCGGGTCGGTCGGGTGTGGGGGTTGCGGCGGTCAATGGTCCTCGGGCTGTGGTGATTTCCGGTGTTGAGGACGACGTTCTGGCGGCGGCTGAGGTGTTGGCGGGGGGTGGGGCGCGTACTAAGCGTTTGACGGTGTCGCATGCGTTCCATTCGCCTTTGATGGAGCCGATGCTGGAGCGCTTCGCCGCGGTCGTCGGTGCGGTCGAGTACCAGGTGCCGAAGGTGACGTTTGTGTCGGCGTTGACCGGGTGTGTGGTGAGTGATGAGGTGACTGACCCGTCGTACTGGGTGCGGCATGTGCGTGAGGCCGTTCGCTTCTTCGATGCTGCAGGGGCGTTGCGCGACGCCGGTGTGCAGACCTTTGTGGAGATCGGTCCGGACGGGGTGCTGTCGGGCATGGGTCCGCAGACGCGTGCGGAGGCTGTTGGTGAGGTGGCTGCTGCCGAGGTGTGGCTGCCGGTGTTGCGTCGTGGTCGGGATGAGCCTCGGGCGTTGCTCACGGCGCTGGCGAAGGTGTTCGTGCGGGGCGTGGCGGTCGGCTGGGACAAGGTGTTCACGGGGACGGGTGCGCGGCGGGTCGACCTGCCGACGTATGCCTTCCAGCGACAGCACTACTGGCTGACCCCGGCTGTGGGCAGCCGCGCCGAGGACCTCGGCCTGGAGACCCCCGGCCACCCGCTGCTGGGTGCGGCGGTGACGTTGCCGGCGAGCGGCGGCCTGGTGCTGACGGGCCGCTTGTCCCTGGCCGGGCAGTCATGGCTGGCCGATCACGTGGTGGCCGGACAGGTCGTCGTGCCCGGAGCCGCGCTGATCGAGATGGCGATGCGCGCGGCCGATGAGGCCGGCTGCGCACAGGTCGAGGAACTGGTCATCGAGTCGCCCTTGGTGCTGTCGCCCCAGGGCGCAGTGCGGGTCCAGGTGACGGTGGACGGTCCGGACGAGTCCGGCCGGCGAACGGTCGGCATCTACGCCCAGGCCGAGGACGCGGCGCCCGAGGGCGAGTGGACGCGGCACGCGGCGGGCGTGCTGGCGCCCGCTCCCGCGGATGTCGATGCCGGTGCCGACAGTGGCTTGGCGCAGTGGCCTCCGGCCGGTGCCGATGCCGTGGACCTGGCGGGCTTCTATCCGGCGCTGTCCGAGAGTGGCCTCGCCTACGGCCCGGTGTTCCAGGGGATGCGTGCGGCCTGGCGGCGTGGTGAGGAGTTGTTCGCCGAGGTCGCGTTGCCGGACGACGTGGACGCAGCCGATTTCGGGGTGCACCCTGCCCTGCTGGACGCTGCCCTGCACGTGATCGTGGGTACGGGTGAACGCCGCGACAAGCTGGAGGTTCCGTTCTCCTGGCGGCACGTCGACCTGCACGCGACCGGCGCGTCCGTGGCCCGGGTCCGGGTGACCCCGGAGCGCACCGGTGAGGGCGTGACGCTGACCCTGGCCGATGGGTCCGGTGGGTTGATCGCGTCGGTGGGTTCGTTGGTTCTGCGGCCGTTTGTGGCTGCTGCTGAGGTGTCGGCTCGTGATGGGTTGTTCGGGGTGGAGTGGGTTGCTGCTTCGGGTGTGGTGGTGGGTGTTGGTGGTGTGGGTGTTGGTGATGTGGGTGGTCGGTGGGTGGTGGTGGGTGAGGCTGGTGGGCTGAGTGTGCCGGGTGCTGTGGTGTTTGGGGAGTTGGGTGGGTTGGTGGCTGCGGTGGAGGCGGGTGGGGTTGTTCCTGAGGTTGTGGTGGTGAGGGTGGGGGCGGTTTTGGG
>NZ_JBVKBH010000032.1:0-28969 GCF_055657175.1 Streptomyces sp. NPDC107581
GTGTCGGAGGCGCCACCGTCGCCGGACCCACCCTTCTCCGTCCCGGTCCCTGACGAGCACCCGGCGACGAGTACGGCGACGCTCGCCGCGGCGGCGATGGCTACGGCGCGCTTCATACCCCTACCCCCTGCGGTTCCTTGGTCAAGTCGGCCCCGCCGTTGTCGACCTTCGGTGTCGTGCTCAGCAGTTCCAGCAGTTCTTCCGACGGGACGTCGAACTGGACGGTGGCGGACTGGAATCGCCGGTCGCGCATGATCGCGTGGCCGTGGCGGATCTCCTGATCGAAGCCGACGCCGATCGCCTGGATCAGCGCCCGGGTGTGCTCGCCCGTGGGCAGGTCGAGCAGGGCCGCGAGCGCGTCCTGCTGCTCGGACGTCGTGAGCTGGAAGCCGAACATGGTGGTGATCTGCTCGATGAGGCCCGTCAGCTTCGCCAGCGACTCCGGGTCCTGGGTGTCGATGACCAGGGCCGTTTGCAACGCCCTGCCGACCCTCGCGATGTACTGGAGGAAGCTGCTTCCCTCGCGGGTCGCCGTCAGTACGTGCACCTCGGGGACCGCGATGGCCTTACGCAGGCCGCGCAGGTCCTTGCGGCCGGCCATCGAGATGCCGAACGCGAGCATGGAGTGGACCAGGGCGACGCTGAGCCGCTGGTGCACGGACCAGTCCTCGCGGTCATCGTCCGGGGCAGGCAGCGAGATCCCGGGGATCTGCACCACCCAGATGCCCGGCTCGGACCGCATGAACATGTTGTCGCCGGTCGGCCTGCCCATGAACGGGGCGCCCAAGCCCGTCTGCGCGAGCTCGTACAGGGCCTGCCCGGTCTCCCTGGCCAGCTCGTCGGTGGACTCGCGCAGGTACTCGATGACCTTCCACACCCGCGGTTCCCCGGCGGCGATCACTTCGTTGACGGCCGACTGGATCGGCGTCTCGGCGCCGCGCATCCGCAGGTGCTGGGGAAGGGCGATGCCCAGCTGTGCGGGGACCTCGGTCTGGGCCCGCTCGGCGCTCTCGCCGGTCAGCAGGGTGAACAGGTCTGCGACGCCCGCGTACTGGGCGCCGGTCTCCACCAGGTGCGCGTTGAGTCCGAAGCGGCGGCCGGCCGCGACCAGACCGCCCATGTCGCCCTTGAAGTCGAGCGCCAAGACGAAGCTGCCGCGGAACGCCGCGTCCAACAGGCTCATCATCATCGCGGTCGTCTTGCCGCGTCCGCTTCGGCCGATGAACGCCGTGGTGGTCGCGTCACCGCGCGCGGAGCCGCCGGTCAGGTCGTTGCGGACCAGGCCGGGGGTGGAGCCGGTGAGGTAGCCGATCACCGGGCCGGTGTCGTCGCCGACGGAGGCCCCGCCCCAGAACCAGCTTCCGGCGAGGGCGCCCACGGTACGGATATGGGAGAGGTCGGGGACGCGCACCTTGTCGCCCGGCAGCGTCTCCAGCCAGAGTTCCTTCTGCTCCTCGGTGCCGATGGACACCTCGATACCGAGACCGCCGTAGTGGGTGGTGACCGCGTCGATCTTCGACCGCAGGTCCTCCAGGGAGACATCGCTGGAGACGACCAGACGGGGGTGGTCCTCCAACAGGGTGACGTCCTCGCGCTTCATGTCGCGCGCGAGCTGGGCCATGGTCTCTTCGGTCTCGATGATGTCGGCGGCGGGTGTGCCGGCGGAGTGCTGGGCGGCGGAGTCGCCCTGCTCCTTGGCCAGCTTCCGCGTCTCCTCGGTCAACTTCAGCGCGTCGCGCCGGTGCAGGACCTTGAAGCGCACGGACGGCTCGGGGTTGACGGGGAGGATCTGAACATCGGGGTCGACGCCGTCCTCGTCGTACTCGGGTACGTACGTGATCTCGCTGACCGTCCGCAGCCACTCCCCCGGCCCCGGGGACTCCATCTCTTCGGGGAAGGAGTCCATCGTCAGGACGCTGGTCCAGGCGGCGACTTCGCCCTGGGCGTCCATCACGCGCACGTGGTCCGGGTACGGGACGACGCGGCCGCGGGTGAGCGCGGCCAGCTTCGCCCCGGAGATCACGCCTGCGGAGTTCGGCGTCGGCAGACTCGTGGCCCGGTGCTGTTCGCGCGCGATCATCCAGGCCAGGACCTCGACCGGAGCGGGCTTGGCCCTCCACGGGGTCGTCTCCAACTGGCGTCCGAGCCGGCGCGCGAGCGCGTCGAGCCGGGCCAGCTCACGCTGCGGAATGCCGGTCTTCCTGATGCCGAAGGCGTCCTGCACGCCGCTGCGGCTGCGGGCCTGTGTCTGTCCCGAACGCTCTTGGATGCGGACACCCAGCAGTAGCTGACGCTGGGAGAGGGCGAGGTCATCGAGCCGTTCCACCCGGGCGTCCGCCCACGCAGCGAAGTCCCCGGCGGTGAACAGCTCCTCGGCCTCGACGCGGTAGTCCGCCGCGTTCAGCGGGCTCCAGAGTATCCGCAGGTGACAGTCGTGCCCGGCGAGCGTGCGGGCGAGCGCACTGGATGCCTGGTCGTGTTCGGCGTCCCGCGCTGTCTCCGACATCAGGTCGGTGTTGCTGCTGGACAGGACGTACCACGCCTCTGCGTGGGTCTCCGTCACCGTGAGCCCGTCCGCCAGGGCCAGGTATCGCGGCGGCGGCGCCGACCGGTCCCCCGCGACTCCGAGGAACTTCCCGACTGCCTTCGTGATCTTCATCCCCGTACCCCTCTTTACTGCGGCTTGCCGCCGGTGCGCTTGCGGGCGCGGTACACCGCGTCCGGCCCGTACATCCGGGTCTTGGAGTCGAACGGGACGGCCCGGCCGGCGGTGGGCCGGGGCGCGTCCTTGCCGAGCGCGCTCTCAAAGGCGCCCATGCCGGGCAGCTCGACAAACGCCTCGGCACGCTCACCGAGCCGGGCACGCAGCGGCATCCACTCGTGCCGCTCGGCCGCACGGCGCCCGCCGTTGATCACCGGCCGGTGTCCCAGCGTCAGGTACCGGACCCACAGCGCCCATTGCGTGAGGTTCCACCGGCGCTCGTTCCTCCGGCTGCGCTGGGCCCCGTAGTACGTGATGACCGCCGGGGGCGCGAAGTACAGCGTGAACGTCAGCTGGCTGGGCAGCCCGAACACCATCAGGAGAGAACCGGTCCACAGGACGTAAACGACTACGCCCGTGACCAGCATCCGGCGGGAAGGGCCTTCGCCCAGGTCCATGCCGAAAATCTCGTGCTGGCGAGTTTCAAGATCGAAATGGCGCGTGTAGGTGTGTCCGGTCCTCACGCGCCCGCGACCTTGTTGAAGATCTCCACGAACATGTTCTTCGTGGTGTCGGTGGCGAAGACGAACCCGGCCACCAGGATGCCGGTGATGACGTGGCCGATCAGCTCACCCCACTCGCGCTTGGCGTAGTGGCCGATCGCTCGGACCACCAGGATGATCAGGAAGATGTTTCCCGCGATCAGGAAGACCCACGTCTTCAGGTCTGCGCCGCTGGTCAGCGCCAGCGTCACCGTGTCGGCAGACATGCCTCGTTATCCCCTCGTTTGGTTCCTTCAGGCGGAGTTAGACGGTTCCGCCGTGGACCTCGGCGACCTGCCACCGCTCGGCGGCGGCCGAGGCCACCCGGGTCAGCTCGACCCGGTAGGTCTGCTCCAGCTCGGCGGCGCCGATCGTCCACCGCACGACGGCGGTTCCGGTCCGGTCGCTGCCCTTGCCCTGGTCGACGTTCCAGCTCTGGATGCCCTGGAGCGTGATCCCGTCGGGCAGTGGCGGAACGCTCGCGCCCGGGGCGGTCACGCTGTCTGCCTCACCCTTGGCGTACTCGGTGAAGAACGTTTCCACGGTGCTCTGGGTCTGGGCGGAGAGTTCGACGTCGCTGTCGACGGCGTTCTGGTCGGTGACCGTCGGGCCGGAGGCAGGAACGCCGACGATGCCCGGCTCGCCGGTGACGACGATGCGGCCTGCGGTGTTCAGGACCGGGACCTCCAGTCCCATCCACTTCCGTTGGGCGGGCGCCGGGTCCTTCTTCTTGTCCTTGGCCGGTTCGCCGGGGACGTTGACCAGCACGGTCACGTGCACCCGGGCGCGCTTGTCGCCGAGCTCCGTCACCGCGCCCGGCTGGGCGAGGAGTACGGTCTGCTGCCCCTTCGAGTTCCAACCCGCGGTGGTGTCCGTGCCCTTGGGCATGTCCCGCGCCAGGGCCTTGGCCCGCTGGTCGGGGGCGGCCTCGTCCCAGGTCAGGTACGAGTACGCGAATCGCGCGGCGACCAGTTGGGCGTCCTGCACCGGGTAGGTGGGCCCCTGCTTGACCGTCGGCGCCGGGGCCGGCGCGGGCTGACTGGGCCAGAACCAGGACCTGACTCCGGTGATCACGGCCAGGCCGACCACCACCCACAGCACGATCCGGCCGGTGACGACCAGCGCCCTCGTGCCGGTCTTCTCTTCCTGAAGCACCCAGGGGGTGGCAGGCGTCCGTGTTTGCTTGGGTTCGGTCGCAACCTGAGTCGGGCTGTGCCCGTTGCGCTCGGCCTGGACCCGCTTCCCCGCGGCTACCCAGTGTGCGGCGCCGGCTGGCGGTACGATCTTCCGCTGGGGCGATTCCGCTTGGGGAGCTGGTGCTTCCTTGCTCCGGGGCTCCGGGAGGTTGAGAACCTTCCACACGACCGTTTTGAGCGCACTCATCCCCAGACGACCTTCCCCGCGATAGGCCCGAACTGATCTGGACAGTACGCGGATCGGCCACAGTGCGTCAAAAAATTTCGTATGGGTCGCGGTAGAGTGCGGCGCCATGCGCACGGGGGCAGACGGATGGCGTCTGCGGGGATGGCTTGTCGCTGAGTTGCGACAGGCCCGTGGAATCTCCCAGAAGGTATTGGCAACAGCGGTCGGGTGCTCTCGCAGCGCCGTCGCCATGTGGGAGTCGAAGAATCAGCGACCCAGTCCACGGCATCTGCTCCGACTGGCCCGCAGCCTCGACGTCTCACCCCTTGACCTGGTCGAACTCCTCGACTCTGACTGGACGTTGAGGATACTCCGGCGGTTCCTGGGGTTCACACAGGCACAGGTGGCGCAAGCGCTGAGGGTCGCCGTCAGCACGTATTGCGATGTCGAGAGAGGACGCCAGGTCCTGCCCGACAGGTGGGTGCCAATACTTGGATCTCTCTTCAATACCGACGAACACACCGTCAGGAATAGCGCCCCATTAAAAAAGGCGAAGAAGAGATAACCCTTTGTCGACAAACCCACAGAATGAGTTACAGCCAGAGGGAACGTTTAACCATGTATGTATTCCTTGATCCGAAAAGTGCGATTTGGCGATCAATGAGGCATGGTTCCGCTTCCTGGCGCCTGCGCCCGACCGCCTCCGGCGCCCGGCCCGTCGACGGGAGGGACAAGGACCCGGGCATGTGACAAGAGCACAACTAAGCCCCGGCGGGCGGTAGTTGGCCACTCTCCGGGGCTTTGCGGTCGTGCAGTGAGGGTTATCCGGGGCCGATCTGGCGGAGCCACTGACCCATCTGTTCGGCGGAGGGCCGCGCGGCCGGCGGTCGCATGAGGGCGTACTGCAGAACCTCTTCGAGCTGCGGCCAGTGCGTGATGTGCCCGTGCGGCAGCCGGTTACGCAGTAGCAGCCCGCGGAGCACTGCCGCCGTGAACCGCGCCGGATCGATCCCGGCCGCGGCGTAGTCGCGGTGCCATGTGCCTGTCGCCGCCCACCACAGTCCGGCCGCGAGGGCGTACACCTCGTCCGAGGGCTCGGTGACCACCGGACGCGCCCCCGCCTCGATGCGGTGCATCAGTTCGGGTGACATCAGGTGCACCAGTCCGCCGAAGAAGGTGTGCGACGGTGCCAGCACCGGGCCCGACGCCCATGTGCAGTCGATGAAGCGGACCGCGCCGGACGTGTGGACGGTGTGGTGTGGCTGGAGGTCACCGTGTACCCATCCGGCAGCGTGCAGGGCTCCGACGGCCTGGCACACGTCGACCGCTGCGGCGAGGGCCGAGGACCGGTCCTCGTCGTGCTGCTGGCGTACGCTCTCGAACCGGGTCCAGGTGGAGGCGCCTTCGAGCCACGGCGTGATGAGCCACGCCGAACCGGTCCCCCGGCCCGCCTTCGCCCGCCCTCCGTACGACAGGCCGGGCACCAGGGAGTGCGTCTGCTGGAGCACCGCGGTTTCGCGGGCAACGGCGGCGGCCCCCTCGCCGGTGCCGACCTTCAAGGCCCACAGCCCGCGCGGTCCGGACACCTGCCAGACGGCCGCGCCTCTGCGGTCCGTCACCTGCTCCCAGTGCGCGGGTTCTCCCGCCAGCGCCTCCGCATCGGCCCGGCCGATCAGCGGTGCCTGCGCGACGCGTTGCCCCGGCAGGCTGACGGACTTCGTCCCCTCAACGTCCAGCACGGAAAGGCCCTCTCTCTATGGTCCGCGACGGTCGCGGTCAGGTCGTCGGTGATGGGACGGCGGAGAGACCGGTGCCCACCGGCTGGCGGTGCGGCACCGGTGCGACGCCGGTCCGCCTCAGAGCAGGTTCTGAGCGGCCACGGCTGCGGTCACGGTCCACATGGCGCCCAGGTAGGTGCACAGGCAGCGGACCAGCACCGGGTGGTCGCGGTACATGTGCTTCAGCGCGGCGAAGCCCGTCCTGCCGTGCGACTGCGCTCGGAAGCCGAAGAACGAGACGGTCACCGCGGACACCTGCACGGCACGGCCCTCGACCTGCTCCTGGTCCTGGCCCTGGCCCTGGTCCAGAAGCATGTCCATGAGGGTGCGGGGCTCGAAGTCCTGCCGCGGCGGGCGCTTCGCGCGGATGCGACGCAGGTACGGGAAGTCAGGCATGGCGGTTCGCTCTCTCGGTTGTTTCGGAGGATGGTGCGGCGGGCGCTGTGCCCGCCGGCGCTGACCGTCCGACGACCCGGGCGCGAGGCACCGGGCCGCCGGACGGGGTTTAGGCCGCGACGCTCGGCGTCGCGAGTTCGGCCAGGTCCACGGGGGTGCAGCCGTGCAGAGTCACGACGTCGCGGGCGGCAAGGGTCCACCGGAACGCGGGGTCCTCGAACGCGACGTCGGTGAGGCCGTTCTTGCTCTTCGTCGGGACCGGCCGAAGGGTTCGCGGGTCGTAGACGATCCCGGCAACCCCCCACGGCTCTGTCCGCTCGACCAGGGCGGCGGTGTGCCCCTTGACCAGGTGCGGGCAAGCCTCGGCAGCTTCGACGGCACACGGCAGGCACACGGGAGGGGTGTCCGTCACATCGCCGTCGCGAATCGGTCGACCGTCAACCGCGCGTCCGATGAACAGGTGCTTCCCGCCCCAGCGGCTGAACTCGTCGTTGTCGAACGTGGAGGTCGCACAGACCATGCAGAGCATGTGCGACATGGCTTGACGCTGACGCAGAGGGTGGATGTCCGCCAGACGGGGCCTTCCCCTCCCCCGCACCAGTGGGTACCGCACCCAGAGGGCGCCGTCCCTCCGGTCCGCGCCGCTGACTTCGTCGGCGTAACCGATTCCCTCCGCGCCGTCCGGACCGACCCGCTTGATCAGCCTGGTCGGCAGCGGGTTCTCCTCGCTCCACGGCGCAACGAAGGGGACGTGGAGCCCCCGCCAGTGGAACTGAGCTACGGTCATGCCGCTGCCCCCGCGAACTTGGGCCGGTGCGGCGCGATGACCTGCCCGTCGGGCAGCAGGCTCCCGGTGTCGTCGAAGACGATGGTCCCGTTGCACAGCAGGGCCCAACCCAGCAGGTAGTCCCGGCCGACCACCCTGGCGTGCTCACGGTCCGACTCGTGCACTGCCGGGCAGGGAGGGTTGTGCGGACACATAGCGCTTCGTCCTCTCGGTGGTCCGTGTTGGTGAAGGCGTCCGCTGGACGCTCTGGTTCACGCGACCTGCTTGATCGCTCGCGTGGCGGTGAGCCGTTCCAGGAGGTCGTTCGCGACGGCGCCCACCAGCCGCAGGTGGAGGACGCGGTCCCGGAAGTGCTCTGGCAGGTCGACGGCCTGAAGGCCGGCGGCCCGCTCTGCGAGCCGCAGTACCTCGGCGTCCCTGCTCTCCGCCGCAATAGCGATGGCGGCCAGTCGCTCCAGGTCGTCACGCAGGTGACCGTGAATCTCCTCGACCTCGTCCTCCTCGGGAGGCTGCGGGTCGAGCGCGTCACCGATGTCGTCCAGGATTTCGGGGAGCGTGCGCATCCTCCGCAAGGCCGCTGCCATCCGAGCCAGCTTCTCGGCGCTGACCGAGGGAGCGTGAACCGCGTACGTCGACTGCATCAGCAGCTCCCTATCGCGTAGGCGTGCCGCCCCCGGCGCGGGATACGGGGGGTTGGCCCTGCCAGGGGCGGCACGGGGGGCGCCGGTAAGGCGCCCGGGGTCCGCGCCGGACGGCGTGCTCGCCAGTCCGGCGCGGTGGCTGTGGTGTTCGGTGCGCGCTCCGCGAGAGCGCGGCCGGCCGGAGACTCGGTCATCGGACATCGCCCGTCGCCTCGATCGCGGCCCACACCCTGAGCCCCGGCCCCGCTTCCGTGGCGCCCCACCGGCTGGACAACCGGCGCACCAGGTCGAGCCCGCGGCCGTGCTCGTCCCACAGGTCGGCGGTCTCCTCCGAGATCGCGCGGAGCGGTCTGGCGGGCCGGGGACCGCTGTCACGAACGGCCACCTCGACTTCGCCGTCACGCCGCAGCAGTTCGAGCTGAATGCTGGATGACGTGGTGTGCCGCACCGCGTTGGTCGTGATCTCGGACGCCAGCAGGACGGCCGTGTCGACGGTGTTCTCCGGCATCCGCCAGGAACACAGGGCCTCGCGGACGTGGTGACGGGCGCGGGCCGGGGCCTGGTCGTCGCCGTCGAAGGCGTACTGGTGAGTCGTCATGACTCACCCCCGGCAGCCGCCATGCACTTCTCGTGCGCCTTGACGTCCCACCAGAGCGTGTCGCCGCTCGGGCTGACCGTGCACGCGCGGCCGGCGTTACGCAGTTCTCCGTCCGGCTTTCGGCAGCACAGGCAGGCAACCCCATGAAGCACGCGTAAGACGGCCCCGCTCACTTCGGGGACCTCGAACCGGCGGCAGATCGCCGTCGCGTCGGCGGGACCGCGTTCACCGTCTGGGATCGGTGCTGCCGCCTGCGGAACTCTCTCGTTCTTCATCGGGGGCTTCCCTCCCGGCTCGGCGAGTCGCTGCGCTCCACGCGTCCACGCGCCGCGACCGGCTGGACGTGATCACCAGCCGTAATGAGCCCGTCACCCTAGAATGGCCTCAGAAGATTCTCTGTGCAACTTCAATGGGAAGATTCACCGAAGTTTCTGACGGTCGGAGGGTCACAGTGGACGGACCGATTACTCCTGGGCCCCGCCGTGCGGCAGGATGGAGCCGTGTACGCAGGCGGAGACTGAGGGGAGGTGCCGGTATGGCGAGAGCACAAGGACCCATGGTCAAGCGACGCCAGATAGGGCGTGAGCTTCAGGCGCTCCGTGAAACTTCTGGACTGACGATCGAAGAGGCGGGCGCCGCAATCGGCCGGTCGGACTCAACGATCAGCCGAATCGAGAACGGCAAGCGCGACGTCCAGCTGATCGAGCTGAAGGGACTCCTGGAGGCGTACGACGCCCCGGGTGAAACCCGCGAGCACCTGCTGACCATGCACAGCGCCTCGCCAGAAGCGTCGTGGTGGACGAACTTCGAGCTGCCGCCGAACCTGGACACGTACATCGCCCTCGAAGCCGAGGCCGCCGCGCTCAGGGTGTTCGCCCTCGCCTCCGTTCACAGCCTCCTCCGCACCGAGGAATATGCGCGGGCGGTTCTGCGCGGCACAAGCCCGTCGGCGCCGGCGGACGAGATCGAGACCCTGGTCAAGTTCCACATGCAGCGGCAGCAGGTACTCACCCGCGAGTTGCCTTTGGACCTGGTCGTGATCCTTGACGAAGCGTGCCTGTGGCGCCAGATCGGCGGACTGGACTGCCAGCGCGAGCAGTTGAAGCACCTCATCGAGCAGGCCGAGCAGGTCCCGAACATCACGGTGCAGGTACTCCCCTACAGCAAGGGCGCCCACACAGCCCTTACCGGCGCCTTCACCATCCTCGACTTTCCCGACCCCACGGAGCCCGCAGTGGTCTACGTGGACAGCCCCGGCGGGAACTTGTACCTCCAGAAGGCCAAGGACACCCGGCGGTTTGACCAGTCCCACAGTCGACTGCGCGGCATGGCGCTCGATGAAGCCGAGTCGGCGCGGTTCATGAAGACCGTGCTGAAGGAGATGAAATGACCACGAACCCTGACCTCAGCAACGCCCTGTGGCGGAAGGCATCTCTCTCCGAAAGCGCCCAGGGGTGCGTTGAGGTCGCCTTCCTCGACAACGGCCAGGTCGCGGTACGCGACAGCAAGGACGTGTCCAAGCCCGCCCACCTCTACCCCAGGTCGACGTGGACCGCCTTCCTGGATCATCTGCGCGGTCTGGTGCCGGCTGAGGGCTCCCGGATCTCGATCGACATCACCACGGACTCGGCAGTGCTCAGCGATCGAGAGGCGACCGCCGGGGCACCGCACGTCTACACCCACCGCGAGTGGCTGTGCTTCCTCGACGGCGTCCTGAAGCGGGAACCCCAGCTCGTCGGCGCGTGACATCACGGAACGGGCCCGGCAGACCATCGTCTGCCGGGCCCGTTCCGTTTGTGCCGTGACTCCGATCAGCTCATGAGCGGGAAGTCGCATGAGCGGGCCAGGACGGCGAGCACGGCCAGCACGACCAGCCCGTACAGGACCTGGCGGCCGGTGATCGGCTGACCGCCGCTCTGCTCGGGTCCGTCCTCGCCGTCGGGGATGCCCCCGAAGTGGGCCTGCTGGCGGTGGGCTTCGCGTGCAGCCGTCTCCCCCTCCGGGCCGATCGGGAAGCGGGTACGGCAGGCGCCGCACTTCCAGTACGCCACGGGGACGTTCTCCTCTCGCGGGCCGCCCGCGGGCGGGCGGCTGCTGATGCGGGAATCGAGCCTAGAACCTGCGCGGGACGGCAGGTAGCCCGCCTACCGAATCGGTAGGCGGGCGGTAGGCGGCGGGTAGTTATTGCAGGTCAGAGGGCTGACCTACCGGTAGTAGGCGGACCAGGTTCGACCCCTGGGCCGGCAGGGGAGTGAAGCCCTGGGGAAGGTCCGCGGAGTGCACACCGGGCCGGTTACGGGTGGCCCCGTCCTTGTCCGATGCGGGGGCCTTCACGCCGTCCCGGACGGGGATCTGGTGGGCCGCCAGGAGGGCCCTCACCCGGCCGATCTCAGACCGCATGTCACCCCCCTCGGGGAGGCTTCCCAGGGCCAGTTCACGGAGGTGCACGGCGGTGCCATTCCCCCGGGTCCGGATGCTCTCGCGCACCCACGCGTAGACCCTGATTCGCTCCGCTGCGGCGGTCTCTTCGGGGGATGGTTCCGCCACTTCCCCACCGGACGGATCGGGTTCCGCTTTCCCACTCCCCTGATCCTCTTCGTGATCTTCAAGGGGGTCCGCCTCCGCGACTCCCCCGTCCGCATCCTCTTCGCGATCTTCTTTTTCGTGATCTTCGTGGGCCCCGGCGACCGCTCCGACGATCCAGGCGATCACCACGAAGATGATCACGAAACCGCCCGCTCCTCGCATCAGGTCCACCGGGTGGTCGACCACCCAGTTCCCGACCGCCGCCGCCAGCTTCCCCACCGCCGGGACCGCCGTGTTGACCAGGAACATGCCCCCCATGCCGACGAGAACCACACCGCCGATGATGAGGTCACCGGTGCTGGTCCCGGACTTCGCGGGCGCCTTCTTGCCCCCCGCCGACTTCTTCGCCGGAGACTTCCCTCCGCGCCGCTTCGGCTTCGCGGAACGCTCGGCGTCGCCACCGGCTGCCGCCTTCGGGGCCGACTTCGCGCCCTTCCCCTTTCGTACCCGGCCGATGACCAGCGCCCAGCCCCGGCGTGTCAGGGTCCAGGTCGCGCGGAGGATGATCACCGACCCCGCCCGTACGGCGACCAGGCCGGCGCGGTCGAACGCGTGATACGCCGACAGGTCCGGCCGGGTCACGGCACGGCCGGACACCCGGGGGGCGTCCGCCTCGCTCTCCAGGGACTCGATGATCTGGCCCCACCACGCCCGAGGGCGTGACGGCTGCTCCACCGTCACGCCCTCGCCGTCCACCAGCTCGACGTCGTCCGCGACGTCCTTGTCCTCGTCGCCCGGGTCGGACTTGACCAGGTCCACAGTCATCAGGCGACCACCGTTCCGGTCAGGTTGCTGATCAGGTGCGTGATCGTGTCGAAGATGCCACCGGCCGCCGTGAACATGCTGGGCAGCATCAGGGCGAACAGGCCGTTGCGGAACTTCGACGGCTTCAGGCCGTACAGCAGGATGCACATCAGGATGGCGACGGCACCGGCGCCGAAGTTGCCCGCGGACCCGAAGCTGGTCTGGATCGCCTGGGACAGGCCACCGCTCATGTCTCCGACGAAGCTGAAGGTCTCCCCGGCCTGGGCATAGAGCTGGCCGGTGATGAACGCGGCCGCGATCACGCCCTCGTGGGACAACTTGATCTTCCACTTGCCCTGCGCGCCGACGATCAGGAACGCGGTCATCACGACGGCGCCGCCGGTGAAACCGATCGCTCCGAAAATCTGGCCCATGTCTGTGATCTGCTCTCTCGGTTAGTTCGTGCCGTACAGGAGGAATGCGACGGTGGCCGTGGCGGCGGGAACGTGGGCGGCCCAGACCACGCCCTTCCAGGGCCACTTGTCGCCGTAGTGGCCGACCCAGCCACGGGCCATGCGGTAGGCGATCTGGAGCCCCAGCGCGACGCCGCCGCCGACGACCCATGCGGGCCGGGCCATCTGCAGAGCTGTGATCAAGCCCAGCGAAGAGACGAAGACGACTCCGCCCAACTTCGACCGCATGGCCAGGGCCAAGATCCCTGCGCCCAGAGCGCAACCGGCCACGGGTGTGGCGTACTGCTCGGCGTGGACCATCAGGCCGGTGACCCAGTCGTCCAGGTGCAGACTCCAGCCCGCGGCGTACGCGGTGCCGGCGAAGACGACCTGACGGCCCCGGGGATTGTTGATCAGGCCGCCGCCCTTCGTGGTGCCAGCGATGACCGGCCCGGCGTTCTTGACCGCGGCCGCGAAGCGGCCGCCCGTCGTCGCCGGTGCCGGGGCTTCGTCGGCGTCTGCCTCCTCGGCGTCGTCGTCCTGGGCGGTCTGGTCCTTCTCCCGCCGGGTTCGGGTCTTCTTCTCCTCGGGCTCGCCCTGCTGGTCCTCGGCGTCCTCGTCGTCGGCCTCCTCCTCGACTACCGGCTGGGCCGGAGCGGCGGCAGGGGCGTTCTTCGGCAGGGGCGGCGCGGTCGGCGGAGTGGAGACGTTGCCGGTGAAGGTGTCCTGGTCTGCGGCGTCGTCCTTGTAGACGTCGTTCCACCAGTCCTTCGCCGGTGCGGCCGGGGCGGGTACCTCGACCGGGGCGGGCGGCTGGACGGGAGCGGGTGCGGCGGCGGCCGGCGCCGTGTCGGCGTCGGTGTCGACCACGTCCAGGTCCAGGTCGACGTCGGGCATGGTCGCCGCAGCGTCGGGCTCCGGGTCCGGCTCGGCGGCCGGTACCGGGATCGTCGGCGCGGTCGACGTCGCCAGGACGTCGTCCAGGTCCGCGAGGAAGTCACTCACGTCGCGGACACCTGCATCGGGGACCTGTGTCCCCGAGTCGATATCTGCCGTCATCGGGCCAGCCACCCCCATTCGCGGACGGCGGCGATCATCAGTCGCCGGATGCGGATCTCGTCAGGGTCGAGTCGCCCCGTGGACTCGACCGGGGCAGTCGGCCTCTTCGCCCGCTCGAACCCGGGAGGGAGGTCCAGGGAGAGCGGCGAGTTCTCGTGCTTCGGGGTAGCGCGGGGGCTGGGAACGTGAGAAGTCACGGCAGCCGCAGGGCTGTTCGCCCTCTGGCGAGCGCGCATCGCGCGCTGGTGCACCTTCACAGCTGGCTCCAGATGATGAGGACCGCCAGGGCGGAACCGATGGTCAGGGCGTCCTTCGCGATACGGACGGCTCGGGTCTGCGGCCGGCTGAGGTGAGTCGCGGCCAGCACGATCAGCACGCCGCCGAGCAGGAGGTCGAGCACGGGAGTCCTTCAGGAGTGCGCAACACCGAGGGCAACGGCGAATGCCGCGACCAGGGCGGTGCTGCAGGCGAGGGCCTGCCGTCCGTGGGGCCGGGCGCCGAGAGCGGCGGCTGCCCCTGCGGCGGAGGCCGGGAACATGAGGGTGAGAACTAGGTGCAGCGCGTACATGGCGCCCTCCCGCCGTGGGCGGCAGGAATCCGTCCGGCCGCCCACAGGCTCACGGTCGATTACTGGGGGGCGGTCCGGTCGCCCTGAGGGGTGCCGGGGACCGGCTTCGCGGGCTCGGGGAACCAGCCGCCGCGGCTGGCCTGGTACGTCGGGCCGCTCGCTCGCTGCTCGGGCGTCAGCTTCTCTCGCAGCTCGTCCTGAGAGATCGACTTGCGGAATGCCATGATGGAGGTCCGTTCCGTTCGCGGGATGGGACCGGGACGGCCGTCTGCTGTGGAAGGTGGGAGGCCGTCCCGGAGCTTTCGGCCCCGGCTGCGCTTAGGCGTCAGTGCGGGGCCGTTGTCATGCAACGAAGCACCGCAGCAAGCGCGTTGGCGTCCTGCGGTACCTCCAGTAAACGCCAACCTCCACAGGAGGTCAATCAAGTTCCACGGGAGATTTCAAAATCTCCTCGGGAGATTGAGTGATCTGCTGCGGAGCCTTACTCTCAGCTCATGACACAGCACCCGTCCGCCACCCCGGAGTTCCGCAGCGTCGCTCAGCGACTGCGGGAAGCCGTGACGGGCGGCACGTACGAACCCGGCTCCCGGCTCCCCGCCGCCGCCGAACTGGCCGAGCACCTGGGGTGCACCCGCTCCGCTGTAGAGCGGGCCGTCCGGGTCGCCGCCGCCGAGGGCCTGGTGACCACGCGCAAGGGCTCGGGAGCCTACGTCTCCCGCCTCCTGAAGCGGATCACCCGGCGGACGGACGGCCTGCTCCGCTCCGTCCCCGACGACGAAGCGGCGGGCCCGGACGACGCGCTCGATGCGGAGCTGCGTGCACTCGGGCTCGTCGCCCGCCACTTCCCCGACGTCCGCACGGAGCGGGCCCCGCAGGACCTGGCCGCTCTGCTCGGTCTGAAGCGGCAGGGGCAGGTCCTTGTCCGCGAGACGCGGACGTTCGCCGTGGCGGCCGGCTCCGCGCCCGCCGATCCCGGCACCCCCGTCCAGCTCGTCTTCACGTACCTGCCGCTCGACATCGCGCGGAACACCGACCTGGAGCGTCCAGACCTCGGCCCCCGAGGCGTAGAAGGCCTTCTCATCGAGCTCGGGCACCGGCCCACGGACTTCTCCGAGACCGTCGACGTCCGCCCGCCGCATGAGCACGAAGCGACCGCGCTGGAGATCGACGCGGACAACAGGGTCATCCAACTGACCCGCACCGGCGCCACCGTCGACCGGACCGTGGCGGTCACGGTCAGCGTGCTCCCTGCACACCTGTGGTCGCTCTCCTACCGGTGGACCACCATCACCTGACGCCCCGCTCCCCGACCGGTCGGGCCGGCGCGTCCCGCCGCCCGGTAGTCCCGTAGATGTGCAGGTCAGAGGCCGCCTACCGGCAACTACCTACCACCTACCTACCGCGCCTACCGGAGCCCTCGACCCTCGACTCGGGCCCGGCCTCGCGGCCGCTGGACGCCGTCCCGGACGCTCTCGACCTCCCCGGCCCGACGGGTGCCAGCAGGGCCGCAGAACGGCCCCCAGGGCCCCTCTGCGGTGCCCGCACCGAGGACATCGGCGGGCAGCAGAACGGGGGGCTGGCCGGACCCTTCCAGGTCCGGCCAGCCCCCCGTTCGCGTCTTGATCAGATCCGCGCCAGGGCCCCCTTCGGGTCGAGCGCGTCCAGGTCCGCGATCGGGCGCCCGAAGGTGTCCAGCAGCTTGCCCTTGCCCTTGTCCTTGGCGGCCTTGGCGGGCGCCTGCTTCTCCGCCGCGGCCTGCTGGGCGGCCTCCCAGCGCTCCATCGCTTCCTGCATGTAGGTGCGGGCCGTCCCCTGCGACGTCAGCCCCAGTTCAGCCTGCACCTGGTACGCGACATCGGTACGGGTCCGGGGGGTCACCGCCGGACCGAGCAGACGGGGTTCGCCCTGCTCGCACAGCTCGTGCACCCGCTGGATGAAGCGCTGCTTCAGCGAGCCCTTGGCCAGCGGCGCCGACGGCCTCGACGCCTCCCTCGGCTTCGGCGTCCTCGGCTGCTCCGCCGTCCCGGCCGGCGCGGTCTGCTCCGGCTCCGCCTGCTTCGCATCGAGCTGAGCCTGAAGCTGCTCCGCCTGCTCCTGCGAAGCGGCGATCTTGCGCTCCGCCTCGGCCCGCTCCGCCGCCAGCCGCTCGGCCGCTTCGCGCTCGACCCGCTCGGTCGCTTCCCGCTTCGCCCTCTCTGCTTCGGTGCGAAGCTGCTCGGCCTGCTCGCGAAGCTGTCGCTCCGCCTCGTCGCGAAGCTGCTTCAGTTCCCTGCTCCACCGGTCCCGCTCCGCGCGGACCTGCTCGGCGCTCTGCTGCTCGAACCGCTCCGCCTGCTCCTGAAGCTGCCGCTTCGCCTCGTCACGAAGCTGCTCGATCTGCTCGTGCCACCGCTTCGCGTCCCGCTCGGCCCGCTGCTCGGTGGTCTCCCGCTCCGCTCGGCGGTCCTCCGCTTCACGCGCCGCACTCTGCTCGACGGCGTCACGGACAAGCTGAACCTGCTCGGCCGCTTCCCGCTTCGCCTGCTCTGCTTCGGTGCGAAGCTGCTCGGCCTGCTCGCGAAGCTGTCCGGCCAGTTCCTCGAAGCGCTCGCGCTCCTTCTCCTGCTCCGCCTGGAGCCGGGTGCGCTCCTCCCGCTCCGCCTCCAGCGCGGCCAGGGCCTCGTCCCGCTCCTGCTTGGCGGCCCGCTCCGCTGCACGCAGCTCGTCCTGCACCTCGGCCTTCTGCTCCTCCAGCTTCTGCGTGACCTTCTGCTGCAACGCGGGGAGCGAGACCACGGTGTTCACCACGGCGTCGACGTCCGCGTAGTCGAGCCGTCCCAGCCGCCCGGCCTGCATGTGACCCATGGTCCGCCGGACCACGGCAAGCGCCTGGTCCACGTTGACCGGCGCGTCCGCGCGGTCCAGTGCGACCGCCGCGTCCTCGGTCCGCCGGTCCACCGCCCGGTCCGCCAGCGACTTCCGCCAGCCGAATCGGAACGTACGGTCGGCACGCTTCTGGGCACGGGCCAGCACGATGACCGCGCGGGCAGCACGCTGGGCCAGCAGCCGGCGGGAGGTCTCGCTGGTCGTAGACGTCGTGTCCAGGCCCAACCATGCGAAAGCCGCGATCCAGATCCGGCGCCACAGCAGGACGAACAGGCGAAGGGGGCCCGGTCGGACGCCGTCCTCCTCCTCGGCCTTCGCCAGCTCTGCGATCCGCAGGTCCAGGCCGTGTTCCAGCAGCTTGACCGACACCACCGGCACACCGGCCAGGGCCACCTTCGCCCACAGACCGCCGCCCTCCGGCGCGTGCACCCAGTTCGCCGCCGCCGAGAGGGCCACCAGGCCCCACGCCATCCGGCGGGACCGGATCATGCCCTCGGTCCACCGCGGGACATCCTGGGCGGCCAGGGACCGCGCCAGCCCCAGCATGAGGCCGATCTCCGCGCCGTCGAAGATCGCGATGAAGAAGATCCGCAGCAGCAACGGCAGCCCCGCGGTGTCCTCCGCGAACCCGTACAGGCCGTACATGCTGACGGACATGCCGCAGATGCCGACGATGGTCCGCCAGCGGTCGTCAATCATGGCCATGACCCGGGCCCGGGCCTCGCTGTCATCATCGCGGCGAGCCTTCTCGACCGCCCGCGTCGCCGCCCGACCGGCCAGGCGAACGACCAGGATCAGCAGGGCCAGGCTCGCCACACCCGCGAGCACTCCGCCGAGAGCCACCGTCCACGGCGGCACCCCAAGGGACTCCGCCACGGCGTGAATACGGGGAAGCACGTTCACGCCCCCACCTCCGGCAGCAGAGCACCGGAAGGTGCACGTCCACCCCATTCTGGGGTGATACTGAAGTACGACATCGGAGCCTCGTCTCTGGTGTGAGACCCCGGGATGCCCGCCTCCACAAGCTGAGGCAGCCCGGGGTTTCGTCTTTACGTCGCAAGAACCACTCTCGCAACGTCCCTAATTATGCCTTATTTTGGAGTCCTTGTCAAGCCCTTGATCACTCCGGCACCTTTTCCTTCTTGCCGGGGAGAAAGGCGTTCAGGACTGGGGCGATCCAGGTGGCTCGGGCCTCGAACCCGTACTTGGCTGTCAGGGTGTCCAAGACCTGCAACTGGGCGTACGTCGGGGCGATTTGGATCTGTACGGGCCCCGCACCCAGGTACCGGACTGCTCGGGGGTCCTCGGGAAAGAGCTCGTTCCCGGCCGCGACCGAGACCTTGGACTCCTGAATGATCTGCGGGGTGGTCGAGTTCTTCGCCGCCACGGCCTCCAGCACCGCCGACGTGTTCGTACGGCCACGTGCTGCCCGCACGTACCGCTCGAACCGGCGGTGAAGGGCGGGCGAGACGTACAGCGTCGTGCGGTGCTTGGTCTTGGCAAGGGCCGCTTCCGTCTCCCCCTCCTCAGCCTCGACCTCCTCTGCCTCGACCTCCTCCGCCTCGACCGCTGCGGGTGAATCTGCAGGCGCCTGCGGCGGCGGGGTGTCACCACTGGGGGCGGCCGGCGGCGGTGCCTCCTTGGCGTCTTCAGGGTTCTTCGGGGGCGGCGGAGTGCTGCCGGTAGGGCTCTGCGGGGGCGGAGCACTTCCTGTTCCGCGGTTGGGGACCAGACCGCCGAGGCCCTGTGCGCGGTTGGGTACGGTGTTCGCCGTCGGCCGGGCGAAGATGGACCCGAGGTTTTCCTCCGGGGTGGTCACGGCCAGACACCTTCCTGGATCATCTCGTTCTGCACCGTCGCCGCCCGGGTGAAGAGTTCTCGCGCCACCACGGCGAAGTCCTCGCTCACCGACGCCGACGTCTTCGACACGACCTGGCTCGCGTCCGCCAGGCCGGCGCGGATCTTCCAGAACTCCGGGTTCTCGGAGGCAGCGGCCTCCAGCTCGTACACCAGCTTGCCGCGGTCACGGGCGGCCACTGCCACTGCTTCTGCGAAGCGGATGACGTTGTCGAAGATGGGGGCTGCTCCCCCCAGGGTGGCTTCCACGTCGTCGCGAACCGTCTTGCGAATGGCCGTGGCGTTGGCTCCCGTGGCGAAGAGGATGGCGCCCAGAAGAGTCACGTACGGGTTGTACTGCCGCATCGCTGCGTAGTCCGTGGCAAGGGCCTTGAGCCCCTTCTTGCGGCTGGACTTGTCGCTCTTGACCGGCACGACCACCCACCGCGCGGCGCCCAGTGCCAGCTGCATCATGTGCTCGTTCTCGGGCGGGGAGTCGATCAGGATCAGGTCGTACTCCTTGGCCACTGGCTGGAGAATGCGGGCCAGAGTAAGGACGGCCGCAGCTCGTTCCTGATCGTTGATCGGGGAGCCGATGATGCCCGGCACTCGACGCAGCAGCTTGCCTCCCGGGACTACGTCCAGGTTCGGCCGAACGTTACGGATGGGCTTGACCGCTTCCTGAAGCGTGATGGCGGTCAGCAGGCCCTTTCCTTCGTCGTCCAGCTCGGTTTCGGCGTAACCAAGTTCCTCTGCCACGTTGCCCTGTACGTTCAGGTCAACGATCAGCACGCGCAGGCCATCAGCCGCCGCGAGACCGCCGATGTTGCACGTGCACGTCGTCTTTCCGACGCCCCCCTTGCCGTTGCCGAAGCAGTAGACATGGCCCAGCTCAGACCAGTTCACCAGCGATGCCGAGTAGGCAGCGATGTCTAGTGGTGTCGCCACTGTTACCTCCCTCTCCTGTTCTGATGGCAGCCTCGCCCGGCCGCACGCGTGGCTACATGGTGGCATGGAGGCTGTACTGACAACCGTCTTTCCCGCTGTCTGCTCCGCGTGGTAGCCCGCCTACAACACAACTGGCCGCCTCGCTGAGAGAGCAGCAGGGCGGCCAGTTGGATTGCCGAGGGGCTAGCACTTGTACTGAAAAGTGGGCAGGGAAGCGACGGTGACAGCGGGGAAAGAAGCAGGGCCTGACCTGGGCATACACGCTTGCCAGTGCACTGCGTAGGGTAATGGCAGACGTAATGGCAAACTCACTGTGAGCTGCACTTGCCCGCTCGATGGCCTGCCCGCTGTGCTGCCTGCTTGCCAGGAATCACCGCAGTACGACGTCCACGACACCGGCAACCAGATGTCCCTGCCTGGCGGCCTGCGCGTACGCCATCAGCGGGGGAGCGACAGCGTGCAGGAGAGTGTGTTCGAGACGTCCCATCATGAGGGTGACTTCGCCTGCCTGCTCAGCGAGCGCCCGCCACCCCGGCGGGACGTACATGTCGCCGTCCGTCAGCCAGGCATGGGCACTGGAACTCACCTGTACGTTCGTCCCCGGCCCGATGAGCGCTCGCCACCCAGGGCTTCGCGGTGACGGTTTCCCCAGCGCATGAATCTGATGGAGCCCGTCCCCGAGCAGACTGCGAATCACGGGATCGTAGGGCGCCCCACCGTCCTCCGTGACGGTGACCTCCTCCTCGTAGGCGAGCAGGAGGACCGGCCTGGTGCCGGTCGGTGAGGGCAACCCCAGCACCCGGGGGACCAGTTCGGTCTCCCCTGTGAGGGCCAGGTCTCCCGGACCGTAGTCCCGTACCTGCGAGTTCGCACAGCGATGGTGCGCAACCCCCAGATGGGACAGGCCGGGACTGCGACGCAGCACAACCACGGCCGGCTCCGTCCTCGCGTCTCCTGCGGTCCTGCACTCCACGCACTCAAACACCGTGACGCGGCTTTGGAAGTCCGCGGCCTGGTTCAGGCCCACGTGGTCGATGACGTCGGAGGCGATGGTGACGCTGGTGGTCATCTGGTCAGTCCTCCGGGTTCTGCCGTGCGCTGCTGACGATGTGGGACCAGGTCCCGGCAGCTCCACCGTGCTCGCGGGCGAGCTCGCCGGCGAGCTTGGCGACAGGCACGTCGGGGTTCGCCTTCAACGCCTTCCGGGCCTGCGCCAGTCGCGGGTCCCCGTCGTACGGGTACCGGCGCGTGGTCCCGGCCGTGCCGGCGGGGCGACCGCCGCCACTCCGCTCGCGGAGCTCCCCGTACTTCCAGATGTCCCCGCGACGGTAGTAGCGCTTCACGCGGCCGCTGTCGGTCTCCTCCTCCCTGATGGGGTCGGGCCAGTGCTTCGGCTTCCTGGTGGGGTACTTCGTGATGCTCGTGGGCTCCATCTTCAGCACCCGTGCGGCCTGCGAGAGCGTGATCTCGTCCTCGGCGTTGCCGCTGCGGTCGATCTCCGTCCGCCACTCCTGTCCGGCCTGGTAGCCCTTGTACCAGCGGTCCCATGTCTTGGAGTTCCAGTACATGGTGTTCCCGACCGTCTTCTCCGGCTCGGGATGGCCGTTGGCCTCCCGTTCCCGGTAGAACAGTTCGAGCGTGCTGCGGCCCAGGCCCGTGCGTTCCTGCAGTTCCGCGCGGCTCTCCAGCCCCGCGGTGCCGGTGAGATCCTTGTACCAGCGGCGCCAGTCGGCGTCGTACCAGGCCAGTTCCCGGCCGGCGGCGTCCGGGACCGGCTCGGGGTGCCCGTTCGTCTCCCGCTCCCGGTACAGCTTCTCCAGGTACGTGAGGCTCAGGTCGTGCTTGTCCGCGAGCTCCCTGCGGGTCGATACCCGGCGCCCGTTCAAGATGGCCATGAGGGAGTCCTCCGTTGTGTTTCCGTCTCGCGACGGGGCTTCAGTCGTCATTGCCCGCCCCCTGATCGCGGTGGTGCTGGTCGTGGCCGGCGGCGCGGGGCAGAAGTACCACGCCGGACTCCGTCAGGCCGTGCTCGACCTCCGGCTCCTCGTCCGCGTCCTCGGCGTCCTGGTCCTGGTCGACCTCGTGCTTCCAGTTCATGACGCCGGACTCGATCGGCCTGGTGATCGTGTCGATGTCCTGGCTCTGGATGGTCGCCGCCCAGTCCTGGGCGCCGTGGGCCGTCTCGTCCGCGAGCTGGATGAACCAGCCGCCGTCACGGGGGAGGGGGCCGTCCTCGATGCGGTAGAGCAGACCGTGGTCGGCACCGGCCGTGTTCCCGGCGTGCAGGGTGATCAGGTCGTCAAGCGCGGGGGCCGTGTTCAGCTCCGCGTCGTTTACCATCATGCGTAGATGCCTTCCTGGTATATGGGCTTGTTGAAGGGCCTGGGGCCAGGGGGCTTCAGGACGGTCAGCACTACTGCCATTGGGCTGACCGTCCGCCCCACTTCCTCCCGCGTCTCCGCGGAAGAACCGAGTATCGAACCTCTCGGCTTCACTAATCGTGCCTTACTCGGTTACTGCGTGTCCAGTCGTTCGGCGGACCCGGTCCGATCGAACGACCGCACTGCACCGGCAAACAACTCTCAGCCTGCCGGAATCCCTAATTATGCCCGCTCGGATTGAGGGCCACAAGCCACAAACTCCCAGCTCACAGCCTTGCCGAGACGGTTGAGTCGACGTTCATTCGACTTCTCTTCATACCTACAGGACCGCCTCCGGCGGGGCCCTTACTCCCAAGGGGGCGGGGGCTCCGTCACCGTGTGCGGGCCGTGGGTGACTGGGGTGGAGGGGTGGCCGGGGGCTCCCCTCGGCCGGTCGGGCACCCGAAGGGCTACCCGGAACCCGGCGGGGCCGCCAGGCCGAGCCGCTTCGCGGTCGCGCGAGCGCGAGCCTGGCACCCCCACCGGAACCCGGGTACGGGCGAGCCTGCCCGACCGACCGAGGGGAGCCCCCGCCCACCGGGCGGAGCCGTGGCGGACGCCGCTGGGCAGTGCTCAGGCCGGCGCGACACGGCACCGGGTCAGGTACGTCTCGACCATGCCCTCGCGGACCGCGTTGCGCACGACCCGGCCGGTGACACGGAGCCGTTGCCCCACTTCGGGGAACGGCTGGGTCATCGAGTCCCACGCGTACCGGCGTCCGGCGCCGTCGGTGAAGCGGACGCGGCGGCGCTCGCCCCACTGGCTCGTGAGCGGGCTGACCTCGGTGACCGTGGCCGTGATCGACTCGCGGTCCTCCGTGGTCAGCCGCCGCTGGGCCTCGCGCAGGTACATCGGAACTGCGGACACCACCAGACCGATGTCCGCCGGTGCCAGGTCCTGTGCGACCGCGCGGGCCAGCTTGCGGCGGTAGTCGCTCGCGGCCGCGTCACCGTGCAGGCACCAGTCCCGGACCGCGGCGGCCGTGGCCTCGACGTTCCCGGCGGCCCGGAGGTGTTCGTGCAGCTGGTCCAGGGCCTCCCGGCCGGCGCCGCCCAGCAGCAGGGCGCGAACCTGTTCGGCGGTCGTCCAACCGCCGCCGCGCTTGACGTACCCGGCCTGGATGGTCAGAGCGACGGCGTACTCCAGGGCCTGGTCGACGTGGAGTCGCAGATCCGTCGGCACTTCGCCGGGCTCGTACGGCTCGGCTGTCAGGCAGCAGCGGATCAGGTTCCACAGGTCGCGCAGGACGGTGACGGGCAGGTTCGCGTACGGGCCCGCGCACGTCGTGCCCAGCTGCATCGTGCTGCCGTCCTCGTGCCGCAGGAGATAGCTGGTCAGGGCTCCGCGTTCCCCGCAGGCGTCGCAGTGCGCGATCCGGTCGGCGGCCTCGTCCTCGAACGGCGGGAGCGCGGTGACGGTGCTGCCCGCCGCCCCGTCGTGCTCGACCTGGGCGATGACGGTCCAGCCCTGGAACTGCAGGAGGGGGAACGTCACGGTGACGTCCTGGACGGCCACGGCGCCGATGGGGACGCCGTTGACGTCGGGCCACGGCATGGGCTCGACGGGTCCGCGGGTGAGGTGGCATCCGGTCAGCCCGTGGGCCCGGGTCTGCCGGTCCGCCTGCTCGATCACCTCGCGCACGGCGGGGAGCTGATCGTTTCGGACGGGGAAGGTCAGGGATGTGCTGGTCATGCGTTCTCCGTAGGGGGCGACACGGCCCGGCCGTGGGAGACGGCCGGGCCGGCGGGATGGGTCAGTGTCGGTGGACCGGTTCGGCCCGTCCCCGGGGAGAGCACGGCAAGCGCGGTGGGGCTCATCGCGACTCCTGGACGTTGAAGGTTCGGGGCTGCCGAAGGAACTGCCACACCTTCGACCGTTGCTAATTCTGCCTTATATATCGAACGGGGTCAACGCCGTTCCCCCTGTTCCGGGGCTACATCGTCAGGGTGCAGGTGTCGCAACCGCCGATGGCGTGCAGCAGAGGGGCGGACCCGGTGCGGGCCTTGGACTCGTACGTCGGCGGCCGCCGGAGGGCGGCGTGCACGTCCCGTTCCATGCGCTCGAAGTCGGCGTTCTCCTCGACGCGGACGCCCGGGTCGGGGGCGTCCGGGCGGCGGGACTGTTCGATCAGCTCGGCCATCGTGATGTTGGGGTTGAAGGGGACCTGGCGGACGCGCTCGACCAGTGCGCACAGCTCGGCAAGCCGGGGCCGGCGGGCGACCCCCAGCAGCAGATCGCGGTGGCTGGCCAGCGTGCAGGTCGAGCAGGAACAGCGGCTGGACCCCCGGCGGTCCCCGGCGCCGGGGTGGGAGTCGTAGCACCAGTGGTACGGCACCTCCTCCGCGAGAGTCCACGCCCACACGTCGGCGGTGCTCACCTGGTGGGCGGGCAGCCACTCGTCCACCACCCGGTGGGAGTTCTCGGTCGTGCGGCGCCACGCCTGCCGGTTGCGTCGGTCGCGGCTCTCCTCCGCCCTCAGGCCGAGGACGTTGGCGAACATCAGCGGTCCTTGGACCTCCTTGCGCAGAGCGCGGACCTGCGGAGTGAACGCGCCGAACACCATCTTCGTCTTCCACGGACCCGTGCAGGTGCGGGCCTGACCCAGCCAGGGCCAATCCCCCCGCTCGGCGATGAACGTGAGCAGATCGAAGGGGACCGTGCGGCCGTCGACCTGCCGGGTGCGGCGGACCTCGATGTGCCGCTCCGGGGGGACGCCGAGGATCTGGCTGTGCTGGGCGGCGAGCTCGCTGGCGCTGGGCCACCGCACGCCGTCCACGGTGACGGCGGGCCACTCCATCGGGCCCAGGCTGGCGTGGGCGGTCCAGACGCGGTCAGCGACCCCGGCCCGGCGGGCGGCGTCCATCGCCTTGGCGCCCGCGATCACGCCGTCCTTCCCGCCGGACAGGTTGATCACGATGCGGTGCCGGGTCGCGGCGAAGGCGACGGGATCGGTGTAACTCATCTTGCTCTCCTCGGTGTTGGGCGGGCTCCGGCGTTTCCGGAGCCCGCGGGGTGGTTCAGGCGATGAGGGTCACGCCGCCGACGGTCTTGGCCCGGCGGATCAGCGGCTTTCCGCCCGTGGGGCGTGGGGGTTCGGGCGCGGGCAGCGGCCGGAGCGGGTTCCAGCGGGTGCCGACGTCCCCGGTGTGCCGGGTCCACGCCTCCTCGAAGTGCTTCCGCTGCTTGTCGCGGACTCCGGCCGGCGCCGCGACGGCGAAGGCGGCGGCCGCCGGGAACCCGCCGTCGGCGGTGAGGTAGTGGGCCCGCTGGATGCCGGACGTCTCCCCGCGCTCCAGGGCGAGCCCGTGGCGGGCGGCGAACTGCCGGATCAGCTGCTCGGCGGTGCGGCGGTCGCCTTCCCACACGGTCCGCACCGACCGCCAGGCGGGGCCCTTCTTCGCCGGTCCCCGGCATTCGCGGTGCCCGGGGCACCACGGCTCGAAGTCCCCGGCGGGGTGGTCGGCCTGGCACTGTTCGGTCCGCGGCTGTCGGCACCACCACTTCGGTGACCGGCAGGACCGGCCGTGATGGGTGCGGCAGTCCGGCGTGCGGGCCGCGTAGTAGATCCTCCGCACCTCGTAGATCGCGTACGGGGCCTGGTCCAACGACTCCTCGAAGGCGCTGAGCACGGGGTGGTTGCGGCCGTCCTCGGTGAGCCTGCGGTACAGGCTGTCCGTCCCGTACAGGCTGGAGCGCTCGTTGAGCGCCATCGCGACGTGCTCCATCCGCAGGACGTCCGCGGCGATGTGCGGGTGGTCCCGCAGACGCGCCTCGTGGGCCTCCCTGCTCGCGCACACGCCGCTGAAGGGGCACTGCGAGCAGTACGACTTCTTCACCGGCTCTCCGAGCCGTTCCAGGACGAACCGCTCGACGTCCGCCCGGTCCTGACGGGCCAGAATCAGGGGATAGAACGGCTCGCAGATGGTCCGGCCCGCGGCCCGGTTGTGCTCGCGCTGGATGCGGCTGTCCTTCTCCGCGCGCTTCAGCTCGCCGTAGTGGTAGCCGATCACCCGGCGGTAGCTCGCGCCGCCGAACTCGGCCTCCGTCCACTGGTCCAGCACCCATCCCTTGAAACGGATGCTGCACGTCCTACGGCCATTGGCGATCTGGGGGACGGTTCCGGCCTCGCGGAGCTCGTCGCTCAGACGCCACGGCCCCCGCGCGAAGATCCGCCGGGGAGACCGGCTGTCGTCCAGGACGACAACGCCGTCCGCGTCCTGGCGGCCGGCGCGGGCCACCTGCACCAGCCGGACCCCCGCCCGGCGCAGGCGCGGCAGGACCAGCCGGTCGACGTAGTCCAGGGTGTCCGGCCATTCGTCGCCGGTGACCGCGTGCACCACGATCAGGTCGGAGAGGTCAGGGGCCAGACCGTACCGCTCGGGGTGGTCCAGGAACTCGATCAGGATGGCCGTGCTGTCGGCTCCGAGTCCGTAGCTCAGCACGGTCATCCCGGAGGATCGGCCGAACGTGGTCCGCTCCGAGGGCTCGGGCAGGTCAAAGAGGGCTGCGGGCAGGGCAGTTGCAGGCACGGAGAACTGAATCCTCGGGTCGGGTGGCTTCGCGCCGGCGGACGGCGGCGGTCACGGTGGGCGGCTCGATCGCCGCCCTGTGGCCGGGGGCACGGACGTGGGCCCGTGCCCCCGGTTCAGGTCAGCCCTTCTGCGGAGGCTTGACGATGTCCCGCATCACCGCGGCGCGGGTCGGCGCCGCCGGGCAGGGACCGAGCAGCCGGGTCAGGTGACCGCGCAGGGCCTCGATGTCACCGGCCTTGCGGGCGCTGTCGGCCTCGTCCAGCAGGCCGGTCACCGCCTCGCGGTCGGTCGGGTGCCCGGTCTCGCACGGGCACTGGGTGGGGCGCTTGCCCACCAGCTCGGCCACGCGGGCGGCCTGCTCCTCGAAGGGGACCTTGCACCCCTCGTGACGCCACGCGGGACGCGGCGTCGGGTCGCCGTTGCGCCCGCGCAGGTGGCTCCACCAGCGGTTCCCGACCCAGCCGCAGATCAGGTCTTCCATCTCGAACGGGTTGTCCGACCCGGGGTAGCCGTGCTTGGGGCTCCACGCGATTTCATCGAGCCGCCCCAGGCAGATGCCCGCGCTCAGGATGTTGCGCCGCGTGGGCGCCATCCGCGGGTGCAGCCACGGGACGATGCCCTCGGGCGCCGTGTCACCGGCCTGGGCCGTCTGGGGGAGGGCGGCGCCGGACTGGGTGACGGTGTCCAGGTGGGCGGCGGCCTTGTCGCGGTCCTCGTGCTGGCTCTCCTCGACCTGGCCCAGCACGCGCGCGTGCCAGTCGCCGTGCCAGCGGTGGATGTGGCCGATCAGCTTCCCGTCGACCGTGACGGGGTACCGGCCGTCCGGGGTCCGGTCGCCGATGCGGTACCGCTTCTCCGGGATGTCGGGGGCGTCGTTCGTCGCCATGTCGTTGTCTCCCTGCGTTGAAGGTTCGGGGCGGGCTTCTGCCAAAGCCCTTGCGGGGTGGGCCCGCCCGGCTGCCACCGGGCGGGCCCACCGGAGTCCTACCGGCGGCGGTGCTTCAGCAGCGCGCTCAGGCTCGGGGCGGACGGCCGCGCGTTCTGCGGGTGCCACCCCTCCCGGAGGAAGGCGACGGGCCGGTTCTCGCAGTTGCGCACGATGACCAGGTCCGGGCTCGTCGCGACGGTCTCGCCACGGCGGGCGGCGCGGACCAGGAGGTCGCGCACCTCGTAGCGGTCGGCGCTCTCGGGCGCGGCTCCGGCGGAGCGGGTGAACAGCGGGCTGCTCACCCAGC
The DNA here is from genome assembly GCF_055657175.1 of Streptomyces sp. NPDC107581. Classification (NCBI taxonomy): domain Bacteria; kingdom Bacillati; phylum Actinomycetota; class Actinomycetes; order Kitasatosporales; family Streptomycetaceae; genus Streptomyces; species Streptomyces sp. NPDC107581. The sequence continues at coordinate 28,051 of NZ_JBVKBH010000032.1, forward strand.
GGGCCGCGAGGGGGATGCTGCGGGCCTCCGCGAGGGTGGGGGTGTGGTGGTCGAGCATCCCGGCGGGGACCGGGACGATCGTGGTGACCACGGTGCCGTCCTCGGCGTCGAGCAGTCGGACCAGCTCCGAGTCCGGGGACTGACGGACGGTCAGCTTGTCCGTCACGTCGGCCGCCCGGACGGTCCACCACGTCTCGTTGACGTCGGCGGCGGTCGTCACCAGCCGGGGGCGCCCCTCGGTCCACACGTAGGTGGTGGACAGGTAGAGGGCGAATCCGCCGATCTCGCGCGGGGTCTCGGTCTCCAGCTCTGCGTACATCGTTGCTCCCGTGTTGAAGGTTCGGGTTGTCGGGGAGGACTGCCACCCCCTTCCGACATCACTAATCATGCCTTATTTTGGGGTAGAAGTCCAGCCCTGAAGACCCTCCAAACGAGTGATCTACCTCACACGTTTTCGCAGGTCAGGGGCGGTTTCCACCCCTTCCGGGCGAGCCTTGCCCGGCGGGCCCGCCACGGCTCCACCCGGCGGGTGGGGGCTCCCCTCGGTCGGTCGGGCAGCTCCGCCCGACCGCCGGTTCTGTGGGGGGTGCCAGGCTCGCGAAGCGACCGCGAAGCGGCTCGGCCTGGCACCCCCCGCAGGTTCGGTGGTAGCCCGAAGGGTGACCGGTCGGCCGAGGGGAGCCCCCGCCCGCCCTCACCCCAGCTACCACCGGACCTCAACTCGCCGTGCACCCCGGCCCCTTGGGAGTAAGGGCCCTCGCCGGAGGCGGTCCTTTCCCCTCACCATTGGTGGTGACCGGCGGCGGCACTGATCGGCGCGGACCGTCCCGGCGGTCCGCGCCAGCGGACCCGAACGGGAACAGCCGCCCCGCCAGGGGCGCCCGTTCGGCCCGACGAAGGAGGGCCTGGTCCGCGCCAG
>NZ_JBVKBH010000033.1:0-22362 GCF_055657175.1 Streptomyces sp. NPDC107581
TTCGCCAGCATCGCCTGCACCCTGATCTGCTACCGCCGACTCGCCAAATGAGATGACTTCTAAGTGCAGGGGCCGGCCCGTCCCTTGGGACCGGCGGGCGATACTGTGCCGACCGGTTCAACAAAATGTTGAGGGAGGGGGAGAGGGAGAGTTGAGCGGGAAGAAGGTCGACCTGGGCAAGCAGGCCGGTGACGCGGTCGCGAACCAGACCGACGGCAAGGACGGCATGTTCGGCTGCGGCTGCTTGCTCGTCATCGCGGCAGTCGTGGCGGTGATCGCGAGCAGCTGCATGGGCGGCGGCTCGGACGACAAGCCGAAGCCGAAGCACACGGTGTCGGCGGAGTGGAAGCAGACCCTGGCGAATCTCAACGACACGGTGCGCGGCGGGGATGCGTACTCGTTCTTCAACGATCTGCAGGACAAGGGCATCTCGGATGTGACGGTGCTGACGCCGGACGGCAAAGAGCTGGGCGAGATTCCCAGCCTGTCCGAGGTGTGCAAGGTGTGGATGCCGGAGGAGGGCGGGTCGGCGAAGCTGACGATCGCGCCGAGCGTGTGGGACTGCACGGCGACACCTCCGCCGCTGGTGTCTCGCTCGTATGACGGTGTGCTGGTGTGGACGTCGTCGGGTGTGGTGGCGACGATGTCGCCGACGCCGTCGCCGAGTGCGTCGCCGACGGGCTGCCCATCACCGAAGCCCAAACCGAAGCCGAAGCCCCGGCCGAAGCCCAAGCCCAAGCCGCACTACGGGTCAGGCGGGGGTTCGTCGGCCAGCGGTTCATCGTCCACCTCGGGCGGTATCGGCGGCGCCACGGTGGGCGGTAGCGGCTCCTCGTCCTCCTCGTCGGGCGGTTCCACGGGCGGCGATGATTCCAGCAGCAGCGGCGGGTACGAGGACGACGGCAGCTCGGGCTACGACCACGGCGGGTGCCCGCCGGGCGGCTGCTACCACCCGTGTCCGCCGGGCGGCTGTCACTGAGGCAGGAGGGCGCGGCCGGGCGAGTTTCGGCTGCGCCCGGTCACCGTGTCGGCTGCGCCCCCGCCTTGGAATGACGGGGGAGGTCAGGGGGGTGTGAGGGTGTCGAGTTGCGCGGCGAGGTCGGGGTGGGTGCCGGTCAGGTGGGGGCGGGTGGCGTGGAGGGGGTGGATGAGCTCGGCGGGGTCGTCGTGGGCGAGGGCTGCGTGGAGTTGGTTGAGCGGGGTGCGGGCGGCGTCCGGCAGGTCGGTGAGGGCAGTGATCTGGCCGGCGATGCGGCGCAGGTCGGCTGCGTTGTGGCGGGCCCAGGTGGCGGTGGTGCGTTGGGCGGCGCGGCGTTCGCGGGTGGCTTGGACGCGTTGTTCGCCGGTGGTTCCGGCGGGGCCGGGTCGGCCGCGGAGGTAGCGGCGTTCGGCGGCCTGGCGGCTGGTGACGCCGAGGGGGTGGGCGAGGTCGGCCCAGCTGGCGCCCGCGTCGCGGGCGGTCTCGATCAGGCCGGTCTCCCATCCGGCGAGCTGCTCGCGCACCTGCCGCAGCAGCAGCAGGGAGGCCAGCGCCTGCTCCGGCCCAGGAGTGGGCGCACCGGGAATGTCCGGTGGTTCTTGCCGAGCGTCACGTAGGGCGTCGTCTATCGCGTTAAGGGCCACCGCGGCGGCGAGGAAGGACGCCGGGCTGTGGGCATTCGTGCTGGTAGCGGGCGGCTGGTCGGCTGCGGTCACGGGCACCTTCCCCTGTTGTCGTCACATGGATGACATCTTGTTTGTCATCCATTGGATGACATGGTACAACGGTGTCAGTGAGGCGCATTGGCAGCAACTGCCTGAACCTTCTGGAGGTGTTTTCCGATGTTGATGCGCACTGACCCCTTCCGTGACCTCGACCGGCTGGCGCAGCAGCTGATGGGTCCCGGCACCTGGTCGCGGCCGTCCCCGATGCCCATGGACGCCTACCGCGAGGGTGACCAGTACGTGGTGGCTTTCGACGTCCCCGGCGTCAGCGCGGACGCGATCGACATCGACGTCGAACGCAACATGCTGACCGTCAAGGCCGAGCGGCGGCCGGTGGCCAAGGCCGACGACGTGCAGATGGAACTGTCGGAGCGGCCGCTGGGCGTCTTCTCCCGCCAGCTGGTGCTGGCTGACACGCTGGACACCGAGCACATCCAGGCCGAGTACGACGCGGGCGTGCTCACGCTGCGCATTCCGATCGCCGAGCGTGCCAAGCCCCGCAAGGTCGCCATCGGCGTCGGGTCCGGCCGCAAGGAGATCTCCGGCTGAGCCGGACCGGCACCGGCTCGACAGCGGCGGAGGACGGGTATCTGTTCGCCCCTCTTGCCCGTCCTCCGCGCCCCGAAGCCGAGGAAGGGCGGCGCCCGACATGACGGTGCGACGAGAGGCGTTCCTCGACCACGTGAAGGAACGCGGCGAGTACGGCACCCTGCAGGAGGCCGAACGCGCGGCCCGTGTGGTGCTTGCCCTGCTGGGCGCGCATCTGGTCGGCAAGGTACGCGCCGAACTGGCCGCGTGTCTGCCGGAAGGCTTCGCCCTGGTCCTGCTCAACCCGCTGCAGAGCGCCGAGCCGCTGCCTCCGGAGCGGTTCGTGCGCGCGGCCGCGGCCTGGATCGAGGGCGCCACCGAGCAGACCGCGGCCTGGGACGTCAGTGCCGTCCTCTCCACGGTCTCCGACGCCGCCGGCAACGCCCTGCTGGATCAGATCCTGCTCCAGCTCCCCGCGGGCTACGACCTGCTCTTCGGCCGCCCCGGCCCACCTGACCACCCACCCACCGGTGACCGCACACCGGCACCACGACCTTGGTGACAGAAAGGCAACCACCGCAATGATGTCCGCCCGACCCGCACCGTTCCAGCAGCCCTACGACAGGGCGCACGAGCAGATGCTGGAGAAGGTCCGCTACGACGGCGCCTACCCCACCCGCGAGAAGGCCGAGGAAGCCGTCCGCCTGGTCCTGGCAGGGCTGGGACGCCAGCTGACCGGCGACGAACGCGTCGAACTGGCCGCCTGCCTGCCCTTCGAGGCCGCACGTGTCCTCACCGCCCAGATCCCCGACACCCAGCCGCTGACCGGCTGGGCCTTCGTCAAGGACCTCGCCGCCCGCACCGGCGCCTCCCAGGCCACGACCCGCTGGGACACCGGATCCGTCTTCTCCGCCGTTGCCGCCTGTGCAGGCCCCGACCTGATCACCCGCATCCTGCACCGGCTTCCCTCCGGCTACGCGCTGCTGTTCGGCCGCGCCGAACTCACCCCCGCCGCGTAGACGAGGACGGCGGTTCTCGGAGCGGGCACGACGGCCGCCGTCGCTGCCCCGCCCTGCGCCGGGCGCCCTCCCGGCCGATCGCAGGAACGAAGTGATGGCCTATCACGCGGAGAGGACTGGCTGACCGACAGCATCCGGGCCGCGGGTCAGCCTGTCAGGAGGTGAACATGACGGAGCATGGTCAGGAGGCCCCTTCACCGTTCGACGCCGACGCCCCTGGGCCTGAAGAGCTTGCTCGAAAGATCGGCCAGTTGCAGCGGGAAATCGGCCAGCTTCAGGAAGCCGTGGTCTCGCATGCGGTGATCGACCAGGCCATCGGCGTCGTCGTATCCCTGGGCGGCCTGCCTCCCGGCCAGGGCTTTGGCGTTCTGCGGATGGTCTCCCAGAAAACGAACATCAAGCTGCGGGAGGTTGCGGAACAGATCGTCGGCTGGCCCGCCAGCAAAGAGCTGTCCGAGGACATCCGACAGGCCCTGGAGACCGCTCTGTCTCAGGCGGGCTCCGCCTGAACACGTACCCGAGCCAGGGTTCACCGCCGGATCTTCAGGGCCACGTACCGCCCAGGCCCGCCCCGAGCATCACTCAGCGCCATATGTCCGTTCGCCATAGCCATACGAGAACAGGGTCGGCCAGGTAGTGCCGTACCCGGGCGAGCCGCGCACCGAGGCGACCGGTCTCAGACTTGGAGAGGGGGCCGAGGCGGTGAGAGGGCCGGTGAGTGATGGCGGAGGAACCGGGTGCCGCGCTGGCGATGTTTCTGGAGCGCTCGCACGCCGCCTCCCCGCGGCAGGTCGCGCAGCTGGTAGACGAGGCGGCCCGTCGGCTGGGGATGGCGTCGGCGGTCATCTACCTGGCGGACGTGCAGGAAGACCAGCTGGTGCCCCTGCCCCACGCCGGGGGCCGGCACGCCGCCGCCCTGGCGGTCGAGGGGACGGTGGCCGGATGGGCCTACAGGACCATGTCGTTGCGGCTGTCGCGCCGTCGGCCACTGGCGGTGTGGCTGCCTCTGGTCGACGGCATCGCCCGGATCGGCGTACTGCGCGTCACCGCCGACCAGCTCACCCCCGCCCGGCTGGACGGCGCCACGCAGCTGGCCGCGGTGACCGCTCTGACCATCGTCTCCAAGAGCGGATTCAGCGACCTGTTCAGCCGAACCACCCGCCGGCGCCCGATGACAACCGCGGCGGAGATGGTCTGGGCGTTCCTGCCCCCGCGCACCCTGGGCACCGACAAGGTCACCTCCAGCGCCGCACTGGAACCCGCCTACGAGATCGGCGGCGACGCCTTCGACCACGGTCTGGACGACGGACGCCTGCACCTGACCGTGGTCGACGCGATGGGCCACGACCTGGCCGCGGGACTGGCCTCCGCCGTCGTCCTGGCCGGCTGCCGGTCCACCCGCCACGCAGGCGGCACCCTGACCGACATCACCGACCGGATCGACGAAGACCTGCACCGCTGGCGCCCCGGCGGCCTGCTCACCGGCGTCCTCGCGCACCTCGACCTCGACACAGGGCCACTGGCCTGGATCAACGCCGGCCACCCGCCACCGCTCCTGATCCGCGCCCACCACGTCGTCCCCGGAGCCCTGGAAGCCCGCGGCCGGGGGCTCCAGTGCCACGCCGAGGCGATCAGATGACCATGGAATGCCCTGGGAACCACAAAGATTCAGCCAAGTGGCCTGTTCATGCCAGGTATGGGGATTGTGAGAGTTCCGTAAAGAAGTGATCATCCTTCTCGCTGCTCTGCGAAGAGCGGCAGCGAGCACTGGGCTCGCGTCGCAAGAAGGGGACTCACCCTGTTCTCAAGCAGCGACTCGTCGCCGGCCAGACGGCTTGTGCGTACGAGGTCCACCAGCAGCCGAGCCGTTGCGCGGCTCACCGTACTTGCCGTGGCATGTGCCCTCCTCACTTCGGGAGGTGGCGTGACAGCGATGGCCTCCGACACTGCCCCGCCGGCTCCTGACACCGCACCGGATCGCGCAACGGCGCTGGCCGCGGCTCAAGAGCGCGGGGAGCGCGTCGAGATCACCGGGGAACGCACAGACGATGCGACCTCGTGGGCCAACCCCAATGGCACCCTGACCACCGAGGTGTTCAGCAGCCCGGTCCGAGTGCGCCGCAACGGTTCTTGGACCGCGGTGGACACGACCCTCGCCGACACCGGCGCCGACGTGACGCCCAGCGCCACCACCGCAAACCTTGCCTTCTCCGACGGCGGTTCAGGACCGTTCGCCCAGGTCACCGACGGTAAAATGTCCCTGGGCCTGTCGCTGCCCGACAAACTGCCGGCACCCGCCCTGGACGGCGACACCGCCACCTACGACAACGCCGTCGCCGGAGGCGACCTCGTCGTCGAAGCCCTGCCCACCGGTTTCTCCGAGCAAGTGGTCCTCGACCGGCGTCCAGATGACGCGACCACCATCCGCATCCCGCTGGCCACCTCCGGCGGTCTAAAAGTCGCCCAGGACACGAGTGGGCACCTGCTGCTGAAAGACCCCTCGGGCCGGACAGTCGCCGACGCCCCCGCGCCCCACATGTGGGACTCGACCGTGAACGACGCTTCCGGGCTGCCGGGACACGACGCCAAGGTCGACTCCCGGATCGAGGACACAGCCGACGGCCAGGTTCTGGTCCTTTCCCCGGACCGCTCCTTCCTGGACTCGTCGCAGACGAAGTACCCAGTGACCATCGACCCGACCACAACCCTGGCCGTCACCACGGACACCTGGCTGGAGACGCCGAACTATCTCGATTCCCAGCGCTCCTCGACGGAGCTGCGGGTCGGCTCCTACGACGGCGGAACCCACCGGGCACGCGCCTACCTGAAGTTCGACACCTCAGCCTTCACCGGTGAACACATCGTAGACACTGACCTCTCCCTGTATTCGTACTGGTCGTCCACCTGCTCCACCACCGGGTCGGGCGTGCGGGTACGCCGCGTAACCTCCACCTGGGATCCCTCGGGGATCACCTGGGACACCATGCCCTCGGTCACCAACACCGGCCAGGTCGTGAACACCGGCGCCCACGGTTACTCCTCGGCGTGCCCCGCCGCGCACAGCCACTGGGACGTCGACAGCATCGTGCAGTCCTGGGCGGACGGCGCCCCCAACTACGGCGTGCAGCTCAGCGCGGTCGACGAGACCGATTCCCTGAGCTGGCGGCGCTACTACTCGGCCAACTACACCGGCGGCAGCAGCTATGTGCCGCACCTGACGGTGACCTACGAGGACACTGACCTGGCCGGCCTGAAGGACTCCGCGTCTTTGAGTACTCCCGTCGTCAGCAGCGGCACCGTCACGGACGCATCCGGCACGCCGGTCACCGACGCCGACGTCGTGCTGTACGCCTGGCCGGACAACGACAGCGAAGCCGCACTGCAGGAGGGCGACACGGTCAAGCTGCAGCCCGTGGCCAAGGCGGTGTCCGACAGTTCGGGCGCCTACGCACTGCGCATAGCCGACCTGTCGTCCCTGGCACCCCAGGCGGGCAGCGACGGCCTCGTCAACTTCGAGACCGTCGCCTACTCCGGCACGACCCAGGCCAACTTCAGCTTCCCGCGCAAGCTCGTCAGTGCGTCGAGTTCATCCAATGGCTCTGCCTATCTGGCCGCGGTCACCGCAGCCGGGACCCCCGCCAACGATGCATTCGCGAGCACGGACTCCGCGACGGAGATCACGAGTGCCCAGACCGCGCCGGTGACCGCCACGCTCGCTCTGCAGAGTCTGTCGGCCTCGACGGCCTCCGCCGACTCCACAGCCGCCACGGACGAGACGGACACCGCGCCGGTATCGGTCGCGGACAGTCCCGGCAGCGCGGACCCGGACGACACTGCCCCCGACGACGACGCGGGCGTGACCAAGGGATGCAGCGCTCAGCTGGTGAAGAACCTCGGCGCCAAGTGGGTCATCGTGGGCCAGACATACAGCGCCACGACGGGAGTCTCGCACACCTTGTCCTACAGCAAGGGTGCCTCCAGCACGCTTGGGGTCGGCATATCGTCCACCGGAACCTATGGCACTTTCGAGGCGAGCGGGACGAACTCCAAGTCGAGCACCGTTACCAACGACTACCCGTCCTACGGCAACCACCGCGGCGCCTACTACAAGACCGAGTTCGGCTACGGCAAATACCACGTCATCTGCGCCTACGGCAAATACAACAACAGGGACTACTACGAAGCCCGGGCCAAGGGCTACTACGGCGGCGAGAAGGTCACCACGGCCCGCATCCCCAAGGCCACGCACTGCGCGCAGTACCTCAAGGGCGGCAAGTTCACCCGTACCACCTCCAAGGCCATCACGTGGACTGACGGGGCAAGCACCGCCGACGCAGTCGGTCTCAACCTGTCGTCGGAAACCGGATACTCCACCGACACCACAGTCGTGTACTCGTTCAGCGCCACCCGCTACATGTGCGGTACGGGCGGTGCTCCGGGCAGCAGCCACCCGTACAACTTCGTCGCGGCGAGCAGCAGCAGCGGTTACACGCCATGAACCACATCGCATCCCGGCGTCTTCGCCGCACCCGCCTGGGGGTTGTTGCATCGGCCGTGGCACTGAGCACCGTCCTTGGCTGCTCGCAGTCGACGGCGCCGGCGGGCGGGGGTCCGCTGGACGGCCCGGACTGGGAGAAGGCAGGTTCGGCCACCATGTGCATGCCGGCCAAGCCGGGCGGGACTCTGACCTTCGGCGGGGACGAACTGCACAACTTCGGTCACGCGAAGGTGGTGGTCGACAGGGTTGCTCTGCTCCATCCCGAGGGTCTGCGTCTGGTCGACGCACTTCTCCTGCCTACAGGTAACAACCTCATCGGGTACGACAACCACTACCCACCGACGAAGACCTTCCGCGACGCGGTAGGGACTGCCTGGGAGCACCGTGCGCCCGCCGCCGGGGCGACGATCGCCCCCCAGTCGGACTCGCCGGCGCGCACCCACAATTTGGTCGTGGCGATCCGCGTGACCGGCGGAGCGAAGGTCCGCATGACCGGTGTGATCGTCGACTATCACGTCGGCGGCACCTCATATCGGTGGCACAACATCACCAGCCTCGTCGTCCAGACGAAAAAGGCACAGTGCTGACTCATCTGCGTCTCGCGGGCTGGGCAGTTCTCGTGGTCGGGCTGCTGGCGGGGGGCTCCACGCCTCTCGCCGGCAGCCCGGCCGGGCCCAGCCGGGAACAGGCCGTCGTAGCCCTGGTGAACTCCTCATCCCCCCGGAACGACCTCTTCAACGGACAGTTCTGCGGTGGCGTCCTCGTCAAGAAGAATGTCGTTCTCACTGCCGCGCACTGTGTCCGTGCACGCCGTCCAGGCTCGGTCGACGCCGTCATAGGAGCCGACAACCTTTGCCACGGTGCCCCCATCCAGGGGCAGCGCTTCCACGTCACCCAGACCGTCCTCGCCCCGCGCACCCCAAGCGGTACCCCGGACGCAGCGCTGCTCGTCCTGTCCGCCACGACACAGACGCCCCCAGCCGGGCTGCCCTCCCACCACGCCCCCACGCCTGCCCGAGGCACAGCCTTCGGCTGGGGCCGCGATGGCTACGGCGGTGTCGCACCATGCCGACGCACCAGCGTGCCCCTCCGCTTCGTGGCCCACCAGCATTGCTCGACCGCTCAGCGCAGTCTCGGGCGCATCCCCTACACCAAGGGTCAGATGTGCGCTGTACCGGACGCCGACGCTCGTAGGAACACCTGCACCGGAGACTCGGGCAGTCCAGTCTTCGGCACCGACGGCCACGAAACGGTCGTCGGGCTGGTCAGCTGGGGTCCGAGTTGCCGTATCGACGACGTCGGCGTCTACGTACGAGTGGCCTCGCTGCAGCGGTGGATCGCCCGGGCAACATCACAGCCACCGGCCAACAAATGAGGTCTCTCGCGCGGACAGCCGGCTGATCAGGGACCAGCGAGCTCGCCTCACGGTCAGGCCCCTCCGGGGTCCACGCAGGTTCGAATCCTGCCCTCTCCGCCTCCGCCCCTCAAGCGGCGGCGCGTGGTACAGCCCGTACGACGACCGCTCCATCCAGGGCCCCAGCGATCTCGACATCGACCACATGGTCCCGCTCGCCGAGGCCTGGGACTCCGGCGCATCCGCCTGGACGGCGAAGGAGCGTGAGGCCTACGCCAACGACCTCGGCGATGCGAGGGCACTGATTGCGGTCTCGGCCACCAGTAACCGCAGCAAGGCCGACCAGGACCCCAGCACGTGGCTTCCGCCTGCGGCCGGCTACCGCTGTCAGTACGTCACCGACTGGGCCGCGGACAAGGTGCGCTGGGGACTGAGCGTCGACGCCGCCGAACAGGTTGTCCTCGCCGACCTGCTGGACAACTGTCCGGACGTCCCCGTCACCGTCACCCGGGCCCGCTGACCCCACCCCGCCCGCACGGGTCCTGGCGCGCTTGCCCGCGCGCCAGAGCCCAACTGGTCACCGGGCAGGTCAGGTTGTGGTGGTGCTGTGGCCGGGTGGCTTCAGCACACGGTGGCGGTGACCGTGGGGTGAAGGAGGGGTGGGGGAGTTGTCGTATCTGGTCGACGCGCGTAGCGCACTGTGCAGAGACTGCGGTTTTGTCATGTGCGCATCTCCAACCCCCCCACACCTGACGGAGACTTCCATGCGCCGCGCTCTCCTTATCCTGCCCGCGACCGGTCTGCTCCTGGTCGGGCTCTCGGCCGCACCCGCCCTCGCGGAGCCGCCGGCCCCGCCCTCCACCGCGACCGCCCGCACCGAGCTGGCCGCTCTCACCGTCGCCGCACCGCACTCGATGGACGGCTACAGCCGGGACGCGTTCGACATCTGGTCGAAGCAGCCGGACAGCTGCACGACCCGTCAGGACGTCCTGGCCCGGGACGGCAAGGACGTCCAGGACGAGACCGGCAGCTGCCAGCCCTCATCAGGCTCCTGGTACTCCGCCTACGACGACACCACGGTCACCGAGGTCGCCAAAGCCACCATCGACCACATGGTGCCCCTCGCCGAGGCCTGGCGCTCCGGCGCCGACACCTGGACCGCCGACCAGCGCAAGGCCTTCGGTAACGACCTCAAGGATCCCCAGCTGCTGATCGCCTCGGAGTCCTCCAACAGCTCGAAGTCAGACAGCGGGCCGGCCGACTGGAAACCGACGAACCACGCCTTCTGGTGCACGTACGCCAAGGACTACACGCACATCAAGTCCATCTGGAAGCTGACCAGCACCGACGACGAAAAGACGGCGCTGTCCTCCATGCTCGACACCTGCACCAACTGAGCATTCCCCGGTCCGGGCGTGTCCCACGCGGGGCACACCCGGACCGGGGCGCCCGACGCTGCAGCCGTATCCGCCAGATACTCCACCGACGCCGCTGCAAGCTCGCCGGAAGATGGCATGGATATCTCCGTTGCGAGCGGATGCAAAGCTTTTGCCAGTGATGGCGTGTCCGTCGATGACGGGCAACTTTCACGACAACTGCCTTAAATAGATGGAGATTTGGAGTGGGCGTTTCCTAGTGTTGCGCTGCCTGCCGCCGCAGTGGTTCGCAAATGGTGCGGCCATGAGTAGCGGCAGGGGGAGGGGAACGTTTCGTTGAGTAAGACCACACAGAGGCTGTTAGCGGGTGCGTTCGCGGGCTGTGTACTGGCCGGGGGAGTGGTGGGTGAGGCCGCGGCCGAGCCGGCGCCGGTGACACAGACCCTGCGAGTGACACAGACAGGTCCTGTCAAAACCGCCCGGGTCCAGGCGTCCGGAACCAGCTGCCGGATCGGCTACATCATCATCACCCGCACCAGCATGTGCCTCGATATCAGTGCCCGCGTCGACCTGCTGCGCAACGGCAGGCCTGTGGGCTCCGCCAGCTTCGAAATCAAGCACTCCATGGGCCTCAAGACGAGCAAGCTCAAGTGGGGTGAGACCTTCACCGTCGGCAAGGCCACACTCGTCAATGCCTCCGGCGTCAGGGTCAACGTCTCCGTCGGTGCCGGCCGCGGAGTGAAGACCAGCGTCAAGTATCCCCAGGGCTCCACACTGGGACCCGTCCGCAAGGGCTCCGCCAAGTACGCAGCCACGGTGAAGAAGAACAAGGCCCTGAGCGCCCCGGCCTCCTATCGCTTCAACTTCAACAAGCCCGGATACACGGCCGGATTCATCACGTATAAATCCGCCAAGTTCCGCTGCGACGACACCTTCTGGGCACGGGACAACCGCCGACGGGTCAAGAACCCCGGCTGCGTCTTCCCCGGCTACGCCCCCATCTTCAGCCTCTCCCACACTGACGCAAAGGTGAAGGAGTCCGCCCGCCACATCGCCGACGCCCAGCGGGCCATCACAGGCCACCCCGGTGCCTCCGCACCGCTGCACCGCATCACCAGCGAGACCACCATCAACAAGCACCGCAACGCCATGTGCGGCAGAACTCACGCCCCCCAGGGCAAGGACTGCGACGAGTACCCCTTCGCAGCCACCAAGGAAGGCGGAAACCCCCGTCGCGGAAGCACACGCATCATCTCCGCCAGCGACAACCGCACCGCCGGTGCGCGACTGGGCGGCTTCTACAAGAGCCAGCGCGTCCTCAACGGCGACGCCTACTATGTGCACATCAAGTAATGCTGCCGTAGCTGATCGATGATCTGGGTGCTGCTCTCACTGGTCGAGAGCGGCACCCAGCGCCGTACACGGGCACACGAGACGGAGTTGAAGACGGCGTGACTACCGAGACCAAGGACCTCTACGTCGAAGACCATGATCTCCTCATCGATCCCATGCTCGAGGGAATCATGGAGTTCCCCGAACACTCCAGCATCACCAACAGCCTCATCGGCTTCCACAGGGACTTCGGCACCATTCTGACCGGAATGGAACGCGGCCATCTCCGCGTCACCGTCGAGATCCACACCGAACAGCCCACGCTGGACACGGAGGACTGGGAAGACGTCGTCGACATCTCCGCCGACTTCACCCGCGGCCGGGCATTCCTCGCCAGCTACGACAAGGCGTGCACCACTAACCTCGCCTTCGACGGTCCCGGAGCCTACCGAATCCGCACCCACGCCCGGGGCCGCGCAGCCGTCAAGAACGCCGCACTGCCCCGCCAGCCCCACTCCTCTCGGACCAGTCCGCCCCCCGAGACCTACCTCATCCAGGTGTGGAAAGCTCCCGCAGCCCTCGAGGAGATCCACAAGAGCAGCGACCACGCCGCCCTCCCGACAGCCGACTACACCGGCCCCAGCACTTCTCCATACCAGCCGGCCGTAGACGCTCCGAAGATTCATGCCGAGGGTGGCGGGATTGTGCTCATCCGCACCTGCTTCACCGCGCCGCAGGCCTGGCACAGCCTCTTGCGCCTCATCGACAACGGTTACGAGGACGGCGAGGCCATCGACGTCACACCCCTCGACAACGGCGCGTACGACGGCCTGACAGAAGAGCAGCTGCGGACCTTGATCGACCGTGGCGACGACGACTGGCCTCACCACACCATCCTCCTCGTTGCGGACCAGAACGCCTTAGCCTCGCCCGACCTGCCGCTGCTGGCCGTTGACAACCCTCCTGGCGAACCTGCTCCGTCCTTCCGTATTCCGCGGGAGCACCTGGAAGACTTCGTGATCAACATGGATCTGGGAAACACCGACTTCCGCGAGTGGTCCCGCGACGCCGGCGACGACGGCATCTACCGGGCGGCCGCCGACGGCGCATAGCGCTGCCGAATGCCCGAATCGACATCGAGCCCTGGACTTCCGTCCAGGGCTCACCCGTATCCCTCCCGGCCCGCCGCCCCGGAAGACAGCCCTCCGGGTGGCCGTGGTCGCGGGACACAGAGCCCGCAGCCGCGGCCGGCCGCGCAAGAGCCGGCTGGTGACGGCGCCGGCCGATGACGGGGCGTGGCACTCACCCGGGCGGGTGCCACGCCTGAACCAACGAGAACGAGAGCCAGGCGAAGGGCGGCGTCCAGGCGTACCGGCCGCCCGAGATCGCCGCGCCCAGGGCGACCAGTCCCGGACGCGGCTTTGGGAGCCGAAGCCGTCCTTGTTCTCGGTATGGCCCCGACCTACGCGTCCTGAGCCAACCCGATCGAGGCCCCCTTCGGCCCGCTGCGACAGTTCACCCTGGCCAACCCAAACCGTCGCAGCCATCCCGCGCAGCCCCAGGCCCTGCGTCGCTGTCTGCGCTGGCGCAACGCCAACGACTCCCCGAATGGCTCGACGCCGTCCGCCAGAACAGCCTGCCCAGCCTCCACACCCTCGCCACGGGCATCGACCGCGACGCCGTGATCGCCGGCCTCACCCTGCCCTGGAACTCAGGCGTGGTCGAAAGGGGACCTGGCAAGCGGCAACGGCGGGCGGGTCAGTCGTTGAACGCCGTGGCCACGGCATCTGCGAGCTGGTTCAAGACGTCCCGTGCGAGCTGCACCGACCCGGTGAACGAGAAGAAAGCGTGGGTGGCGCCCTTGATCGGGAGGTGCGTGACCGGCACGTCGGCGTCGGCGAGCTTCTGCGCGTACCGCTCCCCCTGGTCCCGCAGCGGATCGTGTTCGGCGGTGACGATGACGGCGGGAGGAAGCCCGGCCAGCTCGTCGGAGCGCGCCGGCGATACGCGCAGGTCGGCGCCTTCGTCGGGCGTGTTGAGGTAGAGGCCCCAGAACCATTCGAGCCAGCTGCGGCTCAGCAACGGTCCTGCCATGTTCTCGTACATGGAGGGGCTGTCGTCGAACCGGTCGAGCGCCGGGTACGCCAGTACCTGCAGTGCGATGTGAGGTCCCCCGCGCCGCTGCGCTTCCTGCACGAGGGCCGCGGCGAGGTTGCCGCCGGCGCTCTCGCCGAACACCGCGATGCTCTGCCCGTCGCCGCCGAGACTTCCGGCGTTGGCCGCGACCCATGTCAGGGCGGCGTAGGCGTCTTCGATCGCCGCCGGGAAGCGGTGTTCGGGCGCGAGCCGGTAGTCGACGGAGACCACGATCGTGCCGGAGCGGTTGGCCACGATGCGGGCGATGTGGTCCTGGCTGTCCAGGTCTCCGAGGACCCATCCGCCGCCGTGGAAGAAGACCGTCACGGGCCGCGGCCCGGAGCGCGGGAGGGTGGCGGGGGCGTAGATGCGGATGGGGACCTCGAGGCCTTCGGCGGCGGCCACTGCGTCGTGCACGCTGCCGACGGGCTCGACGTCGCCCGCGAGGGTGGAGAGGCTGCTTACGAGGTCGCGGTTCTCCTCGACCGTTCGGCTCTCCGGTGCCGGTTCGCCTCCTTCGGCCAACTTCTCGAGCAGGGCATCGATCTGGGGGTCGAGGGACATGATGAGGGCCTTCCCGGGCTGGCGAGACGACGGAGAGTGGAATGGCTGTTCCAAGCTCTTCAAGTCGCAGGAGTGCAGTAGCGGCAGCGTGATGCCGTCCGGCGCTGCGCGGCCCCGGTCACGACCGGCCCCGCGCTCCACCCGCACGCGCACGTGGATCGGCGAGTGTGAGGTTCCTGCCGGCGGCCACTGCGGGCATCGGCGGGCAGATTCGCGACCGGCTCCGCAAGGGCGTCCGCCGTGAGATGGGCCGATACCTCGGTGCGAGGCCGACGGCCCCGGGCAGGGTGGCCACGGGTCGCCGTCCGGCGCTGAATCGCTGGCCCTGGCTGCGCTGTCGTACCTGTTCTGGATGTGGGCCCGCCGGGGGCGGTGCGCTGGGTGCGGGTCAGCGGGCGAGGGAGATCGCGAAGGGTGTGAATCCGGTGGACCGGATGACGTGCGGGACGAAGAGGATCGCGGCCTCTGTGGCGCGGGCGGTCTGGATCCCGCCGAGGTCGGTGATCCACTCCTTTTGCCAGCCGAGGTCGGTGAGCAGTTCGTGGACGGTCTGCTTGGCCTGCGGGTCGTCGCCGGAGACGAACGCGGTCGGCGGCTGGGTGAGCGTGGCCGGCGCGGTCATCACCGGGAAGAGCATGGTGTTGAGTGTCTTGACGACGCGGGTTTCGGGGAGCGCTTCCTGGAGTTGCTCGGCGAGGCTTGAGCCGGGGTGGATCAGGTCGGCAGGCAGTCCGTCCGGTCCGTCGGTGGTGGCGTTGGAGACGTCGACGAGGATCTTGCCGCGCAGTTCCTCGCGCAGGGCGGTGAGCCGCTCCAGCGAGCCGGCTCCCGGGGTGGCGTTGATGACGATCTGGGCTGTCCGGGCGGCGTCGGCGGCGGTGCCTGGCGCGCGGTCCGCGACGCTCACCTCATGCCCTGCCCGGGTGAGGGCTGCGGCCAGGTTGCCGCCGACGCGGCCGTTTCCGAGAACTGCGATCGTGGTCATGATGATGTGGTCCTTTTCGTGGGTGCGGGTTGTGGTGCGCGCTCAGCGTGAGAGCGTGGCGACGGCCTCGGCGTGGACGCCGGGCGCGGCGGCCAGGAAGCTCTCGCTCTGCGGGGTCCAGGGGCGGCCCTGGGCGTCGGAGATCTGTCCGCCGGCCTCGGTGACGAGCAGCGCCCCGGGCAGCAGATCCGCGCGGGCGCCGGCGAACTGCCAGAAGGCGTCGATCCGGCCGGCGGCCACGTTGGTCAGGTGCAGGGTTGCGGGCACGGCGGTGCGGACGACGAGCGCGTCGAAGAGCATCGCGGTGATCGAGGAGCCGACGCGCCGCACGGCCTTCTCGTCCTCGTCCGGCCGGGCCTGGCTGGTGGCCACGATGCTCAGGCCGAGGTCCGCAGTAGGGGAGACGTGCAGCGGTCGGCCGTCGAGGCGGGCGCCCGCGCCGGTGAGCGCGGTGTAGGTCTCGCCGGTCAACGGCAGGTGGACCACGGTGAGCACCGGCTGGTTCTCACGCACGAGGGTGGCGGTCACCGCCCACTCCGGCAGGGCGTGCAGGTGGTTGACGTTGCCTTCGGCCGGATCCACGACCCACCATTCGCCGGGCGGCAGCGCCCCGCCGTCCAGCTCTTCCTCCACCCACCCGGCATCCGGACGCAGGCGCGTGAGGCGGGGGCGCAGGATGCCGAGGGCCGTGTCGTCGTTGGCGGCGAGCGCGTTCATCAGCTCTTCGCGGGTCTGGTGGCGGACCACCTCGCCGAAGCGATCGCGCAGCGCGGAGCCGGCCGCACGCACGGCGATCGCGGTCTGGCCGAGCAGGTCGGCGTCGGAGGCGGCGACATCAGTGGTCTGAAGCATTTCGGACATGGTGAACTCCCTTTTGAGCAGGAGGTGATGAGGCCGTTCGGGCCGAACCGTGCGCTCTGTTCAGCGCTCTGGTCTCGAAGGTATACAGCCCCTTGATTAACCTCAAATGCATGTCAAGCACGGCTAGGATTACTCACATGCAATTGGATCTGAACCTGCTGGCCGCGCTCGACGCGCTGCTGGAGGAGGGCAGTGTGGCCGGGGCGGCCGCACGCCTGCATGTCACCGCCCCCGCGATGAGCCGGAGCCTGGGCCGGATCCGGCGCACGACCGGGGACCAGATCCTGGTGCGCACCGGCCGCACGATGACCCCGACGCCGTACGCGATCGCCGTCCGGGAACAAGTGCACGAGCTGCTGCACCAGGTCCAAGGGGTGCTGGCGCCGAGCCGTGAACTCGATCTGGCAACGCTGGAGCGCACCTTCACACTCCGCTGGCACGACTCCCTGGTCGCCCTGAGCGGCCCCGCACTGCTCTCGGCCGTGCGTGAACAAGCGCCGGGCGTGCGACTGCGCTTCGTCGCGGAATCGAGCAACGACACCCCCGAGTTGCGGCGCGGCGAGGTCGACCTGGAGGCGAACGCCAACCGCCCGAGCGCACCGGACATCCGTGCCGAGAACGTGGGCGAGACCCGCCTCGTCATCGTCGTGAGGCAGAAGCACCCCCTCACCCGCGTCAGGACCGTCACCGCAAAGCGGTACGCCGCCGCTGAGCACGTCACCGTCTCGCGACGTGGAAACCTCAGCAATGCCCTCGACGACGCCCTCGCGCGGCTCGGCCTCACCCGCCGCGTGGTGGCGACCGCGCCCACGCAAGCGGCCGCGCTGGAGTTCGCGCGCGGCTCCGATCTCCTGATCAGCGTCCCCGAAGCCACCACGCGCTCAGCGGTCGCCGACCTCGGCCTGGCCGTGCTCCCCCTCCCGCTCGAACTGCCGTCGGCACCGGTATACCTGTCATGGCATCAGCGCTACGACACCGACCACGCCCACGCCTGGCTGCGCGGGCTGGCGCGAACCGCGCTGGCCATGAGCGGAGCGTCGTCGTAGTCGGCGCCGCCCGGCCGCCTCACCCCTTCAACGCCGGCAGCGGCCTGTCCGTGCGGGTGCCGGCCGTGGGGCGGCCAGACCGACGCCTGCGGCTCACGACCGCGGATCCGCGGGCCCTCTCACTCGGTCGGTTCCTGGCCGGTGAGCAGGCTGAGCAGGCCGGCGGGGGCGTTGTCGCCGAAGATGAGCTGGTGGTTCTTGTCGGATTCGGCGGCGAACCGGGCGCTGCGGGAAAAGAGAGCCTGCTCGTACTGTGCAAGGGCGGCTTCGATGTCGTCGGGGTGTGCGGCGATGGCTTTGCCGAGTTCGGCGCCGTCGAGCATGGCGAGGTTGGCGCCCTCCCCGGCGAACGGTGACATGAGGTGGGCGGCGTCGCCCACCAGCGTCACTCCGGGAACGCGGTCCCAGCGGTGGCCGATCGGCAGGGCGCTGATCGGGCGCGGGGCGAGGGCGGTTTCCCCGTCAGTGATGAGTGCGGTGAGCTCAGGCGCCCATCCGGTGAATTCTGCCGCGACCTGGGCTGCCGCCGTTTCGGGGCTGGCGAGGAGGGAGGCGATCCAGTCCTGCGGCTTATTGAGCGCGACGTAGGTGTGCAGAACGGCGTGGGCCTCTCGGTGACCGAGGATCCCCTTGCCGGCTGTGACGGCGAACAGGGAACCGTCGCCGGTGGCCTTGGCCGCTGCGGGGTGGCGTTGGTCGGCGTCGTACAGGTAGGTCTCGATGAACGACGTGCCGACGTACTCGGGCTTCGCGTCGGAGAGCAGCGGCCGGATTCTCGACCAGGCGCCGTCCGCGCCGACGAGGAGGCCGGTCGTCACGGCCGGCCCGTCGGCGAACGCCAGCTCGTGCCTCCCGTCTCCGAGGGGACGGACACTGGTGACCTTGTGTCCCCACTGGATCATCTCGCCGGGCAGCGAGTTGATCAGGATGCGACGCAGGTCTCCGCGGAGCACCTCGGGACGCCCGCCCGTGCCGTCGTCGGGCTGGTCGAGCAGGACCGCGCCGTGCTGGTCGAGCACGCGCACGGCCTCGCCGCCTTCGTGAATGATCGCGCGGAACTCGTCGGTGAGGCCGGCCGCTTCGAGGGCGAGCTGCCCGTTGTACTCGTGGAGGTCGAGCTGACCGCCCTGCGTGCGGGCGTCCGCCGATGTCTCGGCTTCGTAGATGGTCGCGGGGATGCCGTGCAGGTGCAGGACCCGGGCGAGGGTCAGGCCGCCGAGCCCGGCGCCGATGATCGTGACGGGAGTGGTCATGGTGGTTTCCCTTTCGGCTGGACACGCTCTACTCGGGTACAGTGTTCGCAGTAATGGCGCCACGATAACACTACTGCGAACAGTGAGCGCAGTAGTGAGGAGGGAAACCCGATGGACGACGCTCACACGGTGGTCTGGAACCGGCCGGAGCGGGCCGCGAAAGGTCCCGCACCCTCACGCACCCGGGCGGAGATCACCGCCGCCGCCATCGCGATCGCCGACGCCGAGGGCATCGAGGCACTGTCCATGCGGCGCGTCGCCAAGGAACTGGGAACGGGCACAGCCTCGCTCTACCGCTACCTGGCGTCCAAAGACGACCTGCTCGATCTCATGCTCGACGCCGTAGCGGCCGAAGACGGCGGCCCGCCTGCCCCCACCGGCGACTGGCGCGGCGACCTGCGGACACTGGCCCATCGCTCCCGGGCCACCATCCACCGTCATCCCTGGATGACCTCTCTCGCGGCAGGGCGCCCATCACTTGGACCGAACTCCCTCGATGCCACCGAACACGCACTCGCCGCCCTCGATCCCCTCGGCTTCGACATCGACGTCATGATCACCGTCGTCGACACGCTGCACGCCTTCGTCCGCGGCTACGCCATCGGCGAGCTCGCCCAGCAGGAAGCCGTCCGACGCTCCGGAGTCGGCATCCAGGAATGGATGGACGCCCACGCGCCCTACCTAGACAAAGTCGTCAGGGCCGGGCGCCATCCACTCCTCGCCCGCGTCATTCGTGATGCCGAACTTCCCCACGCGGCCGACAGCGCCGAACGCGGTTTCCAACTGGGACTCGAACGACTCCTCGACGGATGGGAGGCCAACCTCCCCATCCGGCCCTGACGATTCGACAGCGCCAACTGGCAGTTCATCGGGGAACTCCACACCCGGGCGCCGGCCTCCGCGCGCTGAACCCCCGACACAGCGCGATTCCCACGAGCCAGCATCAGAGAACGATCGGGGTGACCAGCTCCGCACACCACACCTGTTGCATCCGCTACAGTGCCCCGGACCGCCCCTGATCTGCGGAAACTCCAGCCGCACACACGGGACGCCCCGGAGAATCTGCGGGGATTCCGACTGTCCGGGAGCAGACATTGAGCGGGATTGGGTGGAGCGCACCGGCTGCTGGAGCCGGGTCACCCGGGTAAAACAGGATGAATTGCATCTGATGCAACACTCCGCACGGCGCCCAGAAGGCCGTTTTGGCTGGTCGGCGAGGCGGACCCCGAAGGGGGCCGCCGAGTCGATCAGGCTCTGACCTGCACATTAGCACATAGATTCATCATTGTTGCGTTTGATACAACAGGGTGGTGAGCACGCAAGCACCCGGTTCGGCCTCCCTTGTTCTGGCCCGCAACGTCGTCCATCTCGACCCGGCGCCCGCCGTTTTCGGGGCGATGAAGGAGGGCTGGGCCAGGCAGCAGTCGGCCAGGTTCTTGAAGTCCACGACCATCGACCCGCGGGTCCGGCTGATCGAACGCTTCGAGGAGTTCACCGGCCTCTACCCGTGGCAGTGGACGCCAGCGGACGGCGAGGCGTTCATCGCGCACTTGCGAAGCGGCGGGAAGCCGATCCAGATGTCGACCGCGCGAACGTACGAGGTGACGATCGGCCTGTTCCTGGAGTACCTCCTGGACGCCCGCTACGGGTGGCTGCACACCTGCGATGAACGCTTCGGCGAAGTGCCGCAGGCGGTCTTCCATGAGGGCAACTCGGTCCTGCACACCGTCGAGTACGAGGGCGACCCGCGGCGCCGGCCCCTGACCTACGACGAGGTCCAGGCACTCTTCGATGCCGCCGACGCCCGGCCGGGCAAGATCAAGGGGCAGGGCCGCAAGGGCCCCTGACCGCGCTGCGGGACGCCGCGGTCCTCAAGACCATCTACGCCTACGGCACGCGCCGGACGGAGTCGTCCAAGGTCGATCTCGTCGACCTGCGACGCAGCCGCAAGGCTCCGAAGTTCCGCGGCTACGGCAGCCTGATGGTCCGCTTCGGCAAAGCCTCGAAGGGGGCGCCGCCCAAGCGCCGCACGGTGCTGATGGTCCCGGAGATGGGCTGGGCGGTCGACGTCCTGGACGAGTGGGTGACCGAGATCCGGCCGCACTTCTCGCCCAGCCGTCACCCCGCGCTCTGGGTGACCGAACGGGTCGGGCGGCTGTCGCCGCGCTCCATCAACGAGGCGTTCGTGGCGGCCCGCGAGGACGCCGGCCTCGACGAAGATCTCGATTTGCACTGCCTCCGTCACAGCTACATCACACATTTGACCGAATTTGGATATCCCGCCCGGTTTGTTCAAGAACAGGTCGGGCACTCCCATGCGGCCACGACGGCGATCTACATGGGGGTCTCGAACGAGTACAGGAACAAGCTGCTGGAGACTTCCATGAGGAACCGGCTGGGCGACGACTGGGACGTGGCAACGTGATCAAGAAGATGGGCTACCAGTGGCAGCTGCGGCAGCTGATGGCCGAACGCCAGATGTTCCAGACCTCCGACCTGGTGCCGCTGCTCGCCGAACGCGGCGTCGTCCTTTCGCGTGAACAGGTCTACCGCCTGGTCACCCAGCCCCCGCAGCGGATGAGCATGGACACCCTCGTCGCGCTCTGCGACATCCTGCAGTGCACCCCGAACGACCTGATCAAGCCCGAGGTCGTCAACACCCAGCTCCGCAAGACCGCCGACGGGGAGTCGGGCCCGACGCCGACCGCCCCACGGCGGACCGTCATCCGCCGACCCGGCCAGCCGTGAGGCGACAGAACGCCCACCAGCGCCGCCGTCAGCAAGAACTCGACCAGGCCCGGGCCCGGCTGATCGCCCACCTCCTGGAGGCGATCGGCCCGGACCTGACCGCGGAGGCGGCCCAACGGATCCTCGAACAGGCCAAGGCCTGGGGATCGCTTCGCGCACGCGAGCTGGACGACCACATCGCCGAGAACCCGAACGCGCTGACGGCTCCGTCGTCGTACTGCCCGCTCGTGCTGGTGCGGCTGCTGAGGCAGTTGGACGCCGCCGGCCACGGCGAGGCGGTCACCCAGCTCGCCTGCGCGATCTGCGGACGCACCAACAGCACGCTCCGCCGTCCCACCCCGGCCGGCCGCTGCTGCAACTGGTGCCTCGACCGGGACTCGCTCAAGCAGTGCGCCCGCTGCAAGCAGGACGGACACATCGCCGCCCACCGCGAAGAAGGTCCGATCTGCCGCGTCTGCTATCGCAAGGACCCGCTGTTCCAGCAGGACTGCGGCAAGTGCGGACAGCACCGCGTCCCGGCCTTCCGGAGCGAGGACGGCACAGCTCTCTGCTCGGGCTGCTACCCGCGCCCCGAACGTGAGTGCGCCCGTTGTGGTGACCAAGCCCGGGTCTGGGCGAACACCGAAGAGGGCCCGGTCTGCCGCCGCTGCTACGACGTCCCGGGCCGACTCTGCGGGCTCTGCGGCCGCGTCCGGCGGATCCACATCCGCGCGGCCAACGGCCAGCCGGACATCTGCGACGCTTGCTACCGGGGCCGCACCGGCGAGTGCAGCGTCTGCGGTCGGCTCCGCCCCGGATTCCGGCACCGCGGCGGCGCCTTCCACTGTGGCTCGTGTCAGCCGCGGCGCGTCCGTCTATGCGCCGACTGCGGGAAGTCACGGCAGGCGAAGAGCACTAAGAAGTCATCTCATTTGGCGAGTCGGCGGTAGCAGATCAGGGTGCAGGCGATGCTGGCGAG
>NZ_JBVKBH010000034.1:0-21734 GCF_055657175.1 Streptomyces sp. NPDC107581
AACTTGGCCCGTAAGGCGGTGACGGGCGGACGCACTGTCATGGTTCACCGTCCCACCAACTCTGCCTGAACAAGTACTAATTGAAATACAAGCCCACTCAGAAGATGTGCAACTGACGTTCAGGCGCATGTCCAGGAGTCCTCGACCGAGTAGGAACGAATTGACACACGAGAGCGAAGCGGTGCCCGACCGCGACCCGTACCTTCTGGCGCAGATGCGAGAGGCCTTCGGGCGCGTGGTCTACAGCCACAAGACCCATGAGAAGCAGGCGGACATCTGCTTCACCAAGCACCGGTGGCAGCAGGGCGTCCTCATTGCTCTCACCGCGATCAGCTCGGGCACCTTCCTTGCCGCGGTGGTCGGCCTGCTCGGCAACGCAGTGCTGACGAGCCTCGCGACCTCTTCTATCGCGCTCCTGGTCAGCTGGATGAGCCTTGGGACGAAGACCTTCAAGTTCGAGGAGGAGTCCGAGGCCCACCGTGGCATCGCCTCTCGGCTGTGGGATGTCCGGGAGTCGTACATCTCCCTCATTGCCGACCTGATGTCCGGCACCGTCTCCAACGCGGAGGGCCGAGAGCGGCGGGACGAGCTGCAGCAGGCCGCGCGCGACGCGTACGCCGCCGCGCCCAGGACGAGCAACAGGGCGTTCGAGCGTGCCCAGGGCGGGCTGCAGAACAACGAGGAGATGACGTTCACCTCGCACGAGATCGACCTCTTCCTCCCGGAGGCGCTCCGGCTCGGCGAAGGCGAGGCATGACGATGAAGACCTCAGAGATCTTCGAAACGCTGCTCCAGAACCTCAAGGTCGGAGAGACGGCCACGACGGTCGCCTCGCGCCGGGACGAGATCACGAAGGCGCTCAACAAGGACTTCCGCGACAAGGACGGCTGCACCGAATACAAGCTGATGGTCGGATCGTTCGGCCGGCACACCGCGATCAAGGGCGTGTCCGACCTCGACATGATCTTCATCCTCCCGCCCGGGATCCGGTCGAGCTACGACGGGGACACCGGCCCGCGGAGGATTCTCGAGAGGGTCCGCGACGACCTCAAGGCGCGGTACAAGAACACGGAGATCCGCGTCGACCAGTGCGTGATGTAGCCCCTGCAGGCCGCCCGGGCCCTTTTACCTCCACCCACGTCGCCTCCTTCCAGCCGGTCACGGCCTGTTCGTCGCGCTCGGCCACCCTGCGCGCGGGCATCTGCGGAGTGAAACCGAGCCGGCGCATCAGCCTCGTAGCGCCCGAGACGCTGTAGGAGAGGTGGAACTTCCTGCCGATCAGCGTGGCCACTCGCGCAGCCGTCCACACCTGGTCCTCGGTCCAGCCGTGCGCGGCCGGCCCCTGCTCGAGATACCCGGCGAGCTTCTCCAGACAGCGGGGTGAGAGGCGACACCGGCCCCCGCTCGGCCCTCGCGAAAGCAGCGCGTCGGCACCACCTTGCCGCCACAACTGCTGCCATTGGTACGCCGACTTCACACTCACACGCAGCCGCCGGGCCACCTCCGGCGGTTTGACCTGCTGAGCGAACAGCTCCGCCGCCTGTATCCGCACCGCTTCCCGGCACCGCCGTGCTGCAGGCGTCAGCCCGCCCCCATCCGCATATCTCACGCACCACGGCCTACCGGCAACACGACACCCGCATCAGGATGTTCAGCAAAGATCACCCTAACGAGCCGAGATCAGTAACGCCCCGGGGAGAAGCCGTCCGAAGAACAGCCCAGCCGCCACCCGCAGCGCGCCACCCAGCTCTTCAGGCCGAGTGTTCAGCGGCAGTGCGGCCGGGTCGGCCACGATCGTGGAGTACCTCCCCCAGTGCGTCAGATCTGAAAGGTGTGGATCTTGTGGCTGGATTCAACTGGGCAGGTCAGCGTACTCACGTGAGCAGTCTCACACTTGATTGACCGTGTACGGTCACTGGTCGTTTACTTTCCAAGACCTTTACAAGATTCATATACGGGGGGATTTCGTGAAGCCTCAGTGGGCCGGCGTGTCGCCGGCGCGGAGGGCACGAAGAGCGCGCTTCTGCCTTCTGGGCGGTGCCGTGGCCTCACTCCTACTGTCGGTACTGCCCGGGTTGCCTGCTGCGGCAGCTCTGCCGATGTCGAGGACGGCAGCAGTGACGGGGCCGGTGGATGAGCCCACCGCGTCTGCCCAGGCCAAGGCGTCGGGTGAGCCGGTGGAGGTGACGGCGGACCGCACCGAGTACACCACGACCAAGGCGAACCCGGACGGCTCGTTCACGCTTACGCAGTCCACCACCCCTCAGCGGGTGAAGGAGAAGGACGGTGGGTGGGGCGCTGTCGATCCGGTACTGGAGCGTCATGCGGACGGCCGGATAGCCCCCAAGGGCGCGGTCGTGGACCTGTCCTTCTCCGGCGGCGGGTCGGGATCGGACATGATTCAGCTGGGCAAGGACGGACGATCGGTCACCCTCGGCTGGCCTGGCGACCTGCCGAAGCCGACAGTGGACGGTGCGACAGCGACCTATGCCAACGTGTTCGACGGGGTGGACCTGCAGCTGACAGCCACAGCTGAGAGCTACCGGGAAGTTCTTGTCGTCAAGACGCCCGAAGCGGCACAGAATCCGGCGCTGGAACAGGTCAGGCTGACCGCGTCCGGGGATGGCCTGTCCGTGGTGGCCGGGGCCGGCGGCGGTCTGCGGGCCATCGATGAAGACGGCAACGCCGTTTTCCGCGGCCCTGCCGGCCAGATGTGGGACTCGGCCGGTGACGGTGAAGCAGGCCCGCAGACACAGCTGATGCGCACGGACGCCGGGGGACCCGCGCAGGGGCAGGCGCACGATGATCCGTCGCAGCCGGGGGACGGCGATGCCACCGCGGTGCTGCCTGTGAAGGTCGATGACGGCGCAGTCGCCGTGCACCCCGACCTGGACCTCCTGCGCGGCAAGAACACTGTCTACCCCGTCTACATCGACCCTTCGGTCGGACTGGGAGTCTCGGAACGCACGAAGATCTCCTCGGACGGCGACAAGTTCTGGATGTTCGACGGCGGCAAGGGTGTCGGCAAGTGTGGCAATGCCGACGGCTACTACTGCGGCGGTGGCTACGTCGACCGCATGTACTTCGAGTTCGCCCCGACCCAGTTGGCCGGCAAGTATGTCCTCGATGCCACCTTCAGGGCCCATGAGACGTGGTCCTTCAACTGCGACCCGCACTGGGTGGATTTGGTACGCACCGACAACATCTCCGAGGGCACCCGATGGCCCGGCCCCAAGCAGCTGGACTTGATGGGCGACCAGAACGTCGCGGCGGGCCGCGGCAACCTGTGCAGCCCGGACCAGCCCGACAAGTGGATCGAGTTCAACGACAGCGCCAAGGAATCGGACGAGAACCTCACGGGTACGGTCCGCTCCTTCGCGGACGGCAAGATCAGCCGGCTCACCCTGATGCTGCGGGCCAAGGACGAAAGCGACACGCGAGCCTGGAAGCGCTTCGACGACAGCGCCGAACTGCAGGTCAAGTTCGCCTACAAGCCCGGCGTGCCCACCGACGTCGGCGTCATTCCCGGCGACGGCACCACCGCCGACTGCAAGAAATCCTCCACCGATCCCCTCATCGTGACCCGCAAGGATCCCATGATGCAGGCCCAGATACAGACGTTGGTGCAGCCGCACAAGGGCGAACCGGCAGCCACGCTTCAGGCCGAGTATGTGGTTGAGCGCGGTGATGACGCGGCCTGGCATCAGGTGTGGACGGATCACATGCCCGATACGGGCTGGCATGGTGATGGGACGCTGGAGAAGACGCGGACCAGCGAGCGCGCCGACGGCGGTCTGTACCGCTACAAGGCACGCACCCAGTCTCACTGGTCGTACGACGGCAAGAGCGGTGATCTGTGGTCGCCCTACAGCTCCTGGTGCTACTTCAAGATCGACTCGAGTGCACCCAAGGCGCCCCGCATCACCGCAGGTTCCCCCTACACCCAGTGCGGCAGCGAGGTCTGCGAAGGCAAGGGGGGACCGGGCGTGCCGGGCTCCTTCACCTTCCAGCCCAACAGTGCCGACATCAAAGACGGACACACCGACGTCACCGCCTATGAGTGGAAGCTGCTGTCCACGCCTGCCCGGCAGGTCACAGGCGGGCTCACAGCCGACGTCAAGAATGTGACACCACCGCTCTCGGGGACCCAGGTGCTCTCGGTGCGGGCCAAGGACGTGTACAAGCGGTGGGGCACTCCGGCGGAGTTCACCTTCAAGGTGGCTCCGGCCGCCGGCGCTGCCGGACGCTGGCACTTCGATGACGCAGCGCCCAATTCTGGAGTGACGGTGGCCAAGGACACCGCGACAGAGGGCACCCGGCACGACGCCACGCTCTACACCACGCACGCCGGCTGGTCGACCCTGGGACGCCGCGGAGAGTCCGACTACTCGCTGTACCTCAACGACAGCAGCACCGACACCACGCGTGACGGTTACGCGGCCACTGCAGCACCGGCGGTGAACACCAAGGACTCCTTCACCGTGTCGGCCTGGGTCTACCTGACCGATGCCTCACAGACCCATGTGGTGTTGTCGGCGCCGGGCGCGAAGGCGTCTGCCTTCACTCTGTACTACTCCGCGTCCTACAAGAAGTGGGTGTTCAACCGCACTGCCGCCGACGTCGATAATCCGGACTATCTGCGGTCGGTCGCCGACGCCGGACCGCCGCCGCTGAACGTGTGGACGCACCTGGCGGCCGTCTTCGACACCAAGGGCGACACGGACAAGACCAACGACACCATCCAGCTGTTTGTCAACGGCCGCCCGCAGGGCAAGCCGGCGGTGCTGAACGATCTGTCCAGCACATACCAGCCGTGGACGTCCCCAACCGGCCTCCAGTTCGGCCGCTCGCCGGCCGGTGGGGCCGGGGGCGAAAACTTCCGCGGCCGCATCGATGAGGTCGCCGTGTGGCAGTACGCGCTCAGCCCTGAGCAGGTGGCTCAGGAGGCGCAGCTGACCCAGGACGGCGTGGCGGCCAACGAGCTCGTGGCGTACTGGGACGCCACCTCCTCGACCGGCAATCAGGTCAAGGAGGTGACCCCCTATCCCGCACCGGCGCTGGCACTGTCGACTACCGGTGCAAAACTCGACGAAGACAACAACACCCTCGTTCTGGACGGGACATCGGGCTACGCCTCGGCGCCCGGCCCGGTGACCGACGAGACCGGCTCATTCACCGTCTCCGCCCACGTAAGGCTGAATGCCGATACCGATGCCGGCAGCCTGGCGTCCAAGCCGGTCGGCTACCAGGCCCAGGTGGCAGGACAGGCGATCGGCGGCGAGTCCTCGTGGGCACTGTGGGTGGTGAAGCCCGCAGCCGATACCTACCAGTGGAAGTTCACCCGCACCGCCGTCGGACCGGACGGCAAGGTCACACAGAGCGCTGAGGTGGCAGCCGCCGACCCCGCCGAGGTGAACACCGGGGTGGACGTCACCGGCGTGTTCGACGCCCAGGAGACGTGGCAGTGGACCGACCCGGCCGATTCCAGCAAGACCGAAGACCGCATGGGCCGACTGCACCTGTACGTGGGCGGTCTCGAGCAGCCCGGCGAAGACAACTCCGGATTCTCTGCAATCCAGCAGGGCACCGGCGTACTGTCCGCAGGCAGCGGAGCATCCGGCGGTTCCACCGGGCACTACCTGCCCGGCTCGCTGGAATCACTGAGGGTGTGGACTGGCGCGATGAGTGCCGACCAGATCCGCTCCCAGGTGCTGGACACGCCGAGCTGACGCCTGGCACGCAGTCACCAGCCCCTGAGCGGCCCGCTCTCTGAGCGGGCCGCTCGGCACCCGGCGGCTGAATCCGCCGCATCCTCTTGATTTTCGTCCTCCTCAACGGCACGCGTCCGGCGTGACACAGCCCGGCGCCGCGCAGGAAGAACCCGCCATGAATTCCTTTGGCATACCCAGGCCAGCACCAGGCCGCAGGGGCAGAGACAGAACTCGCTGGTCCCGTCGCATCGCTGCGACCACGGGCCTGGCACTCCTGTCCGGCCTGCTGACCCCCGTCGCCTTCGCCGCGGACACCGACCCTTTGGGGCGCCCGCACCTGAAGCCACCCCAGGCCACCAAAGTCAGCCCCTTCACGGCCAAGGTGAACAAGAAGGCAGCCGCCGAAGTACGCAAGGCCGACGAGGCCGACCAGGCGGCCGCCGCCCGGGCCCGCCACGACCAGCAGCGCAAGACCATCTGGCCCAAGGCCGGCAAAGCGTCGCTGACCATCCCGGACAAGGGCACCGCCCTGGCCCGCCCCGGCTCCCTGCCCGTCACCGTGACCGCCCCCGGCAAAGGCACGACGGCCCGGTCCGTCACGGTTGAGGTCCTCGACCAGAAGGCTGCCGCCAAGCTCGGCGTCAAGGGCGTGCTCCTCAAACTCACCGGCCCCGAGGCCGGCGGCAAGGCCCGCCTCGGCATCGACTACTCCGCCTTCGCCGCAGCCTACGGCGGTGACTGGGCCGGCCGTCTCCAGCTGACACGCCTGCCGAACTGCGCGGCAAAGGAACCGGAAACGGCGAAGTGCCGCAAACGCGTCACCCTGGACTCCGTCAACAACCGTGCCAAAGACAGCATTTCCGCGCCGGTGACCCTCGCGTCAGACCGGCAGTCCATGCTGCTGGCCGTCGCAGCGGGCACCAAATCCGGCGCCGGCGACTACAAGGCCACGCCGCTGTCCGCTTCCTCGACGTGGGAAGCCGGCGGCTCCTCAGGCTCGTTCACCTGGTCGTACCCCCTGAGGGTGCCACCGGCCGCCGCCGGACCGCAGCCGGACCTGTCGATCTCATACGACTCCGGCGCCGTCGACGGACAGACAGCCAACTCCAACAACCAGGGCAGCCAGATCGGCGCCGGCTTCGACCTGACCTCCTCCTACATCGAGCGCAAGTACGGCTCCTGCGACGATGACGGCCAGGACGGCAAGTACGACCTGTGCTGGAAGTACGACAACGCCTCCCTCGTCCTGAACGGCAAAGCCACCGAGCTGGTCAAGGACGACACCAGCGGCAAGTGGCGGCTGCAGGACGACGACGCCTCCACCGTCACCCGCTCCACCGGCGCCGACAACGGTGACGACGACGGCGAGTACTGGACGGTCATCACCGGAAACGGCACCAAGTACGTGTTCGGCCTGAACAAGCTCGACGGGGCCGGCTCGGACGACCGCACCCAGTCGGTGTGGACGGTGCCCGTCTTCGGCGACGACGAAGGCGAACCCGGCTACAGCAGCGGGGACTCCTTCTCCGGCCGGCACAAGATGCAGGCCTGGCGGTGGAACCTCGACTATGTCGAGGACACCCACGGCAACGCCGAGTCGTACTGGTACACCGCCGAGCACAACAACTACGACATGCTCGGCGACGACAACACCGGCACCGACTACGTCCGCGGTGGCTACCTGAAGGAGATCCGCTACGGCCAGCGCGCCGGCGCCCTCTTCTCCGCCTCCCCGGCCGCCTCGGACAAGGTGGTGTTCACCTACGACGAGCGCTGCCTGACTTCGGGCAGCGGCTGTGACTCGCTGACCAAGGACACCCGGGACAACTGGCCGGACGTACCGTTCGACGCGATCTGCAAGGACGGGGACAAGTGCACCGGCAACGTCGGCCCCTCGTTCTTCACCCGCAAGCGGCTGACGGCGATCACCACCTCCGCGTGGAACGCGGCGGCTTCCACCCCTGCCTTCGAGCCGGCGGACGTGTGGTCCCTCAAGCAGCTCTACCTCGACCCCGGTGACACCGGTGACTCCACCGACCAGTCGCTGTGGCTGGACGAGATCAAGCACACGGGCAAGCGCGGCACGGACCTGTCCCTCGACCCGGTCAAGTTCAGCCATGTCATGATGCCCAACCGCGTGGACGGCGCTGCGGATGACATCCTGCCGCTGAACAAGCCCCGTCTGAAGGCCGTCACGTCCGAGACCGGCGCGCAGACGATCGTCACCTACATGGACGCCGACTGCACCGCAGGCGGCAGTAAGCCCAAGCTGGACGAGAACACCAAGCGCTGCTACCCGGTGTACTGGTCGCCCAACGGCGAGAAGAACCCGATCCTCGACTGGTTCCAGAAATACCCGGTCAGCTCGGTCTCCACCACCGACGCCCGAGGTGGCTCCGAAGCTGTCCAGCACAGCTACCAGTACACGGGCGGCGCTGCCTGGCACTACGACGAGGACCCGCTGACTCCCGCCAAGGAGCGCACCTGGTCCATCTGGCGCGGATACCAGCAGGTCACTCACCTCACCGGCATCTCCACCGGCACGCAGAGCAAAGAGACCGCGGTCTACCTGCGCGGCATGAACGGTGACCGCGTGCTCGGCTCGGACGGCAAGACTCCCGACGCCGACAAGCGCAAGACCGTCACGGTCTCCGGCATCAAGGCCGGTGAGATCACCGACTCCGAGCAGTACGCGGGCTTCACCCGCGAGTCGGTCAGCTACAACGGTGACGCTGAAGTCAGTGGCACGGTCAATGATCCGTGGTCCAGGCGGACGGCGACCCAGCACAAGTCGTACGCGGACACCGAGGCGTACTACGTACGGACCGCCGCCACCCACACCCGCACCGACATCACCAGCAAGCTCACCCCGTACGACCGCGTGCACACGGTGAAGACCACCTACGACGACTACGGCATGGCCGAGACCGTCGAGGACGAGGGCGACGACTCGGCCAAGGACGACGAGAAGTGCACCCACACGTGGTACGCCCGCAACGACGACAAGGGCATCAACTCCCTGGTCTCCCGCGCCCGTACCGTCGCCGCCTCCTGTGCCACGGCCGACTCGGCGCTTGACCTGCCGGCCGACTCCAAGCAGCCGGGTGATGTCATCTCCGACATCGCCACGGTCTACGACGACACATCAGCCACCACCTGGTCGGCATCGCAGAAACCCACCAAGGGCGATGCCAGCTGGGAGGGACGCGCCAAGGGATACAGCAGCGACGACACCCCTGCCTGGCAGAAGGTGGCCAAAACGACGTACGACACGCTCGGGCGTCCGAAAATCGTGACCGACACCAACGACCTGTCGGTGTCCTCCACCACCTACGTACCTGAGGACTCCGGTCCGCTGACGTCAACGGCGGTGTCGGACGCCAAGACGTACAAGACCACCACGGCCCTGGACTTCGCGACCGGCGCGACACTGAAGGTCACCGACCCCAACAACAAGATCACCGAGAGTGAGTACGACAGCCTCGGCCGCATTACCAAGCTCTGGCTGCCCAACCGCTCCAAAACGCTGGGCAAAACCCCCAACTACGTCTACACCTACAACGTCACCAGCTCGGACATGTCCTGGGTCTCTACCGCGACCCTGAAGAACGACGGCTCCGGCTACAACACCAGCTACGAGTTCTACGACTCCCTGCTGCGCTCGCGCCAGACCCAGACACCGACGCCGCAGGGCGGACGGCTCATCTCCCTGACGCTCTATGACGCACGAGGCCTGGCAGTCAGCCAGCAGTCCGACATCTGGGACAGCACCTCAACGCCCAGCTCCAAAGCCGCGGAGACCTCCGGAGGCCAGGCGCCCACCCAGACCGACACAACCTACGACGGGGCCGGCCGGCCGACGAAGGCGGTGACGAAGGTCCACGGCGTCACCCGCTGGACGGTCGACACCACCTACACGGGCGACACCGTCGCCACCAGCGCCCCGACCGGCGGCCAGGCGACCGCCGTGGTCACCAACGCGCTCGGTCAGACGACCCAGCGCCGGGAATACGCCGGCCCGACGCCGACCGGCACGGACTTCACCACGACCGACTTCACGTACACCCCTGCCGGCCAGCAGGAGACGGTCACCGGCCCCGACCAGACCAAGTGGTCATACACCTACGACCTTTTCGGCCGCCAGGTCACGGCGACCGACCCCGACAAGGGCAAGAGCAGCAGCGAGTACGACGAACTCGACCAGCTCGTCAGTACGACACCGAACGACGACGCCTCGAAGAAACTCCTGTACGAGTACGACGTACTGGGCCGCAAGAAGGGCATGTGGCAGGTCAGCAAGACCGACGCCCACAAACTCGCGGCCTGGGACTTCGACCAGGTGGTCAAGGGCCAGCAGGACAGCGCCACCCGCTACGACGGCGGCGTGACCGGAAGGGCATACACCGAGAAGGTCACGGCCTTCGACGCGATGTACCACGCGACCGGCAGCCAGCTGATCCTGCCGGACACCGAGCCCCTAGTCACCGACGGCTACGTGCCCAAGACGCTGTCGTTCAGTACCGGCTACAACCTGGACGGGTCGATCAGCCAGTACTCCGCCCCGGCCGCGGGCGGCCTGGCCGCCGAGACGGTGTCGTACACCTACGACTCCACCGGCCACCAGCTCACCTCGAAGGGCACCACCGGCTACCTGCAGGGCGCCGCCTTCTCCCCGCAGAGCGACCTGCGTCAGCTCACCCTGGGCACCGACGGCTCGTCCTCGGCGAAGAAGGCCTACCTCACCTGGGACTACGAGGAAGGCACCCGCCGCCTCACCCGTTCCTACGTCACCGACGACGTACACGGCTACATGCCGCAGGAACTGAAGTTCACCCAGGACGACGCCGGCAACGTCACCTCCATCTTCGACGCCACCACCCAGGGCGGCACCGCCAAGGCCGACTACCAGTGCTTCGCCTACGACGGCAACCGCCGCATGACCGAGGCCTGGACCCCGAAGAGCGCCGACTGCGCGGCCTCCGGCCGCACGGCCACCAACCTCGACGGGGCAGCCCCTTACTGGACGTCATACACCTACACCGACGCAGGCCAGCGCAAGACCGAGACCCAGCACACCACGTCGGGCGACAAGACCACGACGTACACCTACAACGCCACCACCGACAACAAGCCGCACACGCTGGACAAGACGACCGGCGCCCGCCCGGCCACCTACTCCTACGACAGCAGCGGCAACACCACCTCCCGCCCTGGCCCCCCGGACCCCAAGACACAGGCGACGACCCAGCAGACTCTGGCCTGGAACACCGAGGGCGACCTCACCAAACTCACGGAGGGCACCAAGGAGACCAGCTACCTCTACGACGCAAACGGCGAACTGCTGATCCGCCGCGCCAAGGCAGACGGCGAAACCGTCCTCTACCTGGGCGCCGGCACAGAACTGCACCTCACCACCAAGGGCACCACGAAAACCGCCTCCGGCACGCGCTCCTACACGGCCAACGGCCAGACCATCGCCGTCCGCACTGCCACCGCTGGCGTCTCGGGCACGAAGCTCAGCTTCCTGGCTGCCGACCACCACGGCACCTCCAGCATCGCCCTCGACTCGACCACCTACGCGGTCACCAAGCGCTACAACACCCCCTTCGGCGCACTGCGGGGCACAAAGCCGACGTCCTGGCCCGACGACAAGGCGTTCCTCGGCAAGCCAGCCGACGACGCAGCCGGCCTTACCCACGTCGACGCCCGCGAATACGACCCCACCATCGGCCAGTTCATCAGCGTCGACCCGCTCCTGACACTCGACCAGCACCAATCACTCAACGGCTACGCCTACGCCAACAACACACCCGTCACCTCCAGCGACCCGTCAGGGCGAGGCGTCTGCATGCAGGACGGGGTGTGCGGGGGAACGAAATCGGTTGAGGAGTGGGAGAAGAAGCATGGGCGGGACTATGGGGACGGGCGTCTAGGCGGTAGCAGCGGGGGAGCCGGCACTAGTTGGGGACCCAGTAACACCGGCGGCACGGCAGCCACTGGTAGCGATGCCCCTGTACCAGCCCCAAGCCCAGGGCCAACACCGACACCCGGCCCCTATAAGGGCAATGCCAATGATCCTGCTCTTAGTGCGCTCAAATTCGTTTTCAACAAAATATTCGGAGAGCCTGATCCTCAGCTACTCTGCGATGCAGGTGGATCAAACTGCGAATATGTAACTCCCCAGGAAAACGTCGTCCCGTGGGTTCCGGGGCCGGGCTGGGCGCGCGCCATGGGCATCGGAATAGGCGCTGAAGGGTTTAAGGCGTTTGCCGCCCGGGTTCTTCCCAAATTTGCCGAGGGCGGGTCGACGGTCGGAGTCGGCGCCACTTCGACAGGGCACGTATACCGCCTCGTCAGCGGGAACAAGAAAGCCGACGCCGGGTTGATAGACATAGTTAACGACACCCTTCGCGAAAAAGGCGTTCTGAAGGGTGCTTCAAGATCGTCTCGCGCAAGTGATGTCGAGCAGAAAATGGCTGGCATCATGATTCGGGATGGCATTGACAAGGCTGAAATCGTCATCAATAACCCGGCTGGACCATGCGCGCAACCATTGGGGTGCCATCAGACCCTCGACACGATTCTGGGCAAACGGCAGCTCACGGTACACTGGCCCGACGGCAATGGCGGCTATGAGCAATGGACCTATGGAGGAGCGAAGTGACGCACGGTCGGGTGCAAGCGTACTATCGGCGCGAGCATGGGGATAGCCCGGTTTTGCTTCAAAGTCCAAGTGATGTTGACGTTTTGGTCGATACGCTTCTTGCGAGCCGACCGTCGGAGAACTTGGCCGCGCTGCACAGCCTGGACCGTCCACTCATGCCAGCAGGGGTTCCCGACCACGAGTTGATGGTCGGGGCAGACGGAGGACTTCAGGTCGGAGTTCTCGCGTTCATGGACGACGGGAACTTGGTTTCGCTTGATCCCTCGAAAGGACGAGGAGAGACCTCCTACTCCATCATGGGGAGTGCGACCGAATTTCCGAGTAATTCGGAAATCCCCATCGCTCTTGTGCGTCAGGCTGTAAAGGAGTTCCTGTCCTCCGGGGGGCAGCGTCCAACGTGTGTCCAGTGGCAAGAGCCGGAGTTCTGGTGATCTGCCGCGCCCCACACATGGAGCGCAAACCGGTAGTTCGTTGAACTCGGCGGCCACTACTCGTCGACCGGTAACGCACACCGGTTGAGGGTGCGCGGCTGTGCAATCTGGCCGAGCCCGTCGCTTCACCCGTGGCGACGGGCCCGGCCCTTGTCGGCGGGCGACGGCGATGGGGGCGGGGCACGCCGTAGGACACTCGTCGGGCGCGGCCTGTTCAGCCGGGGCGATGGTCAGCTGGCAACGCATCTTGCCGGAACCCAGCGGCCGACGACTCTCTGCTCAGGTGGCGCATCGCCTGGTGGGGATGGTGGCCAAGTCGCGTACATGCTTGATGAGCGGGGTCTTGGGGAAGGGAACGACGCCGAGATCGGGGTGGACACGCTCGACGAGGTAGTCGTCGACGCAGCTTGTGAACTCTTTGGTGAGGATGGGAGCTGCGCTGCGGTCGTCGAAAAGTTCTTCGGGGGCGAAGCCGTGAAGAGCCAGTTGACCCTCCCAGTGCTCTGCGTCATAGAACTCGCCGTGCTGGGCATGGTCGAGGAAAAGGCAGTACTCGGCGGTGTCGTCCCCGGCGCCGGCGGCGAACTGCCACCAGAAGCGGGCTCCTTCGGCGTGGCCGCACAGGTGGAGCAGGCAGCCGAATGTGCGGGCGCCGGCATGGTGGGCGTAGTGCTGGTCGATGAAGTCTGCAAGATTGCGATCCTGCCCTTGCCGAAATCATCGTCCGTGCAGGTCACGCGGCATGTTGGTACTCGTGGAGGATGCCGCCAAGGCGATCTCGTCTGCGTACATCGAGGCGGGCTGTCTCGTCCGGATCCGTGATCGGCGTAGGTAAGGAGTGCAGCGGACGGGCGTTCGCGATGCCCTGATGCAGCCGGTGGAAGTTGTAGAAGTCTTCGAACTCACGCAGGGCGTGGAGCAGGTGCCGCTGGTTCCAGATCAAGGTGCGGTCCAGCAGCTCGCGCCGGCAGGTCTGCACCCAGCGTTCCATGATCGCGTTCATGCGGGGCATCCGAACCCCGGTGAGTACGACCTCGATGCCTGCATCCTTCAAGACGGCGTCGAACAGGGCGGGGAACTTGCCGTCCCGGTCCCGGATCATGAACTGGGCGCGGCAGCCGGCGTCCTCGAGGTCCATGACGAGGTTCTTCGCCGCCTGTGTCACCCAGGTTGCGGACGGGTGCGCCGTCGCGCCCAGGACCCGGATCCGCCGGGTGGTGCGCTCGATCACCGCGAAGACGTACAGCCGGGCCCCTGTCAGCGTGAGGGTTTCGAAGAAGTCGCAGGCGAGCAGGGCCTCGGCCTGCGAGCGCAGGAAATCCGCCCAGGTATTGGAGCTCCGTGCGGGTGCGGGGTCGATCCCGGCCTCCTTGAGGATCTCCCAGACGGTGGAGGCGGCCACCTTCACGCCGAGCGTGGCGAGTTCGCCGTGCACCCTGCGATAGCCCCACGACGGATTCTCCAGGACCAGACGCAGGACCAGCATGCGGATCGACCGAACGATACGCGGACGGCCCGGCCTCCTCGGCCCTGAGACGCGAGCGTGGCGCTGCCTGGTCAGATCGCGGTGCCATCGCAGCACGGTGTCGAGCTGGACCAGCAACCGGAGCCGGCGCAGAACCTCGCGCGGCAGCGGCACCAGCAGAGCAGCGAGGAAGGCCCTCTCCTCCGCGGCGAACTGCACCCGGCCCGCACCGAGCTGCCGCTCAAGCACCATGATCTGGTGACGCAGGACGAGAATCTCCGCGTCCTTGTCCCGGCCGCTCATCGGCAGCAGCCGCAGCGCGGCGAACACATTACTGATGACCAGGTAGGTGAGACGAAGCAACATCTGGTCATCCTGCCGCAGCACCCAGCAAGCCCGTGAGCTGCACGGATGACATTATCGGCAGGCACACGGATCAGACTGCGACGGGCCAAGACCCAGCGGTGGTGCGTGGATAGGGCACCGTCGACATTCTCGATCACAGGCAATCGCGCTGCCGCCCAGTCGTAGATCCGTGGGCCCTTCGCGCCGTCTCCGCAGGAGATCCGTTCCCAGGCGTCGTCCGGGGCGCCGGCCAAGACGTGATCGATGCGCCAGCTCCCCGCAGCCGTCTTGACCTGCTGCGACTTGGGCACCGCCAGGACGTAGCCCACGCCGGCCTCTTCCAGTGCCTGCCGGAAGCGCCCTTCCTGCCCATAGACCGCATCAGCGGTCACCCAGGCGATGGGCAGCACGGAGTCCAGCGCCCGCCGGACCATCGCCCGCGCCAGTTCCGGCTTCGTCGCGAAGGCCCTGTCCTGCGGGATCCTCGCTGTCCGGCACCGATCCGGGTCATCGGTCCAGGACTTGGGCAGATACAGCTCCCGGTCCACCAACGCACGGCCACGGGTTGAGGCGTAGGCGGCGAACACACCGATCTGGCAATTCTCGGTGCGGCCCGCCGTCCCCGAATATTGCCGTTGGACTCCGGCCGAGACGATGCCCTTCTTGATGAACCCGGTGTCGTCCACGATCAGCACACCGTCCGGCCGGCCGAGCCGCTCGGCCACATAATTCTGCAGGTCGTCGCGGATCTCGTCCGGATCCCATTGGCACCAGGACAGCAGTCGCTGCAGCCCGTACGGCGTGGCGTGACCAGCGTGCTCAGCAAGCTGCCAGCTGTTCTTCCTGCCGACCGGGCCGAGTAGCCCACGCACGTAATCCCGCATCCGCCGCCGTGGCTCGATACGCCCGAACCGCTCGCCCACCCGCAGCAGCAACGAATCCAGTTCCGCAGCCCACAGCCCTGCTTCGACCGGTGAGGCCGCCGGGAAGGTGGTCATCAAGCCCTGACTGGAC
Source organism: Streptomyces sp. NPDC107581 (assembly GCF_055657175.1). Lineage (NCBI taxonomy): Bacteria > Bacillati > Actinomycetota > Actinomycetes > Kitasatosporales > Streptomycetaceae > Streptomyces > Streptomyces sp. NPDC107581. Next base: position 15,631 of record NZ_JBVKBH010000034.1, read on the forward strand.
TCGCAAGACGGCCGGGCAAATACGGCATGGCGGGCCAGCGGCGGCGAGCACCACGACTGTGTTTTCGCAACTGCTTGGAGGAGGGCCCGGCAATACTCCTGGCCCTCCTCCTCGAGCCGCTCGCTGCCCTTCGGGTGGCGAACGCCGCAAAGGACTCGGGCCAGCTGCGTGCCTACGCCGGCGGCGCACGGTCTTGCGGTCGAGGTTCAGACGGCGGGCGATGGCGCTGATCGTCCAGCGTTTCTCCAGCAGGCGGTGGATGTCTTGGTAGCGGTGGCGGGTCCGTTCGATGATCTGGGTGCGGGGTAGCTCCGCGGGCGGTAACAGCATCGGGGGCAGCTCCGGCACCTCGGTCACCGTCGCCTCCTCGGCATGTTTGCGCAGGCAGTTGCGATGCTGGTGGCAGGTCTTCTCCACCGCGACGGACAGGTTCTGCAGCAGGTGCCAGCGGTCGGCGACTTCCAGGACGTGAGGGGCGGCTTTCTTGACTGCCTTGGTGTAGGCGGTGGCTCGGTCCCGGCAGATGATCTCGGCGCCGGGATGCTCAGTGAGCCAGGCCGCGAAGCTTTCGGAGGTGCGGTCGGGCAACACTTCCACGACCCGGCCAGCCTCGACGTCGACCAGCACGTGCCGTAGGTGCAGCCCTTCCGGAAGGCGAACTCGTCCACCCCCAACACCCGCGGCGCACGGTCCGGCACCGCCGGCGCCCTCAGCAGCCGGAGCAGCCGCGTCCGGCCCGCGGTCAGCCGCAGCCGGCGGCACAGCCGAGCGGCGGGACGGCCGCCGAGCTCGATAGCGATCGACCGCAGCCAGCCCGCCAGCCCGGTGCTGGAACGGCGGTAGCGCGCGGAGAGCCCGCGTACCTGCTCGACGAAGGTCGTGCGGGAACAGCTCCTGCGGTCGCAGAAGTACCGGCGCACCCGCAACCGGATGATGACCCGGCGCGAGCCCAACGGCCCCTAATCCAGGGTGCGTTGATACGTGCTGTGCACAGGGCGGGCCTGCTTGCGGCAGTTCGGGCACCGACCTGGGCGGGCCGTCGACACCGCCTCCACCACCAACATGCCGGAGGAGTCGCTCACCCCCTCCACTCGCACATCGATCCCGGGAAACAGCACAGCCTCAACCGTCTTGCTCGCCACGGCAGGAAGTACGCTGCCGAAACGATCCCGCGTTCCTGCCGCTGACCTGTGGATTTACGGAACTGCGGTCAGAGCCTTTCACGGCTCTGACCGCAGTTCCATGAACGCTGATGGAGTCCGCGTTCACTGTGGCCTTCTGCCTTGGGGCGTGTCTTGTTGATCGGCCTGGGCCCGTCGGGCCCTTCGGGGCGGGCGGGGTGGGTCAGGCTTGGCCCTGAGGGTTGATGCGGCGGCGCCGGGTCCGGGCTGCCACGTAGCCGGTCAGGCCGCCGAGGACGATGCACAGCGGGGAGTACAGCAGCAGGTCCCAGTGCCGGAACTCGTGCGGTGCCTCGCCCAGGGCGAAGCCCGAGGCGACCAGGCCACCCAGCCCGCGCATCGACAAGACACCGCAGATCGTCCAGAGCCCGGCCCGGACCAGGCGCGAGGAAGCCAAACGGTTCGCCGGCCGGGTGCCGGTGGCGACGAGCCAGGAGGCCACGCCCAGCAGACCCGCGACGGCCAGCGTCAGCGGGCGGGACGGCAGCTGCGACTCCTCCACCCCCACCACGGCGGCCGCGAACTCGGCCCGAGAGTCCAGCGGCCAGGGAGAGAAGGCCCACACCGCGTGCAGGGCCCCAGCCGCCAGCAGACCCGCACTCGCCACGGCAGCTGCCGCCCGAACACCAAGGCCGGCACCTGCTGTTGATACAGCGCCTGGCCGTCGTGGCCCTTCCCCACGCCCCGCCGGTCCGAGCACCCATGCCACCAGGTTCATCCCGCCACCCCTTCCGAGACAGTTCCATACACTGCTGTACGGATGTTCCATACAGTAGTGTACGGAACATGGGGAAGGGCAAAGTCAGCAGGGACGACTGGACGATGGCCGCGTTGCGGGCGCTGGCCCGCGGCGGGGTCGCCGCGGTAGCGGTGGACCGGCTGGCGCGCGAGCTGGGCGTCACGCGCGGCAGCTTCTACTGGCACTTCGCCGACCGGGAGGCCCTGCTGGTGGCAGCCCTGGAGACCTGGGAACTGCGCGCCACCACCGAGGTGGTGGCGGCCGTCCAAGCCCTGGATGACGCCTGGGCCCGGGCCCGCGCCCTGTTCGCGGAGGCCCTGGGCAGCGAGGAGATCGCCGGTCTGGAGCCCAGCCTCGCCGCGCAGGCCGGCCATCCGGCCATCGCCGAGGTGGTCGCCAGGGTCACCGAGGCCCGGCTGGCCTTCCTCGCCGAGATCTTCACCGACCTGGGCTTCGGCCGGCAGGGCGCCCGCCACCGAGCACTCTCCGCCTACGCCGCCTACCTCGGCTGGCTCGAACTGCGCCGTACCGCAGCTGCCCTCGCACCCGAGACGCAACTCCACGACCCCGGGGCCTCGGTAGCCCTCGACCACCTGGTTGCCATGATTCTCACGCCGGCCGAGCCACCCGCAACGGACGGACCCGCCGACGCGTCAATGGGCGCCTGAAGCACGGTCCGCGACGTGGACAATACGCTCCAGCTCCCCTGCATGAGCAGTGCCATTGCTCCGGACCAGGCGAATCCGTCCCCCTATGGCCGCAGAGGTGCCGACGCACTCAGAGCCGGACTATGGCCCGGCACGAACCCAACGGCCGTTCCTGCCGAAACGATCCCCCGTTCCCTTCGGCGACCTGGGCATTCACGGAACTGCGGTCAGAGCCAATTTCGGGCATCCCCATCACGGTAGCGCCGGGGCGGGGCGCTCCGGGACGCTACGGACGAAACCCGGCACCGGACGGTGGTGCCCGGCCGGGAGCACTCCCGCGGGTGACACCAGCACGTGACGACTTAGACTCGGCGCCGGTACAGCGCGAAGGCCCCCACCCCCGGCATGGGGTGAGGGCCAGGCCGCGACTACCGGCGGGTCGTTCCCGGCTCAGTGGTTTTGAGCCGGGGGCGGCTCGCATCCGGGGATACATCCACTCCCTGATGCTGCGCCCCGTCCAATACGCGGCGGCGGCTACCAGAGCGAGCCACAGGCGGATGCGTCGCCGGGCCCAGGGCCCAGGGCCAGGTACGGCCGGTACCCCAGAGGGCTGCTCGTGAGGCCGAGCGGTGATGACCCTACGCGACCGCGAGGGGAGCGTGCAGCCATCCATGGAGCGGCCGCCGAGCCCCAGTTGAGACAGCGAGTACGCTCCGTCATCAAGCTATTTCCTTCCCTAGCATGTGGCGTGCTTGGGTTAACAGCGGCCATGTCACAGTCGGTAGCCGACGTGTGCGACGCGACTGATTACTGGTAGTGAGCTTCTACCGAGCGTGACCCGGCAAAGTGCCCGGTTACCCGGCCGGGCGGGCGCCCGGATCACGCAGCGTCGTATGTGAACTACGTCACACCGCCGTGCATGGGCTGCGGCACATGGAAAGGGCCCGGACGGCCAGGCCGTCCCGGGCCCCTGTGAACGTCAGTTGGCGAGATCGCCGAGCCGAGGACGAGTGTCACGAAGCCGCCGCTTCACGATCCGCCAGCCCTCGTCCTGCCGGCGCACCGGCAGTTCCTCGACCTGCTCGCACAACTCCACCCAGACGTCGTGCGCCTTTTCCTTCTGCGGGCGCAGGTCACGCACAGCCTTCTCGGAGAGGGCCCCCTTCCAGGCCGCGCCTACCGCCTGCCCGAGAAAGCCGAGCATCTGCCGGCCGGTGGGCTGAGGCATCGTCTCCGGATCGTCCTCCGAGTGCTGCTCCGGAAGCGAGTCCGCGACCCGCTCCTGCAGTGCGGTCTCGGCCTGCTTCGCTTCAATCCGTTTCTGATAGGCGGCGACGATCCGCGCTATGTCGGCGTCGAAGCTGTCCAGGTCCTCCGGATAGCCCTGCTTGGCCACCAGGGCGTCCCTGGTGCCCTTCAACGTGTGCATCTTCTGCTGCTCGGCCATCGGCTCTTCTCCTTCGCATCCTGGCCGCGCCCGTTAGGGATCATCCCCGACGGGCACCAGCCGCTTCGAATCGCCCCCACCGGTATGGAAGACTCCGGCGCCGAGTCACCCGCTCAGCGGCCTGTCTGCGCCCTCTGGTTGCCGTCGTCCTGGATCTCGTCGCCCAGGCCGATCGGACTACTGGCCGGGGCCGACAAGGCCGCCGCGGCCGTCAGAACGCCACCAGTGCACCGTCACGATCGGATGGCTCGCGCAGTCGAAGACAGCAACGTTGTTGGGACCGTTCGAGGCGTACAGCGTCTTCGTCTCCGATTCGCCGGGCGTCCTCGAGCGCAGCCGCGGTCTCGGTGGCGGTCATCCCGGCGGCGCGGCGGCGCGCCGCGCGGCGGCCGACCTTCGCCTGGTCGACCGGCTGGCGGGGCGCGGCCGCGCCGAGCGCCGGGATGCGCAGGCGGCGGGATCGGGGAACAGGGGTGCTCACGGAGCCTCCCAATCGTCGCGGGAACGGGTGACGGAATACCCGGCTGCCGGGCGGGTGCATGGCAGCCGTAGACAGGTTCATAGCAGCCTCGAAGTCCGTGCGGCTAAAACGAGATTTCGAGGTGTTCCACGTCCTGGAAATCCGCGCGCAGGCCCGCGCGGGCGGTGCCGCCCTCGCGGAAATAGGACTCGGTGATGGCCTCAGCGAGCAGCGGTTGCAGATCATCGTCCGTCGCGCCGCGCTCCTTCGCGTCCAGGATCCGGGCGGCGTGCGAGGGCGAGACGGCGGTAATGATGTCCCGTACCCGAGGCCGTCGTCGGAGGTGCCGTTCGCGGTGAAGCCGAAGGTGGCCCGGCAGGTGATGACGAGCCCGCCGGAGGCGGCCGCGCGCTGCCTCGCCTGCGCCCCTGACCCGTGGTTGCCACTGTTCCTCGGTCTCCTGCGTCAGGGCCTCCTGAAGACGCTTGTGGGGCTTCGTGGAGGCGCCGGTGAGGTAGGCCGTGCACCGTGCTGCGGGAGACGCCCAGGCGCTCGCCCAGGGCCTTCGTGGAGCCCTTGGCGCGTGTGCGAAGGAATTTCATCTGGGCTCGCGCGGATTTGGGCGCCGGGCGGGTGAACACGGCGCGCTCCGCGCGCCTCAGGGCATCGAGGATCCTGACCTTGGCCTGCGGGCGGGTCGGCGGCGAGTAATTGTCAAGAGTTGTGGGTCCGCGGCGGCTCACCATGATTCGCGGCCCAGGTGCACGAGACCTTGGATGGTGCCCAGGTGGGTGTGCAGGGTGGGCTCTGGGGCTGGGGTGTTGGTGAGCAAGAGGACCTGGAACGCCGGGTGTTCCGCGGCGTAGAGGTCCTCCTGGCCGTCATCGCCGGGGATGGCGTTCGGCTGGATCTCGATGTGTCCGTAGGTTCCCTGGGCGAGGTGGTAAACGCCCCGGTAGTCACTTTCGCGCTCGGTGAAGACCACATCGAGGTGGCCGGTGACGAGGCGGACCAGTTCGCTCGCGGTGTGTGTGCTGGTGCCGTAGGTGTCGTAGTCGGTCATGGTGGCCTGACCTTATGCCGCGATCGTCTCGGCGCGTTCGAGGAGCTCGCCGCGTTCGAAGCGGGCTCCGGCCCTCACCAGGGCGACGAGGCGGGGTGCGTTGACGGCCCGCCATCGTGCCTGGGCGGACTCGACGAGCTTGAACACCATCGCCACGGCGGCCGCGCGGGAGCCGGCGCCCTTGGTGACCTTCGTCCGTAGCCGGACGGTCGCGAAGGTCGACTCGATCGGGTTCGTGGTCCGCAGATGGATCCAGTGCTCGGCGGGGAAGTCGTAGAAGGCCAGCAGCTCGGCCTCATCATCCGTGATCTTCTTGACGGCCTTGGGGAACTTCGCCTTGTACTGCTTCTCGAACGCCTTGACCGCCCTGGCCGCGTGCTCCTTGTCCTCGGCGTTGTAGATGTCCTGGATGGCCTTCTTCGCCGCGGGCTGGGCCGACTTGGGCAGGCTGTCGAGGACGTTGGCCGTCTTGTGAAGCCGTAAAGAATCAACTTGTCGGAGTGTCGGTTTGCTCGTCCGCGGCCGCGAGGAGATCGGGGGCGGTGCGGTAGCGGGTGGCGGCCGGGG
>NZ_JBVKBH010000035.1:0-21445 GCF_055657175.1 Streptomyces sp. NPDC107581
CTGGAACCGACGACCTCCTTGTCAGCGGCGCGTGAGACCGTGGCCCGCGACGCACATGAGTCGGCACAGGGGAGGACCCGAAGGTGAAGAAGAAACCGCCGCCGTCACCGCGCCTGGCCGCCGTCACCGTGCGGGACCCCGACCTGGCCGAGAAGGACCGAGACCTCTTGATCCGAGCCGACCGTGACCCGCGCTCCTACCCTCGTGGCGAGGTGAGCGTCTGGTGGGCCACGGCTCCCTACCTGCTCCGTCCCGGTGCCGTCGTCGCTGGTCTCGGAGCTGGAGCCTGGGTCACCGGGGCAGTTGAGTGGTACACGCCGAGCCCGCACGACGGCGGGGCCACGGTGAACGACGCCTTCGGTCGCCCGGTGCAGGAACTCTTCGACGGCCTCCACGCCGCCCTCCTCATGGCGTGGCCGATCGGAACCGCCGTCCTCGCGTTCATGGGGTTCGCGTACGCGGCGAACGCTGTTTCGCGGAACAAGACGGCACGGCGCCTGGCGGAGCTCAAGGACCGGTGTGTCCAGCCCTCCGACCTGAACGACGACGCCCGCGCCCTCCTCGCCCGTGCCCAGCAGGCGAAGAAGGCTGTTCGCACCTCGGCGGTGCACCGCTTCGACCTCATCGACCGGCAGCACAATGACGTGGCCCTCCCCCGGCAGGAGTGGGAGATCGCGGAGGCCCTGCGGGAGTACACCCGGCTAGTGAAGGCCGAGCCCTCGAACCTCAAGGGGGACAAGGTGGCCGCGCTGGTCGACACCCGGCGCCGGGCCCTGCGGGCGAGCCTCGACGGGATCACCCGGCGGGTCAGCGCCCTGGAGTCGTACGCCGACCAGGTGGCGAAGGCGGACGACCGGTACCGAGAACTGCAGCAGATTCAGGCCCTGACCGATGGCAGTGACGACGTCCTCGACTTCCTCGCCCGCACCGCGCGCGATGACCTCGCCGTCGCCGAGATCGAAGGCATGACCGGAAAGGCCGCCGCCGTCGCCGACGCTTTCACCGTGGCGCTCGAATCCGCCAAGGAAGCCGCCGTCATCGCCCTGCCCGTACGCAAGACCGCCTAGGAAGAAGCAGCAATGACCGACCAGGCCAGCGAGGCCACCAGCGACGTTCGCCTCTGCGCGTTCCCGGCCGGCTGTAGCCGTCCGGTGAAGGCGAAGGAACCCGGCAAGTCGGGGGCGCGGGCCAAATACTGCGACGATCCGGAGCACACATCGCTCAAGGCGCTGCGGTGGCGTGAGGCCAACGGCGAGGGCAAGAACGCTGGCAAGCCTTCGGGGCATGTCGTGCCCGACGACCTGTCCGCGCTGCCCCACAGTTCCGCGGTGGCTGAGGCTCAGGTCACGGAGACCAGTCTCCGGTCCCTGATGACTCAGCTCCTCGAAGTGCTCCCCCAGCACCGCGCGGCGGTCGAAGCCGCGGGTGATCCGGAGTTGGCGAGCGTGCAGGTCGCTAACGCGCAGGCAGCCGCCCAACTCCGCATCGCTGAGACGGAGTCGAAGTACGGCACCGAGCACGAACTACGGCTTGCTGCCGAGTCGGAGCAAGAGCGTCTTCAGGGCCTCCTCGAAGAAGCGCAGGAGGCGGCGACCGAGGCCGATGAACTCCGCGGGCAGGCCGAGGTCCAGAAGGAAGAGGCGGCGGCGGCCGCCGCCGCGATGCTCGTCCTGGCCGCCCTGTCCGTACGGCACCAGCAGGCTGCCGAGCGGGCATTCGCTGAGGCCGTCGCCGCAGCGAACCAGCGCGTCGAAGAGGTGCAGGAGAGCACTCGCGCGGAGATCGCGCGGATCACGGCCGAGACGAAGGACCAGATCGAAGCGGCCAGGGCGGCGGCTGACGAACGGATCGAAGAACACCGGGTCCGGTTCGAGAACGACGCCAACGAAAAGATCACCGCCGCCCAGAAGGACGCGAAGGAGAAGGTCGCCGCCGCCCTGAAGGACGTCGAGACCATCGAGCGGACCGCCAGGGAACGCGTCCAAGAGCTCCAGACGGAGACCGCCCAGCACAAGGCGGAGGCGGAAGCCGCGACTGCACGGGTCGCCGAGGCCAAGCAGGAACGGAAGGACCTGATCCAAGAGCACCTGAACGATCGCAACAGCCTGATCGAGCAGCACACCAAGGAACGCGGCGAGCTGGTCAAGCAGCACAACGACGACCGGGACCGCCTGCTCGAACAGCTCCAGGCCAGTCAGAAGTTCGGCGCGGACCAGGCGGCAGCGGCCGAGCGGGCAGAGAAGGCCCGCAAGGCTCTGGAGACCCAGGTCCGTCGCCTGGAGCGACAGGTGAAGTCCCCCGCCGGCGGCGGCAAAGGGGGCAAGCCGTCGTCGCCTGCGGCGGACGGGCACGGCCGTGACCAGGTCAGCAGCACCGTGGCCGAGGACGAACCGATCCCCGGGCAGTCGCTCATCGTGAACGAACAGGGCCTTCCGGTCCGCGACGGGGAGGGCGACGAGTGACCGCCGATCCGGCGCTGCTGGACGACTTGTTCACCCAGGAGATCGACGGCCGGGCGGCCCGGTTCGTGCGGCCGGCTGACACCGACCGCCACGACTTCGCGGTGTACGACGGGGACGCCTTCCTCGGGATGCTCTACTCGGACCAGGTCCTCGGGACTGCCAGGTGGCGGCTCGGAGGGAGCGGTGAGCGGCACGGCGCCCTGGACGACGCGGTGCGGGCCCTGCGCAGACCGCGATCGTGGCCGCGCGAGCGGGCGCAGGTCGCGGACTGGGCCCGGCGGCTCCTGGCGGACGACTCACTGGCTGCGGTCGATATCGAGACCACCGGTCTGAACGGGGCGTGGGCGGTACAGATCGCGGCCACCGACAAGAGCGGCACCGTGCTATTCGACTCGTACGTCAACCCGCAGGCCGAGATCGAGCCGGGCGCCATCGCCGTCCACAAGATCACCCCGGAGAGGGTGGCCGACGCACCCACCTTCGGAGAGCTGCTGCCCGCCCTCGGTGAGGCCCTGCACGGACGGACGTGCGTGGCCTACAACTTGCCCTTCGATAAAGGGTGCTTGGAACGGGAGCTGGAACGACACCGTTCGGCACAGGTAGCTGCCCACTGGCTGGGCGAGTGCCGGTGGCACGACGCGATGGAGCCGTACGCCGTCTGGAAGGGCCTGTGGTCGGTCAAGCGAGGACGCTACCGCTCGCAGAAGCTCGGAGGCCCGCACACCGCCGTGGAGGACTGCCGCTTCCTCCTTGCGAGGGTGCGGGAAATGGCATCGTCCGATCGACCGTAGGGAGCTGATCCTGTGAACGAACGTGCCGAACTGCCCGACTCCCCCGGCGCGGTAGCCGAACGTATCCGCGAGGACGTCCGGCAGTGCGCTGCCCTACTCAGCCGCGCCCGGCAGCACGGCGAGCAGAGCCCGCAGTACCAGGAAGCTCAGGCCGCTTGGAGGCACCGTCAGGCGATCATCGCCGCCCTCGCGGTCCAACGGGAGACCTCCCCCGAAGACGTCGAGCTGCACCGCGTGGCCGCGTACGACGTCATCGCCGCTGCCCGGACCGTGCGGACCGATCTCTTGCAGCGCGAAGCGGATCAGGACGATGCCGGGCGCCGCTTCCTGGACGCAACGGCCTTCTTGGACGCGCCGCCCCAGCCGGCGGCAGGAACTCGCGTCCAGGGTCTCCCCGACTGGAGCCCGGAGCCTCCGGGCCGGGCCGAGTAGACGGGGCCGCCCTTCCTGCCCAGTCGCGGGCTGGGCTCGCTTCGCGTGCGGCGACGTCGTCCGCGAACGCCCGGTGGACAGCACCATCGGCTCTGAGTCTCGGGCGGCTGGGCACCGTGACGATCAAAGACGGGAAGCGTGGCTGATGTCCGCGGGGGTGCCGCCGTACGGCCTGGGGGCCGCCCGGCTGGGTACCTCCGCTCGTCGGTTCTCGACTGCGGGCGCTGAGGGGTTCCGTTCTGTGGCTGAGGTGGACCGCCCCACTGTGGCTCTGCGGATACCTGTTGGTGCGTCTGCGACAGACGATCTTCGGGTTGCTCTAGAGTCGGAACCATCTTCCCGGTGGCGCCTCGCTGCCGGGATTTCGTGTTCTCTGGGTGGAGTTGGATCTTGCGTAAGGCGCGGCTGCACGACCGGAATCCAGCGGGGCCCGTCCCACGTATCAGCTGGGCGGCCCGGGTCCGGGAGGCAGGCGCCCCCTTGGCGATCAGACCGTACCGGCTGCACTTCGCCGCCCGCCTGCTCTCCTGGACCGGCTCGGCCGTGGCGCCCATCGGGCTGGCCTTCGCGGTGCTCAAGATCGGCGGCGGGCCCGGCGCGCTGGGCGCGGTCCTCGCGGCGAGCGTCGTACCCCAGATCCTGCTGCTGCTCGTTGGCGGCGTCGTCGCGGACCGGCTGCCCCGACACCGAGTCATGGTGTGGTCCAACATCGTCTGCGCGGCCGCGGAGGCGGCTGCGGTGCTCCTGCTCCTCTCGGGCACGGCCCGGGTCTGGCACCTGGTGGCGATGTCGGCCGTCTGCGGGGCGGCTGGGGCCTTCTTCACCCCCGCGGCCGGCGGCATCGTCGTGGAGGTCGTCCCGGCCGAACTCCGGCACGCGGCCAATGCCCTGCTGAAGATCGGGCAGAACACCGTGAAGGTGGCGGGGCCCGCCCTGGGCGGCGTCCTGGTCGCCGTGGTCGGCCCTGGCTGGGCCCTCGGCTGGGACGCTCTCACGTTCGCCGCCTCGGCCCTGCTCTTTTCCCGGATCAGCCTCAAGGCCAAGAACGTGAAGGTCCGGACCGGCTTCACCGCCGACCTGCGCGAGGGCTGGGATGACTTCCGCTCCCGCCGCTGGTTGTGGGTGATGGTCTGCCAGGCCGCCGTGATCGTTCCCGTGTGGCTGGTCGGCTACCAGCTCCTGGGCCCGGTGTACGGACAGCGGGTGCTCGGCGGCGCCGCCCCGTGGGGCGTGGTGGTCTCCGGCTTCACCGCGGGGCTGGTGGCCGGGGCGGCGCTCGCCCTGATGTGGAAGCCGCGTCGGGTCGGGTTCGTGGTCTGTGCGGGAACCGGTTCCATGGCGGTACCGCTGAGCGCGATGGCGGCGGCCGTACCGCTGCCCGTCCTCGCCCTCGCCACGGCGTTGGCGGGCTCGGGGCTGGCGGTGAGCATGACCGTGTGGGCCTCGTTGGTGCAGGAGAGGATTCCGGCGGACCGGCTGGGTCGGACCCTGTCCTACTCGACGCTCGGGCAGATCCTTCCCGTGCCCTTCGGATACCTCCTGGCGGGCCCCGCCTCTCAGGTGTTCGGGCTTCGCACGACGCTGGCGGTGGGCGCCCTGATCATCGCGGCCGCCGCTGTCGTGCCGCTGGCCATTGCTCAGGTCCGGGGGCTTTGCCTCGCGCCGCTGGTGGTCAAGGAGGGCGACGGCCCGGCAGTACCGGCACGGGCGGAGAGGTAGAACGCGCGGGCCACCTCGACGGCGCCGGCGAAGTCGCGGAACGCCCGGTCCCGGGCCGCTGCGTCCAACACGGTCCGGCCGCACCGCTCGGGCAGTCCCCACCGCTGGACCAGCGATGCGGTGATCCGGTCAACGCTCAGGTGAGCCGTGGTGCGGTGAGGGTCGGCCGCCTCGACCTCGGCGTTGAAGATGAACGCGGCGGCCACGGCCTCGGCCACCGAGGGGACGGGGCCGATCAGGTCGCCCGCTTCGACCACCGTGACCGGCCACACCGTCCAAGCTCCGTCCAGGCGGGCGGAGCGGACGACGATCCGCACCAGCGCCTCCTCCGGCGGGAGCTGGCTCACCTCGTCCTCGGTGAGCCAGTGGGCGAGCTGGTCGCCGGACATACCGCCCAGCTCCACACCGGCCTCGGCAACGCGCCGTAGAGCGGACCGCTCCACCGCCGCAGCTCGCACCGGGCGGCACACGTCGCCGCCCTCTTCCTGCGCGAGAGCAGCCAGGACCCGGGTGCGCCACCGGCTGGGGAACCCCGGGTCGTAGAGCTGCTGATAGTTCAGGAGAGCGAGGCAGTTCACAGACTGCCCGCTCGCCTCCCCGACCGGCCGGAAGGTCGCCTGCCAGTACCGGACGAAGCTGGTCTGCCACGGCTCGCCAGCCCATGCCCCGGCTGTGCCGGGGGCCGGGGGCAGGCCAGCGGCCACCAGGGCAAGGGCCCGCTCGGCGTCCTCTCGCTTGACGTCGCAGGGGTGCACGCGACGCCAGGCATCCGCCCGGTTGAACGCGGTCTTCAACCCCTCCCCCGCCGCGAGGCGGCCCAGGGCGGTCCAGGACCGGCGGGTGTAGGGCAGGGAGCGAGCCAGGTTGGCCAGCCGGGTCGCTTCGGTGGTCTCCATCTGTCCGTCGGCGGCGGCGCGCGTCAGTGCGGCCCGTAGGTTCACGAGTGCTTCGGACAGTGGGCGGCCGTCCTCGGTGTGGAGCACGGCGACTTCGTCGTCCGCGTCCAGGGCGCCGCTGCGGAAGTCCTCGAAGATCCGCCCGATGCCGACCATGCCGTACGGAGCGAGCTCGGCGGCCCGCAGGGCTCCCATACTGGCGGCGCCGACCACGGCAACGCCGTCGGCCATCAGCGCCAGGATCTCCTTGTGCCGAACCGGGGCGCTCTGGTGCCAGAGACCGTCGATGATCAGCACCGTGTCGCCGGGGCCGGCTCCGAGCCGCATCAAGTCCCCGTGTCGGACCGGGGGGTGCGTCACGGCGTCGGGGAGGGCTTCCCTGACGCGGGCGGCGGGCACGGTAGGCCCGGAGAAGACGTGAACGCTCACGCGACTGCCTCCTGGGTCGGTCGGGGGATGACGTGCCGCGCGTCGTAGCGCAAGGCCGGGGCCAGCACCTTGACGACGGCGAACTCACGTCGCTGATGGGGTCCGTGGGTGAGGTCCACGACCAGCGGGGAGTGGCCGGTGACCGCGCTGATGCGGGCCGCCAGGTACTCGGCCTCACCTTCGTCCGTGGCGAAGCCGGTGGTGTGCTGCGCGGTGACCTCCGCCCACGGGGCGCCACGACCGGCGGACGGCTGGGGTCCGTGGTGCACGGCGGGCTGGTAGGCGGCCGGGTGGATGTCCTCCCGGCTGCCGGTGATCTGGGTGAGCCGGGACTGAGCCGCTTCCGTGATCGCCCGGGACAGGGCCACGTGGGGGTCCAGGTGGGCGCCGGAGCCGGAGACCAGAAGGGCGGGCTGGTCCTCGCGCCACAGGTAGCAACTGATGACGGGCACCTCGAACCGGTTCGGCAGGTGCCACAGCTCCAGCCAGGCACCTGCCGCCCGCACCCGGTCGATCAGGGACGCACAGTGCTCGTCCTCGACCGTGCCGGGGTCGATGAGACGGCCGAGCCCCGACCCGTCGGCGAGAGAGCTGATCGTGTCGCGCTCGATCAGCTCGGCCAAGGCGTGGACGATGGCCTCGGCGCGCGTGTTGCCGGACGCGAGACCGTTCGTGGACGCGCTGGGCAGGTGCAGCCGCCATCGGTCGTGGACTTCCCGCCCCAGCTGCACGCACGCCGCCGGAACAAGCGTGGGTTCGCCGTCCAGTGCCGATCGTGCCGTGATCCAGTCCAGGACGGTCCGGCCGGTGACCAGAGAGCCGGGGTGGCTCTCCAGGGCGGTGACCGCATAGGGCAGGACCAGACCGAGGCCGTCCGCCGGCGCCCGCACCTCGGCGGTCGGGACGGCCCGCTCGCCGTGCCATGCCTCGATCGCCTCCATGGCCCCGGAGACCCGGGCGGCGGACAGCGTCGCCCCCTTGCCCTGGGCGACGGACAGCGTGCGGGCCAGCGGCCGCACGGCCATGGTCACCGGGATGCCGAGATCGTCCAGGCCGGTCACGTCGGCGACGCGGGTGATGCCGTACGCCATCAGCAGCGGGCGGATCGCCTCCCAGGTCTCATCGGGATGACGGGTCCGGTGGGTGCCGTCGAAGTACGTCTTGCGCATGGGATCTTCCCTTCGCAGATGCCGACGCCCGGCCGCCGGGACACCCAGGTCATGAAGGGTGCCCCGGCAGCCGGGCGGGTTCAGCTACCGCCTACGGCGCCGTCAGGCGGACGGCAGCGGGTAGGTGTGGGTGTCGGGGAAGGCGGAGTCCGGCACGGCCGGGTCGCCGCCGGAGTTCTGCGGCATGTTGCCCTCGGCGTGCAGCTCGGCCACGAAGTCGGCCGGGTCCACGGCCTGCGTCGTGGCGGACGGGATCTGCTGGGACATGGTCGTTCCTCCTGAGTTCCGGGGAAGGACGCTGCTACACCGAGAGGTCGGTGAAGCAGATGGTGATCAGTACCTCGCGCGACTGGGAGTCGAGCGGGGTACGCCAGTGGGGGATTCGGCTTCCGTCGAATCCGGTGAGGACGCGGTGGCGGACCGGGAAGGTCTCGCCGCCGTCGGGGTACGGGGTGTCACCGAGGCGGTCGGCCACCTGCTGGGTGGTCAGCCACCGAAGGCGGGGCAGCCAGCCCATCGAGACGAGACCGGGGGTCAGGCCGCACGAGAAGGTGATCGAGCACTTCCCGTCGTCGCGGTGGACGTGCATGTAGTCGCCGGGCTCGTAGAACTTCAGGCCGAAGCGGATCGGGGTCATCCGGGCCCGGCCGGTCGCCTCGCCCGCCACCTCCGCGAGGCCCTTGGACATGGCCAGTCGGCTGAGCGCGTCTCCCCCGGTGTGGACCCGGCACCGCTGGGGGGAGGTGATCGAGCCGTCCCGCATCACCAGCAGGCCCGGCCGCCGGTTGTGGCGGACGACCGCGTGCGGCTCGCACCGGTCGGCCTCCTCGGCAAGCTCCTCCCAGAGCCCGGGGTCGACCACGTCCTCCGGTACGACCGCCCGCCCTTCGGTCAGCCAGAGTTGACGTGGAGTCATGGCCACCATCACAGGTCCATGAACGACATCGTCACCAGCAGGCCCGTCGACGTGACCGGCCGGCGCCAGTGCGGCACGTGGTACCCGGCGAACGCCCGGACACTGCCGTCGCCGTACGGGTGGGCCAGGGTCGTGAAGCCCTCCCCCTCCGGGAAGATGCCGTGCTCGGTGACGACCTCCCCCAGACGGTCGGGGAAGGCTCCCATCAGGTCGGGGGCCCAGCCCATCGGCGGCAGGTCCTCGGTCAGCGCGACCGCGACGGTCACGGTCGACTTCACCGAGTCCACGTGCAGGCCCTGGAAGTCGCCTTCCCTGTAGAGGACGACGGCGCCACCTCGCGGGATCAGCCGGGGAATGCCGGTGGCCTCGCGCAGGGCCATCAGCAGGGTCTTGTCGTAGGCCAGGGTCTCCAGCACCGGGCCGGGCGGGATGAAGCCGCAGTGCACCGGGGAGGCGAAGCTGCCGTCACGGTGGGCTGCCGTGTGCTCGTGGACGTGGGGGGTGACCAGGTCGATCCGGCCGTGCGCCTCCTCGACCAGGGCCTTGAAACGGTCCGGCTCAAGGACACCGGGAACGATGGCCGTTCCCGTCTCCTCCCAGGCCGCGCGAGCCGGCAGCCGATCCACGGGTGCTGCGGTGTCCATGATCCCCTCCAGGTGCTCCGTCTGTCCGGGTGGCGCCGCGCGGCCGGTGGAACCTCGACCCGCCGCCGAGACCGTTCCGGCGGCGAGCCGAGGCGTCGGCGGCGTTCGCCCATTGAACTGCCGGGGAACACAAGGAATGAGGGGCCACGAAGGGGTGCGTTTCCCGGCAGGGGGCCGCTCCGGGGGGCCAGGATGAGGGCCGCACCCGACGGCGACGGAGGGAAAGTGTCATGGTGGCCCCGGACGGCATCGGCGTCTTACTTCGAGCGATCCGCGAACGCGCCGGACGCACCCGAGATCAGCAGGCCAAGGTCGTTCAACAGGCCCAGGACGACCGGTGGTTCGACTGGGAGAACATCAAGCGGTGGGAACTGGAGAAGCGGTTACCGGTCCCGGACTGGCACGAGACGATCGCCCGCGCATACGGGCTGAGCGTCGCGGACGTGCAGCGGGCAGTCGCCGCATCGCGGCAGCACCGACGCAGCCAGCGCAGGGAGAAAGAGGACGTGAAGCGACGCAGTTTCCTCGGGGTGGCGGCCGCGGCCGTAGGTTCGACCGCGTTGCCGGGCATCGCGCAGGCGCGCGAGGGCATCGACGGGGCCCTCACGGGCTCCGGAGCCGGTGACCTGGCTTACCTGGAGTCGGCATTCGAGCGGCACCGGGGTGGCTACCACGGCCGGGCGCCCGACGACGTGCTGAGCGAAATGCAGGCGGACCTCGATCTCCTCGGTCAGGTCCTCAACCAGCCCCACCCCGCCGGGGCACGCGCTGATCTCGCCCGTACCGCCGCGGGGATTGCCGGTCTCGTCGCCATCGTCCAGCACGATCGCGGCGACAAGGGGGACGCGTTCCGATGGTTCGCGACGGCGGAGAAGGCGGCTCGCGAGTCCGGTGACCGCAGGATGACCGCCTGGGTGCTGGCACGGCACGCGATGGTGCCGTTGAACTACGGCGCCCCCGAGGCGGCCGTACGGATCGCCTCCCGCGCACGCAGGGCCGCCGGTCGGACGCCCACCGCCGCCGGCGCGTTGGCGGCGGCGGTCACGGCCCGCTCCCTGGCCGCCATCGGTGACCTTCGGGGCGCCCGGATGGCAGTCACAGACGTGCGGAACCTCGTGGAACACCTCGACGGACAGGAGACAGCAGACACCTGGTTCGGCTATCCGGGACAGAAGCACTTCGTCCACCTCTCCCAGGCGTACACCCTCCTCGGGGACACGGAGGCTGCCTACGCGGCCCAAGACGATGCCCTCGACCTCACCGACTCCCCATCGGTGATGACCCGGGCCCTGATCGCGATGGACACCGCCGCCTGTCTGCGCCTCGACGGCGACCCTTCAGCGTCTGCCGAGATGGCGGCAGGCATCTTCGACCGTCTCCCGGCCCCCTACCGTGACGGCCTGATCCGGTCTCGGGCCGAGGCTCTGCACCAGGCGCTCAACGGCCGTCCACGGGACCTTCTTGGGCAGGCTCTCGCCTGACAGGCGCTCTGCGCGCGGAGCGCCCAAAGGTTCAAATCAGGGTACGGGCGGGCAATTCCGTGGCAGAGTGGGCAACAGCCCAGCGCCGAATCCCCCCGTTTCGGCGCTGGGCTTGCCCGTTCCCGCGTGACCTCACGGGCGAGCGCTCGTTCATCTCGGCGGAGGTCATTCCGCATCGACTTTCACGCTCGGCGCCGAGCGGTGTCTTCGGAACGGTCGCTGATCGGTTCCGCCCGCGGAAGGGTGTTGAAGACACCGAGGGGCTTCTCCTCCTACCCCCGCGGGGGTAGGAGGAGAAGCCCCTCGTCGTTCGTCTCAGTCCAGGCCGGCGTACGCGATGCTGAGCACCGTGACGGTCTTGGTCTCGGCGCCGACCATCAGCACCACCGCCAGGTCCCCGGCGGCCCACAGCCGCACCACGCCGTCATCGACATCGCCGTACGGCTCGGTCGCGGTGATGGGATCGGTGAGCGAGTCGAGCAGAAAGCGGGCCAGGCGGTCGCGGGCCCGCTCGGGCAGGCTCCGGTAGACCTCGTGTTGCGTTTGGTCCATGTAGAGCCGAAAGTTCACGCGACCCGCCGCTCGCTGATCAGCTCGGTGACGTCCGTGTACTCCGGCGGCAGAGCGCCGCCGTGCTGACGCTGGTAGTCCAGGACCTCGGGGGCCTTCGCGGCTCCGGCCCGCAGGTCCTCGATGAGCTTCCGCCACCGGGCACCGAGGGCTTCCAGCTCGCTGAACGGGGTGAGGTTCAGCTGACGCATGAACTCCATCCGCTGGACCGGCGTCAGGGCGTGAGCGATGGCGTCCGGGGTCCACTCCCCCTCGCCAGGATTCGTCGCCTCGCGCATGGTCACCGCCTTCCCGTGACACGGGGCGCCGGAACGGTCGCCGGGCCCTCGCCCCCCAGAGTAGCGGCGGCAAGGGCCCGTGCGGGATACGACCGACAGTCCCGGTCGGCTACCGGCCGGTGCCCGGAGGAAGGGCGGGACGGTCTCGGCGCCCGCTCATCGGGCGTCCGCCTCGGCGTTCTCCTTGGCGGCGGACCGGCTCCTCCCGCTCGACGTGCACGGTGTGCTCCTCGGCGGCCGGCGCCGGGGCGGGAGCGGGGATGACGGTGAAGACGATCCGGTACGCGGGGGTACCGGGTTCGGACCGCCGGTTCTGCAGACGGCGCGGTTCGTCCACGGCGACCGGTACCGGGTACGCCGCGAGGGCCTTCCTGATCAGGTCCGTGACCTGCTCCTGTTCCTCGACGCTCGCGCCCATGATCCGGATTTCAGCCATCAGCGGGTCACCTCCTGGTGGGGTGCGGCCTCGGGGAGGTGAGCGCGGCCGCGAGCGCGGGACCGCAGCAACAGCTCCTCGCGTACGTACTCGCACCCCTTCACCGCAGGCAGTCCCCTGACCGGGGTGACCGGGTCGTCCCCCTCCCGCAGGGCCCAGGATTCGTCGGCGGCGAGGTGCATCGGGCGCTTGCCCGCCCGCGCGGTGTCGGCCGCGATCAGCTTCTGGTCCTCCCCCGGCCGGCCCGGGACGATCAGGCGCCCGCGGGTCACGTCCCGCACCCGGACCAGTACGCGCTCCCACGGGGAGGCGTCCGCCAGGTCCTCGTCGGAGATCCCTCCGGCGTACCGCTCCCCCAGCGGGGCGGACGGCTTCACCCGGCGATCCAGCAGCACCTTGCCGGTGGAGGCGTCCACGACGGCGATCTCGATGATCTCGGTCGTCTCGGAGTCGCTGGTCGGCTGCCCGGAGGACCTGGTGCACAGCAACACCGCCGTGTCCGCCGTCAGGATCTCGCGTGCGTGACGTGCGCGCTGGCCCCACCGGGTGCCGCCGACCGTGATGTCCGCGCGGTAGCGGGCGGCCTGCTGGTCGGCGCGGAGCTCGGCGGCGACCTGCTCGCGCGTCGGACCGGCCTGGTCGTTGCGGGCCCAGTCCAATGCCCACGCGCCGGTGCGGTCGTCGTGGAAGGCCCACACCTCGACCTGGTGCCGGTCGGCGACGGCGGCGGCAAAGGCGTGGATCGCCTCGGCGCGGGTCGTCACCCGGCTGTACTCGCGGAGCGGACTCGGCTCTCCGGCTCGTACCGCACGGACCTCCTCCCACGGCACACCCGGAAGATCCCGCAGGCCCTCGACATCGCGGGTCCGGTACAGCGGGACGTCGATCCACCGGCGCTTGCCGACCCGGGCCTCTACGTGGGAAGCCGGGGTGATCCAGCCTGCGGCCACCACGTGCTGCCAGTCGGTGGGGTACCGGATCTCCAGCAGTCCGGCCGCCTCGTCGGCCCGGATCAGCCGGTCCCCCGTCACCTTCTCGCACAGTTCCTCGTCCGCGGCGAGCACGTCCAGGTCCTCGACGGCGAACCGTCCGCCCCTCCCCGCGCTGATCCGCCCGTCCTGGGCGACCTGCTTCAACTCGGCCACCTTCCACCCCAGACGGCCGGCTGCCTCGTCGGGCGGCAGGCTCACCTCGACCCACGCGGTCCACTCGGCCTCACTGCGGGCCTTCGCCTCCTGCCGGGCGGCGATCAGCTCGGTCATCAGCGCCTTGGCGTCGTCGGAGACCGCGAGGGCCCGCGCGTCGCGTACCGAGTAGAGGTCCCAGCCCTTGTACTGATCCACGACGCGCAACCTGGTCTTCTCGGCCAGCGGCGGCACGTCGGCGGACTCGACTTCGAGCCCAGTTAGCTCGGCCAGCAGCTCGGCCGTACGCCGGGCGCCGTATCCCTCGCGGTCCGCGATGCCCTCGCGGATCTCCTCGACCCGCGGAGCGAGGGCGTCGGCTGCCTCGCGCGACCACCCCTTGGACTTGTCGCGGGGCGGGATGAGTCCCAGCTCCTGTGCCCTGGTGACCATCCAGGGCTCGATGCCCAGTTCGGCCGCCAACTGCGTTCCGTTGACCACTTTCGGCCGCGCCTTTTGCGCCGCGACCGCTACCTCTTCGGACATCCGTTAGTGCCTTCCATTTCTCGCTTACTTCACCGAAGCCATTTCATGGATAGCAGTACCGGCGACGCTTGACAAGCAGAATAGACAAGCGTCCAGAAAAGCGGCGCGGAAACGCTCTGCAGATATGGCGGGTCTAAATAACGTTATTGGTCACAACCCTTTCGCGATTCAGTTTGCAAAACGCCCTTGGTGGGCCAGTGGTCCGCGATCCCTTGCCGGACGATGGCGCCGAAGGTGAGCACATGGGCACCAAGGGCGGCCCGCCGGTCGCGCTGTTCCTCGGTGAGCCCGCGCAGGTTGCCCAGCCCCTGCCTCAGAATCTCCTCGATCCACGGCTCACTGATCCGCCATGCGGCCGTGCGCGCACGCCAGACCAGGTCATAGTCGAGCGTGCAGGCGAAGGGAGTCCCGAAGTCCTCCCCCGGCCGCTCCGATCCGGGCCACATGCCGGGCAACGACAGCTCGGCCTTCTCCGCCTCGGTCAGCGGGCGCCAGTCGCGGGCAAGGTCCGGCTGCGCCATGCGGCCGCGCACGCAGGCTTCGACAAGATGGTCTTCTGTCGGCCACTCCGTTCTACGGCGCAACTCTGCCTCTACTCGAATCTTCTTACGCTCTCGGGAATCTCTCGCGTTTAGCAGGGAAAGGCGACGCCAGGTTTTTTCAGCCAGCCGGTACGACCTGGCGGTACTGCTGATCCGCGTAGCAAGATCTTCGGACATGTGGACGGTGACGCGCTGCGTTGCTGCCATACACCCATTAAACCGCTCGGGAAACCCACATGCCAATGGCCCGGAAAGACTTCCGGGCCATTGGCATGGTTTGTTCGACTTCCTGGCGAAGCGACGTTCTATTCCTTCGGGGGAAGGGCCTGGTCGGCTGCCTGCCCGGCCTGGGCGACCTCGGCCGGCGAGAGGACGCGACGCTGTTTGCGCAGGTGGCCGCGAAGGCGTCGGGCCTCGATCACCACCACGCCGTCGAAGACCAAGATGCCGCGACGGCCAACCGGAGCCCCATGTACGGCGATGATCGGCCGGACGTCGACCGGCAGCCCGTCCAGCGGGCGCCGGAGGGCGGTGGCTGCCTGCCTCGCTTCACCGTGGGCTTTCGCCACCTCGCGGTTCTGGGCGTGGGCGCCGTACCACAGGGTTCCGCCGTCGGGGCTGACGGCGACTCGCGCCCCTTTGGCCTGCCAGTTCTTGGTGTTGATGCAGGCAATGCCCCAGTGCCCGATGGCGAGGTGGTCCAGGTTCGCGACCTTGCCGAGTGCGCGGTCGTGGAGGATGACCGCGCCGCGGCGGGCCAGCGGGGCGAGCATCCGCGCGGTCCGGCGCTCGCCTTCTGCGCCGGACCGCCAGGCCCGTACGTGCTGGGGGGCCGTGAGCGTTCCGCACCACGCGAGGACGACGGCGAGGGCGGCGATGTGGCCGAACAGCGGGACACCGATGCCGTGCCAGCCGATCCACCACTCCAGCAGCCCGGCGAGGGCGAGTACGGGGGCCAGCCCGATGAGGAACCGTCGCCGTGCCGACGCTCTCCAGGACCGGAGGCGTCGCTTGTACTCCTGCTGGGCCGACTGGCCCGGTCCCACACGGATCGCCATCCGCTCCCCCGTTTCGTGGTGGTGCGTCAGGAGGCTGCGGGCAGCAGCTTCGCCGCCCACTCCTCGGTCGTGGTGATGATGATCGGCTCGACGTCGACATGCCGGAGCACCCGAAGGAGGTCCTGGACGCGCTGCTGGGCCTGGGCGGGGTCGCGGGTTCCGGGGTGCTTGGGGCACTGGGCGACCAGGTGCTTCCAGCAGAAGTGCGCGTTGCGGGCCAGCCGCAGCGTCTCGTCCCGGGGGGCCTGCTGGTCGTGCCGGAGCCAGGCCGCGCGCATGTGCAGTTCCAGGCTGGTGGTCCACGCTGCCCTGCGCAGTGCCAGGTTGGCCCTGACCGCGACGACGTTCACGGTGTAGGGGTGCGAGGCTCCGTACGCGTCGTCCAGGGCGTCTTCGAGATCCTTGGCCGCGACCTCGGCGGCGGGGAAGTTGCCCGCGATGTCCGCGGACCTCACCGCGTCCAGCATCTCCCGGTACTCGGGAGGCAGGGGTGCCATCCAGTCGACGCCGGGGGCGGCTGGCGGCGGGCCGGGGATGACCGGCTCACCGGTGGGCGGGGGAAGGTGGACGGGGGCGGCTGGGGCTGCGGGAGGCGGCTCGGGAGCTCGGCGTGCTGCAGGCGGGGCCGGCGGCGCCGGGTGAGGCTGTTCGAGCGGCGTCACCTCGCCGTCCCAGTCGACAATCAGGGGCCAGGTGCTGCCGTCCGGCTCCTTGGCGTTGACGCGGACCGGTCGGTCGAGCCGGGCAGCCTTCTCCTGGATGTGTGCCAGGGCGGCGTCGCGGGCGTCCTGGCCGGGGAGGGTGTCCACTGGATGCCCGTCGACGCTGGCCTCACCGCTCTCGCGGATCACGATCGTGTAGACCGGGGTCAGGGGGACGGCGTCATGGTCGGTCACAACAGGCATCGGGCCACTTCCTTACAGCGTATTCGCGTGCAGCCGGTCCGGGTCGGTCCACGTGGCGGCACAGCACCTCTGGATGGCGTCGAGCGCAGGCCCGGCGCCGTAGTACAGAACGGTTCCCGGCCGCTCGCGGTCGGGCAGTTCGGTGCTGGTGGCGTCGATCAGGTGCTGAGCGTGGGGGGCGATCTCGTCCATCAGCTTGTTGGCCCGGTCCGCGGGTAGCGGGGCGACGGGCCAGCGGAGCGTCCAACACGCGGCCACCAGCCACGGGGGGCTGGCCGCGAACTCGTCGGTCGCGCGTACGTCCAGCTCCCCCGTGGTGAGGTTGAGCCAGACGAAGCAGGCCGCCTCTTCGGTCAGCCTCTTCGCTGCCTCTTCGGTCAAGGGCCGCCAGGCCACGGAGGGCCGGGGGCGTCCCTTCGGATCAGCGACCGGCATAGGGGTTCTGAGTCGCGGGCTCGGCGGCGTCAGCCTGGGTGCCCTGCGGCGGGACGCTCGGCCCCGGCTCGGCCTGGGCTCGGGCGTACGCCTCGCGGACCGCCGCCGGGACCGGGCCGCGGTCGGGCACCTCGTGCCCGTTCGCCTTGGCCCAGTCGCGGACCTTCTTCGTCTCGGCCGCCGTCTCGGACTTGGGCTTCGTCGCCTTGCGCCCCTTGCGGCCGGCGCCCTGCTTCACCCGGGCCACCTTCAGCAGCGGAGCGAGGGCTTCGTCGTACTCCGCCAGGTGCTCCGGGTTGAGGTCGACCTCGTACTCCGTCCCACGCCATGTGAAGTCGATCCGCTCAACGCCCTTGATGCTCTCCTCGTCCAGGTCGTCAACCAGGATCAGCCGATCTGCCACACCCGTCTCCTTTGCTCTGCTCTAGATCATCTCAAAAAGCACTGACATGCCACGGGTTATCCACCCTTGGGGAAGTACGGAGGCGCCCAACCCTGGTACGTAGCACCCCATTTCGACTCAATGTCGGTGGCCGGGACGATCGAAATCCGGCCGGGAGAACGGATGTCGTTGGATGCGATCTCGCCGTTGCCGACGTAGATGGCGACGTGTCCGGCCCGGCTGTCGGTGCTCCAGTACATGAGGGCGCCCACCGGGGGGTTGCGGTCCCGGTTGTGACGCATTGTGGAGGGCATTTCCCAGTAGTGGTCTATGGCGTAGTTCGTTCCGGAGAATGACCACCCGTACGAGATCGCGACGAAAGCGAGGCACTTGC
This sequence comes from Streptomyces sp. NPDC107581, assembly GCF_055657175.1. Taxonomy (NCBI): domain Bacteria; kingdom Bacillati; phylum Actinomycetota; class Actinomycetes; order Kitasatosporales; family Streptomycetaceae; genus Streptomyces; species Streptomyces sp. NPDC107581. The sequence goes on from NZ_JBVKBH010000035.1 coordinate 17,610, forward strand.
GGTACCACTCGGTGGACCCGCTGTCGGCCTCCCTCCGGGCCCACTTCACGGCGTCGGCGGTGGACCGGGGATTCTTCACCTGGGCGGGCCAGTTGGCGTCGCCGTCGTGGAAAGCGGTGCCCGGCTTCGGAGCCGGTCCGTCCTGCTGGTCGTCTTCCTTCTCGCACCGCTCGGTGGGGGCACCGCTCGGGGCGTCGGACGGGTCGGCCGTGCTGCTGGACGGGTTGTCGGTCGGCTGGCTGTCTGCCCGGCCGGGGTGCGCGAGGTTGATACCAGCCTCCTTCGCGATCCGGCGAGCCTCGGACTCCTGGCCGGCGTACAGCTCGCCCTGCTCGGAGTGCTGGACGGCTTCGGCGGCCTTTTCCAACGCCATCGACTCCCAGCCCTTGACGTCCGTCAGTCCGCGGGGGCTGCCGCTGTCCGCACCGAAGAAGAACATCTTCGCCGCGTACGCGGGCTTCATGATCTGTTCCTTGGTGCCCCACCCATACTGCGGCTTCTGCTGGAACAGGCCCACCGAGTCGCCCGGACCGTGATCAAGGTTGATCAGCGTGCTCTCCTGAAGCGCGGTCATCAGCGCGATCAGGGTTGCGCGTCCGGGCAGGCCGCCCTGGGCGGCCACCCGGTCGATCGTCTTGGCGTTGTCTATCTGCTGGGCGTGGAGACCGTCGGTGCTGTCCTTGCTGCCCCCGTCGTCGCTCTGGTCGTCGTTCTCGTACTGGGCATCGGGCAGACCGGCGCCGCCGCAGGACGCGGCGGACGCCTGGGAACTACCGGCGATGCCGCCGACGATCCCGAGCCCTATCAGGAAGCAGAAGAAGAGGATGCCGGCGGGGACGGCGAGTTTCAGCGCCGCCCCCCGACGCGCCACCCCCGAGGCCAGCATGGCGGCCTGGCGCGAGTTCACGTCAGACCCCCAGCACCCTCGACACGCGCCACTGGTCGCCGTCGCGCGTCATCTCCGCCTGGAAGACATAGGTCTTGTCGTACTTCTTGTAGCCCTCGATGACGGTCTTGACCTTGACCTCCCGCCAGGCCCGCAGCGGGGTGTCGATGCCCAGCTTCTCGTCGGCCTTGCCCACCTCGACCCCGGTCACGGTGGACACCCCGCCGTTGGAGATCAGGTTGTCCCACAGGCTGTCTCGGCTGCCCGCGAGATTGCGGGCCAGGGCTTCGGTCATCCACGGCGCCGCCCGCTCGACCACGGTCTCGTGCTCCTTGTCGACCGGCGGGTTGCGGGTCATGTAGACCCGGCCCCAGCCCTCCGCCGTTTTCTCCGGCGCGCTCAGGTCCACGGCCGGAAGCGAGGCGGACGGCGACGCCGATGCGGAAGGGCTCGGCGGCGAACTCGCCGTCGTGCCGCCGCCGGCGGGATCGGCGGCGGCGGAACTCGGGGCGGTGCTGACGCTCTGCTGCCCCTTGTCGTCCCCGGTGATCCACTTCGTGGCACCGAATCCCACGACCAGGATGACGACGATGATCAGGGCGGCACCGGCAGGATTCATGGGCTCCTTGGCCCGCTCCTCCTCCAATACCTGCTTCATCGTCGTCTTGCGCTTGGCCTTCGTCTCGCGGCGAGCGCGACGGCGGGCCTTGCGACGCTGGCGCCTCTTGCCCTCCTCCTCGACCTCCGGGACCTCGTAGACCTCTTGCAGCAACTCGCGGAAGTCCGCGGGCGTACGCGGCTTCTTGTCGTCGTCGGCCACTTAGTTCCCCCCGTTGCGGCGCGTCACGGTCGGCACGGACAGGCCACGGCCGCGGCCGCGACTGCGGGCCCGGCTGCGGTTCTCCGGCCGGGTGGGGTTGGGTCCGGTGGAACCGCCGGGGCGGTTCGGTGTCGAGCGGACCACCTTGTGCGGAATGACCTTCGGCGCGGAGGTGCCCGTCTTCGGACCCTGCCGGAAGGTGTAGCTGGCGCCGCTGTTCTCGGTCCGCAGCGTCGGGGACGGACGGCTGGCCGCTCCCGCCGCCGGACGGCTCGTGCTGTTCGCCGCCGCCTGGGCGGAGCCGCTTGCGGCGGGCAGGGCCTGACGGGGCACCGAGCCCCCGACCTCCGCCGGGCGGCGGGTGCCACCGACCTCGGCCGGGCGGCGGGTGCCCGGGACGGCCTTGGCCGGACCGTCGGCAACGGACCGGCCGCGGGCCGGTGCGGTGGACGACGGCAGTTCCGGACGGCTGGTGAGGGGACCGACTTCCTTGCGGCTGCCGCTGTTCGGCAGTGCGGCGCCTGCCGTCTGCCCGGAGGGCAGCGGCGGCATGGGGCGGCGGGCACCGGCCAGGGCGCCCGGGGTGCCGCCCGGCGGAAGCTGCGGGGTCGTCGGCCTGTCGGTGCCGCCGCCTCCGCCGCCGCTGCGGCGGGGCATCCGGGGCATACGCGGGAGCCGCATCCCGGCGAGCCCGCGGCCCAGTCCCTTGGTCATCCCCCAACCGGCCTTGCCCGCCGCGCGGGCGGCGAGCAGTCCGCCGATGGCGGCGGCCGGGCTGGTCAGACCGGTGACGCCGACGATCGATTCCAGGACGCTGCGGAACTTGAACGCGACGATGGCGGTGGCGATGGAGATTCCGGCGCCAGCCGCGTAGCCGTACTCGCCCATCATCTTGGTGGCGGCAGTGGTCACGACCAGGACGGAGCCGAGGGTCATCGTGGCGATAGCGCTCTGCAGGGTGTAGCCAAGGAGGAAGTCGAACCAGCGAACGCCCCACGTCCGGGGCCTTCCTGGGATGATCCACAAGCAGGCGAAGATCACCCCGGACACCAGCATGAGCAGGGCGCCGATCAGGGACGCCAGACTCGCGAACGCCAGCATCAGGACCAGGGCCGCGAACAAGATGACGCAGATCAGGGCCGGGATGGCGACCATCATGCGGCCGACCGGGTTGTGGCCATCGACCCAGGAGTTCGAGTCACCGCCGATGTCGTCGCCGCCTGCGTGGTCGTTCAGCCAGTCCTTGCGCTTCTCCGGGTTGGGGCCCTGGTCAAGAAGCTCCTTGCCCTTGTCCTTGCACGCTGCCAGGCTGCCGAACTCGACCACACACCACGGCGTGACGACGTACGTTCGCCAGACGGCGTCGCTCGACTTCCGCAGCATGTTGTCGCGCTCGTTGGTGCCGTACGTGGTCTTGTGGCCAAGGTCGATGGGCTCCTTAGTGCCGTCGCCCAGGCCGGCGGAGGTCGCGTTCATGGCCACGCTGGAGCCGACGTTGCGGGCGGAGTCGATCCCGTTGACCCAGGTCTGCGGGGCCATCAGCAGCGAGATGGAGAAGATGGTCGAGACCGCCACCCAGCCCAGCTGGGACAGGCTCGAACCTGCGGCCCGGCGGTGATTGGCGTACGCGACCAGGGCGCCGATCACCATTGCGGACGGCAGCAGCGTCTGGGTGAGCGTGCTCGCGGCGCCGCCCACGGAGTCGGTAATCGCCTTCTCCAGCGGGGGGATCGTGGTGACGTTGAAGATCCACTGGACGATGGTGACGGCGGCGGAGCCGATCACGGCGGTGAGGGCCATGCAGATGATCGCGGGGATCTCCAACATGGGGTCCATGACGTCCCACATGCCGTAGTCGTCGGTGACCGTGTAGAGCAGCGGGTTGCCGTACTCCTCGTACAGGGTCCCCTGGCCCTTCGTGTACGGGATGTCCACGGAGGGCAGGAGGTCACCGATGCCGACCGGGGTGTAGTCCTTAGCCCATGCCGACTGCGCGGTGACCATTAGCGTCACGTAGATCCCCAGGACGGGAATCAGGACGGTCCGCTTGCGGGGCAGCCGGAAGTTCTGCAGCCGGATCAGCAGCTTCAACACGCTGAAGCGGTACTTCTTCCGCGGTTCGAGACTGAT
>NZ_JBVKBH010000036.1:0-21148 GCF_055657175.1 Streptomyces sp. NPDC107581
GTGTCGGAGGCGCCACCGTCGCCGGACCCACCCTTCTCCGTCCCGGTCCCTGACGAGCACCCGGCGACGAGTACGGCGACGCTCGCCGCGGCGGCCGCCGTGGCGACCCGCCTCACAGACTTCTTCCCCACCTTGTTGTCCTCCCCTTGCAGCTGTGCGGAACTTCCTGCGTGTGCAACAGGACGGCTCTCAACGAAGGTGGTGTGCCGACCTGACTCCGCAGTGTAGTCGAATCCGTTTCAAGATCGCAATGCAATGAAATGAAACGTAACGAAATGCAACGCAATGAAATTGAATTGGCATGGGGTTTGATCAGGCACGATTCGACACACGCCGATCTGAGGATGGGGATTCGTTTCAATACAGGTCCCTACCGGGCCGGGCAATGGGTGTCGCAGATCGGCACACAGCGGCTCGCCTCTCCGCCCGTCGCCGTCGCTTGCCTTTTCTCTCGCGCGCCGACGAGAGCGGCACCGGCCCACCGGCCGCGCGGGCGCCGGAGCGGAGAATCGCTCTCACAGAACCGTTAGGCAGTCGAAGTACCCGTCCGGGCGACGTCGTCCGCCCCCGCCGGCGGCCTGATTTCCGATACCGTCTCCTTAGCGGAAATCAGAAACAGCGCGCTTGCAGACGCCTACAACAGGCGCTGACAACTACCGGAGGGGGCGGCGATGCCGGAGCGAGGCGAGTCCGAGGAGCCGGACCGGTCGTTCGAGGAGGTTCAGCGGCTGCTGGAGGTCGAGGCCGAGCGCCGCGGCGTCAGCGGCCCCGAACTGCTCGACCAGCTCGCCCGCGAGGGCCGGTACACCGGCCTGGTCGACACCGACCCGCAGGGCGACCTCACCGGGTGGACCACCACGGTGGTCGACCGCAGCGGCATCGCCCGCGGCGGCGGGGAGAAGACGGTGTCCGTCCAGCCCCTGGTGTCGCCCGAGCTGTTCGGCGGCGGACCGGTGACGATCCTGGACGGCGCCGAGGGGGCCGCCATCCTGGGCCCGCTGAACAGCGGGAAGACCAGCGCCGTCGAGCTGACCCGGGCGCAAATGGACGCCGCCGGCGTCGCGTACGAGGAGCGGGCCGTCACAGACGACTTCGGCGTCCAGCGCGTCGAGTTCACCGTCGAGCGGCCGGAGAGCGGCGAGTGACCGGCGACCGGATGCCTTACGGCCGGTGGTGCATGGAGGCCGACGCGGCGGACGCCCAGCGCGGGGACCTGGTCCCGCTCGCCGAGCTGCCCGGCCTTGTGTCCGGCCGGGCGAGCCTGAGCCGGGCGCTGGAGCTTCTGCAGGAGGCCCCCAGCCGGCCCGCCGCGCTGGACGAGGCCCGCGAGGCGATCCGAACGGCCCTGGAGCAGGTGCCCCAGACCGGCCGTGACCAGCACTGTCACGAGTACCGGTGGCGGTCGGAGGATGCTCCGGTGTGCTCGGTGAAGACCTGCGGACGGTGTGCTCCGATCCGGGCCGCCCGCGAACGGCAGGACGCGCGGTGACCGCCCCGTACACCCGGGCAGAAGCCGGGCGAGACCGGCTGGACGAGCAGATCGCCACGGCCGCCGGGAACATGCAGCGTCTCGCCGAGGAGATCGCGGCCGAGGCCGCCGAGCTGGGGCGACTGGCCGCAGCCGGGGCGCCGTTGAGCGCGCAGGCCCGGAAGCTGACCGACTGCCTCCAGGGCGTCGCCCGGGGCGCCGCACGGCATGACGCCCTGACCGACGCGGTGAGGATGGTGTACGGCAGACCGGCCGTACCAGCGGATGCTCCCACCGCAGTCCTCCCCCTTCCCGCGCCGCCGGACGAGCCCTTCCGGGGAGACCGCTTGATCCGGCTGACTGCCGCGGAAGTGCAGGAAAAGATGCGCACCCTGAACAACGACACCCCAGGCACGGGGGGCACGGGCCGGTGAGCCAGACCTTTGAGCAGGCCCGCACCCAGGAGTGGGGGCCCGAGGCCGAAGCGATCAAGACCCGGGTCCGCGCCGCACTGCGGCGCGGCCGTGGCATCGCCGTCTTCCCGCTGGTGGAACTGCTGCTGGAGGGCGAGGAGTTCGACCTGACCGGCCTGCCGGACGAACGCCGTCGGCTGGAGATCGGATTCGCCTACCGCGCCGGCCGGATGGAGGTCGAGACCTTCCCCGCCACGCTGCCGTCCGACCCGGGTGAAGCCGTGCTGGTCTACCGAGCCCAGCCGCTCGACGGCTCCCCGGACCCCGTCGCCACGCTGCTGGACGCGCTGAAGGCGATGACCCGGGCGTCCGGTACGGGCGCCGAAGCCGTCCATCAGACCGCCCAGGACGCGGCGGCCGCCGTACGCGCCATGCTCCCGCCGACCCGCACCAAGCGGAAGTAAGACCCGGAGGCCCCTGCCGTGACCAGCACTGACATCGCCCTCCCGCAGTCTCGCCCCATCGCCCGGCAGATGGAGACGGTGACCACCAGGACCGGAATGCGGCTGTCGGCGTCCGCTGCCAAGTGGTTCGAGGAGAGCGTCCCGCGGTCGAGCCGGGACGCGCGGGCCTGGCGCTGGCAGGAGTACGCGCAGTGGTGCAGCGACGTCGACTGGCACACCGCCGAACGCGGCGCCGTGGCGTCGTTCATCGCCGCCCTGGCCGACCGGGGGCACCCGGTCAAGACGCTGCAAGCGATGTCGGGCACCCTGCGCGGGATGCGTGCGCTGGACGGATCGCCGCTGGACGCCGAGGAGTTGAAGGCGATCGAGGGCGTCATCCGGGGACGCGCCAAGCACGAGGCGAAGGGGATCGGGGGCGTCCGTCCCGGCCCGCTGAAGGCGGACGGCGTGACCCCGGAAGACCTGCGGCGCATGGTCGCCACCCTGAACGTGAGCACCCCGCGCGGGGCGCGGGACGCGGTCACGCTGGTGCTCGACTGGTGGATGGCCGGGCGGTGCAGCGAGCCCGCCGCCCTCAACATCCACGACATCCGCATCCTCACCGTGGAGCTGACGGACGAGGAGACCGGCGAGATCCACGAGGTTCCCGCGCTGGAGGTCGAGGTCAGGGAGTCCAAGGCGGACCAGGACGCCAAGGGCGAGACCGTCCGCATCCTGGCGCCCCTGGACGCACCGGAGCTGTGCCCGGTCACCGCCGTGCGCCGATGGTTCGACGTCCTCGCCGACGCCGGGCAGCTCACGGACGGTCCCCTCCTGCGCCGGATCGACCGGCACGGGAAGATCGGCGCGGACGCCGCCGGCCGCCGCAACGACGACGCCGACCGCCAGGGCGGCATCACGGCCCGGACCGTTCGGACCATCATCAAGACGGCCGCCCGCGCGGCGGGACTCATCAAGGACGAGGACGAACGGGCGGTCGCCGAGGTCTGGGAAGACCGCGCGGAGGCGGTCGCCGCCGCGGCGGCGACCGGCAGCGAGGCCGAGGCCAGCAGCATCCTCTCCGGCTGGCGGCTCCGCCTCCGCCGTGCTCTGCAGCAGGGCCGCCGCATCACCGGGCACAGCATGAGGCGCGGGTTCATCCAGGCCGCCCTGCGCAGCAAGAAGCCACCGCACCAGGTCGCCATTCACTCCCGTCACGCACCCAAGAGCCGGGCCTTCTGGGAGTACGTCGACAGCGTCCCGGACTGGGAGCAGAGCGCGACCATGTCCCTGCGTCTCGCGGCTTAGGACGTCATCACGAACGGCTTGTTGCACCCGCCGCAGATGACCGGCGGCCCCTCCCAGGTGCCTGCCGCCGCCCGCAGCGTGCGCACGGGACGGCACTGGCAGCTCGCCGGCCGGTAGTTGGTGTTCCGGCGTTCCCCGCCGGTGGCAGTGGCGCCCGAGGGCGGGATCGTCCGCTCCGCCCGGATCGCCACCTCCAGCGCGGCGATCTGCTCGCGGTAGCGCTGCCGTGCGATGTCCGTGATCGAGGTGACGGAGTAGCCCTTGCGCTCCGAGCGCTCCACGGCGAGCCCCAGCACCTGAGCCGAGTCCCGGAAGTGCTTGTTGTGGTACTGCGCGGCGTTGCAGTCCTTCTCTCCACGGGTGGAGCACCGCCCGTGCGCTCCTTCGTGCAGCAGGCTGCCCATCACGTCGGCGGCACCGCGGGCCAGGCCCTCGGCGGCGATCCATACCTCCGGGACCTTCTCGCCGCCGGTAAGACTCCACTGCTGGGCCCAGAAGTGTGCCCAGAGCGGCTTCCGGTGCTGGGTCCCCATCGTCACCACGGCGTCGGGCACTTCGGGATGGTGGCGGCGGATCGCCTCCCAACCCACGGCGAGGGCCCCGGTGATGGCGGCTCCGACGCTGCTGAGCGTCGCGTTCTGGGCAGGACCCTCGGACTCTGATGCTGACGTGGTGATGATCGCTTCTCCCATTCTCGCGTCTTAAGACGCGAGAATATCGGACCCAGGCGCCGATCTCACCGGCCATAGGTTGACTCGCACAGCCGAGAGAGGGAGGGGTCGACGGCCCCCTTCGACATAGCGCACACCGTGCCCATGTCATACGAACGGGCTTGGCGGGGACGGACCGGAGGCCGCTTCGGCACCGTACGTGGCCGGGGGGCCGCATGCTCGACCCGGGGGCGCGGGCGCGGGGCCGCGCGGTGTTCGTGTTCGACGGGAGCCGGTGCGGCGCGGGCTGGAGAGGCCGGGTGCCGTGGCGGCGCCTTCCGTGTCTCCTTCGCCGGCCGGGACGACGGCGCGGAATGTGCCGAGCCCTCGGAAGTGTCCACGAGCGCTTCGAGAGCTGGTGGAGGTGAGGGCGGCGTCTCCGGGAAGATCATCGGCCGGGCGTTCGCCGGGGGCCGTGTGCCGTCTGGGTGCGGAGCCGGCCCGGCGACGCTGACGCACCCGGTGCACCCCGCAGCGAGCAGGACGAGGGCGGACAGGAGACGGCGCACCACTCCACCGTGCCCGAGCCGGGAGGGAGCCCGACCCCGACACGCGGAAGGATCACCGGTACGTGTACCAGCCCACCGGCAGGTGCTGACAGGGGGCCCCGTTCTGGCCGTTAGGCCCACTCGGTGCTGGTCGAGCAGATGGCAGGTAGGGCCGCTCCCGCCACTAGGTGGTGGACGACCCCGAGCGCGATGAGCCCGCAGGTGTGCAGCGCTTCCTCGCGCTCCATCGTGTAGACGCCGAGCCCGCGGACGTCGAGCGCGGCCGCGATCCGTTGTGCCTGCCGCCACCGCACCCGCCGGACACCGAGCGGGGCGGCCTTGAGCACGGCCCGGCGGCGCAGCCGGTGTATGAGCAGCTTCTCGGTACGCTCCCACCGGCTCATGTACCGGTCGAGCTGCACACCGATGCGGCCGCTCTGCTCTGCGGTCCGCCACTCGGCGCAGGCCGTCAGGTACGCCAGGGCCACGGTCACGACGGCCGCGTCCTGGTCCCGGCGCTGGAGGAGAGCGTCCACGGCGTCCCAGTCGGGAGCGGTGGCGCCCAACGCGGCGACCCCGTCCTCGGCGCGGTCCCTCGCCCCGTTCTCTGGAGGCCGGGTCACAGCGACTCCTGCGGCCGGTCGGCTTGTTTCAGCGGCCGGTCAGCGTACGGGTAGAGCGGACGTTGCCGCGCGAGTTCCGGCGCCCGGTCGAGGCGGTCGATCAGGCTCGGCTCGCGGTAGTGCCACCGGGCCCAGTCGAGGGCCGCCCGCTTCGTCTGCTCGCGCCGCAGGAGGCCGAGGTCGGGGTGCCACACCACCCAGTCCAGATGACCGCCGCGGCGAGAACGCCACAGCACGAACAGCACGAGCGCGACCACAGCACTCAGCCCGGCCCACGGCAGGGCGAGCAGTGCTGCCGCATCGCGGAGGTCGGAGGGCTGGGCCCACAGCAGTAGCAGGCTCAGGACGGGAGACACCGCCCAGGCGACCCAGTACGCGTAAGCACCGCGCATGACCCGGCGGTACACCATCACGGCGCCGAACAGTGCACCCGCCGCGACGAGTACCGGCCACCGGTGCCCTGAGCCGGCCGCGAGGACGACGCACACCGCGGCGGTGCCGGTCAGTCCGGCCGCCGTCGTACGGTCCTGCCGTGCACGAGCGTCGGCGGTGGTGTCGGGCATGTCCGCAGGTCCTGATCAGACGGGAGAGTGGCGGCCGCCGCTGAAGTGCCGCACCAGCGGGTCGAAGACCTGGTGCCGGACCGCGTGCTCGGCTGCTTCGTACTCTACGGGGTGGTCGAGGTCCGGGGAGTCGTCCGGGCCCAGCCCCAGGTTCGCCGCCCACTCCACGCAGTTGTGGCAGCCGTCGACCCGGGGCGGATTCAACCGGTGCACAACCAGTTGGTGCGTGGTCCACGCGTTCTCGGCATCGAACACCTCTCGTGCCGCTTCCCCGGAGTTCACGGCGGCGCCATAGGCGGTGACCCACGTCTTCATGAGGTCGCGGCCGTCGAGGCAGCACGGTGTGGGCAGGCCCGGGACGGCGAGCGGGGAGAGCGCGAGGGCGTTGTCCTGCATAGGGCAGACCGTACCGGGCGGACGCCCACGACGAACAGGGAACGGGTTTCCCGGACGGTTGGCTGGTTCCCGCAGTCGTGCACCAGTGCGCTGCTGCTGAGAAACCGGTGTGACCAGTAGCGTTTCTCCGGGGGCCGCGGCAGCGGCACACGGGAGCCGGGAAGAAGCGGAGAACACGGTGGACGATGTCGAGGGCCTGCGGATCGAGGTGTACCGCACGCTTCAGCTCGCGGGCCTTCCCCTGAGTGATCTCCCTTCCACTCCGGTCAGCGCCGGCGGCGGCGTGGACGTCGTGGAGTCCCGCGAACTGGGGGCCGTCATCGTGGGGTGGGCGTGCAGCGCGGAGTTGCTGAAGCAGGCCGCCGACGCCATCGACCGTGAGGAGGACGAGCACCCCGACGTGCAGCTGCAGGACGAAACCGAAGCGGCGATGGCGGCCGCGATCGACCGGGTGCTGCGGCGACGGGGTTTCGTCACGCGCGTCCGTGCCGACGTGCCCGGCAGTCACCAGTTGGTCGTCACCCGGAGGGATAGCGACTGACCGGCTGAGCGTTCATCCTCAGAAACTCACGTCAGCGCTGTGGGTTCCTGAACGAGCGCTTCCAACAGATCCCCGAACTCCGGTCGGCCTCACCACGAGTTCAGCGACTGGGACGCCATCGCTTAACCCCGCATGTCCCAGCCGCGTTCCAGTCGTGCCGACCTGGCCGCCGCATCCCGGTCCCTTCGGTTCTCCACCGAGGGGACCGTCGTACGTCCGGCCACATCGCGAGGCCGAGGGCAGCCCGCAGCACTGCCGTGGGAGCCGACACCCAGTCCAACGCTCACAGAGAGCGAGGGTGACGAGTCGTCACCCTCGCGAAGGACACGAGCCACGCCGTCGTTGACGCGCCGGCACCACAGTGCCAAGCCGACATGAACAGGTCGAAGGCCGGACATTCCGCGTTGAGCGGGGCGGGGTGGACGTGAAAAAAGTGCTCCGACACGCGTGATTCGTGATGCACGGAAGGGGTCCGAGATGGCAAGATACGGATCATGGCCGGGACTGGGAACAAGCGGATGCTCACGAATCGTGAGAGCGCCTACGACCCTGCCTCGGGCGAGAACTGGCGGATCACCGTCAACCTGCCGCCGGTGGTGGCAGAGGCCCTGATTCCGAAGCTGCGGGAGATTCACCCCCGCCTGGCTGCAGCTGGTCTCATCGGCGCCGTCGTGGAGCACCTGGTGTTGCGCGGCGACGAGCCGCTGGACTGGAAGCGCACAGCCGAGATGGTGAAGAAGGAGATCCAGGGGATCGAGGGGGCATCGCGCCCGGCCAACCCGGCTCAGGACGCACCCCTCCCTCGGGGTAGTCGCCATGGGGGCATATCGACGTAGCTGATACACGCCCCGGGGACTCACCCGCGGGGCCTTCCGAAAACTGAATCCCAAGGCACTGTCAGCGATCAGGTTGGTCGCCAGGGAGCTGACCAGCGCCTCTTCCATCGACGTCGGCGACACCGCCCGATGCGGGCTTTGTGCTGCCTGATGTCGTTCAGTTCTGGAGACCATCATAGCCACAGGTCCCCGGGCCGGCACCTCCTTGCCTCAAAACGGTGTGTCACGCGCATCGTTCGCTGGGGTACCCACCGCCGAGCCCCGTACGCGCAAAACGGTGGCCACCGAGCCGCTGTTCTCCCTTCCCAGCACTCCGACGCTGCCCCGGCAGCAGACGGAGGACAACACCGAGAGCGCAGCCGAGCGAGCCCGCGTGGCCGCCCTGCTGCTGGACGACCTCCTGTTCGCCGCCCCCGTTTTCTGCATCGACAGCGGAAACTCGAAGGTGGTAACCGACCGGCCCCTGAAGTTCCTCAGCGAGGCCGCCGAGTTCGTCCGTACCGGCCGCGCAGCCTCCTACGTCGCCACCCTCCGGGAAAGCGCGGTCGCCGTCGACATCGACGGTGACGACGACGACTGGAGCACCAGCGCGCTCGAACACCTCACCAGCCGCGCCGGAGAACTGGACGGCTGGTTCGTTACCCGACGCTCCGGCGGCGGCGCCGGCCGCTGGCACCTGATCGCGTGTTTCCGCACCCAGGCCGCCCGCGCTGAGTTCAAGACCACGGTGGAGACCGTCCGCGCTCACTGGGGAGCCACGGCCCGCCAGATCGACTGGCGCCGTACCCTCCGCCCGCTCTCCGCACCGCACCGCAAGAGCGGCCGCGTCGACCTCCCCGAGTTCGTGGAGGGGGCCGCCAACACGCTGCCGTCGTGGGCCATGAACATGCCCCAGTACACCCGGCCGGTTACAACTCTGCGCAAGGAAGTTCCGGCAACTCCCTGGCAGCGTCGTATCTCCACGATTCCGGAGGGGGAGTTCTGGGAGCGTCTTCGTAAGCCCGGCCCCGATTACTGGGTGGACCGGTCCCTGAGCGAACTGCTCTCTACCGCCCGCCTCATCATTGCGGGGTTCGACGCCGACGCCGCATGGCAGGTAGTCAGCGACCCCGCGCACCTCGGTTTCCACCGCGCCCGCAAGCGCGGCCACCGCTGGTGGGTGAAGCACTGCTGGAACGCGGCCGTCGAGTACGTGGACGACCACCGGAACAGCCGCACAGGGAAATCCGCGTCCGAGCGCTGGAAGAAGGTCACAGGCCCGCTTCTGGCAGGCGTACGGAAACTCCACTGGCCGAACTGGACCACCGCCACGCGGCACAGCAGGGAACACATCCTCGCGGCTATCGGGGACCGCATGGCGCGTCAGGGGCTGGCCTGCCGACCGCTGCCGGAACGGGATCTGGAGAACGACACGGGGAAGTCCCGGAACACGATCCGGGACGCCCTGGAGGCGTTCGTGGAGGACGGAGTCCTCATCCGGACCCGGACGTACGACCAGAGCATGGGCCCCAAGGCGTCGCACGAGTTCAGCCTGAACCTGCTCGCCCTGGACTTCCGTGCTGAAACTTCTGAACCACCTTGTAGTCACTCCCCCGCCCCCCGCAGCCGCTCCTGGTTCAGCCTCGCTACGACCCTGGCCCTCCACCCCGGCCCCCTCACGGTCACGCAGCTCTACACCCTCAGCGGCTACACCCCCACCCCCACCCCGACCCGGGCCCAGCTGACGAACGTGGAGACCGGCCTCCAGGTGCTGAGGAAGCTCCGCGTCGCCCAGGCCGGACGGAAGGGCTGGGCGCTCACGGGCCAGGCCGTGCGGGTACTGCGGTCCATGACCCAGCGGAAGGCAGCAACGGCAGCGCGGATCGAGCGCGAGCGAAGTGCGTTCGCGCGGGCCTGGGAGGCCACCAGGGAGAAGCTGCAGCGCCGTTGGGAGGAGCAGAAGGAGAAGGCCCTCCAGAGGCGTGCAGCGGCCGACCAGAGCCGTCGTGAGCAGTGGTGGGCGAGTTTGCCCGCGGAGGAGAGGAAGACCCGTCGAGACGAGTGGAAGGCCCGTTTCCGTGAGCTGACGCCGGCCCAGCAGAAGGCCAGGGTCACTGAGTTGCGCGAGCGCCGGTACATGGCGAAGTGGGGAGCGGCCGCCTAGGTGAGTATCGCCGGGTAGCCGCCCGCCAGTTCGGCAGCGCGAACCCTGCCAGCAAACTCAGAGTTTGCCGCAGGGTGTAAAACCATGTGTAAAACAGGGTGTGACAAAGGGTGCTCCCCCCACCCCCTCTGACCTGCCCTTTTCCACGTGCTGCATCCTGACCACCCACTCCCATCGTCCCTCAGGAAGTGGGTGGTCAGGATGCAGCACGTGGGTTCAGATCAGAGGGGGTGGGGGGAGCACAGGTTGAGTGTGGTGGAGGTAGGAGAGGAATTGAGAGGAGGAGAGTGAGAGTGAGTGAGAGAGAGTGAAAGACAAAGACGAAGGGCAAAGACAAGGACAAAAGAGAAAGACAAAGACGAAAGACAAGAGAAGAGAGAGAAGATTTTAAGAACTAGGGTGGGCCGGTGGGTGGTACGGAGGAGTGGTATCTGCAAGTTGTCGCTGGTGAGTTACTGGGCAGGGATGGGCAGCGAAACTTGAAGCCGGGGGGGGTAGTTGCTCCGGCGGGGGGCGGTGGGTTCGCCGGGAGGGTGCCGCCAGGAGGTGGGTCGGTGTGCGGACGGTGATCGGCTCTGATCTGTGCCGTCGTGATGCAACCTGTCCACCGGTGGCGAGTTCCGCGTCTTGAGGGTGTTGGTTCGCTTGCTTCCGTCGGCGACGAGCTGTCGAGTTCGCCCCGTGGTGGGTGGCTGGGCGAGTCGGAGAGTTTCCGTCGGAGTGGGGCGAGGTTACTGAAGTGGGCGCCCTTCGGGCGGCGTTTGGTGGTCCGGCGGCGTTCACCTGGTGGCAGACGTCGGCCCCGGGGGGCCTTTGGTCTGCCACCAGGGCGCCGGACCTTGGTCGACCCCTGGCGGGGTCGGCTGCTTTGATCTGGTGGTGGCCTCCTACGTCGGCCACCACGGCAGGGGCTCTCGTTCCTCGGCCCCTGCGGGCGGGCGAGGCCGGTTTGAACTTCAGGGTTTTGCCGTGTGCCGCACGGCGCGCGTTCGTAAGTCACGGTGGGAGTTGGTTGTCGTGGAGGTTGTAGTCCGCGAAGTGGTGGTGCCCAAGGGTAAGAACTGGCGGCTTACCGAGCGGGACGTGCCGGTTCTGGAGTGGATCGGCCGGTGGTTCGGCGTAACGGCAGAGCAGGTCACGCGGCAGTTCACGGGAGACGGTGGAGTTCTGCCGTCTCGTCAGGTGGTGTACCGGAGGCTCCGAGCGCTGACGTCGATGGGTCTGCTGTCAGCCGGCCAGCTCCCCGGACGGCGCGCTCAGGTGTTCTGGCTGACGAAGTCTGCGACGGAACTGCTGAACATTCCTGGGAACGCAGTGACGCCGAATATCAAGGAGTACAACCATGACCTGGCCGTGGTCGACCTGGCTCAGTACATCAGCAGCATCAGGCCGGACGATGAGCTGGTGACCGAGCGGGAGATCCGTGCTCGCGATACCCCGAACCAGTACGCGAGCACGGAGCCCACCTACGCGGTGTCGACCGGGGAGAACGGGCACGGCCGCCGTTACCCGGACCTGGTGGGTCTACGTCCGGACGGAACCGTGTGGGCCCACGAGCTGGAGCGAACCCAGAAGGCGCGTCCGCGTCTCGTGAGGAACATGCTGCTGTACGTCAACGCCGATCACATCAGTTACGCCATGTACTGGGCCTTTCCCAAACTGCTGAAGAACGTGGAGCAGGCCGCGGAGGAAGCGAACGCTTCCTCCGTCGAGCTGGGGCGGGGACAGAAGATCTTTGTCCGCGTCTGGGATGTAGAAGAACGGGGAGCAGAGTGAGTACGCCACGGAGCCAGCGAGCACGAGGGAACATCGCAGGCGGACCTACGACGAAGTGGCAGGGTTCGCAGCCCATCAACCCAAACTCCGGTGAGGCCGTGGCGAGGGCGGCAGGGGTGATCCTGGCCGTCCTGAACCCGGTCGCGGCGATTCTCGTGCTGGTCCTGGTCGCGGCCGGCCGCCGTTTCCCGCCGCGGGCCCGGCACTGGGTGTGCTGGGCCGGGTGGGGTGCCGTAGTCGTCGGCGCGCTGATCGGATTCTTCCGGTGGTACCTGGTGCCGTACCGCGAACTGGGTACGGCGATCTGGGACAGCCCGAACCGGGCCGCTCTGGCAGAACTGGCCCAGGAGAACTGGGCGAGCTGGGTGGGCAACCAGATTCCGTTCAGCGTGACCGTCGCGGCCGGGATCGGTGGAGCCTGGCTCATCCGGCGAGCGAAGTTCACGGCTGAGTGGCGGACGGTGAAGGACCCGGTGCCGCAGAAGCGGATCGAGGCGAAGCTGCGGGAGCTCGCGCAGAACGATGACCGTCCCGCGGCGCAGAGTTTGGACGACCTGCGTATCCGGCTGGGCGTCGACAAGATGACCGGCGACGCGTGCGAGATCAGCGGCCGTGCGATGAGGCGCCACGGATTCATCCCGGGAGCATCCGGCTACGGAAAGTCCCGCACGATCGAGCAGCTGGTGTACGAACTGGTCGTCAGTCCGCACGCGCGGCCCCTGGGCATCGGATTTCTGTTCGCCGACATGAAGGCGGACCCCATGCTGATCGAGGCGATGGCCGGAGGAGCGCATCACGCGGGGCGCCGGTTCAAACTGGTCACGGTCACGGGAGCGGGCACGACGTACAACCCCATCCGCCACGGTTCCGCCGAGCAGATCCGCAGCCGGATCGTGGAGTGCCTGGACCAGGTGGCCGGCGGCGGGTTCTCCGAGCCGCACCACCGAGAGGCGGCTGAAGAGTTCCTGCTGTACGCCGTCCGGGCCCTGGACGACCTGGTTCGCGGAAGCGTCACCGAGTTGTTCCCCGACGGGACGACGAGGGCCTGGCGCCGCGACCTCCCCGACCTGGCCCGTCTGCTGACCCTGAAGTCTCTCGGCTCCCGGACGAACCACTTCTCGCCGCGGCTGCAGAAGGAACTGGGCGACTACCTGAACTACCTCAACAGCGAGGCGAAGGATCTGAAGCGCTCGATCCCGGGCCTGGCCACCCGCATCCGGAACCTGGTGTCGGGCGACGCCGGCCGCGTCCTGATCGAGACCCAGGACGGTGTCGACCTCTACGAGTCGGTCAAGCGCGGCGACATCGTGCTGTTCTCTCTCGCGGCGAACACCGACGCGAAGGCGGCGCGGCAGATCGGCAACCTGTTCCTCACCGACCTCGGATCGGTCGGAGACCGGCTGCTGGCGGAGAACTTCGGAGAGAACGGCGGACTGTTCATCGCGGGCGTCGATGAGTTCAGCGGACTCGGCGGATCGACGATGACGGGCCTGTTCCAGCGGTTGCGCGCCGCCGGCGGCGGTCTGTTCGTGTGCACCCAGGACCTGGCGGACCTGGCCGACGTGTCCGACGCCTTCCTGGCAGCCGTGCTCACCAACGCGGACGTGCTGATCCTCCACCGCACCAAAGCGTCCGCGGAACAGGTCTCCGAACTGCTGGGAACGTACGAGGGGTGGGAGGAGACGCTTCAGGTCCAGGAGGACATCGGAGTTCTCGGCTCGACCACGGCCGGGTCCGGAGTCGGCTCCCTGCGCCAGGTCGACCGCTTTAAGGTCCACCCGAACCAGCTTCGGGAACTGGGCGTCGGCGAGGCCATCGTCGCCATCGGTCACCCGGAGGACTCTTCCCAGACGGTGCAGATGGCCCTTGCCCCGCGGTATCCGGTGCCGGAGGCCGAGCCGGACGAGGTGCTGGAGCAGCAACCGCCGGTCGACCTCACGAAGGAACTTCCCCCTGCGTCGTCGCCGGCCCGCAAGGACGTCGAGGCCGTTGAGGTAATCCCGGAGAGCGCGCCGGAGGATGGCGCCGAATTCGAGGGCTGGGAGGAGGAGCCTCCGGAGGTCGAGGAGGAACCGGACGAGGCGGACGAGAAGGAGACCGTGGAAACCGGCGATGACGCGGCAGAGGCGCCCGCGGAGGAAACTCCGGTCATCGTGCCCAGGCCCACGCCGAGCCCGTCCCCAGCAACGCCGAAGCCAGCCAGCGACCCGTTCTGACGAGGGGCTGAGGTTCACGATTTTCTGCCTCCGGCGGGCCCTTACTCCCAAGGGGGTGGGGGCTCGTCGCGTGTGTGCGGGCCGGGGAGTGGCTGGGGTTGGGGGGTGGCCGGGGGCTCCCCTCGGCCGGACGGGCACCCTTCGGGCTACCACCGAACCTGCGGGGGGTGCCAGGCCGAGCCGCTTCGCGGTCGCGCAAGCGCGAGCCTGGCACCCCCCGCAGAACCGGCGGTACGGCGGAGCTGCCCGACCGACCGAGGGGAGCCCCCGCCCACCGGGCGGAGTTGTGGCGGAGGCCGCCGGGCAAGGCCCGCGCGGAGGGGGCGGAAACCGCCGCTGACCTGCGGAAAGATGTGATGCAGGTCACCCGTTCGGAGGACTGTTCCAGGTGGACTCAGGCACTCAAATAAGGCAGAATTAGTGATGTCGGAAGGGGATGGCAGCCCCGGACGACAGGCCCGAACCTTCAACACCAGGGAGACCACGTGAACACCGAGACCGGCACCGCGAAGCACTGGATCGTGGACGCCTACGACGCCGTTCTGGTGGACGGCGTGATCGTTCACGACCTGTTCAACGTCGCCCGCGTCTGCATGACGTGCCACATGGAGACCGGTCTTACCGGCCCGTGCCTGCGGGCGAACCCCCTTCCGACCCCGGAGGAGATCACCCAGGTCGCGACGCTCGCCGAGCTGCACGAGGCCGCGCGTATCGCGTTCGGCACCCTCCCGCTGTGGATGGTCGACGCCATCGCGCGGGGCGAGCTGGACGCGTACGCCCCGGACGACCGGCGGAAGCGCCTCAGCCGGGCGCGTCAGTCGCTCGCGTACGCCGAGCTGCACCGCCGGGCGCTCGACACCGAGTAAGCAACCGCACGAGCCCCACCGTCCGGGGCGGGATGGCAGCCCGCCCCGGACGAGCCCCGAACCTTCAACACCGCAAGGACGCACAGCATGAGCACTCAGCCCGTCAAGCCCGAGACCGTCGCCCCCGAGTGGCCCGCCGCGAAGCCCGCCGACATCGACGCCGCCACGGCGTCCGCCATCATCGAGGCCCGCGCGATCAGCGAGGAGCTGACCAAGGAGCACGGCGTTCCGGCCGTCATCGTCGGGCACGGCATCGACCCGGTCACCAACGGGCCCGTTGTGCGCGTCGACACGGCGGAAGGGCTCATTGCCCTTGCGATCCCGGCGGTTGGCGAGCCGTACGTCATCCAGCGCGGCGGACAGCGCCTGTTGGGGCTCCAGGCCGTCCGCCGCCCGCGCGCCCAGGTCGCCACCGTCGCCCGCCAGTTCGTCGGAGTGCTCCAGGCCCGCAACCTCGTGTGACCCACGTCACTCGAACGAGGGATGCGAAAGGCTGGACCCGCACCCCAAAATAAGGCAGAATTAGTGATGTCGGGAGGGGATGGCAGCCCCTCCCGGCATCGGCCCGAACCTTCAACACCGGGAGACGCGATGCGGAACACCCCCACCACCGCCGAGCAGGCGCAGGAGAACTTGCAGGCCACTAAGGCACTGCTCGGACTCCAGCAGCGCGGATACCTGCACGCCGCCGAGCGCCGTTCCTTCGGCTGGATCGCCGTGATCAAGCGGGGTGAGCCCCCGGTCGTCATGCACTCCCCCAAAGGCGTCATGCAGTTCGTGGCCAACCACGGGATGCCCCAGAACCTGGAACCCGTCCGCCGCTAGCCGAGCCCCCGCCGGGAGGGGTGGCAGTCCCCTCCCGGCCCCCGAACCTTCAACGAGGAGCCACGCAATGCCCCGGAACAACAACCACAACGCCCGCCAGAACGACGGAAGCCGGTACGGACTGGCCATCGTCGTCGGCATCGGTGCCCTGTTCGTGGGGGGCGCGATCGGCCTTGACGGCGTGTGGTGGCTGATTCAGCACCTCATCCCCGCACTCGTCGTGGTCGGCACGCTGGGCGTGGTCCTGAAGATGCTGGACCGCCGCCGCCGGAGCTGAACCGCTCCGTACGGTCCCCGGTCCGAGCCGGGGACCGCACGGCGGCGGTAGCGGACGCGCCTGGCGGCGCGGCACCTCTTGTTCGTCCCCTTCGGGGCCGGCGGCCGCGCGGCGGCCGGGGTCCGCTGGCGCGGACCAGGCCCTCCTTCGTCGGGCCGAACGGACACGCCTGGCGGCGTGGCGGTGTTGGTGGCCCGGTGCGTGCTCGCCGGCCCCGGCCTCCTTCGTCGGCCGGTGCCGTCGGCACCGGGCCGTGGACGCGCCTGGCGGCGCGGCACCTTCTTCTTCGTCCCCTTCGGGGCCGGCGGCCGCGCGGCGGCCGGGGTCCGCTGGCGCGGACCAGGCCCTCCTTCGTCGGGCCGAACGGGCGCCCCTGGCGGGGCGGCTGTTCCCGTTCGGGTCCGCTGGCGCGGACCGCCGGGACCGTCCGCGCCGGCCGACGCGGAGTCCGGGGTGCAGATCGGCGCGGACATCGAGCGCGTACGTCGGTGAGGAGTTCAATTGCATTGCATTACGTTGCAGTGAAATGAAATGGATCGGGGCGAGTCGGATGCGCCTCCGGCGGGGGCCCTTACTCCCAAGGGGCGGGGGCGCGGGGCGAGTTGGGCCCCCGGTGGGTGGCTGGGGTGTGGGGGCGGCCGGGGTCTCCCCTCGGCCGGTCGGGCACCCGGAGGGCTACCCGGAACCCGGCGGGGCCGCCAGGCCGGGCCGCTTCGCGGTCGCTCCGCGAGCCTGGCGGCCCCGCCGGAACCCGGGTACGGGCGAGCCTGCCCGACCGACCGAGGGGAGCCCCCGCCCACCGGGCGGAGCCGTGGCGGACGCGCCCGGCGAGGCCGCCGCCGGTGGGGCGGAAACCGCCCCTGACCTGCGGAAATGTGTGATCCAGATCACCCCCCGAGACCCCTGTTTCAGGTGGACCCCGACCCATGAATAAGGCAGAATTAGTGATGTCGGAAGGGGATGGCAGCCCCGGACGGCGAACCCCGAACCTTCAACACCAGGGAGCGACCGTGACCGTCAAGACCGAATGGATCGACACGAAGGACGTGCAGGTGGGCGACAAGATCGCCTGTCTGCTCAGCGACGCCAGCGCCTACCCGACCGTCACCGGCTGGACGGACCGTGTGCTGGAGCTGAGCAAGCAGGGCCTGAAGGACGTCACGCACCGGACGTTCCAGGTCAGCGGCGCCCCGTGGTGGGCGGAGGACATGACCACCTTCGACCTGTCGGGACAGGCGCTGATCGTCTCCCGCGACGCGAAGGAGGACCAGGAGCCGGAGCGCGGGGACGGCACCGGGAGGCCGTCCATCGAGCAGATGCAGAGCTGGATGTCCGAAGGCGGAGCCGAAGCCCAAGACGGGTGCTGGGTCGAGCCGGACGGCACCTGTGGACACGGGTCGCCGTCGTGGCTGCTGGCCATCGGCGTGATCTGACGCCGTGACCGATCGGGCGGGGGCGAGGCCCCCGCCCACTCCCCGAACGCTTCAACGAACAGAAGGACTCCCCCAGTGGTCATCGCGTCCCCGTACACCATCGAACACTCCGCCCAGTGCCCGCCCGTCGACCCGCGCAGCAAGACGCGGCTCGACTGCCGCCGTTGCGACAGGACCCGGGAGTACGGCCCGTACTGGATCGACGGCGAGAAGCCCGTCACCTGCGGCACCTGCGGCGCCGTCGACGTCCGAACCCCCGCCGACCCCCGATTCGCCGGGTACGCCGGACACCACTCGCGGCCCGAGAACTGGCGCTCCGCGTGCTCCGGCGAGTACCTGGCACACGGCCGCGCGACCGCCGAGCGGTCGACCGAGCCCGGATGGATGCCGCTCGCGCACGTCCGTCTCGGCGACGTCATCACCCAGCGGGACAACTGGGGGAAGTGGGACGACCCCGCGATGGTGGTGGACATCGAGGAGGGCGAAGCGTCGCCGGGACACCCGCGCATCTTCGTCCGGTGGCTGAGCGACAACCCCCACCACGGTGGAGGCGTATGGGGAATGTGGGCCGCGCCGGGCACGCCGGTCCTGTTGGTCGAGGCGGCCACCTCCGAGCCCCCGGCCGCACATGTGAACGTCTACTACAGCAACGCGATCAGCAGGCGGAGCCAGGTCTACTCACGGTGCTACCGGACCGACGCCGCCGCCCAGGCGGACATCCGGGAGTTCTGGCCGTACAACAACACACGGTCCACCGTTTCCCGGTGCTGGTGCCGCCGTAACGAGCTCCGATAGCCGGAGGCGACGCGGCCCGCCCCTGCCGAGCCGGCCGGGGCGGGCCGCGTCGTGCTGTACGGCGGCGGTAGCGGACGCCCCTGGCGGGGCGGCGGTGTTGGTGGCCCGGTGCGTGCTCGCCGGCCCCGGCCTCCTTCGTCGGCCGGTGCCGTCGGCACCGGGCCGTGGACGCGCCTGGCGGCGCGACGACTTGTTGGGCCCCTTCGGGGCCGGCGGCCGCGCGGCGGCCGGGGTCCGCGGGGCGGACCAGGCCCTCCTTCGTCGGGCCGAACGGACCGCCTGGCGGCGGGCCGCCCGTTCGGGTCCGCTGGCGCGGACCGCCGGACCGGCCGTCTGTCGACGGGCAGGAGTCCGGGCTGCACCTGGTCGTGGTGGAGAGGGACCGCCTCCGGCGGGGGCCCTTACTCCCAAGGGGCGGGGGCGCGGGGCGAGTTGGGCCCCCGGTGGGTGGCTGGGGTGTGGGGGCGGCCGGGGTCTCCCCTCGGCCGGTCGGGCACCCGGAGGGCTACCCGGAACCCGGCGGGGCCGCCAGGCCGGGCCGCTTCGCGGTCGCTCCGCGAGCCTGGCGGCCCCGCCGGAACCCGGGTACGGGCGAGCCTGCCCGACCGACCGAGGGGAGCCCCCGCCCGCCGGGCGGAGTTGTGGCGGAGGCCGCCGGGCAAGGCCCGCGCGGAGGGGGCGGAAACCGCCGCTGACCTGCGGAAACATGTGATCCAGATCACCCCCCGAGACCCCTGTTTCAGGTGGACCCGGACCCATGAATAAGGCAGAATTAGTGATGTCGGAAGGGGATGGCAGCCCCGGACGACGAACCCCGAACCTTCAACACCAGGGAGCGACCGTGACAACCGATCAGGTCGAGAACACGCCGGTGGACAACCGGTACCGGTCCGTAACGCTCACCTTCGCCGGAGACGGCGAGTGCTCCGCGTGCGGGCACGAGGAAACCCCGCTGTACTCCGGGGACGAAGTCGCCCGCGTGTGCCCCGTGTGCGTGGCCGCGACCTTCCCGCCGCCGCCGTGGGAGGGTGACTGCCCGCCCGAGAAGGCGGATGTCGTGATCACTCACACCCGCGCCGACGGCACCCTTCTGGAGGGCTCGCGCAAGGGAGACGGGATCTTTGAGGCGATCCGCCCGCACGGGTGGCGGTTCTTCCCTTCGCTCGGATGCCTGGGTCTCTACCACTCCCGGGACAGGTCGGCGGACCGGTACAAGATCGACCCGGCGGCGAAGGCGATTCGCGAACTGGGCTTCACCGTGTGTGTCGTGGTCAACGAGGACGAGCGCCGCGCGTTCGCGGACGCCGAGGCCGACCGCGAGGAGCGGGCCGAGAGCCGGGCCGAGCGGTTCGAGGACCGGGCCAGCCGTGCAACCGCTTCGTCCGATGCGTCTTACCAGCGGTCGAGGCAGATCGGAGAGCGCTTCTACATGGGGCAGCCGATCTTGGTCGGGCACCACAGCGAGGGACGAGCCCGGCGGGACCATGCCCGGATGGACAACGCTATGCGCAAGTCCATCCAGGAGGGGGAGCGTGCCAAGCACTGGGCCCAGCGGGCGGAGGCGTCCGGCGCGTACACGGAGCACCGCACGAACCCGGCCCGGACCTTGCGCCGGATCGACACCAAGGAAGCGGACTTGCGCGGGGTCATCCGCTGGCAGCGCGGGGAGTCCAACAACGGCCACACCGTGCGGCTCTCGCCGGCCGTCGTGGTCGAGCTCTCGCGGCGGCGCGACGAGCTCACCGAGGAAGTCGGTTACTGGCGGTCGATCGTGGCCCAGGCGGAGGCCGATGGGTTCAAGGTGTGGACGTCCGACGACTTCACCAAGGGCGACTTCGTGCGGTCCCGCGGATCGTGGTACGAGGTGCTGCGGGTCAACAAGAAGACGCTTACGGTCGCGTGGAACCTCCGTCTTGCTCCGAAGGCGGTCATGACCGCCGCAGACGCGACGTTCGAGGCCGGGCACGTCGGCAGGCAGCCGGTGGACTACTCCGACGTCAAGACGCGCATGAGCGCCGGGGACATGGCGCGCTACCTGGAGCGTGACCGTACGCCGAGCATCGCCGACGCCAAGGCACTCATGGACGGCGTGACCGCCACCAGCACCGGGAACCAGGACCAGGCCCCGGCGGAGGTAGAAGGGTCCGCCGACATCCCCGAGCGCCTGCGGGACCTGCTGGCCGAGGGCGAGCAGATGCTGAAGCTGCCCGAACGCGAGTGGAGTTTCACCAGCACGTGCGGGCGGGTGTACCGGGTGCGGATGGTCACCGGGCGGGAGGCCACGGACCTACGCTTTGAGGTCCGCACCGTCAACGCGAGCGGTACGGCTGTCGGTGTGGGCAAGGACTGGACCGGCACGCTGGAAGTGATCCGGGAGCACGCCGCAGCGGCCGGTGAGCACGAAGGCAAGCAGTGCCCGCGCTGCGGCCGGACGTGGGGCAAGGGGTTCGGGAGCCCGGACGCCCCGGCCACCTGCACCCCGGGCCACTGGTCGTACTGCGACCGCGCCGCCGTACCGGTGGAGCAGGACGCCCCCAAGGACGCCCCGGCCAAGCCGAAGGCGAAGAAGCGCACGAGCGGGCCGAAGATGGTCATCGTCACCGCCGCCTACGGGTCGAGGCAGGCCCGCATGGTCTACGCGAACGGCCGAGGCACCGTGCGCGAGGACATCCCGGCCGTCTTCATCGACGCGCCCGAGGGCGTGAAGTTCAACGAGGGCCCCGCCTCCGCCGCCATCTGGCAGGGGGTGGACGAGGTCCTGAAGAAGGCGGGGTTCGTGCGACTCGGCGGCCGGACCGGAACCCGCTTCGGGGAAGTCCGCGCCAAGATCACCGAACGGGAGGACACGGAGCCGGTCGCGGCGGCGCCGCAGAGCCCGGCGAGCTGAACATCCCGTCGAAGCCCGGCGCCGCCCCCCTCGGTCACGCGAGGCGGGGCGGCGCCGCCGTGCGCGGCGCGGTAGCGGACACGCCTGGCGGCGTGGCGGTGTTGGTGGCCCGGTGCGTGCTCGCCGGCCCCGGCCTCCTTC
>NZ_JBVKBH010000037.1:0-20976 GCF_055657175.1 Streptomyces sp. NPDC107581
CCGCTACGAGAAGACAGCCACCATCTACCTGGCCGGACTCTACATCGCAGGCATCTTCCTCTGGTCCGCCCGATGATCCAAACGAAACCGCCTAGTCCCTCTCCCAGCATCTGAGCGTCGCTTCCAAGGGGTGTCCCTCCCTCTATGCCAGCCCGGCCTTAGGGAGGGCACCCCTCCTCCTAGAGAGGTGTTCAGTGATTCACGTGTTCGTTGGGCCGACACTGCGCCGGTCCGAGCCGTTACTCGCCGCGCCAGGGGTGGAGGTATGGCCACCGGTGCGGCATGGGGAGTTGTTCGCGGCCGAGATCGACATCGGCGACACAGCCGTGATCATCGACGGGGTCTATCACCAGGCTCCTGCGCTGCGTCACAAGGAGATCTTGGCCGCGATGGGCCGGGGCGTTCGGGTGATCGGGGCGGCGAGCATTGGTGCGCTCAGGGCGGCCGAGCTGGCGCCGTTCGGGATGGTCGGGGTCGGCCGGATCTACACCGCTTACGCCCAGGGAGACATCGAGGGCGACGACGAGGTTGCAGTCGGCCAGGCGCCGGACGGGGAGTGGGACATCCTGACCTGGCCGGTGGTCAACCTCCGGTTCGTCCTGGACCTGGCCCGGTCGGCGGGGGTACTCGACGGAGAGCGGGCCGCGAGGCTGCTGGCGGCGCTGGGCGCGGTCCACTACCCGCAACGAACCTGGGCCGCGGTTCGGGCCGTATGCCGCCGCGAGGGCGAGACGGCGTTCGCCGACTGGATGGCCGAACAGACCGAGCGTGACCAGCACTTCGGCGACCTGAAGCGCGCCGATGCCCTCTCCGCCGTACACACCGCGCTCGAAGGCCTGCCGTCCGAGATTGCTCCGCCCTCCCCGCACACGTGGGAATCGCCGCTTTTCCGCCGCTGGTCCAACGCGTTCGCCCGTACCTTGGTTGACGGCCTGGACTTGCTCACCGAGGACCGGCTCGTCTACCAGCAGGTATTCGACCCCGCATTCCGCAGCAGGTGGACGGCTTACCTGGAACGCCGCTCCCGACGCCCCGCAGACGGGAGCCCCGGCCTGCCGCTGAGGGCCCGGGCGGCCCAGGCCACCGGCGGCGCCCTGCCCGCTCATCGCCTTTTCCGCCCGATGGTGGATCTGCGGGACGAGGAAACGGTGGCTCTGCTGCTGGCCGGTGAGACCGTCGAGGACCGCGCGGCGATTGCCCGTTACGCCGACACCCTTGCTGAGGCCCGCCGCGACCGGCCCGGATTCTCGATTGCGGCGGTGCGCGACGACCTTGCCCGCCGAATGCTTGTGCAGGTGTGGCGCTGCCCTGAGCACCTGTTCGACGAGGAAGCCTCTGCCCGTGGCCTGGTCTGCGGTGTGCGGGCTGTGGAGACCGTGAAGCGGCTGGTGCCTGGGTATCTGGCCGAGTCGTCTGAACGAATGGAGGCGGCCCGTGGTGTCTGCTGACGACCTGTTGATGCTGCCGGGCACGATGCGAGCCCGACCTGCCGAGGAAACGTGGGAGACGGTCGCAGGACTGTTGCCGTCGTACGGAATCACCCGCGTTGCCCGGCTGACTGACCTGGACTGCGTCGGGCTGCCAGTTTGGACAGCGATCCGGCCGGCGTCCCTGACCCTGAGTGCGTCCCAGGGCAAGGGCGCCACCGATCTGCTGGCCAAACTGTCGGCCGTGATGGAGGCGATCGAGCTGTGGCACGTCGAGCAGCCCCCGCCCATCGCGATGCGCGGCTCATCCGTAGAGGTCAGCCTTGAATACCCCCTCTCCGCACTGCCGCTCACCGTCCCGTACCCCGAGGCCACCCTCGCCCGCGTCGTGTGGGAGTGGACCACGGGCATTGGCCTCATGAGCGGGGAGGCAATGATGGTGCCGGTCGACCTGGTCCGTCGCCGGGCACAGCGGCCTGAGTGGAGCCCGCATCTGCTGCGCGCGACCACCACTGGCCTGGCCTGCGGGAACACCCGCGACGAGGCACTGCTGCACGCGCTCTGCGAGGTTGTGGAGCGGGATGTCCTGTTCCAGGACGAGCAACGCGGCGGTCGGCAGCGGACGCTGATCGACCCCGGGACAGTCGATGATCCCTACGCCCAGGAGCTGATCGACCGGGTGAGTGCCGCCGGGATGGCGATGGAACTGGCGCTCTTAGACGGCGCGTACGGGATGCCGGTGTGTCTGGCGTACCTATGGTCCGAGGACCACCCGATGGTCTTCGCTGGCGGCGGATGCCACAGCAGCCCGGTCATCGCACTGACCCGGGCCTTGACCGAGGCGGCGCAGTCGCGACTGACGGCCATCGCCGGAACGCGTGACGACCTTCCGAGTGATCCCGCGTGGATCGACACCGCGCCCTCCCGCCCCATGCATGAAGAACGGCTTACCGAGTGGCCGCAGGCGACGGCACGCCTCGCCCCGGTCGTGGGCGGCTTCGCCGAACAGGTCCGGGAGGTCGCGCGGCGGGTCGCACTCATCACCGGGTACGAGCCGATGGCCATGGACCTGTCGGACGCATGGACGCCCGTCTGCGCGGTCCAGGTCGTCTGTCCCGGCACCCGATCCCGGACCAGGAGGTCGATGCCGCGATGACGCCTCACCCTGTCACCCCAGCCGGCCCATGGCCCGAGCAACTCGCGGCCCAGTACGACGCGCTGCACGCCGCGCGGGCACGCACCCCGCTGGTCGCCCGTCTGTACGCCGAGGCGATGGGCGAGGACTACCCCCTGGAGATCAACGCCTCCAGTTCGTGTGACTGGCCCTTGCTGGGGCTGATGACCGCGCGGCTGCGGATGCGGCCCGGCCAGCTCCTGGTGGACGCTGGCTGCGGAAACGGCTGTGTCGGCCTGTGGTTGGCTCGCGCCTTGGCGGTCCGTCTGGAGGGCTTCGACATCTCTCCGGTCGCCGTCGCGCAGGCCACCGCCCGGCGTGCACAATTCGTTCCCGCCGACCACGCGGCCTTCCGTGTCGCCCGGCTGGACGCCAGCGGCCTGCGCGACGGCTGCGCCCGCGGCATGGTGTGCGTGGATGCTCTGGGTGGTGCCACAGACCGAGTAGCCGCACTGCGCGAACTCGGCCGGGTCCTAGCGCCCGGCGGCCGACTCCTCCTCACCCGTGCTCTGAGACCCGGTGTGCCACCGAAATGGGAAGAGCAGGCGCAGGCCGCCGGGCTGATCCTGGAGTACGTGGACGAGCGTCCCGGCGAGCCCGCCATGTGGGAACGCCTCTACGCGTTGTGGATTGGCCACGCCGACGAGCTGCGGCGCCAGTTGGGCGACGGTCCGGCACGGAACATGCTGATCGAGGCACACCAGATGCTGCCTGTCCTCTCCGGCCGCCGTGCTGTCCTGCTGACACTGCGGCGCGCCAGCATGTCACTAAGGGCGCCCAACTCGGCCGGTACGATGACCCATCCCAGCCGTTCCCCCGACGGCGGATCCGTGTCCATCGAGAGGACTCCGCAGTGAGCCAGAACCGCCCCGTCCGCGTGGCGGTTCTCTCGGCCGGGTCCTGGGGTACGGCCGTCGCCAAAATCCTGAGCGAAGCCGGCACCAGCGTGGCGATGCACGCCCGTCGGCATGAGATCGCCGCCGGGATCAACACCGAGCACCGCAACGTCGGATACTTCCCGGACATCGAGCTGCCGGCCGCCCTGACCGCAACGACCGATCCGGCTGCCGCGCTGGACGGCGCGGACTTCCTGGTGCTGTCCATCCCTGCGCAGACCCTGCGGACAAACCTTGCCGTGTGGGCGCCGCACATCGGACCCGACACCGTGATCGTGTCGCTGATGAAGGGCATCGAGCAGAGCACCGGGCTGCGGGCGAGCCAGATCATCACCGAGGTGACTGGTGTGAGTGCGGACCGGGTTGCGGTGCTGTCGGGCCCGAACCTGGCGCGCGAGATCATGGAGGGACAGCCCGCCGCGGCCACCGTTGCTTGCCCGGACGAGGAAGCCGCCCGCCGCTTCCAGCAGGCATGTCACACCCCCTACTTCCGGCCCTACACCAGCACGGACGTCATCGGCTGCGAGTTGGGTGGTGCGGTGAAGAACGTCATCGCTCTCGCGGTCGGCATCGCCTCGGGCATGGGTCTGGGTGACAACGCGACGGCCATGCTCATCACTCGTGGGTTGGCGGAGACCACCCGGCTGGCAGTGGCTATGGGGGCCCATCCGGCCACCCTCGCTGGTCTGGCCGGCGTGGGTGACCTGGTGGCAACCTGCTCTTCACCGCTGTCACGGAACCGTACCTTCGGCACCCACCTCGGCCGTGGCCTGAGTGTTGAGGAGGCGACGGCTGCCACGCGGCAGACCACCGAGGGCGTCAAGAGCGCGCAGGCGATCCTCGCTCTGGCCCACGCTCACGACGTCGAGATGCCCCTCACGTCCGTGGTCTCTGCCCTGCTGCACGAAAAGGTCACTCTCGCCGAGGCCGCGGCCGCGCTGATGCAGCGGCCCCCGAAGCCTGAGCGCTGACCCCGACGTCCCGCTGCGGGCGCACTCCCATCACCCTCCCGTTCCCGGAGGCCTCTGTCATGCACTCTTCGACAGTGCTGCCCATCATCGAACTTGTTCTCACAGCCGCCTTGGTGGCATGGATGGCCACCGGCTTCACCCCCATGCCCGGCAGCTGGCTGCGCTGGCGCATGTTCTGCCGGGCCAACTTCACGATCGTCTCACTCACCGGCACCACCAAGGACGGGCGCACCGAGCCGGTGAACGTCTACGCCTACCTGTCCCCGGGCAGCTTCATCCTCGGGCCGCCCCAACTCCAGACGATCATCGTCTACCTCACCCGCACCGGCCAGTACGACCGGATCGACGGGCATGGTCGGCTTCTGTCCGTTCGGGGCGAGCAGCCCATCGAGGTGAGGGGCAGCCGTGTGGTTCTTTGACTCCCTCGCTTCGGCTTTCCAACATCCCACCGACCCAGGACGGCTCCAGCAGTTCCGCCTTGTCTTCGGCACGGTCTGTGCCCTGCGCTTCGCCCTCTCCATAGGCCAGGGCGGATGGGACCGATTCGCCCAGGGGTCGCTCACCTGGTTCGTCACGGAGCATCTGTTCGGTCCGAGGCGGGCGCAACTCCTCGCGACGGCCTACCGACCCGCACTGATCGTCCGCACGATCGCTGCCATGGCCCTGACCGTCGGGCTCGCACCTCGGCTGTCGCTCACGCTGGTCCTGACCGGAATCGTCATGGAGCTCCTCTACCTCAAGAGTCAGCACGGCGTCCGCTACGCCCTGCTGACCGGCGCCTGTCTCCTGCTTGCCGGAAACCTCGGCCACGGCCTGCACATCGACCACGCCCCCAGCAGGGCAAACACCTGGGCGCAGTGCCTCCTTGTGCTCATCACCACCGACATCTACTGGAACAGTGCCTGGCAGAAGATCCGCTCCGTGCAGTTCCGCTCCGGCCTCTACCTCGCCCAGTGGATTCACACCTACAACCAGGTCAGGGAGCAGTTGCCCTACGGCCGCCAGTACGGAATCCCCGGCTTCGTCCGCCGCCATGCGGGCAACCTCGGCCACCGGGACGTCCGCCTCTGGCGCCTGGCCGCGGTCACGGTCATCGCCGTGGAGATCGCGCTACCGCCCGCGCTGCTCATCCCGCAGACGACGCCCTACGCCGTGGCCGTCGGCATCGGAATGCACGCAGCCTTCACCTGCCTCAAGCCGCGCCAGCTCATCATGTTCTCCGGTCTAACGGTTGGCACCTACCTTGCTTTCGTCGTCTGACGGCGTGCAGCTACGGGGGGCGCCAGCACGGTGAGATCGTCCCGTTGGCCACCCTCACCCACGCTAACCGCTTCCTGCGCCACTGTCGTTGCTGTCCAGCGCTATCGGGCTCTCAGCCAGTTCCCAAGGCGGCAGGCTGGCTCAGCGGGCGCCGTGTACTGATGGCCCCTGCGGTTACGACTGGAACCCGATCACGCCGTGTCCAGGTTGCTGTGCCGCTGCTGTCATCCAGTCCACGCAGTCGCATAGCGCGTTGAACACCTCGGGATCCGACGGCGGTGTACGTCCGGCACGGTCAGCCTCCTCGAACTGCTCCAGAGCTTGCAGACACTGCTCGTGTGTCCACTCCGCACAGCCCGGGAATTCCGACCACGGGACGCCCTGGGGCAGCCCAGCGGACATGCCAAAGTCCGCGACCGACACTGCGGTGACTCCCAAAACCTGGAGGCCTTCGTCCACCGCCTCCAGCCAGCCGGCACGGTAAGGACTGAAGGAGCCGTTGTTCAGGTGGGATCCCGTCAGCGAGCACAACCGCTTGTACGCGTAGCCGTACTGGAACGCCTGTGGGGAACCGCCGCCGGGGAACGGTCCGCCGTACACCACTGTCCGCAGTGCCTCCCATGAGGTGGGTGCACCCGCAGCGATCTCGCTGGAGAACCAGTTGTCAGAACTCGCAAGGTCGTTGCCGAACTTGTCCTGGATCACCTGCAACAGTTGGTCATCACGAGACCCCACCAGGGCCCGGGTAGCGGCAATATCCAGCAGGTACACGCTCAACGACATGCTCATGCAAACGACCATATCGGCCCCCAGACAATGCCGCCGAGCGAGGGAGCAGCGGGAAACCACGGCCATGTTCCGGGACCGGCGGCGTGCCGCCCCTGGTTGGCAGGACACCAGGTAGGTAGAGAGCTTCAGGCTGATGTGAGCCCGTGATCCTCGAGGAATGAACGGGTGGCGCCGATGGAGGCTGCGAGCGTCGCAGCGGCGGCGCGGGCTTGTGCGTAGTGGCCGCCCCATGCGGCCGCGTGATGAGGATCAACGGCGTCGGCGGCGGCCAGGTCGGCGAAGTCGTCGCTGCGGCCGACGAGTTCTTGCAGAGCCTTCCAGGCTCGGTAGTGGTCGTCGACCTCAAACACGTGCTGGGCGAGTCCCTCCAGGTTGCCCATGGGGCTGTCGAGAGCGGCCCGGGCTTCGGCGAGCACCTCGGCCGTCTGCTGCACCGTCTGTGCGGGCAGGAGGCCTTTGGTGTCGTACACACCTGCGCGTTCGCGCGCACGGCGCAGGCTGGTAAGCCGGGCGCAACGCTGGGCCATGTCCCACAGCGTGGCGCTGACTGCGGCCAGCAGGGCAGGTTCGTCGAGGTGCCCGGCCTTCACGACTTCGGCCCTCTGCAGGGCCGAACGCAGAGCTCTGGCCCGGCCGACCAGCCGCCAGGTCTCCTCGTCCAGATCTTCGAAGAGCACGTAGCGGTGGTGCAACCGGGCGTAGACGTCCCGCTTGCCCAGAGCGTAGTGACGGTGCAGCCAGTTCCTCACCTTCTTGCTTCGCCCGGATGGCTCGGCATCCCACGGGAACGCGCCGATCGAGAGGGAAAGGGGTGTGGTGAGCTCCCGTACCAGGGTGGAGCCGAGTATCGGGTCCGCGGTGATCGGGATGCGCGCGGTGACCACGTCGGTCTTCTTCATCTGCGCGTACGGCAAAGGGTGCGCTTGGTACCGGCCCAGGAGCTCTTCCAGGGCAGAGCCAGCAGTCCGTCGTGCACGGCGATCGTCCTGGCCGCGGGTGTTGGACCCTCGCCTGAGCCGTGCAGCGGCGTGTGGGAGCGCTTTTTGGGCGGTGTACCGCGGGTCATGGGCAGGCTCCGTCGGCTACAGCGCGGGCAGTGGGTCAGTGTGGTCGTCGACGCCGAGGAGGAGCACGTGGTGTCCGACGGCCTCCGCGGCGCCGTCGGTGACCTTCTCGACGTCGAGGCGCAGCCGGATGCGTCCGGCGCCTTCGCCGTTGGCCGCGAGGTCGTGTTCCAGCTTGTCGTCGAGGCGGTCCAGGGCGGCCTCGGCCGCGGCGTAGTCGGCCAGGTCACGGGCGAGGACGTGGCGGGTGGCGGTGTCGCGAAGCTGATAGCTGGGCATCGGGGATCGTCTTCCGGCTGGTCGGGGTGATCAGGCGGCGGGGTCGGTGAGCCTGCGTGCCGCGTTCACCGCGCGGGACCAGACGTCGGGGCTGCCGCCGTGCTCGCGGGCGAGGGAGGCGGCAAGCCCCCGGACGTCGCCGCGCTCGCGCAGGGCGGCCAGGGCGATGGCCGCCCGCCGGTCAGCCTCCGAGCGGGACGGCGCGGCCGCGGGGAGATGCCCGAGGGCGTTGCGGACGGCGTACTCCCAGGACCTCTGCGGACCGCCGTACTGCACGCTGAGCTCTGCGGCCAGACCCGGGTGGTAGCCATCGCGTTCGATCGCCTCTTTTGCGTACTGCTCGGCGAGCTGCGTGGCGGTGAGCGGCTCACCGTCGTCATGGGCGCTCAGCTCGGCGGCGAGGACCTCCTCGAGGGCCGAAGGCCGGCCGACGGGCGCCTCGGGCTGTGGGCCGGGGCGGCGGCCGGCCTTGCCGAGCTTTTCCCCGGTGCGCTTCCGGTCGAAGTCCTGCAGATCGCCGACACGGAATCCGGGGATCATCCGGCCGGTGGGCCCTTCGACCTCGCCGACGGAGTCCGGGAAGTAGCCGGGGTTGTCCCGCCGGTACTTGCGGATCACCGAGGGCCCGTTGAAGTTCAGCAGCTCGGCGGCCTTGTTGATGGAGACGATGTCCGCGGGGTCGAGCTTGTACAGCTCGGGGTCGGCCTTGAGGACCTTGCTCGCCTTGTCCTGCTGGAACCAGGTGTAGAAGGAGCGGAACTGCTCCTCGTCGTAGAAGTCGGTCCCGCCGATGCGCTCCTTCTCCGGGTGACGGTGCTTCTCCGGCTGATCGAGGCGCACCTTGTACCAGCGGGCCGCGGTGCCCACGCTCGCGCCGGTGAACCCGCGGATCCAGTCGCGGTTGACCACGGCACGGTCGCTTCCGATGACGCGACGCTGCGGGTTCACGGGCTTGGTCGACATTGCACTCTCCGGTCCGGGCCGCGGCCCTATACTGAGCGCCTGCTCCTCTTGTCTCTCCGACGCTCGCGCGCTGGCAGGGCGAGACGGGTTGGTGAAGGTGGTCGGCGGGACGTTCGGCCGGGGTTGCCGCTCTGGGCCGACACCCTCGTGAGGGGGTGCCTTCCGCCGCCCACCATTTTTACCGCTGTTGCGCGTAATCAATATGACTCTCTTGAGGGTGACTGTCAATCTCGCCGACGCACACCCCACCACGAAGCCACCCTCCACTCCCGACCGAAGCGCGGCACCTGCTTGCTCTGCACGTGTTAGGGAGCGGTCACCATCAGCTCCGCCATCGTTGAGTGCGACTCCCTGCGCCGCATCCATGTCCGAGCACGCCCGTAGCGCTCGTCGACGAGGAGTGCGTAGTGCTCGGCTCGCAATGAGCTGTTCGGCCACGGCCTGGCCGTCGCATACCCGAAGATGCACGGGGAGCGGGTGGATCCAAGTTCGGGGTCTGGCGCGAGCTGATCGGCGACATCGGCGCTCTGGAACTTGACTTATGGCATCGCCGATCGGCTCCGCTCCTTGCGGATTTCCTGAGCTCAGGCGGCTGCGCGCTCCAGC
The DNA here is from genome assembly GCF_055657175.1 of Streptomyces sp. NPDC107581. Taxonomy (NCBI): domain Bacteria; kingdom Bacillati; phylum Actinomycetota; class Actinomycetes; order Kitasatosporales; family Streptomycetaceae; genus Streptomyces; species Streptomyces sp. NPDC107581. The sequence continues at coordinate 9,430 of NZ_JBVKBH010000037.1, forward strand.
AGCGCGTCGAGCTGCGCCGCAGTGTCTTCGGGGTCGGTCGTATGGTGAATCGTGTGGATGCCGAGCGCTTCAGCGGGCGGGAGGTTCTCGGCGTGGTCGTCGACGAAAACGCACTCTGCCAGCTGCGGGGGCAGGAGTTCACCGAGGATGAGCGGGAGACCGTGAGGCGTCAGATCGGGCGGGTCCGCGCGGCGGCGGACTGGCTCGAAGGGGCGCTCGACAACGGCGAGTTCACCCTGGACGAGCAGCTGGTCCAGCTACTCAAAGGCGAGTAGGCCATGCCGCAACGCCGGGAGGCTCGGCCGCTGGCCGAGCACTACGGCGACCTGGTCCGCGTCGCCCTGATGGAAGCACGCCCCGCCGGCCTGCACACCTACCAACTGATGGCCGCCACCCGCCTGACCCACTCGCAGGCCGGCCGCGGCATCCGGCAAGTCCGCGACGTCGTCGCCGCGGAGAACCTGACGCCGATCACCTGGACCCGCCGGGACGGGTTTATGTTCTCCGACGACCCCGCAGACTGGATCGAGTACGACAAGCGGCAGTTCCGGCAAATTCTCGGCCGCCTCACCCGGGTGATCACGGGCACGCTCGATCCGCACCTGGCCCGCTACCCCGACGACGAATGGGCCCAGCTCGCCACCGCCCAGCTCACCGGCGTCCGCGCAACCCTCGCCCAGCTCTCCAAATAGCCCCTGTCCACCACCGATCCCCTGCCGAGCCCCGTCATGCCCGCTGCTTCCCGTGGCCGGCGCTACCCCTCTGACACCTCCGTCGCTGAGTGGGCCCTCCTGGTGTATTGACTGAACTAATTCCGATGTTTCTGCAGCTCAGTGACCTATTCAGTGTGTTGGCGTTAGCCGGTGCGTGAAGGATGCTGAAGGACTGAGCCGGAACGTGGCGGCCTTCGTCGTGCCGCAGATCGGGCGCCTGAAGGAGACCGGTGAAGCTGCCGAGCCGTACCAACTGCTCGATCCCGACGGACAGTTCGTCCTACCAGTAGCGACGTTCTTCGCTGACTTGCAGGCCGCATCGAAGCCGGCAACGACGATCCGCTCGTACGGGATGGACCTGCTGCGGTGGTACCGGTTCCTCTGGGCTGTCGATGTGCACTGGGATCAGGCGACCAGAGCCGAGGCCCGCGACTTCTGTCGATGGCTCCAGCTCACCGACAAGCCGGTACGCGTGCACTGGCGCCACCAGCGCAAAGGCACCACGGCGCCCACGGTGCCGGCCCCGAGGGCGGAGCCGGGGACGCCGAACCCGGTCACCGGCAGATCTACCCCGGGCCGGAAGTACGCGCCTTCCACGCGGGCCCACTGCGAAACGGTGCTCCGGACCTTCTACGACTTTCACCTCGACGAAGGCACCGGCCCGATCATCAACCCCTTCCCTCTCGATCGCTCACGCCGCAACTCCCGGGCTCACGCACACCACAATCCCCTGGAGCCGTTCCGCCCCGAACGGCAGGGCCGCTACCGGCCGAAGGTGCCCAAGCGCATCCCGCGGCGGATCCCGGACGAGCTGTTCAACGCGTTGTTTGCCGCGCTGAAGTACAACCGCGACCGGGCCCTGCTCGCGTTCTGGGTCTCCACCGGGGCCCGCGCCGAGGAACTGCTCACCAGCCGGGTGAAGGACGCCCTGCCCGGCCAGCAGCTCATCGGCGTGACCCGCAAGGGAACCCGCGCCTACCAGCAGATTCCCGCCTCCACGGACGCGTTCGTCTGGCTGCGGCTGGCTCAGGAGGAAGCCTGGCGCAAGGGGGCACCCCGTGGCCACAACCACCCCTTGTGGTGGACTCTGCGACGCCCCTGGCGGCCGCTGAACTACCACGCCGCCCGGGCCATGTTGAACCGCGCCAACGATCTGCTCGGTTCGAACTGGACCCTTCACGACCTCCGGCACACCGCCGCCTACCGGATGGCCCGCGACCCACAGATGTCACTGACCGACGTCCAGTGGGTCCTCGGACACGCGCACCTGTCCACCACGGAGATCTACCTGGCCGCGAGTCAGGAGGAGGTCATCGAGCAGGTCCTCGCCCACCACGCCCGCCGGGCACAACAACCGGCCAAGCCGCCGGCGCCCGCCCCGGGCTACAACCCGGCCTCGTTGAAAACCCTGTTCGGAGGACTCCCGTGACCACCGCGCCAGCGACTGCTGCCCAACCAGCTCGGACGGGAAGACACGCCTCCGAGCTCTGCGGCGAGGCGGCCCGGAAACTGCTCTCGCAGTTCCCACCGCGGCCGCGGCCCTCCACTTGGGCCGCAACCGAGGAGACCCGCGAGGCCGTCCTGGCCAGGATCGACCGACCGCCACTGCGAGCACGTGTCAAAACGACACACGAAAACCGTTGGTACGGCGCCCGCAAGATCCTCAGCTGGCTCGAGACCTTCCCCGGGACGACATGGCAGGAGCGATGGCAGGCCAGCCCGGCCAACATGCTGGGCCTGAAGTGGACCGACGTGGTGCTGCCCTGGCTGACCGAGCGCGGAGAGAGCGCCCGGGAGGAGGCACTGCGAAGTGGGCTGCTCTGCCTTTTCGTCGCGGACGTAATCCGGCCCGACCTGCCGTTCTTACTGCGAATCGTCCAAACCCGCTACTGGCGCGAGGCCGTGGTCGAGCACCGCGACCCAGCGGGATTCGCCCGGATTGAAGAGTCCGCCGACCCGGTCGTGCTGTCTTCCAGACCCGGACTCAAAGCCTGCACCCAGATCTCGATGATCCTCCTCGCCAAGGGCGGTGGAGTCGGCGACATCACTGTCGGCGACTGCATCGAGCTGCGGCAGACCGAGACCGTCGCTCTGGAGAAGAAGGGCGGTGACAGCCGGTTCCTGTTCTACTCCCTCCTCAAGGACATGGGGCAGTTCCCGCCGGACGCCCCCGCCACCCTGCGCGCGCTGGCTGTGTTCTCCGGGCAGTACACACCCGCCGAGCTGGTGGACCGCTATCAGCTCGAATGCCGACCAGTCCGCGATCTCATCGTCGACTACCTCTCCGAACGCCAACCGGCCCTGGACTACGCCAGCTTCGAAGACCTCGCGCGCGTGCTCGCCCTGCACTTCTGGAAGAACCTGGAGACCCACCACCCTGGGATCACATCCCTCCACCTGGACCGCAGCACCGCATCGGCCTGGAAGGAGCGGCTCCGGACCAAGACCAACCGCAGCCGGAAGCCCGACGGCACCATGGTCGAGGTGACGACCCCGCGGGCCAGCTATGCATCCCTGCTCGGATACGTCCGTGCGTTCTATCTCGACATTGCACAGTGGGCTTTGGAAGAGCCGACCAGGTGGGGACCGTGGGCGGCACCCTGCCCGATCAGCGGGAACGAGATCACCTACAAGAAGGACATCCGACGCCGCAAGGCGCGGATGGATCAGCGCACCCGCGAACGGCTGCCAGTGCTGCCGGCCTTGGTCACCGCTGCGGAGAACCGCCTCCAGGAGGCACGGACCCGGCTGGAAGCGATCCGTCAAACGCCAAGCGCCGGCGCCTTCAACGTCCTCGGACAGACCTTCACCAAGGCCGGCAAGTCGACTCGGCTCGACGTCAGCGGTTCTGCCTGCGCTTATGACGCGTCGGGCCGCAGGCACCACTTCGCCCTGGCCGAGCACCGCGCATTCTGGGGCTGGGCCGCCATCGAGTTCCTCCGGCACACCGGTGTCCGGATCGAGGAAATGCTGGAGACAAGTCACCACAGCATCACCCAGTACACGCTCCCCTCGACCGGCGAGCTCATCCCGCTTCTGCAGATCGCCCCGTCCAAGACCGACGAGGAAAGGCTCCTGGTTGTCAGCCCCGAACTCGCCGACGTCCTCAGCGCGATCGTCAGCCGGGTCCGTGAGACAAGTGGGGCCATCCCCTTGGTCCCCTTCTACGACGGCCTGGAAAAGATCTGGCTTCCGCCAACTCCACTGCTTTTCCAGTGGTCCAGTGGTGGTCAGCGGCGGGCCGTCTCTTCCAAGACCATCAGGAAGGCGATCAACGAGATCCTCCAAGCCGCTGGCCTCACCGACGCGGCCGGCCAGCCTCTGAACTATCAGCCACACGACTTCCGGAGGATCTTCACCACAGAAGCGATCATGAACGGGATGCCGCCCCACATCGCCCAGCTCATCCTCGGCCACAAGAACATCAACACCACCATGGGCTACAAGGCGGTCTATCCCGAGGAAGCAATCAACGGCCACCGGGCCTTCATCGCCCGCCGCCGGGCACTACGGCCCAGCGAGGAATACCGCACCCCCACCGATACGGAGTGGGAGGAGTTCCTTGGCCACTTCGAGCGGAGGAAGGTCGCTCTGGGCGACTGCGGTCGCGCCTACGGCACCACTTGCCAGCATGAACACAGCTGCGTCCGCTGCCCAGTTCTCCGCGTCGACCCAGCTCAGCGGCCACGTCTGGCAGAGATCCGCAGCAACCTGCACGAGCGGATCACTGAGGCCGAACGCGAAGGCTGGCTCGGCGAAGCCGAGGGACTGCGCGTCAGCCTTGCCGCCACTGAGAACAAGCTCGCCCAGCTCGAAGACCGTCGACGCCGGGCCACGACCATCAACCTCGGGATCCCGACCTACCGCGAGATCGCGGGCCGCACCTCGTAGTTCAGAGAAGGTCCTGTTGACTCACCGCAGTGACGAGAGTGGAGGAGATGTGGGCCAGGGCCGGGTCTGCAGCGATGAAGAACGTTTCGACTCCGGCCAGTTCGTGGTTCATGCGGGCCATCGGCATCTCGTAGTCCAGGTCAGTAACGCCGCGGACTCCGCGGATGACGACATCGATTCCGACTCGGCTGCAGTAGTCGACCAGCAGGCCGCCGGTGTGGGAGTCGACCGTGACGTTGCTCAGGTCCGCTGCTGCCGCGCGGAGCCGGTCCAGCCGTTCCGTGACGGGGAAGCGTCCGGTCTTGTTCGAATTGAACATCACGCACACGACGACCTCGTCGAACAGGAGGGCAGCCCGCCGGAGTATGTCCTGGTGCCCTTGAGTGACCGGGTCGAAGGATCCTGGGAAGAGGGCTCGCATGATCGGAAAGAGTAACCGGCCGCCCCCAGTAGTGAGGTGCCAGGGCAGCCGAATCACCAAGATCAAGCGTGACAGGGAGAAGAACGTCTAGCGGGGCGGGACAACCGCAACGTCACAGTCGCTCACCGCCACGGGGGACACGCTCTTAGTTCAGAGAAGGAACCCTTGTTGCCGGTCCCGGCTTGCCAGACGAAGACCGGCGGGCATCCGGAGAAGTGGCCGCGGCGGGAGGTGATCTTTTCCGAGCGACCACGAATTCGCGTTGTGTCTGAGCTGGGGGGGATGCGTCACGGTCATGTCCGGGACGTATCCCCCGCGCGGTCAACCCTCCGAGTCCGCCGGAGTGGCCCCGGACATGAATCCGCACGCGAGGCGGCCTTCAACGGCCGCCGCGCGTGCGGATTCATGGGGATCGGAAGGTGCTGTTTGACGGCGGCGCCGCGGCGGTCACACAGCGTCCAGCTCGAAGCTCTCCACCACCAGCACCAGCTCCTCGATGGCGACCTCCGTGGCGGTGCCACTGAGCGACGGTGCCGAGTACTGCTTGGGCCAGGCGTTGGTGAACTTCCATCGCAACGCCGGTTTGCCCGCGTCGTCGTTGAGCACGAGGTGGCCGTTGCGGCGAACCACAGTGCCCTCCAGTACGGCCCGCCGCCAGTCCCACAGCTCGCGGTTGGTGGTGAAGCCGCGCTTGAGGGTGATGTCACCGAACTTCTTCAGCGCCGGGAGCTTGATGACCGAGAAGTCCATGTTGCCTTCGCGGTACTCGATCACGTCCTGCTCGGTGCTGGCGCCGCTGCACTCGGAGAAGCCGTGCGAGCCCGCCAGTCCGTCGATGTCCAGGGTGAAATTGAACGCGGCGAATGGATCAACCCGCCGTCCGGTCTGCGCCATAGTCGTTCCTCCTCGTGCCTTGGTAGAACGCCCGTCGACGCGCCTCCAATCACGGATAGTCACGATAGACGAGCGCGGCGTATCCGCCTGCAGTGATCTTAGGAGCCGGACTGTTGCGAGTGACGTGATTTTTTCGTCAGCTTTGTGTCACTGGAGCGTCGCCCTGTTCGAGGAGCTGGGCTTCGAGATCGGAGATGCGTTTCTCGGCGAAGCGGAGGTTGGAGCGGGCACCTTCGAGCCGCTCTTGGAGCTTGCGGTGCTCCTGGGTGAGCTGGTGAAAGCGGTGTTTGAGGGTGGTGTTCTCCGTGGTTAGGTGCTGGACGGATTCGCCGGGACCATCTGTTCTGCGTCTCGGAGCTGGCCCATGAGCTCGCCGAGCTGCTTCCGTTGGGCGAAGACCTCTTTCTGCGTGCGGGTCAGCTCGCTCTCGGCATTAAGGGCTCGCTCCCGCCAGGATGCCTCGACCCGGGCGTGTTCTTGCTGGGCCGTGCGGTCGTGGCGGCTGCGCGAGTCTGCGACGGCGTTCTTCACGAGTGCGCGGGCGGCCTCGTTCTCGTAGAGGAACGTGGCCGAGACGCCGGCGCGGTCGGCGATGGCCCGGACGGTCAGTCGGCCGCGTTCGCGGCGGAGCTGGCCGATGGCCGTCTCGACCTGGACGAGCTTCTGTTCGGTCTGCCGTTGTCGTGCGGCGATGGCGGCGGCGGTGGAGTCGGTCTTCATGCGGCGTCACCTTCCTCCTGGTGGTGACGGCGGAGTTCATCGGCCCGGAAGGCGGTACTCCAGACGCGTCCGAAGTAGTCCTGGGGACGTCGCAGATCGAGGGCGAGGGCCTCGTCGAGGAGGCCGACGGCCTCCAGTGCCTTCTCCAGGCCCTCGATCGCGCGGGCGGTGGGCTCGAAGGGTTCGTGCAGGTAGTCGGCGGTCTTGCCGTCGGGGGCGCGTTCGGCCAGCATTCGCCATTGCTCGCGTTTGCGGTGCCAGTAGACGAGGTCGGCGCCGGCCCGCGCCCGCGCGGCGGCCACGATCCGCTCGATACGGACCGGGGGCTCGATGCGCTCGCTACGGCACTGCACGAGCAGGGCTTCACGCAGTCGGTCCTCCACCAGCTCCACCGGGCAGACCTCGTCGGCGAGTCAGCCGGTCAGCCGTTCCTCGTCGGCCCGGGTCGCCGGACGGAACCCCAGGGCCTCGCGGATCTGCGTACGGTGCCCCTTCGCCGAGCGGGACGACAGCCCGTACTTCGCCAAGTCCTCCGCCGGTACCTTCACCACGCCAGCCACGCAATCGGCCGCGGCCCGCGGCAACTCCTCCACGAACTGGGGGAGCAGGCCCTCCAGCTCGAAGAACTTCAGCATCAGCACGAACCCGAGCCGCGTCGGACCGGACTTGTTCGCGACCAGCTCCCAGTCGGCGCCCACCGGCGTCCAGCACGCACCACATCCTCGGGTGACCACTCCTGCCGCATGCACGCTCCCGCCCCTCCACCGACTGCTCATTCGGCCCAACGAAGAGGCCAGGAGCGAAGCAACGGGGAGCGGCAGGGGCTTTGCAGCGTGGGTCAGAGATAGGAGGCCCGGGCCCACACGCACCGGGCGGTGAATCCCTGGGCGCCGGTGCGCACCGGGAACTCGCTGGGCACCTCGACCGCCTGTACGAGGGTGCCTTGAATGAGGTTGGCCGTGACGGTCGCATTCCACCCGTTCGCGGGCGCTGCCTTGGCCAGCGACCGCGCGTTCCTGGGCAGGCTGGCGACATGGTCGGCCGATGGCGCAGCGGGCGGGGCCGCGGGGGCGTTGCCGGTCGGCCCGGGCTCCTGCGGGGCGCTGGTGGCGATCGGCCCGGGCTCGGGGCCACGGGGCGGTGTGACTCCGGGGCAGGCTCTGCCGTCGGACTCCCACGCTTCAGCCGTGCCCGGGCCGGACGGCGCGGCGTCCGCTGCTGCGGTCGCGGTCGGCGCCGTCTCGGCCTTGGGAGCGGCGATTGGCTCGACGGGCACCCGGCGGACGGTTTCCCCGGACGACCACTCACCCGCCACCCGGTATCCACGTTGGGCGATTAGGTCGGCGGCCCGGTGCGCGGGGATGGCACCCACGCTGGGGTAGGGGCACTCCTCGTCATCCCATACCGTGGTGCGTTCCCAGGGCCAACCAGGGTGACGCTGTCCGCAACTGCACTCCAGACCTAGCGCCGCACCGTTCGACCGCGAGTGCGTGAGCACCGCGTAGCGGGCGGTCATGGTGCAGGTGAGCGATCGCTCCCAGGCCTCGTACGCCGAGTTGTACAGGCCAAACGTCATGATTTCCGACGAGATCACCCAACGGGCGAACTCGGCTCCCTCTTTGGGGGTGTGTCCCTCCGCCACGGCGTATGCGGCGAGATCTTCCAGATAGGCGGCGTTCGACGTGAGGTAGTTGGCGGGCAGGACCGACAGGACCGGGTGAGTATCAGGGGCGGCATCGTCGCCCGCCGGGGTCAGCAGGCAGTCAGCGCCGACGTAGTCGCGCCCGACGAACCGCGACGGGTATAGCTCCACGGGGACGGTGCCTTTGATCCACGGGCGCAGCACGACGGGGACTTCGCCCGCCGGGGTGGTGACGGCGGACGCCGAGACGACCTCTACCGTCACGGGCAACGCGTCGTGCCTGCCGTACACCGACATGGACAGGTCTGGGGCGGTCGGCTGCGTGCGGGCGGTGGGGGCCTCGGCGGCTACCAGGTCCCCGACGGCGCGCCATGCGATTCCCTCGGCGGCCTGCTGGCCGTAGCGGGTCAGGGTGGCGCCGTCCCACCGGTAGCCCCGGGCGGTGAGCCGCCACGCACACCGCAGGACGGTTTCCCCGGTCTCCTGGGGGGCGGTGAGCACCAGGGCGCAGTGTCCGGGCTGAGTCTCGACGGCGGCCGTCCATCCCGCCCTTTCCGCGCGGGCGGTGAGCGGGGCCAGGTTGCGGGGCAGCAGGGCGGTGGGGGCGGTGGGCGCCGGCACCTCGGTAGTGGTCGGGGCCGGCGCCCGGGCGGGAGCGCGCGTACTGCTGGCGGGGTGCGTGGTCGCGGTCATGTCGGGTCACTCCTGGTCGGGCTGGTGCCGGGTGAGTTGCCGCTCACACCGGGAGGCAAGGGCAGGGGAGGCAGGGGCGTTCCCGCCGGGGCCGGTCGGGCGACCGGCCCCGGCGGGTGGTGTTCAGTTGCGGCGGTTCGGGGGCCGGTTATCCCGGGGCGCGGCGTGGCTGGCGCTTGCGCCGTTTGTCGGGGCCTGGTCCGGGTGCGGTACCCGCTCGGCTTGCCGGTACTCAACGCCCGGTTCCGGGTCCACCGGCTCGCCGGTCTCCGGGATGACGGTGTACGCCTGCCGGATCTCCTGCGCGGTGAGCGGCCGAAGCCAGAAGTTCCGGAACCTCCAGCCGCGTACGAACTCCGAGCCGTCGGGGCTGAAGGTGCGCACGACCAGTCCACCGGTTCCGCACCCGACCATGCCTGCCGCGATCACGGCGCAGACACGCGTGGATGCGGCCTCGTCGACGATCAGGGCGTCACCGATGACGGTGAGTTCCTGGCCTTCGGTGAGGACACGGTGCGGCGCGTTGGCGCTCGCCACCATGTGGTGCGTCCCGTCGCCGAGAACGGCGCCCAGAAGGGACAGGTACGCGTCGGCGACGTGGTCGAGTAGCGCGTGTGCCGTGTCGGCGGCGGTCTGCGTCGCCTCGCCCTCACTGGCGGGGTTGGGCGTCCACCGCATCGCGTTAATGCTGAGATCCTCGCCCGGGTCGACGTCCTGTCCTTCGAGGCTCTGCCGTACGTGGTCCTGGTACTCGCTCATCGTTCCCCTGCCTTGGGTGGTTGAGTTGGCGACGGATGAGTTGCCGCTCATCCGCAGAATCAATAATACTCTCTAGAGGGGGGTCGTCAACCCTCAATCACCCCCCGGACGTGGACAGTTACGTGACTCGACCGGCGTCACGCTCGTACGGAAGAACGGGTTCCGGGTGAGGCTGAATCCGACCCGCTTGGTCTCACCGGTGCTCTCACGCTTGCCGTAGACCTCGATGTCAGTCAACTCGCCTTCCTCGTAGATCACTTGCAACACAGTGCCTTCCCAGACCTCGGGCCACGGTGCGGGCCGGCTCGCGGTCCTCGGGCGGGCGTGAGTGCCCAGCCCTCGAGTGGGGTTGCGCTCGATGCGCACGCGCTGCCCCCGGCTGATCGGTCCTGTGGCGGTCATGCTGTCCCCTTTCTGGTGGCCGTGGCTCCGGGAGGGTGAGGCGACCGGCGGCCCCCACCCTGGGAGCGTCACTGCGCCCGGGCTGCCCGCTGCTCCTCGGTGGCCGTCAACAGCTCGTTGAGCCCGTGGCGGGCGTGGTCGGCCCGGACGCGTGCAGCCACCTCGTCGGCGCACGGCAGTCCGAAGCCTCCGTCGCTGGCGAACATTTCGTACGCCTCGCGCCACCCGCGCACCTGGCATTCGACAGCCGCGCGGGACGCGCATGCGATTGTCAGACCTCCGACGGTTACGGACAGTGCGCCGATTCCGTCGGGGCTTACTGCCGCGCTGCGGGCCCGGGTTTTGGCGCGACGGGGAGCGTCGTCAAGGATCACGAACGAATTGATGGTCAATTCGGGTTCGCGTAATTCTCCCGCGTCGACCTGTTCGGGAAAGATCCTGTCGAGCATTTCGGTGGCCTCACACCAGCCTTCCCACCAAACGCGTGCGCCGGTAGGATGCCGAAATTCGATGATTGCCGTGGGGATCTTCAGAAGGGGAATGAGCGTCAGACCAATCGATGCGTCGGTCTCGTGTCCTCCAGCAAGGTGGATCGTGAGTCGGCTCACCGCGTGAACGGTTTCGGCTTCGGTGTTCAAGTGGGCTCCTCGTGTTGGCGATTGAAACTGAGTCAGGTTGCCGCCCGACTTCAAAATCAATAATACACTCTCCAACCGGGGAGACACCCGAAACACCGAACCTTGCATCATCCCTTGCGACATCCCTTGCGGCCGCTCCTGCGCCTTCTCTTGCGACGTCCCCTGCGCGAGCCTCTTCGGGAGGGGCGACGTATCCGCAGGTCAACCAAGGCTTTTACGCATGGTTGGAGGTCTGACATCCCCTCTGCTGCCACTTTCCCCAACGACAGAGAGAACGAGAAGGAACGGGGCGGGGGGCGGATGACGCGGCGGCCTCGGGGACGGAACGGCATCGATGATTCCGACGCGTCGGCTGCGCCGCCCCGTCGGACAAGCGCTGTGCCGGAAACCGGCACGGGACAGCAGCGAAGGAATCTCAATCGGTACACAGCCGGCACAGTTGATGCATTGCCAGCTGTAACGTCCCGATCGCCAACTGTGCCGAGCATAGTTGATGGGCCGTCAGCGTGTTGCGGGGTGATGGCTGGGATTCCCAAACGCTACACAGGCCCGCACGCGATGCACCCTCCTTGCTGCCAGCCGCAGCACCCGCGCTTGCGCGGGTGCCATCAATTCGCGCTTGCGCGAATTGATTCGTTTTCGGAATTCCGCTTGCGGAATTTAATTCCCTCGCTTGCGAGGGAATTTGGCGAAGCGTTAGCGGAGCCAGGCCGGAGCGTTAGCGGAGGCCGGCACCTCTGCTGTGGCTTGCCACAGCAGTACCCGCTCCGCGGG
>NZ_JBVKBH010000038.1:0-20279 GCF_055657175.1 Streptomyces sp. NPDC107581
GCCCACGCCGCAACGGCCCGCACCCCCCTCACCCCCCAGCCCCGCCCCCACCACATCCCCCTCTCCTACGCCCAGCAACGCCTCTGGTTCCTGCACCAGTACGACCCGCAGAGCGCGCTGTACAACATCCCGGTGGCGCTGAGGCTGACGGGCAGGCTGGACGTCGCGGCACTGCAGGCGGCGCTGGTGGATGTGACGGAGCGGCACGAGAGCCTGCGGACCAGGTTCGTGCAGGACGACGACGGGGCGCGGCAGGTGGTCGAACCGGCCGGCTCCGCGGCCGCCGTCGCCGTCACCGTGATCGAGGTGTCGGAGGACCGGCACGAGGCGGAGGAGCGGCTGGAGAAGGCGTTGCGGGCCGCCGCCGGGCGCCCCTTCGACCTGACCGCCGAATCGCCGTTGCACGTCACCCTGTTCCGCACGGGAGCCGACGAGCACGTACTGCTGCTGGTCATGCACCACATCGCGGGCGACGGCTGGTCGCTGGCCCCGCTGGCCCGTGACCTGTCCACCGCGTACGCGTCCCGGCGGGCGGGGGAGGCTCCGGCCTGGGCGCCGTTGCCGGTGCAGTACGCCGACTACACCCTCTGGCAGCGGGGGGTGCTCGGCTCCGAGGACGACCCCGGCTCGGCCGTGTCCCGCCAGCTCGACTACTGGAAGGGACAGCTGGCCGGCCTTCCGGCGGAGCTGGCGATACCGTCCGACCGTCCGCGTCCGGCCGTTCCGAGTCACCGGGGCGGCACGGTCGAGTTCGACGTGCCCGCCGAGCTGCGGGGCCGGATCGAGGCCCTTGCGCGCGAGCACCAGGTCAGCACCTTCATGGTGCTGCAGGCGGCCCTGGCCGTGCTGTTGCAGCGGCTCGGTGCCGGGACCGACATCCCGATCGGATCGCCGATCGCCGGGCGTACGGACGCGGCCACCGAGGACCTGGTCGGGTTCTTCGTCAACACCCTGGTCCTGCGGACGGACGTCTCGGGCGATCCCACCTTCGCCGAACTCCTCGGCCGGGTCCGGGAGACCGACCTGGCCGCCTACGCCCACCAGGACGTTCCCTTCGAACGTCTCGTGGAGGCTCTCAACCCGGAGCGGTCCGCCGCCCGCCACCCGCTCTTCCAGACGGCGTTGAGCTGGAACGACGACGAGGAACAGAGGGCGCTCTCGGCGGTCGATACGCTGCCGGGGCTCGAGGTGTCGGCCCAGGGGGCGCTTCTGGAGGCGGCCAAGTTCGACCTCCTGTTCTCCTTCGCCGACTCCTCCGAGTCCCTCAAGTCCTTCGAGTCCACCGACTCCTTCGAGTCCCCCGACTCCGCCGGCTTCTCGGACTCCGCCGGCGCGGCCGCCGCCGCGAGCGGTGGAAGCGGCTACACGGGCCGGATCGACTACAGCGCCGACCTGTTCGAGCCGGAGACGGTAAGGGTGCTCGCCGAGCGCCTGCTGCGTGTGCTGAACGCCCTGGTCGCCCACCCGGACCGGCCCGTCGGGCGGACGGACGTACTGGACGGGCAGGAACGCCGTCGCATCCTCGTGGAGTGGAACGCCACGGACGAGACGGACGCCGCGGACCTCCCCGGGCAGCCGACCCTCCCGCAGCGCTTCGAGGCACAGGCCGCCCGTACCCCCGATGCGGTCGCCGTCTCCTTCGAGGGCACCGAGCTGACCTACGCCGAGCTGAACGCCGGTGCCAACCGCCTGGCGCGTCGGCTGCTCGAACGCGGGCTGCGTCCGGAGTCACGGGTGGGCGTGCTGATGGAACGCTCCGCCGACCTGGTCGTCGTACTGCTCGCGGTGGCCAAGGCCGGAGGGGTGTACGTTCCGCTGAGCACGGCCTATCCGGACAGCCGGATGCGCTGGATCCTGACGGCCACCGGCACGGAGCTCCTGCTCACCGACCACGTCCTGCACGCCCGGGCCGGTGCGGTGGCGGGGGACGTACCGGTGGTGGACGTCCGGGCCGAGGCAGCGGCGGCGGGCGCGCCGGGTGACGACGCCGACCTCGCGCCGGAGATCCAGCCGGACCGGCTCGTGTACGTGATGTTCACGTCCGGCTCCACCGGAGAACCCAAGGGCGTGGCCGTCACGCACGCCGACGTCACCGCGCTCGCCGCGGACCGGCGCTGGCGGGACGGAGTGGCCGACCGGGTGCCCCTGCACTCGCCGCACGCCTGGGACGGCTCGACCTTCGAGCTGTGGGCACCGCTGCTGTCCGGTGGACAGGTCGTGGTGGCGCCGCCCGGCGACCTGGACATCGAGGCGCTGCGCAGGCTGATCGTGGAGCACCGGATCACCGCGCTGTTCCTGACGACCGGGCTGTTCCGGGTGCTCGCCCAGGAGCATCCGGAGAGCCTGGCGGGCGTACGGCAGGTGTGGACGGGCGGCGACCTGGCCTCGGCCGACGCGATGCGCCGGGTGCGCGAGCACTGCCCGTCCACCCGGATCGTGCACGTCTACGGCCCCACCGAGACCACGACGTTCGCCACCTGCCACGAGGTCACGGCACAGGATCTGACGCCGGCGGCGGCCGGAGTGCCGATCGGCCGTCCGATGGACGGCGTACGGCACTACGTCCTCGACGAGGTGCTGCACCCGGTCCCGGCGGGGGTGCCGGGCGAGCTGTACATCGCCGGAGCCGGTCTGGCCCGCGGGTACTGGGGCCGGCCGGGGCAGACGGGGGAGCGTTTCGTCGCCGATCCGTTCGGCGTCCCGGGCAGCCGGATGTACCGCACCGGCGACCTGGTGCGCTGGAACGCGGCGGGCCGGGTGGAGTTCCTGGGGAGGGCCGACGGGCAGGTCAAGGTCCGCGGGTTCCGTATCGAACTGGCGGAGATCGAGGCGGTGTTCGCCGCGCACCCGTCCGTGGCGCAGGTCGCCGTGGTGGTGCGGGAGGACCGGCCGGGCGACAAGCGGCTGGCGGCCTATGTGGTGCCGGCGCTCGCCGGGGCCGAGCCGGAGTTGCGCGACCACCTGGCGTCGGCGCTGCCCGACTACATGGTCCCGCAGGCGATCGTGGAGCTGCGGGCCCTGCCGCTGACCTCCGTCGGCAAGCTGGACCGGGCCGCGCTGCCGGTGCCGGACCTGGGCGCGGAGCGGGCGATGCGGGCACCGCGTACGGAACGTGAGGAGGTGCTGGCCCGGCTGTTCGCCGAGGTGCTCGGGGTGCCCGAGGTCGGCATCGACGACGGGTTCTTCGACCTGGGCGGTGACAGCATCATGTCCATTCAGCTGGTCAGCCGGGCCCGCAAGGAAGGGCTGGTCATCTCGCCCAAGGACGTCTTCGAGCGCCGGACCGTGGCCGCCCTCGCCGACGCCGTGGGGGAGGCCGCCGGGGCGGTGCCGCAGGAGGAGCCCGGCACGGGCGTCGGCGCGCTGCCGGCCACGCCGATCATGCACTGGCTGCGGGAACGCGGCGCTCCGACCGACCGGTTCAACCAGTCGACGGTGCTGCGGGTCCCGGCGGGCCTGCGCGTCGAGCCGTTGCTGACCGCGGTGCAGGCGCTGCTCGATCACCACGACGGCCTGCGCATGCGGGTGACGGAGTCCGCCGAAGCGGGTGGACCGAGCTGCGAGATCGCCGCCCCCGGGACGGTTCGCGCCGACGAGGTGGTGCGCCGGGTCGACGTGACGGACGCGGGCCCGGCGGAGCTGGAGGAGCGGTGGGCCGCCGAGGCCGACGCGGCGGTCGGGCGGCTGGCGCCGGAGCGCGGCACCATGTTCCAGGCGGTCTGGTTCGACCGGGGGCCCACCGGTGCGGGCCGGCTGCTCCTGGTGGTCAACCACCTGGTGGTGGACGGTGTGTCGTGGCGCATTCTGCTGCCGGACCTGGCCGAGGCGTACGAGGCCGCGGCCGGTGGCGGTGCGCCGCGGCTCGCGCCGGTGGGCACGTCCCTGCGGCACTGGGCGCGGCGGCTGCGGGAGGAGGCGCTGACGCCCGCCCGGCAGGCCGAGGCGGACTACTGGGTCCGGGTCGTCGACGGCACCGAGCCGGCGCTGGGATCCGGTCCGCTGGATGCCAAGCAGGACACCCACGCCACCGCGGGACGGCTGGAGTTGACGCTGCCCGAGGAGGTGACGCGCCCGCTGCTGACGACGGTGCCGTCCCTGTTCAACGCCGGGGTGAACGACGTGCTCCTCACGGCGTTCGTCCTGGCGCTCGACGAGTGGTGCGGGCCGGACGCGCGGTCGGCGTACCTGGTGGACCTGGAGGGCCACGGGCGCGTCGAGGAGGCGGTACCGGGCGCCGAACTGTCGCGCACGGTCGGCTGGTTCACCAGCATGTATCCCGTGCGGCTGACGCCCGGCCGGTACGACCGTGCCGCGGCGCGGTCGGGCGGCGCCGCGGCGGGCACGGTGCTCAAACGCATCAAGGAGCAGCTGCGGGCGGTGCCGGGTGAGGGCATCGGGTACGGCATGCTGCGCTACCTCGATGCGCGCACCGGGCGGCGCCTCGCGACGGGGCTGCGGCCCCAGCTAGGCTTCAACTACCTGGGCCGGTTCGGTGCCGCCCCGCAGCACGCCGCCTGGTCGCCCGAGCCGGGGGTGTCGGGGCCGGAGGGCGAGGCCCCCACCGCACCGCTGGCCCATGTCGTCGAGCTCAACGCCCATACGGCGGACGGCCTGGAGGGGCCCCGGCTGGTGGCGGTCTGGACGTGGGCGGGGCGGTTGCTGCCCGAGGAGGACGTCGCCCGGCTGGGCCGTGCGTGGTTCGCCGCGCTGCGGGCCCTGACCGAACACGCCCAGGCTCCGGACGCGGGCGGGCTCACCCCGTCCGACGTGGCGCTGGGGACGATCACCCAGGAGGAGATCGACGAGTTCGAGGACCTGCTGTAGCCCGGTGACGAGGAGGGGCGGGTGGCGGCCCACCGGGCCGCCACCCGCCCCTCGTCTGTGCACCGGGCTCTCCGAGGGCTCTCTGACGAAAGTCGTAGTGGCTCTCTGACGAAGGACAGAAGACCAGGTCAGGTGAGTGGCCATACGGTCTGTGACATGAACGGACATCCGAGGACGGGTTGCCAATGATCACACTGCGTGGAGTGACGAAGCAGTACGGCACGGCGGTGGCCGTGGACCATCTGGATCTGGAGATCGCTCCGGGTAAGGTGACCGGGTTCCTCGGCCCCAACGGGGCCGGCAAGTCCACCACCATGCGCATGATCATGGGGCTGGACCGCCCCACCTCGGGCGAGGCGCTGATCAACGGAAAGCCGTACGCGGCGCTGACCCACCCCCTGCGTGAGGTCGGCGCGCTGCTGGACGCGAAGGCCCTGCACCCGGGGCGCAGTGCGTACAGCCATCTGCTGGCCATGGCGCGCAGCAACGGCATCCCCCGCGCGCGGGTGGAGGAGGTGCTGGGGGTCGTCGGACTGGAGAAGGTGGCCAAGAAGCGGTCGGGCTCCTTCTCGCTGGGTATGGGCCAGCGCCTCGGCATCGCCAGCGCACTGCTGGGCGACCCGCAGATCCTGCTGTTCGACGAGCCGGTCAACGGCCTCGACCCGGACGGTGTGCGCTGGGTCCGTGAGCTGATGCGCTCCCTGGCGGAGGAGGGCCGTACGGTCTTCGTCTCCAGCCACCTGATGAGCGAGATGCAGCTGACGGCGGACCACCTGGTGGTGATCGGCCGGGGCAAGCTTCTCGCGGACGACACCATCGACCGTGTCATCGCCCGCAGTTCGCTCACCGCCGTACGGGTGCGCACGCCCGACGTGGCGGCCATGGACGCGCTGGTGCGGAGCCTGGACGAGCGCGGTCTGGAGCTCCAGCGGCACGAGGCGCACGAGGTCCTCGTCTCCGGGGTGTCCGTCGAGGCCGTCGGCGACCTGGCCTACGAGCTGGGCATCAGGCTGCACGAACTGCGCGTCGTGGAGGCCTCGCTGGAGGAGGCCTACATGGAGATGACGGCCAACAGCATCGAGTACAAGTCGCCCAAGCCCGCTGCCTCCGGAGGCGCCCGGGACCACAACCGCCAGGAAGTCGAGGCCTGAGCCATGTCGAGCACAGTCGTGAGCACCCAGGCCCGGGCGGCGCGCAAGGGGCGGGGCGGAACCGCGGGAGCGATCGGCGCGGAGTGGACCAAGCTGTGGTCCGTGCGCGCCACCTGGTGGTGCCTGGCCGGGTCCGCCGTCCTGATGGCCATCTTCGCGCCGGGCCTCGGCGTCAGCATCGCCAACAGCTACCGCAGCGACAACAAGGACGCCGACATCGCGATCGCCCACCCGATGGTGCTGGCCGTGAACATGGTGCAGTTCGCGGTGATCGCACTGGCCATGCTGGCGATCACCACCGAGTACTCCACGGGCAGCATCCGCACGACGCTGCAGTGCGTGCCGGTGCGCGGCCGGATGCTGTTCGCCAAGTCGGCCGTGGCCGCCCCGGTGATGTTCGTGGTGGGTACGGCGCTGGCGCTGATCGGCACCGTGACGACTGCGCCGCTGCTGTTCGAGTACGCCGACTCCGATCTCGGCAAGGCGGTACCGACGATCGTGTGCACGGGCGTCTACATCGCCTTGATGGGCGTGTTCTCGATCGGCATCGGCGCCGCGATCCGCAGCGCCGTGGGCACGCTGACGACCGTCTTCATGATCCTCGCGGGTCTGCCCGGCGCCCTCGCCCTGTCCAGCAGCGACTTCACCAAGAAGATCCTGGACTACCTGCCCTCCACGGCCGGCCAGCACCTGATGGACGGTGACGCCGAACCCTACGGCCGGATGGGCGCGCTGCTGGTTGTCCTGATCTGGGTGGTCGCCTCGCAGATCGCGGGGTACGTGATCCTGCGCAAGCGGGACGCCTGAGCCGATGGCGGCGGCTGAAACCATCCCCCGGCAGCCGCCGCCATCTTCCCTTCCTCCCGGCTTCAACCTCTTCCCACTCCAAAGTTGCCTGTGCAATTGCCATGAGTGGGAGAATTCGCATTCTCTGCGACCCGAAGGAAGGGATCTTTATCACGGGAATGCTCCGCCTGTCAAGTTCTTTAGCTTGCACTGAAGATCTCCCGTCGCTACCGCGGCTGAATTTGATTTGTTACTTTAGGGGTTGACGAATCGGAGATCCTGGGCGCCGGTCGCTTGGACGCGGCATTCTCGCAAGTGAAACGGGTTCGAGTGGCGGAGCTTGGGCTGCATGGTCCTGGACTGACCAGGTGGGGGAATGATGCAGCGCATATTTATAGACCGCGAAACGGCGGAAAACGTACATATAATGACGACGCTGGGGCCTGTGGCGGAGGGGATATTCTCCATCCGCCACATGGGCGTGAGGGGGGAACCGGGGTTCAAGGAGTGGCGGCAGCAGGTCGCGGGCCGGCTCAGGGCGGCGCGCCTCAGCCTCGAGATGATCGAGGCGCTGCGCAAGGCCCCTGATCTCACCTGGCTGCTGTCGCAGGACGAGAGTGCGGTGTCCGGAGAGCGTTCCTCTGTGAAGGGACTCAACCGGGAGGATATCCGCACCGCGGTGGAGCGTTATGTCGACGCCGCGATCACTCCTTACTGGCAGCAGATGCTCGCCCATTTCGGGGCTGTTCGGGAAGGGATGATGAGAAGACGCCCGGAAGGGGGTGAAAGTCTTCTCGAGGCCATACATCCACAGATTTCGTGGAATCGTCCCTACCTGGAAATACCTGGTGGGGAAGACCGAGAGATCAACCTTTCCGGGAAGGGTTTACTGCTCGCCCCTTCCCTGTTTCTCGGCTCTCGGTCCGCCGTACTGCTCTGCAATGTCGGCGGAACCAGTGAACTGCCGGTTCTCGCTTTTTCGGTCGACTCGCAGCTGACCGACAACCACACTCTGTGGACCACGCGCGCACGTGACGCGGAAGCACTGGACGCGTTGATGGGACGCACCCGGGCCCAGCTTCTCCGGCTGACTCTGGTGGGCGGCACGACCAGCGAACTGGCCCGGCGCGTCGGGACCTCCGCGGCGGCCGTCAGCCAGCACACGGGAGTCCTGCGCAACGCCGGCCTCATCCGCTCGGAGCGGGACCGGAACACCGTGACGCACCGCATCACCTCGCTGGGCCGCGCCGTGCTCAACGGAATGAGCCAGCCTCTCCCGGCGCCGACGCCCCTGCGCGAACGGCCGGCCGAGAACGCGGAACCGCTGATCCCCCGGCCCAGGCAGCCCTTCACCGCTGCGCGCCCGCGTCTGGCCGGCCAGGGCCAGGCGCCTTCCCGCACCCAGCTGGCGTGCCGCGCCTCCTGACTCCGCCGGACTGCCACGTCACCTACCGGCCCGCGTTCGCCGCACTCGGCTGACCGGACGGCCGTTCCATCTCCACCCATGCTGCCGCGCGCCGCCCTCGCGCCGCGCGCACGCACTGCCGGGGTCCTCGAGGCGACCGTGCCCGAGGACCCCATCCGGCATCCCTCCGCACGCGCCGTCCAGCCTCTTGGACCGCCCCCGTTGGAGACACCTCGTGCTCGCCTCGGCACCTGTACCTCCTTTCATCCCCTCGCATGCGCTGCTTCTGCTGCTGCTCCAGCTGGGTCTGCTGCTGCTCGTCGCGCTCGGACTCGCCCGGGTCGCGATGCGGCTCGGCCTGCCCGCCATCGTCGGCGAGCTCTGTGCCGGACTGCTGCTCGGCCCGACCGGGCTCGGCCGTGCGGCCCCCGGCTTCGCCGACTGGCTGATCCCGCGCAGCGCCGGGCAGTTCCAGCTGCTCGACGCGATCGGGCAGCTCGGGGTGCTGCTCCTCGTCGGCATCACCGGCGCCCACCTCGACCTCTCCGCGATCCGCGCCCGGCAGGCCACCGCCGTCCGGGTCAGCCTGTTCGGGCTGGTGGTCCCGCTCGGCCTCGGCGTCGCCGCCGGCTACCTGCTGCCCACGTCCCTTGCGGGCGGCGCCGATCCGGACGTCCTCGCGCTGTTCCTCGGCGTGGCCATGAGCGTGAGCGCCATTCCGGTGATCGCCAAGACGCTCATGGACATGGACCTCCTCCACCGTGACATCGGCCAACTCACCCTGGCCGCGGGCGTGATCGACGACGTCTTCGGCTGGCTCATGCTCTCGGTGCTCTCCGCCATGGCCACCACCGGCCTGCACCCGGGCACCGTCGCACGGGCCCTCGCGGACGTGGCGGTGCTCCTCGTCCTCGCCGCCCTCGTCGGCAGACCCCTGATCCGCGCCGCCTTCCGCTCCGTGGAACGCGCCAAGGCCTCGCCGCCCACCCAGGCCGTCGTCGTCACGGCCGTCCTGCTGTCCGCCGCCGGGTCCGCCGCACTCGGCCTGGAAGCCATCTTCGGCGCCTTCGTGTGCGGCATCCTCATCAGCCGCTACGGACGCCCCGAACCCGCGGCGTTCAGCGCGCTGCGCAGCGTGGTGCACGGCGTGCTCGCGCCCGTGTTCTTCGCCACCGTGGGCCTGCGCATGGACCTGTTCGCCCTGGCCGGGGGCCAGGTCCTCGGCTGGGCGCTCGCCCTCGTCGCCATCGCCGTCCTCGGAAAGTTCCTCGGGGCCTACCTCGGCGCACGCGCCAGCCGTCTCAGCGCCTGGGAGGGGCTCGCGCTCGGCGCCGGCATGAACGCCCGGGGCGTCGTCGAGGTCGTGGTGGCCATGGTCGGACTGCGGCTCGGCATCCTGACCACCCAGACGTTCACGATCATCGTGCTGATCGCGGCGGTCACCTCGATGATGGCGCCGCCGCTGCTGCGGACCGCCATGGCCCGGGTCGGTCACACCGACGCCGAGGCCCGCAGGAGACACACCCTCGAAGGGACGGCGCCGGACGCCGTCCCCGATCCCTCAGACAGTGCTTCGACACCCTCAGGAGGAAGCAGATGAGTTCACAGATCAGCGACAGAGCCGAGGAGTTCGACGTGGTCGTGGTCGGCGGCGGCCCCGGCGGCTCCACCGTGTCCACGCTCGTGGCCATGCAGGGGCACCGCGTACTGCTGCTGGAGAAGGAGCGGTTCCCCCGCTACCAGATCGGCGAGTCGCTGCTGCCGTCCACCGTGCACGGCATCTGCAAACTCCTCGGCGTCACCGAGGAGTTGGAGAAGGCGGAATTCATGCCCAAGCGGGGCGGCACCTTCCGCTGGGGCAACAACCCCGAGCCATGGACCTTCTCCTTCTCCGTCGCCGCCAGCTTCAATGGACCCACCTCGCTCGCCTACCAGGTCGAGCGCATGAAGTTCGACCAGATCCTGCTCGACAACGCCCGCACCAAGGGCGTCGTCGTCCGCGAGGAGTGCTCCGTCGGCGACGTCCTGGAGGACGACGGCCGGGTCGGCGGTGTGCGCTACACCGACGCCGACGGCGTACGCCACGAGGTCCGCAGCCGGTACGTCGTCGACGCGTCCGGCAACAAGAGCCGCATCCAGGGCCGCGTCGGCGGCGAGCGGCACTACTCCGACTTCTTCCGCAACATCGCCCTCTTCGGCTACTTCGAGGGCGGCAAGCGGCTGCCCGCCCCCAACCGGGGCAACATCCTGTGCGCCGCCTTCGACGCGGGCTGGTTCTGGTACATCCCGCTCACCGAACAGCTCACCAGCGTCGGCGCCGTACTGCGCCGGGACGCCCTCGACCGCATCAGGGGCGACCAGGAGAAGGCCCTGATGAGCCTGATCGACGAGTGCCCGCTCATCGCCGACTTCCTGGCCGACGCCAAGCGTGTGCAGAGCGGACCGTACGGCGAGATCCGGGTGCGCAAGGACTACTCGTACTGCCGGGACACCTTCTGGCGGCCCGGCATGGTGCTCGTCGGCGACGCCGCCTGCTTCATTGACCCGGTCTTCTCCTCCGGCGTCCACCTCGCCACGTACAGCGCCCTGCTGGCCGCCCGGTCGATCAACACGGTGCTCGGCGACGACGCCGACATCGACGAGGAGACCTCCTTCAAGGAGTTCGAGGCCCGCTACCGCAAGGAGTACTCGCTCTTCCACGACTTCCTGGTCGCCTTCTACGACATGCACCAGGACGCGGACTCCTACTTCTGGAACGCGAAGAAGGTCACCAACAACAGCGCCTCCGGCCTGGAGTCCTTCGTCGAACTCGTCGGCGGCGGCGCCTCGCAGGAAGGCGCCCTGATCGACGCCGGCACCTACGCCGACCGGCGCCGGCCGGCGTTCCAGGAGTTCGCCGACCTGATCGAGAACCCCGCCGGGGCCGGTGACGGCGACCGCGACCTGTTCGGCTCCGCGCTCGTGGAGTCCGTCCTGGAACAGGGCGCCAAGATCCAGATGCAGGCCGCGCTCGGCGAGGGCATCGACGACGAGTCCCTGACCGAGGCCGGCCTGGTCCCCTCCGCCGACGGACTGCACTGGGCCGAGGCGTTCTGACACCGCGAAGGGGCCGCACCACCGACTCGGTGGTGCGGCCCCTTGGCCGTGCGTGCGGCCCCGGCGCCGTGGCCCTACGCCGAGGGGTCGGTTACGTCGCCTGCCCGCCCGGCCATTCCACGAGCCGCACGGTCCAGCCCCGCCCGCGCAGCGCGTCCGCCAGCCTGCGCGCCGCGGCCGGCAGCACCGCGAGCCGTGCCCGGCCCATCAGCTGGTCCGAGGAGTGCTCCATGTCGATGTCCTCCACGTTCACCCCGGCCGACGCCGCGTCCGCGAACAGCCGCGCCAGCTCGCCCCGGCTGTCGCCCACCGACACCTCCACCGCGGTGAGATCCCCGTCCGGCACCCCGTGCTTGCCCGGAATCGACCGCCGCCCATCCACGCCCCGCTGCAGCAGCTCCGTCAACGCGGCCGTGGCCGACGCCGGTTCCGCCTCCCGGTCCACCTGCCGCAGCGCCCGGGCCGCGGCCAGGGCATCCGCGGCCAGCGCCTCCAGCACCTCGGCCACCGGCCCGGCGTTCGCCGACAGGATGTCCGTCCACAGCACCGGGCTGCCCGCCGCGATCCGGGTGACGTCCCGCAGCCCCTGCCCGGCCAGCCGCATGGCCGACTCGCTGCCCTCCAGCAGCCGGGCCGCGGTCAGGCTGGCCACCAGGTGCGGGGCGTGCGAGACCAGTGCCACGGCCCGGTCATGGGCCTCGGCATCCAGCAGCACGGGCGTGGCCCCGCACAGCGACACCAGCTCCAGAGCGCAGTTGAGGGCCAGATCACTGGTGTGCTCCGACGGCACCAGCACCCACGGCCGGCCCGCGAACAGATCACCCCGGGCCGCCAGCGGCCCCGACCGCTCGGCACCCGCCAGCGGATGCCCGCCAATCACGGCCGTCAGCTCGCAGCCCAGCGCCTCGATCTCCCGGTGCGGCAGGCTCTTCACGCTCGCCACATCGGTGTAGAAACGCGCGATCCCCCGCTTCTGGAGATCCGCGAGCACCGGAGCCACCTGCACCGGAGGCACCGCGAGGACGGCGATGTCCACCACCTGGGGAGGCTCCTCGGCCTGCCCCGCCCCCAGCGCCGCCGCCGTACCGGCCACGGTGGGATCGCTGTCGATCAGATACGTGGCGACGCCCCGCTCGCGCAACGCCAGCGCGACGGAGGTACCGATGAGACCGCTGCCCACGATCACGGCGCTGCGCATACGACACCCCTCTGCTGCCGCCCGGCGACCAGGGCGGCGAACCGCTCCAGGCCCTCATCGATCTGCTCGGCAGTGACAAGGCTGTACGACAGCCGGATCTGCCGGTCGGCCTCCGGACCGCGCCCGAAGAACCGCATCGGCGTCCACAGCACGCCGTGCTCCCGCGCGGAGACCTCGAGCAACTCCTCGTCGGCCGGGAACGGCACCGTCACCACCAGGAAGAACCCGCCGCGCGGCACGTTCCAGCTCACCCCCGAGCCGCCACCCGGCGGAAAGTGCCGGGCCAGACCGTCGAGGAGGCGGCGCAGACTGCCCGCATACAGCGCGATCTCCCGGGAGTTGGCGCCGTACAGATCGCAGCCGTGCGCCAGCAGCTTCCCGCCGATCACCGCCTGGGCGATGGGCGAGGTGTTCACCGTGAGCATGCTCTTGATCTTCGACAGCTGGTCGGCCAGCGGACCGACACGCCCGTCCCGCCCGGCGACGGGCTGGTCCGCCACCACGTACCCGATCCGCGCCCCCGGCAGGCCCGTCTTGGCGAACGACCCGAGATAGATCACCCGACGCCGGGTGTCGAGCGCCTTCAGCGTGGGCAGCCGCTCGCCGTCGGCGCTGAAGTACCCGTACGGATTGTCCTCCAGCAACAGCAGGTCCTCGCGCTCCGCCAGCTCCAGCAGGGCGCGGCGCGTCGCCAGGTCCAGGCTGACGCCCGACGGGTTGGAGAAGTCGGGCACCACGTAACAGGCACGCGGCCGCAGCCCCTCGCCCCGGGCCTCCCGCACCACACGCGTGAGATCGTCCAGGTCCACACCCCGCGGCCCGGCGTGCACGTCCAGGACCGGCATGTCCACGAGCCGGGCGGCGCCCGTGATCCCCACGTACGCGGGCGACACCGCGAGCAGGACGTCCCGCTCGTCCGCGCGCAACGCCCGCAGCGCCAGGAACATCGCCTCCTGGCAGCCGACCGTCACCACCACCGACTCCGGGTCGGCCGTGATGCCCTCGTCCACCTCCAGATGACGGGCGATCAGCTCGTGCACGATCCCCTTGGTGCGCCCGTACTGGAACAGCGTCCGACGCACCTCGGCGTCGTCATAACCCTTCTCCTGACGCAGGTACCGTTCGAACCGACGCAGGTACTCATGGACGAGGTCCGTGTCGAAGAACCCCTCGAAAGGGCGCCCCGGCGCGAACGACACGGCGTCCGGGAAGCGCAGAGCGACCTCGTTCAGAAAGTTCATCGACTCCAGCGAGTCGTCCTCGAGCGAGCCGTGCAACGCCGACGTGTCCAGCACAGCGGCGTCCAGGAGCGGTGTGTCCGCGGTCATCGGGTGGTCGTCCTCTCATGCACCTCGTGCCTGCCGTGCTGCCCCGGCTCGTGCCGCTCGTGCCTGTCGTGCTGCCCCGGCTCATGCACCTCGTGCCTGCCGTGCTGCCCCGGCTCGTGCCGCTCGTGCCTGTCGTGACGCGCCGGCACGGTGCCCGGCCCCGGTCCCCGCCGTACCCGCAGCCGCCCGGCCGCGGCCACATCGGTGCAGCCCGCGAGGCCCAGGGCGTCCCGGAATTCGGCGCCCAGCAGCTCCAGCACCCGCGCCGCGCCCGGCTCACCGCCGGCCGCGAGCCCCCACAGCAGCGGACGCCCGACCAGCACGCCGCCCGCGCCGAGCGCCAGCGCCCGCAGGACGTCGACGCCGCCGCGGACACCGCTGTCCAGCAGCACCTCGCAGCGCCCCGCCACCGCGGCACACACCGCCTCCAGCGCGTCGACGCTCGCCACGGCGCCGTCCAGCTGCCGCCCGCCATGGTTCGAGACGACCACACCGTCGGCCCCGCACTCCACGGCCCGCTCGGCATCCTCCGGGTCCAGAACGCCCTTCACCACCAGGGGCAGCCGCGTACGACGACGCAGCTCCGCCAGATCCGACCAGCTCACCGAGGGCGCGAACGCCAGGCTCGTGTGCGCGGCCAGCGCCGAACCGCCCGCCGTGGAACGGTGCGCCGCGGACGCCGTACCCACCGAGAGGTTCGCGGCCACCACGTCGTCCGGCAGGGCGAACGCATTGCGCACGTCCCGCAGCCGGCGGCCCATCCACGGCACGTCGACCGTCAGCAGCAGCGCGGCGCACCCGGCGTCCTCGGCCCTGCGCACGAGATCGAAGGTCGAGGCCCGGTCCCGCAGCCAGTACAGCTGGAACCAGGTGACCGCACCGACGGCGACGACCTGCTCCAGCGGGACGCTGCTCAGCGTGCCCACGGTGAAGGGCACCCCGGCCCGTTTCGCCGCCCGCGCCGCCGCGAGTTCGCCCTCCGGGTGCACCAGCTTCTGGTAGCCGATCGGGGCCGTGGCCACCGGCAGGGCGGCCCGCCGCCCCAGCAGGGTGGCCGAGGTGTCGCACTCCGAGACGTCCCGCAGCACCCTCGGCACCACCCGTACCCGGTCCAGGGCCGCACGGTTGGCCGCAAGCGTCGACTCGGCCCCGCTGCCGCCGGCCACGAAGTCCCGCACCGGACCGGGCAGCACCCGGGCCGCGATGCGCTCGACGTCGTCGAGACACAGGGCGTCCACCAGCGCGCCGGGGGAGGCGGGGGGCGCGGACGTCACGGCCGCCGGCCGTTCTCCCGCAGCCGCTCCAGCTCCACGGCCTCGTACAGCGCCTTGATGTTCGAGGAGCCGAACGTCTCCGCGCCGAGCCGCTCGATGATCTCGAAGAAGAGCGTGCGCCTCGGATGGGTCGAGCGGGTGAAGATCTGGAACAGCTGACCGCCGTGGTCCTCGTCGACGAGGATGTTCAGCTCCCGCAGCACGTCCAGCCCGTGCCGGCGCAACTCCACCCGCCGGCCCAGCAGTTCGTAGTACGTGCCCGGAGTGGTCAGGAACTCCACGCCCCGCCCGGCCAGCGCCCGCACCGAACCCGCCGAGTCGTCGCTGCTGAAGGCGATGTGCTGGACACCCGAGCCGTCGTGGTTCTTGATGAACTCGTCGATCTGCCCGGGATCGGCGTCCGGGTCGGGCTGGATGACGGTGAAGGTGACATCGCCGGACCGGCTCTGCACGACCTTCGACAGCATCGCCTGTGTGCCGACGACGATGCGCTCCTCGAATATCTCGGTGAAACCCAGAGCCTCGCGGTAGTACGCGATGGTGGGCTCCAACGCGCCGATGGTCACGCACACGGCGAAATGGTCGACCTCGAGAAGGCCGGGGGAGCCGGCCGCCGAGGCCGCGGACGCGCCGTCCGCCGCGGGCGTGAACCCCGGCGGAAGGCTGCCGGTGTCCTCCCCGTCGCGCTGGACCAGCGTGTGCACCACGTCGCCGAAGCCGGACACGGTCGCCGTCACCACCCCGCCGGGCCCCGGGTGCCGGGCCGGTTCCGCGATCGGGCGGGCACCGCGCGCCACGGCATGGGCGAAGGCGCCCGCCACGTCCGAGGTGCGCAGCGCGATACCGGCCACACCGTCCCCGTGGCTGTGGACATAGGCCGCTGCCGGGTGCTCGTCGCCGGTGCCCTCGGTCAGCACCAGCAGAATCCGGCCCTGGCGCAGGGCGGCACTGCGAAAGCCCAGCGCGGCGGAGCCCGCCGTACCGGCCACCGCGAAACCGTACGCGCCGATCCACTGGGCGACCGCGCGGTCGAGGTCGGACACGTACAACTCGACATGGTCGAGCCGGAGATCGTCCACGGGCGACGAGGCCGGGGAGGAGGAGGTCATGCGTGGGTGATCCTTTTCTTCCGTTGGGGAGCCGGCCGGACGGCGGCGGGCCGGGCGGGACGTCTCAGTCGGACATCGCGACGAGAATGCGGCGCGGGCCGGTGAAGGGCCGACGGCCGTGCGCCACCAGGACGTTGTCGATGAGCAGCAGGTCACCCGTGCGCCAGTCGACGTCCACGGCGGTCTCGAGTCCCTTGTCGCGCACCTCGATCACGTACTCGTCGGGAATCGGGCTGCCGTCGGCGAACCGCACCGACTGCGGCAGCTCCTCCTCCGGCAGGATCTGGGCCAGCTCCGCCGCCATGTCGTCCCCGAGCGCGGCCGGGTGCCACTGGTCGGACTGGTTGAACCACACTTCGGCCCCGGTCACCGGGTGCCGCACGGTGGACGGCCGCACCTGGGCCACGCGCAGCCCGCCGTCCCGCAGCCACTCCCACTCGGCCTCGGTGCCCTTGAGGAACGCCTCGACCTCGGACCGGTCGCCGGTCTCGAACGTGTCCTGCCAGCTCTTGCCGAGGCCCCGGCCGCCATGCAGGTTCTGCAGGTAGCGCACTCCGCCCGCATACGCCTCCCGGATCTCGGGGGCGAGCGACTCCAGCCAGGCCACCCCGTCCACGACCGGCGTCGCCCCGCCCGTCGTGGGCTCCTGGGCCGCGAAGAAGAGCAGCCGCGACGGCCAGGCATGGGCGTACGACAGCTCGTTGTGCATGGAGATCGTCAGTTCGGACGGGTACTCCGTCGACGTGTAGACATTGCTGCCGACCTTCGTCCGGGGCGAGTTGCCGTGCACATAGGCCAGCCGGTTGGGCAGCAACCGGTCCATCACCGGGTCCAGGGTGTCCGGGTCCACCTGGAATCCGCGGAACACCAGCGCCTTCTCACGGATCAGCGCCTCGCTGATCCGATCGCCGTCACTGACGTACTCCACGAGCCCGGCGGGCGAGGCCGGAACGCCCGCGCTCTCCGGAGTGATGTCGAACGGCTGCCAGTCGAGCTGTCGATGCATGGGGCCTCGATTCGTAGAAAGGTTGGAAGGAAGGCCAGGGGATTCAGGAGATCGTCCGGAAGAACTCGACGATTTCCTTGTTCACCGCGCTCGGATCCTCGAGGTATCCGAAGTGCCCGCACCCCGGAATCTCCTCGAACGTGGCCCCGGGAATGCTGTCGGCGACCTCACGCCCCAATGCGGGTGGCGTGACCAAGTCGTCCTGGAAGGCGATCACATGGCACGGGACCGAGATGTTCCGATAGGCGTCGAGCCGCCCCGGCTCCGGATCGAGCGTCATATGAACCCGCTCCCCGGGAGACGCGCCCGACGACACCTCCAGGACGTCCAGCCAGTCCCTGACGGCGACATCGTCCGAGAGGCTGCGCGGAGACAGGTTCCGCATCGCCTGCACCACGGCGTCGAACCGCCGCGGCAGTATGGTCCCCGCGTCGTACAGTTCGATCTCCGCCGCGGCCAGCGCACGACGCATGGCGTCCACCCGCCCCCGGGTCGCCATCAGCACGGCCTGCCGGACGGTCTCCGGACGCAGCAGCGCCAGCTCCTGAACGACGTACGCCCCCATGGACGTGCCCACGAACCGGCAGGGCCCCAGCGCCAGGTGCTCGACCAGAGCGGTGACGTCGTCGACGAGGTCCCGCACGGTGAACCCCTCGGCACACACGTCGGTGGGCGGAATACCGCGGTTGTCAAAAGTGACGACCCGGTACCCGGCGTCCGTCAGCGCGGGTACCTGGTGCAGATGCCAGGGCCGCCCGGAGGCCCCCGAGCCCATCACCATGACGACCGGGTCGCCGGCTCCTCCGGAGTCCTCGTAGTTCAGCCGTATTCCATTGACCGCGACGACGGGCATGGTCCCTCTCCTTGGCCTGGTATCGGTCGGGTGTGCGACGTCCGGCGCTGCTCACGCGCCCTACTCGGCCTGGAGCCGCTCGAGTTCGTCCGGGCTCAGCCCGGTCAACGAGGCGTCCGAGGCGGGTTCGGCCTCCACAGCCGCGTCCCCGGCCGGCCGCAGCGCGGCCAGCGCGGCCACCGTCCGCTGGTCGAACACGTCCCGGACCGTGAACACCGACCCGGCCTGACGCGCCTGGGCGACCAGCCGCAGGGAACGGATGCTGTCCCCGCCCAACTCGAAGAAGTCGTCGTCCACACCGACTTCGGGAACGCCGAGCACCTGCGCGAAGAGGGTGCAGAGAGTCTCTTCCTGCGGGGTGCCCGGCAGGCGACCGGGAGTACCCGTCCGGTACTCGGGCGCGGGCAGGGCCTTGCGGTCGAGCTTGCCGTTGGCGGTCAGGGGCAGTGCGTCGAGGGTGACGAACGCGGACGGGACCATGTAGGCGGGCAGGGTCCGGGCGAGGTGGGCGCGCAGGTCTGCGCCGGTGTCTGTGCCGGTGTCTGTGTCGGTATCGGTGACGGTGTAGGCGATGAGGCGGTCGTCGTGGACGATGACGGCGGCCTGCTGGACGGCGGGGTGGTTGCGCAGGGTGGTTTCGATCTCGCCGAGTTCGATGCGGTAGCCGTGGAGTTTGATCTGTTGGTCGGCGCGGCGCAGGTATTCCAGGTCGCCGTGGGAGGTCCAGCGGGCGATGTCTCCGGTGCGGTACATGCGGGACCCGGGAGCCCCGTAGGGGTTGGCGAGGAATCGTTCCGCGCTCAGGTCGGGCCGGTTGAGGTAGCCGCGGGCGATGCCGGTGCCGGCGATGTAGAGCTCGCCGGGGACTCCTGCGGGGACGGGCTGGAGGTGTGTGTCCAGGACGTAGAGCTGGGTGTTGTCGAGGGGGTGGCCGATGGTGACGGGTGCGTGGTGGTCGAGGTGGGCGGCGGTGGACCAGATGGTGGTCTCGGTGGGCCCGTAGACGTTGATCACTTCGGCGGCGGCCTGGGTGAGCACCTGGGCCAGGTCGGTGGGCAGGGCTTCACCGCCGACCAGTACGCGGACGCCGGCCAGGGCGGCGGAGACCCTCACGTTTTCCGTTGCGGCTCGCCACAGGCTGGGGGTGGCCTGCATGACGGTGATCCGCTCATCGGTGAGCAGGGTGTGCAGCCGGTCGGGGTCGTGGACGATGCCGGTGGGTGCGATGACGGCGGTGGCGCCGGTGGTGAGCGGGGTGAACAGTTCGAGTCCGGCGATGTCGAAGCCGATGGTGGTCACGGCGAGGAACCGGTCCGTGCTGTTGAGGGGGATGCGGCGGCGCATGTCCTCAAGGAGGTTGGCCAGGGCGCCACGCGGAATGACGACACCCTTGGGGCGGCCGGTGGAGCCGGAGGTGTACAGGACGTAGGCGGCCTGCGCCGCATCGACCACCTCCGGCAGCTCACCCACCGTTTCACGGTGTTCCGCGGCGGCCAGCCATGCCTGGTCGACGGTGACGACGGGCCGGGTCTCGTCCTGCATGAAGGCGAGGCGGTCGGCGGGGAAGTCCCCGTCCAGCGGCAGATACGCGCCGCCCGTCTTGAGTACGGCCAGCAGTACGGCGACCAGATCGACCGACCGCGGCAGCAGAACGGCGGCGAACCGCTCAGGTCCGACCCCGTCCTCCGCCAGCAGCCGGGCCAGCCGCTCACTACGCGCATCCAACTCGGCGTAGGACAGGACTGTTTCACCGGCGACGACGGCCTGTGCATTCGGTGTGCGAGTTGCCTGGGTGCGGAAGGCGGTTACGAGGTCCTCGGGGGCTGATGCGGTGGCGGAGTCGTTCCACTCCACCAGTACCCGCTGCTGTTCCTCGTCCTCCAGCACACCGATCGAGCCCACCGGAACCTCCGGGGTGGCTGCCACGGTCTCCAGCACCCGTACGAACCGTCGGCTGAGCAGCTCCGCCGTTTCCGGGTCGAACAGATCCGTACTGAACTCCAGCACCGCGTCGATCCCGCTTGCCTCGCCGAGTTCCGCGTAGGAGATCGAGAGGTCGTAGCGGGCCGCGCCTGTGGTGCTCGACTGGTGTTCCGCCTTCAGGTCGCCGAACTCCAGCTCCCCCGGAAGCGGGGAGAAGGTGACGTTCGGGTTGAGCATGGTTTGGAAGAGGGGGTGGCGGGCGGTGGAGCGTTCGGGGTTGAGGATCTGGACGAGGCGTTCGAAGGGGATGTCCTGGTTGCTGTAGG
>NZ_JBVKBH010000039.1:0-18902 GCF_055657175.1 Streptomyces sp. NPDC107581
AACTCTTCCGGATAGGGCTTGGGCACAGCGACATCCTTCCCACCCGCCCCTCAGGGCAAGCCAGTTCAGATGTCACCCGATCGTGCAGCAGACCCAAACTCGGCGGCGACAGGCAGAGCGCCCAGGCGCTTGGTCACCACGGACTCAAGCACGACCTTCATGCGAGGCATTCCGTCCGTGGCCTTGGGGACCAGGAAGTCATCGACACACCCGGACCAACGCGGCTACACCGGCAAGACTGTCAAACCATCTGATTCAGCGACCCGGGAAGTACGGAGCCAGCGCCCCGTCATCCCAGCGTGCGCACAGGCGTTTCCACAGGTCAGCTCACATTTCCGCACCCTGGAGGTTGTCCCGTATGAGGTATGGGTTATCCGGTGAGGGCCAGGTTCACTTGCGAGAATGGGGCTCTTCAGGGCTCGCCGCAAGCCAATCACGCACGACTTGCGCATCCTGAACACGACCGAGGGCGAGGAGTACCGCCACCTGCAATCTCAACACGCTATGCAGCATCGAGATGAACCTTGCGGGTTCCACGGCTATAAGCGTGCGGTAGATCTCCACGGCCTCTGCTGCGACCGCACCCCGAATCAGCTCGGCAGCTCTCGGCGCCGGATGATGTGAAAGCTGGCGCATCATCAGTGGCTGATCCTGAGCTGGCAGCCCATGAATCAGGATCCGTGCGCGCAGCGGGCAGCACGTTCGGAGCGTCACTCTGGGTGGCCAGGGTTCCAAAGGGGCAGCTGAGCAGTGCAGCGGACCGCTGAGCGATGATGTTGCCAGAGTGACGGAGTCGATCGGGGGCCTGCCATGCATCTGAGTCGCGTCAAGGTGAGCGGTCTGCGCGCGAGCGCAGAGACGCCAATGAGCTGCGACCTTCCTGGCAGGTTCAGTGTGATGATCGGGCCCAACGGCGCGGGTAAGACCACACTCACCGACGCGATCTACCTCGCGCACCCAGGAAACCGGTTTCCGGTGCTCCCGAGGCCGACTTCAGCCGCACTGGCATCGCCCGATGCCGGCGTCGAGCGCAGCATCGACATCTCGTACGCCCTGGCCGACGACCTCCACGCCGAGGGACGCCTCGGCCGCGAGCTTCACACCACAGGGCACCGCCGGCTCGGCGGAGAAGCTGAATCCTGGAGTGTCTCCCTTCACCGACAACTGGGAACGGTTACCTCGCGCCTGACAAGCAGCCACGGCCTCGCCCGGAAAATCGACCAGTTCAAGCTGATCTATCTTCCCGCCTGGCGTCATCCACTGGACGAACTGGCGCGCCGCGAGGTGCGCATCCTGGTGGAGCTGCTACGCGCACGGCAGCAGGAACTCCACGGCAGCCGCAACCTGGTAGCTCTACGGGCCCGCGCCGCCCGCGCCACCGGCCTGCGCAACCTCCCCCTCCACGACACCGCCCAGAACCAGATCTGGCTAGAGATCATCCAGATGGCGCTCGACCTGCTTGCCTGGATGCCCCTGCTCGCGCTGACCGGCAAAGCCCGACTCTGGAACCCCGCCGACTGCGGCTTCGACTGTTCTCCACCGCCGCCCAGCTCATCACCACCGGCCGCCGCCGCTACCTCCGCCTCGCGGCGCACTGGCCCTGGACCGACGTGATCACCGATGCCCTGGACCGGCTCCACGCTCTCCCGAACCCCGGCTGACCAGCACCTTCCCGTCCCTACGAACAGCACCACCCCACTGGAGCCGTGGAACCCGGCGCCCACCCGGCACGACAGCCGGGCCATCAGTCTGCCCACAGGCAGAAATCTCCGCCCTGAACGAGCAGAAAGAGTCCGTCAGCAAGCTGACGGACCCTCATGCAAGATCGAGGCTAGCCGTTGCGAGACCGCCTGGATCGTCCTGGCTGTCGACCCTGAACTAATATAAACAGTCGAGATTGCGTGTAATCCTAAGAGCTCGTAACACGATCATGAGTGTGCTTTCTTGAGGCGTCGCCAGCAGATGAGGCTGCAGGCCAGGGAGACGAAGGCGTCGTGGAGTTCGGTGCGGCGTTCCCAGCGGACCGCGAGGCGTTTGAAGTGGTGGAGCAGGGCGAAGGTCTGCTCGACGACGTAGCGGAGTTTGCCCATGCCCTTGATGTTCGGGGCGCCCTTGCGGGAGATGACGGGCAGGATCCGGCGCTTGCGGAGTTCGTCGCGGTTGGGGTTGGAGTCGTAGCCCTTGTCGCCGAGCAGCGCGTCGGGACGCCTACGGGGACGGCCGGGGCGGCCGGCGACGGGCGGGATGCCGTCGACCAGGGCGAGGGTCTGGGTGACGTCGTTGACGTTGGCCGCGGTGATGATGACCTTGAGTGGGGTGCCGCGTCCGTCGCAGATCAGGTGGTGTTTGCCGCCCGTCTTGCGCCGGTCGACCGGCGACGGACCGGTGTCGGCACCTCCTTTTTCGCGCGGATGTGGGAGCCGTCCACGCACGCTCGTGACCAGTCGAGTTCGCCGACTGCGTTCAGTTCGGCGAGCAGGATGCGGTGCAACTGGTCGAAGACTCCGGCCTGCTGCCACCGCTCCAGGCGGCGCCAGCAGGTCTGGCCGGAGCCGAAGCCCAGCTCCAGCGGCAGGAGTTGCCAGGCTATGTCGTTGTAGAGGACGTAAAGGATGCCCTGGAGACAGAGTCGGTCTGCCACCGGCCGTGGCCCCGGCGACCGCTCAGGCCAGGGCGGCAGCAGGGGTTCGATCAGTGCCCACAAGTCGTCGTC
Organism: Streptomyces sp. NPDC107581; assembly: GCF_055657175.1. Classification (NCBI taxonomy): domain Bacteria; kingdom Bacillati; phylum Actinomycetota; class Actinomycetes; order Kitasatosporales; family Streptomycetaceae; genus Streptomyces; species Streptomyces sp. NPDC107581. Next base: position 2,714 of record NZ_JBVKBH010000039.1, read on the forward strand.
CACGGTCCACGGCCGAGTGCTCACACCATCACGAACGGCCGAATCGTCTGACCGGTCACGCCCGACCAGGGCATCTCAACAAGATCGTGTTACGAGCTCTAAAGCAGTCCGAGGGTAGATGCAACTCCAATGGCAGCTAGCGTAAAGCCATCGCTAATTTGGCCAGAAGCTATACAGCTCTCCAGTGAAGACTTATCAATCCACTGAACGTCGGCAATCTCTTTTCTGTCTCCAGGATTCGCTACTGGTGACGAGTAGCGCGCCAAGAATAGGTAGACGTCCCCAGAGAGTAGGCCAGAATTTGAAGTAAGGGACATAAGGAATCTAAGCTCCTGAGGCGCGTACCCGATCTCTTCTTCGAGCTCGGCCAATGCGGTAACCTGTGGGCTTACACCGTGCGCAAACCCTCTAGGGATTCCCCATTGCCACCTCCCGATTGGGTAACGATACTGACATACTAGACAAATTTTGTCTGCTGTCAGAGGTAGCATCGCCGCCCCCGGCCTCCCTTCTGCTTCTACGATGCGAATATGCTTCCCCGGCTGGCCATTAATGAATGCAACATCGTCATCGTATATTTGAACAAACGGGTTAGCGTAGACTTTCCATTCGTGTATTCTCTGGATGGACTTCTGACTGTCAAATCGAGGGAAGATCATCGCTCTATCTCCAGTGAGGTCGAACCAGCCCTCACGGTTTGCCTCCACTTCTCTCCTTCTGTCACTTCCATCTTCTTTCGTCGCCTTCTCTGTCTTCTCTGTGCAATCGGAAGGTCAGGCAGCACCCCCAGCAGACTTCCCAAAACTCCCCCTATCACACCGCCAAGCGGCCCAATCGTACTTCCGATAAGTGCGCCCGTAGTTCCGGATGTCGCGGCTATGGACCCCTTTACGACGAGTGTTGGCATTTGCAATTTCAAGCACAAGAGATTGCTATTTTCTACTGTAGTGATGCCGATACAGCGTTCATGCTCTTTGAGTATTCGTTGCAGCCGACGCGTCGGACTTTGTGCCTCAAGGTGCGGAAGTAGTTTGCTCACCTTTTCCCACGTTAGCCACTCACCGAGACGATCATCGCCGACGAGATCTACGAACTCAATGCCCACCGACGTGCCATACGGCAAGAATTCTGCAATATCATCAGCCACCACTCGATCACCGCAGTTAAGAAAAACTCCGGAGGCTTCCACGGACTCGGCAAGCCTGGCGTTGTAAACCGCATCAATGATGTCCCTAGCTTCATCAATTGCGCGCCCGTCTTCAGTTCCCGAGTGGTCAATTCTGTAGTTTTCCAAAATCTGGTACCAGGCAGACCTGCTCTCTCGCGTCTCATCCAACATCTTTTCCGAATTATCGAGCATCCGGCGGACAGGCGTACCTGCTGTCACATCATGGCTGGCAAGCGCCGAGAGTCGATTCCTTACTTGCGCATACAGTGTTCCTTGCGCTCCTCTTGCCACGCCGGCTGGCCTAGTCTGGAGTTCGCTATCCAATTCGCGAAGCCCTTCTATACGGCTGGCAAGTTCGGGATTCTCCAGAGACTCAATCTTTTCCGGGTGGTGATCAAGATAATCAATTATGCGCTTGCGTAGCTCAAAGTCAAAATTGAGCTCGGGCCACCCAGAGAGAACGTAATGCCGCTTTCCGATTGCGGTACAGAAAGCATTGACAAGTGTGCATCGCTCCTGCCTTGCCCCTGTTTGCCGCAATGTTGGAGGAAAGAACTTTACTCTGATCTCCCCCTTGCGGAAAAGCTCGCGCAGTGAATCCGAATTCTCGTCATTCATTGCCAGTTGCGCGAGCAGAATGGCATTATCGTACGCTTGATTCTGTGTGAGGATTGGGCATGAGTTTCCGATCAGCATATCGAGCATCAAGATGCCCAGAGCGTCGAACTCTCGCTGCAGGAGAATGGGTTCCTGAATTTCCGTCGTGAAGCGTACCGTGTCAAGGACGCCATAGTAATTCTGAGCCGCCTCCATCTCCTCACCTGCCTAGGTGTGGGATGACACTTCCAGCATCGCTCGTTCAACCGGAACGCGCTACTGCTCCGGGAAGGTCTTATGCCGTGTCCTGCATGGTCAGCTTGAGGAAGCCACGTGAGCCTGCCGCGGTTGAACACGACGGGTGTCCTGCAGTGCTCGGGACCTCTCATTCTGGCCCCATATTGCCTCCCTCAGGCCAGGGTTAGCCTGACTCGTGACAGCGGGCGAGCCTCGATGTGTCAATCCCCCGGTTTCGTGGAGACCTTCCTATGCAGCCAGTTCCTCGGTGAAGCTGGCCCAGTAGTCGTGTTCGTAGTCGATCGGGCTTTTCCAGCTGCACACGCTGTGTAGCCGTCGAGTGTTGTAGAAGTCGGTGATCCAGGTCGCGATTCGGATCCGGGCCTCGGTGCGGGTGACGAAGGTGTGCCGGTGCACGTACTCGACCTTGAGCACGCTGTTGAAACGCCTCGCTGACGGCGTTGTCGAAACACGAGCCGACCCGGCCCATGGACTGGGTGACGCCCAGCTTCCGGCAGGCCCGACGGAACTTCCGCGAGCCGTACTCGCTTCCGCGATCGCTGTGGAAGATCACACCGCGGACGTCCCCGCCGCGGGTTGCGGCGGCCATGTGGAGGGCAGCGACCACCAGGTCGGCGTCGTGGCGCTCGCCCATCGCATAGCCGAGCAGGCGGCGGGAGAACAAGTCCATGACCGTGCCCAGATAGAGCTTGCCCTGGCCTGTTTCGATCTCCGTCATGTCCCCGCACCAGACCAGGTCGGGTGCCTCGGCGGTGAAGTCCCTCCGCACGAAGTCCGGAGCGGCCGGACGTTTCCCCGGCCGGGTCAGCCCTCGCCGTCTGGAGACCTTCCGCGCGACCAGGCCGAACTCGGACATGATCTTCGCGATGGTATTCACCGAGACCCGCCAGCCCTGCCTCACCAGCTTGATCCAGATCTTCGGTGAGCCATAGGTTCCGCCGGAGTCGTCGAACTCCTCCTTCACCGCTTCGATCAAATGCTGTCTGCGCAGCTCACGCCGGGTGGGCCGGCTGGTGCGGTGCTTGTAGAACCACGCCTCGCTCACGCCCAGGGCGCGGCAGGAGACGCGGTGCGAAATGCCGTGCTCGGTCCTGAAGCCGCTGATCACCCCGACGACGGACGCCGGGTCCGCCACGGATACTTCACCCACAGGACCATGCAGCGTTTGAGGACATCACGCTCCATGACCAGTTCCTTGTTCTCCCGCTTGAGCTGCCCGACCTCCCGTCGAAGACGCTCCAGCTCGTCATTCCCGCCGGCCGGTGCGGTTCCTGCCCGACGGGCGCGGGAGACCCAGCTCGCCAGGGTGGTCTCGTTGATCCCCAGGTCTTCGGCGACCTCGGCGATCGTCTTGCCGGTCTCTGTGACGATCCGTACGGCCCCCGCACGGAACTCCGGATCGAACTTCCGTCGCTTCTCCGCCATGACTCCCAACTTCCCCTGCAGTCACGGTCTTCACGCTACGAGGGGAGGGACAGGTCACGTGGCACAGAGACTGGCGATGGGTCAGCTCAGGGTGCAGAAGGTACGGCACCGGGATGGCAGCCGTTCGTACACCATCTTCGACTCGATGAGCGGGCTGCATCCGGCTGCGGAGCGGTACCTCGCCTCGTACGCGGGCAGGGGCTCGGACCGGACGTACGCGTATCTGCTCGTCGATCACCTGCGGTGGCTGGAGTATGAGGGGCTGACGCCCGAGATCGTGGGGTTCCGGGATCTTAAGCGGTACATGAAGGCGGTCGGGGCAAAGGTTCCGATGCCGTACGGATCGCCGTGGCGGGTGGGCAAGCGTCCGTATCAGAGCGACGCTCTGCGGGGTGCCGCGGCCTGTCTGAAGGGCTTCTACCTGCGGCAGGCCGAGCTGGGCATCAACGCGGCACTCGCCGAGGCCCTGGATCTGGAGCGGCTGCCGACGCAGGGCGACAGGGACCGTGCTCTGCTGGGCCACATCAAGCGGAGCATGGACGCCAACCCGCTCGCGCCGAATGAACTGCGGCGTCGGCACAAGAAGATGCTGCCGGACGGAGCGCGAGGTCCTGCTGGAGGAGGTCAACTCGGCCCGCGACCGCATGACCGTGGAGTGGCTGAGCGACGGCGGCCTTCGGATCGGTGAGTTCTGTGGTCTCCACCTCGCCGACCTGCACCTGCGGGAGAATGCGGCTTGCGGCGAGTGCCGCACTCCGCACGCACACGTCTGTCACCGCGAGGGACTGGTCACCGACGCCCGCGCGAAGACGAAGTGGCCCTGGGAGTTCGAGGACGGGGTGATTCGAGGCGGGCTGGTCAAGCGGGTCAGTCCAGCAATGATTCACTCCTACTTCGACTACATGATGAGCGAGTACCCGCGCGGCGCCGCCCACGGCATGCTGCTTGTCCAGCAGCACGGAACCGCCAAGGGATTGCCCTGGGCTCCCGAGGGCGCCCGCAAGATGCTCAAGCGGGCGGGCTTCCGCGCCGGTCTGGGATTGATCCGCCCGCATATGTTCCGTCACACCTGGGCGAATGCCGTGCTGGACGCCGCGGACGGCAACCTGGTCATCGTCCGGGACGCCGGCGGCTGGGCCTCGACCCAGACGGTCGATGAGATCTACGCGCACGTCGATGTCAACGACCCCGCCTTCAACTCAGCCCTGCTGACGGCGTGGGGTGAGATGCAGTGAGTGAAACCCTGCTGCCGCTGCACACCATCGTCGACCCGGCCCGGCGCCGGGAGACCCGCGATCGCCTGGAGGTGCTGACCGCCCTTCTCGGCGGCCCGCACGTCGAGCCGCTCTTCCGCGAGGCACTCATCCACGTCCCCGCCGACCACCCGGTCTTCGGCTGGCTCTGCCGGGTGGAGGACTGCCACCACTCCCGCACCAACGCCCGGGACCTCTGCCACCCCCACAAGATGGAGTGGGAACGCGGCCGCCAGGCGAACCCGGAGCTGACGCGCCGCGAGTTCCTGCGCGATGCGAAGCCCGCGAAGTTCTACGACCGCATGGGCGAGCCCCCGGTCTGCCGGATCTGCAAGGTCCGTCCGGCCCGCCACCACGGGCTCGAGCTGTGTCTGGCCCACAACGGCCGCTGGAAGAAGGCCTTGGCCACCAACCCCGCTCTGGTCTTCGAGGACTGGCTCGCGACGCAGACCGAGCCGTTCCACGGCTACGGCGACTGCGTCGTCGCCTCCTGCCAGTCCCTTTCCAACAGTCCTCTCGGGCTCTGCTGGGTCCACGAGACCCGCTACGAGGCGGAGGACCGCCCCGGACATGCCATGCGGCCGCCGAAGTGGTTCAACCGCTACGAGAGGGTCGGCCGCCCCGTCCCGATCCTCTACGGAGACAAGGCCGCGTTCCGGCACTGGTGCAAGACGACGCACCCGGTCTCGCGGGCCGGAACGATCAACCTCCAGGGGCTGACGCCGCTGGTGAGAGCCGAGTTCCAGTGGGCGCTGTTCGCCCACACCCAGCGAGGCGCCCACACCTACTGGCCGACCTGGTGGATCCAGCAGCTGGTAAACCTGGTCCGCGAACGCCGCGTCGGCTCGCTGACCGAGCTCGCCGAGGAACGCAGTCAGCTCGACTCCCGCAAGCGGTTCATCCTCCACGAGGCCCTGACCGAGCTGCGGATCGTCTACTTCACCACCGAGGAGACGAAGGAAGCCGGCTACATCGAGACCGAGCACTTCGGAGTCAAGTTCCCCCAGCGGCACAGCAATTGGGACCTCACCGACGTCCCCCAGCGGTGGCTGCGGGACCTGCTCTGGGAACATCTCGCCGACCGGCTGCAGTCCCCGAAGGGCCCACGCAGCACCGGCCCGCTCGACAACGACCGGCGGGCCTGCGTCGAGCTGGGCACCTTCCTGGAGATCACGGCCCCCGAGGGCGGACACGATCCGCGGCTGCTGGACGCGGTGCACATGGAACGGTTCGTCGCCGATCACAACCGGCGGATCCGCGAGAACCTGCCCTCGCTGGGCGTCCGCAGCCATAACGGGGAGCCGAGCACGGTCACCGAGAACACCGGCCGGTTCATCTTCAACCACGCTCGGGTGATCTTGCGCTTCGCGCTGGACAGCGGGCGGGCCGAGGAGATCGGGCTGTCGAGGAAGTTCATCGTCGCCCTGCCGACCGCCGGCGCCCCCACTGTCAAGGCCCGGCGCCCGTTCCCCGACCCGGTCGCCCGGGCCCTGGCCGACGCGTCGAACCTGGAGATGCTGGCGGACCGCTACGACCCGAACAACCACGGGCTCCGCGACGCCTGGGAGGCCCTGGTGTTCACCGGCCGCCGCGCGAGTGAGGTGCTGAAGCTGCGGCTGGACTGCATCACGATCCACCGCCGGGTCCCGTTCCTCTGGCACGACCAGACCAAGGTCGGCAACCTCGACGAGGCGATCCGCATCCCCGAGACGCTCTACCTGCGGCTGCAGAAACGCCAGCAGATCACCCTCGAGCGATTTGAGGACCGTCACGGCCGGCCGCCCACCCCGAAGGAGCGGGCTCTCCTGGCCCTGTTCCCTTCCCGCAGCCGCAACCCGAAGGGCACGGTCCCGATTTCGTACACCTTCTTCCATACCGGCTTCAGCAGTTGGCTCGAGGACCTCGACATCGGCGCATGGGTCCCCCACCAGGCACGACATACCCTGGCCACCAATCTCCTCAAGCACGGCGCCGGCCTGCACCACATCAAGAAGTACCTCGGCCAGGTCTCCCAGCGGATGGCCGAGCACTACGCGAAGGTCGCCTCCTCGGAACTCGATCAGGTTCTGGAGCGGGTCTGGGTCGGTGGCCCGGGCTCGGCCAACCCCGGCCAGCTTCTCGTCTCCCCGGCCGAGGGCCTGACCAAGGCCGAAGCCGAGGCGATGGCCTTGGATTTGGCCCGCCGCAGCACACCGGCCGAAGGCGGCTTCTGCACGTTCCAGGCCGTGGTTCGCGGGGACGCCTGCCCCTGGAACATGGACTGCCACAACTGCGACAAGTTCGTCATGTCCGGCGCCGACCTCCTCTACTGGCGCCGCAAGGCCGAGCAGTGGCGAACCCTCGCCGAAAGGGCCCCCGACGACGCGACCGCCGACTACCTGCACCAGGCCTTCGAGCCCACCGCCCGCGCGATCGATGGCCTGGAGAAGGCCCTGGCCGCACTCGGCTTGCTCGAGGAAGCGCTCGCGCTGGACCTGCGACGCCCTCAGGACTACTTCCATCGCCTCTGGAGCCTCGCCTTCAGGGCCAGTGACCTCGCCGACGCGCACTACGACGACAGCAGCGACTTGCCGGAGATGACCGCATGACCGCCCCAACCGTTCCGGCCGCCCGCACCACCCAAGCGCTGGAGGTCCGACGGCAGAAGACGGTCGCCAGCCTGGCCCGGGTCAGCGACGTCCTGGACCGGATGATCAAGGCCCGGGCGCCCATCACGATGGCCGCGGTTGCGCGGGCCGCGGACGTCTCGCGCACGTTCCTCTATGAGCACGTCGACGCCCGGGCTCTGGTCGAGCAGGCGATGAACCAGGCCGCCGGCCGACGCGTTCAGGACCGTCAAGCCGTGCAGGACGAGCTCGAAGCGTCCTGGCGCGAGCGAGCTCTGAACACCGAAGCCGCCCTCAAGACCGCTCGCGCCGAGATCCTTGCCCAGCGCGAGCAGATCGCCGAGCTGATCGGGCAGGTCCGGGACCTGCGGAGCGAATGGTCCCAGGAGGACCTCGCCCGCATCATCACCGAGAACGGGAACCTGAAGCGGCGAGTCCGCGAGCTGACTGCCGAGGGCAAGTCCCTGACCGGGAAGTTGTCCGCCGCCCGCGACAACGTCCGCTTCGCCGACAAGCGCATCGCTGACCTCGAAGTACAACTGGCCGACGCCAGCCATCCGCTAAGGCACGCTGACACGCCTAACCCTGAGCATGTCTGGGCCGTCAACTACCCCTATTCGGTCCTATCCCTGATCTTCCTCTGAAGTGGGTCGTTCCCCATCCAGGGCCTCTTCACCGTCCCAAGGCTCGTCGTCGCGCTTCGCCGGCCAGGCATCCTTCGTCTGAAGGGCCAGCGAGCCAACGGCGGCCACAGCAGTGACCCACAGGGCAAGAGCTTCTGAGTCCATGTTCGGTCCTCTCGGATCAAGCAGGACCTCGCACCGAACTACGCGGTCAAGCGCCGTCTACGCTCTCCGCATGCATGCAGTTGATGGCGGTCCCTGTCGACTGAACGACGGAGGACCGCACGACCCGGCGCTCGGGGGACTCTGGGTTCCGCCAGGACGAGTTCGCCTGGTGGATGACACGGTCGGACGGGAATCGGGACGTCCTGGACAGACGACGGCGGCATGTCGTCACCGCCGTCGACGCTGATGATCAAGAGCGCTAGCAGTTCACCCAAATGGGATGGCTCGATACCCAGGAGTGCTAGTACTCGCAGAACGCGAAGGGCAGCACGGGCCTGGCTCAGCAACTGACCACCATGCTGGTCAGGACCGTCGGTGCTCTCAAGGCCAGCAAGCATCAGCAGCGTCTCTGGCGTCATGGCCCTCAGATCCGCCAGGGGCTTGCCCTGAAGGGAGCTCAGCACCCAGAGCGGAACATCGGCGGAATTCAGCATCCGCATCCGGCGAGGGTGACGGTGATTCCGCTCCCGCTGTTCCGCTTCGAGGTCATCGATGTGCTCCGCAGCCCTCCACAACCCCCACACGACCTCCAGCACCATGCCAGCGAGCATGCAACTGGCCGCAACGTGCTGGTCCCCGAGGGCCCTGATTTGCTCTGCATACCCTCGGAAACAAGCGCCGAATGGGCCCTCAGGAAGCCATTGGGCCACGGACAACACGAGCTCAGCACGCTCCTGAGGCCCCATTGCTGCAAGCGGGTGCCCTTCCAGAGCCCCCCTTGAGCCATAGGCAAGCTCGTTCCGACCCTGACGGATCGCCTCAGCATCGGCTCGAGGGAGGACCTCCATCATCCGTCTCGCCTGACGCACGGAGAGGGAATCAGCAGCCGAAAGCCCCTGCGCAGAGACCCACTGCCCGGGCTGCTGCCTCCCCCCTAAGTCCATGCCTGCAAGGCTACCGACGCCGGAGCCACGTCGCCGCCACATCACCCGATCTAGTGCCGAATCAGGTGTCGTCACCGAACATCGCGAACATGTCCGCTAGGTTCAGCAGCAGGTCACGGCCCTAGCGCTCACCTCACGGCCGGAAAAGTCGAGCAGGTGGCTGCGAAGGTTTGCGGGGCACCCCGGCCTTGTGTAGTTCGACCGGATCGCCGCGGACCGGCCCTGCTCCGGCAAGAAGCGGCACGGTGACATGAACGTTCAGGTGCTGGCCGGTCCATTCGGGAGTTTACTGTGGGCCTCGCCCGCGCTGCCCGGTGCGACGGCACGACCTGAAGGCGGCGGCCCGCGAGCACGGCATCATCGACGCCCTCGGCGAGGCTGGCCTCAAGGCTGACGCAGACAAGGCATACCAAGGCGCGGCCTGGAACATCCGAGTTCCCTTCAAGGGGCGCCGCGTCAAGCGGTGGCAATGACGTCATAACACCACCAACGCCAAGATCCGCTGCGTTGGCGAGCAGGCCATGGCCACGTTTCGTGTCCCCCGTGCCGACCGCCCAGCAGCCCGGCCAGTACGGGCGCGGTCCGGCTGTGAGCGGGCCGGCGTCGGCGTACGACAGGAGGATCGGCAAGCGACGCCCAGCCCGCCGACGCGGCCACAACCACCCGTCTCGGCATGTGACGGGCTTGGGGGAAGCCCTCCACCTCGTGATGACGGGCCTTGAGTGACAAGTGGGTGCCCTGGGGCAACTGACCGCGCTGGAGGGGCCGCGTTGTCGTAGCCGTACGCCAAGATGACCAGTCATGGCCAACCACGAAGAGGAACGCCCTGATGCGGCGGACGACGACCTCGAAATCGAGCCTTGGCATGAGTCGGATCTGCTCCGGGATCTGGCCGCCCTGCGGTCGGTCTCCAACACACAGCGCCGCGGCTACACGCTCGAATCACTGCTGGAGCAGATGTTTCGACGGGCTCACTACCAGGTCGTGCACAATCCGAGGATGGCGCGCCCCCGGCAGACCGACTTTCGCGGTCATCTCCCACAGCCGCCACTATCTGGTCGAAGCGAAGTGGGAGCGCCGACCTGCCGGATCCAAGGTCGTAGATGCGGTCCGCAGCCGCCTGGGCCGTCTCGACGGCACTGTTGTGGCTCTGCTGTTCACCATGTCCGGGATCACCGAGCAAGCGGACGAGGCGATCGTCGGGGACCGCAGGGATGGACTGGTCCTCGTCTTCGACGAGGTCGACATCCTCAGGGCTTTGAGGGACCCGCAGGAGTTGGACCGCCTTCTTCGCCTGAAACACGATGAACTCGTTGTCCACGGGCGCTTCCATCGCGGCGAAAAGGAGCGTGAGGCCGAGAAGGCCGCCCGCAGTTCGCGCAAGACGGCAGGGAAGCTGCCTACGAGCCGCTACAGGCTGCTCAACGGCAGCGGGGACACGGTGCCATGGTTTTACGGAGCAGGAGGGTTCAGCCCCGGGGTCTTCTGCCTGGACCTGCCCGATGTCGACTGGGTGCCAGCTGCGGGAAGCGGCGTGTGCCTGGATATGCCAGTCACCGCATGGGGCCAGCCTGACCTCCTCCGCCTCCTTGACGCGCTGAACGAACTGGGGTGGATGGGAGAGCGGAGTCAGTGGAGCATCCAGCAGCATGGCCGGAACTGGCATGGCTGTGGTGCCGATGGCTTTGCCGAGGCCCTCAGGAACTGGGAAGAACGGACCAGTGAGCTTGAAGATCCGCACCACAGCGAGGAGTTCGTCTACTTCGAAGTCTGTGACGGCGGTTTCTACACTGTGTCAGGCAGCATCTCCGCAGAGGAAACACGCCACGTCATGCGCTGCAATGTCTCCTTCCAGCTCATCGGGGTGCCGCTGGACCCTGGCTCGCTGCAGCAGCTCCACCGGCAGTTCGACGTCCCCAGCCGCGGCTACTTCCGTCCGCTGGTCGAACGGTCAGTCACCCGAGAGCGATTCGACGGCCGCATCCCGCTGCAAGTGCTGGGGTACGTCATCGAGCCCGCCGATCAACGCTGGGACGAGGAAGACTGGGTCGTCGGCCTCCTGGCGGTGAATCCCTTCTACGGCACTGGCCTCCAGCCGCCCGACGATCTGGCAAGTGACCTGGACCGCGCTGGCGTGATCGTATGCAACCTGCGCTCGTACTATCCCCTCAGCAAGCCGCAGGAGCGCTACGAACTGTGGTCGTAGGAGCGGGCTAAGACTTCAGACGCCCACGCGCTGCGCATTGTCGCCGAATGGTGGGAGTCTGAGGACGGCGACGAGCAGCGACCGGCTGTTGGGCGTGGAAGCGGCCGACCGCAGGCGACGACTCCTCAAGCAGCGCCTACAGCCTGGTCTCTGACGACCACGTGGCCGTGAACTGGTCTGAACGCTCCGATCTTCCCGTCGATGCCCAGCCGTCCGGGCGGAAGCTGACCATCGGCAACCTGTGGGCCCCTGCGTATCAACGGTCACATAGGGGGCGAGCGGCATCCGCCGTAAGGGTGCGCATTGAACGCGCACCCTTTGTGCGGCTGCTCCGCCTGCGGGGTCAGCCCATCCCCTGGAGCGGCTCGATCTGTACCGATCGCGGATCGAACGTCGCCCTGCCCGGACGGCCGGGCAGGAGCGTTACCGTGGCCAGCGTCGCGACCACCGCGCGCTGCCGGTCCAGCATCAGATCCTTCCAGGCCTCGGCGGGGTCTTCGGCGGTCACGATGTCCACCAGGATGCGCGACCGCTGCAGGGGCGCCATCTGCGCCTCGACATCAGCCAGCCGGGCCTTGATCCTGCGGGTAGCGGCCTTGAATTCGGCGGCGTCCGCATCGTCGTCATCCGCGAACTCGTCGGTCAGAACCCTGATTCGGGACCGCAAGGCAACGGCCTTCGCCCACAGCTCCTCCGTCCTTGGTGCGGTCTCCTCGACGAGGAGATCGACGGCGTCGGGGCGCGACAGGCGCCGGATCACGTACTCCTCGACGGTGAGGTCGATCGGCTCCGTACCGCGCGCCAGGTGCTTCGTCTTGCGGCACCGGTACAGCGGCGCCGTGAGCCCCCGCGTGCCTTTCGGGCCGCCCCGCGACCCGGACGTCACGGTCGTCCCGTCGTCGCAGACACCGCACCGGGCGATCCCCGACAGCAGCCACCGCCGGCCCGGTCCCGGGCTCGTCGCCCGGCTCTCATCCTCAAGGACGTACTTCGCCGCCCGCCATGTGGCCTCATCCACGATGACCGGCCACTTGCCCGGGTACAGCTCGCCGCGGTACTGACGCAGCCCTGCGTAGCGCTCGTTCAGGAGTACGCCGCGGATGGCGTTGTGTGACCAGGGTTTGCCGTTGCGGTTGAGGATGCCCCGCTCGTTGAGGTCGGCGGCCATGCCGGAGAGGGTCGCTCCGGCGAGCAGCGCGTGAAAGCAGTCCTTGACTTCGGCGGCCTCGTCTTCGACGAGCTCCGCGCCGTCTGCGGTGTAACCGAAGCAGCGCGGCCCGGTCGGCGGCAGGCCGCGTTCGACGCGCTGGCGCATCTCCCGCTGCTCCCGCTCCGACATCTGCTCGACCTCGAACGTGTCGACCTCGCCGAGGAGGCCGGCGAGGAGGCGGCCTGCGGCCGTCGTGAGGTCCAGCTCGGGGCCCTTGACACACAGCACGGACACCTCGTGCTTGCGGAGGATCTCGATTCCCTCGGCCCGTTGGCGCCGGTTCCGCCAGAGCCGGCCGAGCATGTAGACGATGATGACGTCGACTTCGCCGCGCTGTACGGCAGCCATGAGGAGCTCGTACTGGGGGCGGTGCTTGCCGTGGGTGGCCGACTTGTCGTTGTCCCGGAAGCGGCGCTCCTGGAGGGGGATTCCGCGCCGTTCGGCCAACTCTGCGGTGTCCTCGCCTTGACGGATGACACCGTCATCGTCGCCCTCATCCGCCTTGCTGATGCGCTCGTATGACGCACCCTTCGTGTACTTCACCAGGCCGTACTCAAGGTGCCGCCCGCGGCATGGACCCCGGCCGTCGAGCCCGACGGAGAGATTCGTGACGGGGCTGGGTCGCCGAACTCACCGGCGGCGTGCTCGACGGCTGGCCCAAGGGCATGCGGCTGATCGTTCGGAAGGAACGACCGCACCCCGGTGCCCAGTTGAGGATCACGGACGCCGACGGCATGCGGATCACCTGCTTCGCCACCAGCACCACCGGCCAGCCCATCGCCGGGCTCGAACTCCGCCACCGCCTGCCGGCACGGGCCGAGGACCGCATCCGGGCTGCCCGCGCAACCGGCCTGCGGAACCGGAGCCTCCCCCTGCACGACACTGCCCACAACAGGGTCTGGCTGGAGATCGTGCAGATCGCACTCGACCTGCTGGCCTGGATGCCGATGCTTGCGCTGAACGGCAAGACCCGGCTCCGGGAGCCCCGCTGCCTGCGACTCCGCCGGTTCAGCCCGGCCGGCCAGCTCGTCACCACCGGCCGCCGCCACGTCACCGACGCCTCGAACGGCTCGACCAACTGCCGAACCCGGTCTGACCAGTAGCTTCCCCGTCCCTACAAGCAGCACCATCCGTCTTCGGAGCAGTGGAACCCGGGGCCACCCGACACGGCAGTCGGGCCACCGGCCTGCCCGCAAGCAGCCACGGAACGCGAAACGGTCTGCCGACTCCGTCGGCAGACCGTCACGAAAGATCGAGCTAGGCGATGTCTCAGTTGGCGATAGAGCCCCTTCGTGCAACTCGTACCAATTGCTCAACTCACCAGGTTCCCCTGTCTGAATGAAGTCGAGAACGATGTCCCAGGCATGATCGATAGTCAGCGCGAAGTCTGCGGTGACCCTGCGCAGGAAGGAAGCCGTCCGCTGGCGGGCGAACGGAAGGATGTGGAGACGAAGGCAACTCTCGTGGACGGCGATAGTATTCTCCCGCCTCCCTCGATGGCGCATGTGCTGGAGTATGTGCAGTGCGTAGAAGCTGACTGTTTTCGATTTGCCGGCTCCTCCTGCTTCTGGTGTGAGCGCAGCCACATGGTGCATGACCTCGTCCCAGGTAGCGAATGAGCTCTGTTCCTTTCCGGAGTTCGCGAGGTAACGAGCCTGCCAGCGGAGTCCTCGTCCGTGGTCGGCGGTCGGATATAGGGGTCGGAAGCTCGTACCGCAGAGGCGCGGGAGGTCACCTCGCTCGGGTTTCGGATATCTCTTGTGCCAGCGGTCGAATGGGACGAGTCCGTCGGGCACAGATTTCCTCACGCTTCCTCGGGGGTCTGTTGTCGGTCTGTCCTGGTGGCTTCATGGGTACCGCATGCAGGGCTTTCACGGGCAACTCTTTCCACCGCGGAACATGATTATGCACAGTTGTTCATGGTGTTCTGATCGGACAGCAAGTGGTGTCACACTGTGCAAGACCGTGACGCGACACCTGACCCCCGCCTCCTGTCTCTCGGTATGCAGATCCGCAGAATCAGAGAAGAACGCGGCTACAGCCTCGAACAGCTCGCCGAAAGAAGCGACCTGAGCTTTCGCGGTCTCATCTACATCGAGCACGGTCAGAGAAACCCCAGCATCCTCACCGTGGTTGACATTGCGAAGGCCCTCAATGTCACCCCGGGCGAACTCACTGACCACCTGGCGGCCGAATAGGCAGGAACCCCGCAGGCCGCGCTGATGGCCAGACGGCCTCGTCGACTACCGCGGCTGCGACCACGAGGGCCAGCCGACGATTGCGGTGCCGCCGCGTCTGACTCTTCATCCCGTGCGCGGCGAGCCAAGGATGGCTTTCGGCCGTCGACAATGGTGCTGCGCAGAGCAGTTAAGTCACTTTCCTGCCGCAGCAGTCCTTGAACTTGCGTCCCGTGCGCATCATGCAGGGGCACGGGCTGTTCCTGCTCGGCCGAACCACAGTGAGCGGCACAGTGCCGCCGACTGTGTGACCCAGTGCAATGGCGCGAAAGAGGTAGGACGGGTCGTCTGCGACCATGCCTTGCAGGTTCCTGCCGATGACTACGGTCAACGCCCCCTCGAGTGCCCTCTGATACCAGAGTGGGTAGAAGTTGAGCGGAAACGAAGGCAGGAGCAGTCCGTGCGGGCCGACGATGGACAGTCTGTGGTCTTCCAGGCGCGCTTGGACGCACCCGTTGTTGACGGCGGGAATTTGGCGCAGGGCCAGAGGGAGCAATGCTCAAGACCTGTGGATCGACCCCGGGGCGGACGCGCAGGGCGTACCTTCCCGGGTGATCGATTGACTGGAATCGAGTAGGCCGACGTTGGCCCGTTGGCTGGGAAGGTACGCCCATGCTCACGGTAGTCACCGAGGACGGCTCGACGCGAGGCGGGTCCCTGATCGACGAGATCGTCCGGGAAGGCGCCAGGCGGATGCTGGCCGCCGCGCTGGAGGCCGAAGTTGACGCCTACATAGCCGAGTTGGCCGACGAGAAGGACGAGCGCGGGCGGCGGCTTGTGGTCCGCAACGGACACCACCTGCCCCGGAACGTGACCACCACGGCCGGGACGATCGAGGTCAAAGCTCCACGCGTCAACGACAAGCGCATCGACGAGGAGACGGGCGAGCGCAAGCGGTTCTCCTCGGCGATCCTGCCGCCCTGGGCAAGGTAGTCCCCGAAGATCAGCGAGGTGTTGCCGCTTCTCTACCTGCACGGCCTGTCCAGCGGCGACTTCGTGCCCGCGCTCGAGCAGTTCCTCGGCTCCTCCGCCGGCCTTTCTCCGGCCACCGTGACCCGGCTGACCACCCAGTGGCAGGCCGACCACAAGGCGCTCGGCGAGCGCGACCTGTCCGCCACGGACTACGTCTACGTCTGGGACGACGGCATCCACCTGCGCATACGCCTGGAGGAGACCAAGGCCGCCGTCCTGGTTGTGATGGGCGTGCGCGCGGACGGCACCAAGGAACTGATTGCCATGGCCGACGGCTACCGGGAATCCGCGGAGTCCTGGGCGAGCCTGCTGCGGGATGCCGCCCGGCGGGGCATGCGCGCTCCCGTCCTCGGCGACGGCGCCCTCGGCTTTTGGAACGCGCTTCACGAGGTCTTCCCCGAAACCCGTCACCAAAGGTGTTGGGTTCACAGAAGCCGTAAAGAATCAAGGTGCTGCTTTACAAGGGTGGGCTCGTTGTCAGGGTATGGCGGTTCCGAAGGAGATCTTTTTCCAACTCCAGTGCAG
>NZ_JBVKBH010000040.1:0-18441 GCF_055657175.1 Streptomyces sp. NPDC107581
GCTTCGGACGCAGCGCACGGTCCGCTGCCTGCTGACGACGCACCACCCAACACCTCCATGCGTACGAGGTGTTGCGACGACCAGTTGAATCCGCCTTGCGAGCCGCGATCGCTGTGCAGAATGCACCCGTCGACGTCTCCACGCCGGGCCACGGCGTTCTCGAGAGCGGTCACGGCCAGGCGGGACTTCATCCGCGCGTCGATGGAATAGCCCACGATCCTGTTGCTGAACACATCCTTGATCGCACACAGATAAAGCTTCCCTTCGCCGGTGGCATGCTCGGTGATGTCTGTCAGCCACAACCGGTTCGGGCCGACCGCGCTGAAATCACGACGGACGAGATCGTCGTGCACCGGCGGGCCGGCCTTCCTGCCCCGGCCGCGCTTCTTCCCGAACACGCTCCACCAGCGATTGTCCCGGCAGATCCGCCAGGCGGTCCGGTCCGCCATACCGGCCCCGGCACTGCGTGCTTCATCGGCCAGGAACCGGTAGCCGAACTCCGGGTCCTCACGGTGGGCACCGAACAAGGCGTCCGCCCGATAGGCCTGCTCCAGCACGGTGTCGCCAACCGGCTTGTCGAGCCAGCGGTAGTAGGGCTGTCTGGCGAGCTTCAGCACCCGGCACGTCACCGTGACGGGCACCCCGTCTCCGGCCAGCTCCTTCACGAGCGGGTAGATCCTTTTCCCGGCAGATGCGCCTGCGACAGATAGGCCGCGGCCCGCCGCAGGACCTCGTTCTCCTGCTCCAGCAGCTTGATCCGCCGACGTGCTTCCCGCAGTTCCACGCCCTCCTGGCTGGACGTTCCCGGCTTGGTCCCGTCGTCGATATCCGCCCGGCGCATCCACTTCCACAACGTCATCGGATGGACCCCGAAGTCGGTGGCCACCTGCTCGACCGTCACACCGGGGCCGCGGTTCCTCGCGACCCGCACAACGTCCTGGCGGAACTCTTCCGGATAGGGCTTCGGCACAGCGACATCCTTCCCACCTGCCCGACAGGGCAAGCCAGTTCAGATGTCACCCGATCGTGCAGCAGACCCGCCGGATTGTGGTGGCGGTGGCATGCGGGCCGACGCTGCCAGATGCGCAAGCGTTCGTACGGCCCGCTGATCCCGCACCGGGCCGCCACCCGGACGGCGAACGCGGCCATGAGTAGGGGAGAACCCCGTCGTGGCTGGGGCGGTCGGCTCCGCGACTTTAGCCAGCCACTTTGGCGCGAGCCTCGAAGATCATGGCCCCAACGTCGTGCTTTAACGGGCAGGTCCACAGACTGCCCGACGCGCCGGAAGCTTACGGGGCCATGATCACTCGCGCCAAAGCAGCTCCCGGCCAAAGTCGCTCCGCCGACCGCGTGGTCAGTCATCCGCGCAGCGAGCCCTATCAGAGCCGACTGCTGACAAGCATCGCTGCTGGGATGGTGACGACTTGGAAGGATGCGATGGGCTGTTCCGCCACCGCTCGGCTGGGGAAAGTACGGAGTGTTCCGGCTGCCCAACCAAGTAGGAGCTGCCCGTGATCCCCAGCGTTGACATAGACGTCGACCCCTCGTTCCCTGCGGGTTTGGCCATGGGCTTGCCCAACGAGGAGGACGTAGACGAAGAGGGCTACGGCTACTTCCGCGGCGTCTGGACCATCGGGGAGGTGAGCCACGAGGAAGCAGTCAGCATGATCGAAGAGGAAAGGCGCCTGGTCACCCTCGTAGATCAGGCAAGCCGGACTCAGGACGAGTTCGAGGCGATGGCTAAGGCAGCAGAGGAGGGGGAACTCGACTACCTGCCAGCCGGCTACGCTGCAAAGCACCCAGACAGCGAGCTTGTTCGAGTCCTGGATGAGTATGCCGAGGACGGGTCACCCCTTGGCGCTCTCGAACTCGGCGTGGCAGGGCTGTCGTACGCCCTAACATCTCTCGGGTGCTTCACCGCGGCGAGCTGCCGTAGCCACTACTCAGACCGCTCATGGTCAGACCGTCCAGTGATCTTCTTCGCTGCCGAGCGCCCTACCGTCCATTGGCTCACTCCCCTGCTAAGCCAGAGCGGGTGCGGCTTCGCAGACGGCAGCGAGCGAGCGGACAGACTGCTGATCGTTGAAGCGCCCTCGGTCACGAACTTCATGGACCTGGCCAGCCGCATTATTCAGCAGGCCGAGCGGCAGGGGCCTGTCAAGCCGTCCGTTGATGTCTGACATCAACGACTGACACCACCAGGGACGCACGGAGCCGGACGGCAGCGGTCCCCAATGGCCATCGCACCATCGCGAGGCGGGAACTTCGCCGACGACCAGAGATCCGTGATCGACCTGAGGAGGATGAGGCTAGGCCTCAAGGCCTTGGCCATCTGAGGGCCCCAGCCTCCGAGTCAGCCGGCGCTCTCACACTCGACTCGGTCATTGAGACACCACCAACGGTTGTCGCCAGCGCACCCTATCGAAGCTCGGGATGCGCCAACCCTGCCCATCCTTCGTCAACTTCCCTTAACCTCCAGAGTAGTACCGCGCTGAGGGGGGACCGGAACACCACATGCAGGGACGTGTACGTGCTGAAGAGCGTCTCGATCCGTACGCCGAAGATCTCATCGAGTCGCTGCGCGCCTTTGGCTACGACCTACCGACGGCATTGGCCGACCTGGTAGACAACAGCATCGCTGCACGAGCCCAGAACGTACACATCTCATTCTGCTCAGACCCTGGCCAGACTTGGGTGGCCATCGTCGATGACGGCACCGGTATGAGCGAACCTGAGCTCCACGCGGCCATGAGGTTCGCACGCAACCCAAGGCACCAACGAGCCGATGGGGACCTAGGACGGTTCGGCTTGGGGCTCAAGACAGCATCCCTCTCTCAAGCACGAATGCTCACCGTCCTGTCCCGAAACGCTGCTGGCTCACTCGCGGCGAGAACCTGGGACATTGACTACATAGCAGAGCGCAAGGAATGGCTCGTACTCACACAGCCTGATCGTGAAGTTCTCCGCATCGCCGATCAAGTCGGATTCACTGGGCAGGGTACGGCAATCGTCTGGAGGAAGACAGACAAGCTCGGAGACGGCAAGACACTGTCCCGAAGGGTCTCGGAAACTGGACGCGAACTCGCCCTCACTTTTCACCGCTTCCTAGCATCGGGGCGCCTCAACTTGCAAATAGGCCGCCAAGTACTCGCCCCTTTGGATCCATACCTTAGACGCCACCCCGCTACACAGGATCGGGGGGTTGAAGAGCTTGCAGCCTCCGGACACTCCATACAAGTTAACCCAGTGGTTTTGCCTCACCCCTCCAGGCTAACGAAGAAAGAGACAAGCCTGGTTTCCGGCCCCGGCGGCATGCTCGCACGCCAAGGATTCTATGTATACCGCGGAGATCGGCTGGTCGTAGCTGGAAGCTGGTTGGGTCTTGCAGGAATGCATAAGTCGGCGCCGACTCGACTGGCCCGGCTGGCCCTTGAAATCCCTCCAGGAGTCGACCTCACTTGGGCAGTGGACGTGAGGAAGTCGACTGTGCACCCTCCGGTTCAGCTTGAACCAAGATTGATCGAGCTTGCCCAAGATGTACGAGCCAGATCCGAAAAAGTGTTCACCCACCGTGGTGCTCCCACTCGTAGTCACGGTAAGCGCAGTCGCGTCGAGCCTGTATGGCATCAGGTCCGCAGACTCGGCCAGTCAGACTACTCCATCAATAGAGAACACCCACTCGTCGCCGCAGCATTTGCGAGCCCCTCTGACAAAGCGATAGAAGGGGCACTTCGACTGATCGAGACCACGCTGCCCCGCGAGCTCATCGTTCAGGAAACAGTCAATCACGTTACTGAACATTCTCCGGAACAGGTAGAACCTGACGCGGAAGAAGTACTCGCCATGCTTCGGTCGCTGCTGACAGGACTCCCCTCAGACCCTGCAGATAGAACCGCTCTGGCGGATGCCCTGCTGAAAGCAGAGCCATTCTGCCGGCATCCGGGCCTTGTCAAAGACATCATCGAACAGGTTCCCTCCGAGGAGGCGTGAACAATGACGGATCTCACAGAATCCGCCCTGATCCTTGCAAGGCAGAAGGTCTTTGGCCTTGAGAAGCATGAACGCACACGTGAGCGTTTCAAAGAGCTCGCTCAAGGGGCGGCCACCATGCTTTCCGCGGCAGGGAGCGTGTCAGTAGACGAGGTTACCCGACGCCTGGAGGCAGAATTTGATGTCTGGGTCCCTCAGCCCATTGTAGTGAGCGACCCCGATGGCCACGTAGCGTGGTTGAAGGATAGGCGTCAGGACATTGAGTTCGTATATTGGAATCGCTACGCTGAATGGCTGAAGAAGGACTGGAAGCCGAGCACGGTGGAGGCTCTTGATGAGGCAACGGACCAGATCCTTGAACTTCTAGAGGATCCGGCACGCACCGGCGTTTGGAAAACCTATGGAATGGTCTACGGGCAGGTTCAATCCGGCAAAACGGCTAGTTACACAGGCTTGATATGCAAGGCTGCGGATGCCGGATACCAAGTCATTGTCGTCCTGACAAGCCAGCATGAGAGCCTCCGCCACCAAACCCAGGCGCGGCTTGACAAAGAATTCCTTGGCTTCAACAGCAAGCTGAGCCGGAACCCAGACGCCGACAGCTCTGTCATCATCGGAGTCGGAACTTTGGGGATGAAGAAGCCTACTATTTGCCAGCCTGTAACCACTCAGGTCAGCGACTTCACCGCAGCCCAGTTCCAAGGTACACCGGTCAATATAAACGAGGTAAGCATCCTCGTAGTCGCCAAGAAGAACGCCCGCATCCTTGGGAACCTCAAGGATTGGCTCGGTAATTTCTGCACGGAAGGTGAGGATCCTCGAAGCATCAAAAATATTCCACTCCTGCTTATCGATGACGAAGCCGACTATGCTTCCGTCGATACCAAGCGCCCGAAAAAGGGAAGCAGCCAAAGCGATCCCGACCATGACCCGACCGCGATCAACAAAGCAATCCGCGGACTGCTGGATCAGTTCGATAAGCGAGCCTACGTAGCATACACAGCCACCCCCTTCGCCAATATATTCATCCCGGACAAGACCAATCATCCCACTCACGGCGAAGACCTGTTCCCGAAGAACTTCCTCGTGGCTCTGGAACCTCCCTCTAATTATTGCGGTCCGGAAGTTGTATTCGGCCTTGAGGATCCATCGGCCGCCGAGATCCGCGAACCCCTGCCGATAACGCGCCCGGTGGATGACCACGAATACTGGCTACCCGATAGCCACAAGAAAGGTTATCGCCCTGGTAAGCAGCTACCGCCGTCACTCATAGAAGCGCTCGACGCTTTTGTGCTCGGAACTGCCGTGCGAAGGGTCCGTGCAAGGGACCATGACGTCGCCGGCGGACACAACACCATGTTGGTCCACGTCACTCGTTGGACAGATGTACAGGGAGAAGTTGCGCGTCAAATAGAAGATCACTTGCAGGGTATGTCTGCTGACTGGGGAGACTATGGGAAAGCAGGACGCGAACTACGTGAGCGGCTATTTACGCTCTGGGAGGATGACTTCTCCCCCACCCACGAAGAGATCGTCGGCCGAGATGACGTGAGTGCACTCGCCGGACCTCCAACCACATGGGAAGACGTGGAGGAGTTCATCCCGCTGATCCTGGACGAGGCGGCCGCCAATGTGAAACGGATTAACGGCACGGCCACCGACGTGTTGGAATATCAGTCGACCACACCGGTTACCGTAGTGGCAGTGGGAGGAGACAAGCTTTCTCGCGGCCTAACATTGGAAGGGCTGACGGTCTCCTACTATTTGCGAGCCTCCAAAACCTACGACACTCTCCTACAGATGGGGCGCTGGTTCGGATATAGGTCCGGATATCTGGATGTGACCCGCCTGTACACGACGACAGAGCTAGTCAATTACTACGTTCACATCACGCGAGCGAACCGTGAACTGATGGACCTCACTGCAGCCGTATCGCGGGCACGCCAGACACCTAAGCATGTAGGGCTTCGTGTACTCGATGGGCAGGGAAACCTCCAGGTCACCGCGGCAACCAAAATGCGCTCATCGCAGGTGATGACTGTCAGTCTCTCCGCTAGCAGAGCTGAGACGCTGGTGATGCGAACAGACAAGGACGCGCAGGCCCAGAATTACGGGCGTCTTGAACGGCTAATCGAGGCGATTGAGCCAGCCAATCCCGTATCTCAGGACAAGCTGGAAGGAGCCGGCCGGGGCTTCTTCCGCCAAGACATGCCGCCGCAGGCCGTCATAGACTTCCTCGAAGGTTTCCATGTATCCCCTCGAGTGCTCACTGCCAATCCAGAGAATTTGGTTCCCTACATCAAGAACCAAGTGGCCAAAGGCGAGCTTCTCCGCTGGACGGTAGCAATCACTGGTGGAGCCTCCACTATTCCCTTGAAAAAACTCGGCGTGCAGCTAGTAAAGCGGCGGACAATTACACACTCCAGGGTACTCGACGGTGAGTGCGAAGTCGGCGTGCTGGTTAGCCCCGCGCATGAGGCGATAGGCCTTACCTCAGACAAAGTGACTGAGGCATTCAACATGACGGTCCAGGATTTCCTTGAGAGCGGCAAAGGTCGAGAACCGAAGCGTGCGAGCGGGGAGTCATTGCGCAAGCTTCGCGACCCCGGCGAGGGTCTACTGTTGATTTACCCCATCGATCCCATCTCATCCGATATAGAAGTCTCGGATTCGAATGTTCCTATCGTAGGATACGCGGTCGTCTTCCCTCATTCCGACAAAGCGAAGAAGGTTCGATACCGCGTAAACCAGGTCTTCCTTGAAGGCCTTCGGAAGGCTATCGAAGAGGATGCTGAGGGCGACGAGTGATGGCCGTTAGCACACCGGAACAGCTCGAAGCGAGCTTCACGACAATTGAGCTCGAGGGCAGCAACCTCCCGGGCGCAATCCGCCGGCGTCTCATGCCGGAATCTTCGATCGACGTCTTCACCGAAGTTCGGTTCCCGAGCCGCGAGTGGGCCTTGATGGTCCGCAGTACCGAAGGCACCGAAGATCGAGACTTGATGCTTGCGTCCGGCCTGGTTTGCCGTATCAGGGGCGGGTCCGTCGAAGTTGTCGCCGACCCAGGAACCGACCGATTGCTGTTCTGCACACTCCTCGCTGATCTGGTCCGACAGCTTCAGATACATGCAACCCATCCCACCCTGGCTCTGGTCCGTCGCCTGAATGCATGGCGCAAGATGCTGGACAGAGGTCTATCTACCGGTCTCACACCCGAAGCACGAATGGGGCTGTTCGGCGAACTCCTTATTCTGCGGGAGATCTTGCTCCCAGCTATTGGCACCGCGGCAATCGCTGCGTGGGGAGGACCCTCGGGTGCTCCGAAGGATTTCACCCACTTCTCGACAGCGATCGAGGTTAAGACTGTGGGTCGAAGGGGTGCCAACCATTGTCAGATCAGCAGTGAAGGACAACTGGACACTGACGCGGCGACGAATCTCTTCCTCGTACATCAAGTCGTCTCAGTTTCACAGAGTGGTGTCTCGCTAATGGACATGGTCGATGAACTTCGTATGGATCCTCTCGTACAGCACGAACTGTCCCGCTTCGAAAACTGCTTGCTGGAAGCGGGATGGTTGGACAGCCACAGCCAGCAGTATGGGAACGATAGGTACGCGCTGAGTCGTCGGCAATGCTTTCATGTCGTGGACGGGTTCCCACGACTGACTTCCTCGGCATTGCCCTCCGGAGTGACCCGGGTAACGTACAACGTCGACCTGTCGGCGTGCGACGCATACAAAATTGATGAGGGCGCTGTGCGAGCTTCGGTCACACTAGCTGGAAAGACCAAGGAGTAGCCGATGGAGGAAATGCAGGAATTCTCCATCGCCCTGGAACAGGCGATTGAAGACTATCTTGGGCGGGAACCTGGGTGGCTAAGGCGAGACGCTTTCATTCGAGCAGCTGGCGACTACCTTGTAGAAGACGGAACACTTGAAGACTTGGAAGTTTGCTATTTCGCTCAACCCGTTGGACGCAGTCGCATGGAGGTCGCTGGCTACTCCGTCAGCGATGACGGACGCGTATTGGACCTCGTATCAGTGTATTACGGGGAACATGGTCAGACCATCTCACGTGACCAGGTGAGGCGACGTCTTAACTGGACGAAGTTGTTTGCCACCGCTTGCCATGACGGACACCATCTACATATGGAGGAGTCGAGCCCTCAATTCGACATGGTGCAGGATATTCATTCGAGGTGGCAAGATTTCGGCAAGATCAGAATCTTTCTTCTAACTGACGGTCGGAGCACCCTACAGGACTTGCCTGCAGAGGAGCTCAACGGCCTACCCATAGTCCACAACCTGTGGGACATCGAGCGTCTCAGGCGGCTCGCCAGTTCGGGCCGTCAAGAGGAACCGATCTCAATCGACTTCGAAGAGTTCGGCGAACCGCTGCCATGCCTGCCAGCCCCTAGCTCGGAAGGGGACTACCAATGTGTACTCACCTTGATGCCAGGCAAATTGCTTGCAGACATGTACGAGCTCCACGGGTCCAAGCTGCTCCAGCGAAACGTCAGGGCATTCCTGCAAGCACGAGGCAAGGTCAATAAGGGAATAAACGAAACCATCCGAGAAAGTCCCGACCGATTCCTTGCCTACAACAACGGCATATCGGCTACGGCCACAGGGGCCATTTTTGAGCAGAGAGGGAGCGAGACCTACCTTCTTCACCTCAGCGACCTACAGATCGTCAATGGCGGGCAGACCACGGCCTCGCTCCACCATGCCGCTATCCGTGATGATGCCGACCTTAGTCAAATCCAGGTACCAACGAAAATCACTGTAGTGCAGCCCGAGCTGCTAGATCAGCTGGTCCCGAACATCTCGCGCTACGCCAACTCTCAGAACTCGATCAACGAGGCGGATTTTGAGGCTAATAGCCCGTTCCATGTCGAGCTCGAACGCGTTTCCCGAAGCGTTTGGGCGCCCGCGGTCGTTGGCTCTACCCGCCAAAGCCGGTGGTACTACGAGCGCGTGCGAGGGCAGTACAACGTAGATAGAGCCCGACGGCACACCGCTGCAAAACAGAGGTCGTTCGATGAAGAGTTCCCTCGCGGTCAGCGATTCTCTAAGACCGACGCGGCCAAGTACGACCTCACGTTTCGGCAGCTACCTCATGTCGTGAGTTTGGGGGCTCAGAAGTGTTTTCAGTGGTGGACACTGAATGTACTCGCGGAATCTACCACTGCTCCTGATGAAAAGTACTTCCAAGCACTCGTGGCAGAGAGGATTCTGTTCGAGCACGGGCGTGCAGAGATCAGGAAGTTGAACCCCGGTGCCGGATATTTGGCCAACGTCACGACCTATACGCTGGCTCGACTTGCCGCGGAGGTCGATTTGGACGATGCCCTAGCGACCGTGTGGAGGAGGCAAGGGCTTCCAGACAGCATCCGGCGAGCCGTGACTGAGCTGAGCCGGCCTGTGCGGCAAGTCCTCCTTGCCGCCCCCGGCTCAGGGAACGTCACCGAATGGTGTAAAAAGGAAGACTGCTGGAAGAGTGTGCTGGACATCTCTTGGGCCAGTCCGCTGGCCAAGGTTGCCACGCAGGTTGGGAAGTAGCCGATGTCCAGGCTGACGGCTCATGTATCCCGTGGCAGGGGCAGTGCCCAACGTCAGAGGCTGCGTCGTCCAGCTAGGTACGCACCTCTAGGGGGGGTGCCCGCTCCAACGAACAGCTGTGCACTTGGTGTTGAGCTGCGGCATCCTTCTGCTGTGTCACCTGCATGAAGGGCTTGTCTGGGGCAGCCGACTGTGTTGTCCTGGTGGTCGTCGTTGGAGCAATAAGAGGAGGCTTGGGTGTCGTTCTACGGGGTGAAGCTGCATCGCAGCGACGTACTCCAGCTCGACGAGCATCCTGACGCTTGTACCGAGGAGACCTTCGCCGCTTGGTGCAAAGGTCGGGCCAGCTCCGGAGCCCGTCTGGCCGTCGACCTCTTCTCCGGTGCCGGCGGCCTGAGTCTTGGTCTCGAACATGCGGGATGGACTGTCGCTGCCTCGGTCGACTCGGACCGGCGAGCCCGGGAGACACACCGGGCGAACTTCCCCGGGCTCGCTCTGGGAACGGACTTGGGTGACGCCGAACAGCGGAGCCGGCTCATCTCCTTGTTGCAACAGGCGCCTATCGATCTGATTGCAGGTGGCCCTCCTTGTCAGCCGTTCAGTCGCGCTGGCCGGAGCAAGATCAAGAGTCTGGTCGAGGCTGGCAAGCGTGACGAAAATGATCTACGCAAGGAGCTCTGGCGCGCCTACCTAGATGTCGTGCTCCAAGTTGGGCCTCGCGCGGTCCTCATGGAGAACGTCCCGGACATGGCACTCGGCGACGACTTCCACGTTGTTCGAACCATCGTTGAGGCTTTGGAGGAAGACGGCTACTTCACCGAAGTCCGCTTGGTCGACGCCTGGCAATATGGGGTCCCGCAGCATCGCAAGCGGTTGATCGTCCTGGCTCGCAACGACAGCGCTAACTTCACTTGGCCAGCTTCAACAGGCCCGGTCCATCTCAGGCAAGCCATTGGTGATCTCCCTGCACTCGACGAAGAGAAGCCCATGGGCGATCGCATGTTGCCATATGAGGTTTCGTCTGATCCGTCTGACTTCCTGACGCTCATGAGGAAGGAGGTTGATGATCCGGGCGTTATTTATGATCACATGACTCGGCCGGTGCGCGCCGACGACCTAGAGGTCTTCAAGCGCATGGACCACAAGACGCTGTACTCGGATATTCCCGAGCACCTTCGTCGCTACAAGGCCGATACTTTCGACGATAAGTACAAGCGTCTTCATTGGGACGATTACAGTCGCTCCATCACTGCCCATATCGCGAAAGACGGATACTGGTACATCCACCCAGAAGAGCACCGGACTCTCACTGTACGTGAAGCCGCACGGATTCAGACCTTCCCAGATGACTTTCGATTTTCGGGCACACGGAGCGATGCATTCCGGCAGATTGGAAACGCTGTGCCACCCCGTTTGGGGGAGGCGGCGGCCACTGCCTTGAAACCAGCTGATGCTGAGCAGCCCGGCCAGAATCAGTGGTTGGCGCTGCACCAGGCACTTGCGGCGTGGGGGCGCCGGCAGCGTAAGGGGAGGTCTTGGTTCCTCTATCCGGGGCCGCACGTCCAGCAAGCCGTCGCGCTCGTCGTTTCTATGCTAGGTGCCGAGCGCATAGGAGCACGTAACCTCGAGTGGGCTATCCAGCGTCTCAAGGACCGCCCCAAGCTGACTTCCAAAGAGCTTCAGCAACTCTATGCGGCCGTCGAAGACCCCAAAATGCTTCAGCGCGTGGAGCGGATTGAGGAGCTGACTTCGAAGCGCAACATTTGGCAAGACACTGACGAGCTTGCTGTCCAGCTCAAATTGAAGCCTGCAGAAACGGCCATGTTCAGGCTACTTATGGACGAGGATGTCATGCTGCCTCAGCAGGGACCATTGCGGGTCGCTGCAAGGGTGTTCGCGAGCAACTCGGACCGCACCAACAGGCTGACTGATGGTCGCATTGAATTGGCCCGGCTTATTGGTGGTGGGGTCGATGCGCCGGTCCGTATGGCCGCCTTGAGGCAGTTGGCGAACACGAACTGCCTTCCCAACGAACCTTATTGCGCCAGCTGTCCCCTGCAAGAGTGGTGCCGATCGGCTGAGGACCGCGGTGCTGGCGATCGGCTTTGCTGAGGCTCTTCTATCTCCGGGGCGGGCTGGCTGAAGCTGGCTCGTCAGGCCGGGGCTAGCTCGTCTGGTGCTGCGGACTATTCGTGGACGGAACCTAGGCATGCAGTGCGCACGGCCTCTCTGACCAGCAGAGATACTGCGCTCGCAAGCCCCCTCCGGAGCCGTGTGCGCAGGTTCGAATCCTGCCGGGGGCACTCGCCCGTCAGATACCCGCAAGCGTGATCTGACCAGGGTGGATGCCGACAGAAAAGGGCGGGAGTCAGTCTCACTGACTCCCGCCCTTTCTCACTGTCTCCCACTCGTTGTGCGTGAGGAGTGCGTGAGCCACGCACGGCTCACGGAGCGCCCTATATCCCCCATCCCATGGCCTGTTCAATCTTCCTGTTGTTCTCCTCCTCGCTGTTGTCCAGGCAGCCGGCGTAGTGACGATCGATGACCTCTGGGGACGTGCCCGCGCGGCGGGCCACCTCCGCCACGGGGAGTCCGGAGCGGAGCCAGTCCGTGATGCAGGTGGCGCGCCCGTCGTAGGGCTTCTGTGCCAGCGGCGACGCGACCTTGTGCGGCGGGAACGCGATCGGCCGGGCTTCCTGCCACACACGCCAATAGCTGGAGGTGCCCACCAGACCGCCCCGCTCGTTCTGGAAGAGTCGGCCGTCTGCCGCGGTACCGAACTCCTTCAGATGGGCCCGGAGCATCGCAACCAAGATGGGCGGAATGGGCACCGGCCGGTCCGTCTCCGGGTCCCTCATCTTCAGCCCCCGCCGATCGTGCCGTTCGCCGGAATCGGTCCACTTCTTACCTGAGACAGGGCGCGTCTCCCGGAGGGTGAGAACACCCCAGCCACTCTCAGGCAGGTAGCAGTCGGCCTCTCGTAGACCAACTACTTCCGCCGGCCGCATGGCGGCATAGAGTATGCAGCCGAAAAAAGCGACTAACCGCCTTCCTCGGTTGCGGTTCACCGACCCCACATAGGAGACGGCTGTCAGGAACTCCCGCCCCTGCACAGCATTCATGAGCACCCGGGGATCAATCGGCCCGCTCGCAGCCGTAGCGGTCCGCTCCAATCCTGCGATCGGGTTTTGGTCCAGATACCCTTTCTGAATCGCGTACGCCATAGCAGCATTGAAGCAACGCCGACGGCGTTTATAGGTGTCCTTGGCGGACAACTTGCCATCCAGCTTGTAGGCGAGTCGGTAGTGAACATCTTCGGCGATTCCTGATTCCCTCATGGCCGATAGACGAAGTGAATTCGCCGTGAGCCACTCGCAGGCCTTCTCCAGCTTCGGCGGAGGCGCTTGGCCATCATGCGCGGGAACAACGGCCCACCTCATCGCTTGCCGCACCAAGGGTAGTTCGGGAGCGTCGGCGCTCTCCCCCATCATCCCCAATGCGGCAGCCGCAAGACTGTCCGCGAACCCCTCTCGCGTCTTAGCCGCTGCCGTACGCCAACGACGTTTCATGAACTCCCGCGAGAAGTCCCACCAGGTGAGATCCTGTTTCTTCTCAGCCTGAGCGGTCGCCGCTGCTTCAGCTCGTCGGACCTCCGATTCGGGCAACCCTGATTCGACGTCGAACGCTTCGCCTCTACGCATGGCTTGCCGCAATTCCGAACGGCGGTTGTCAGCAAGCGTGAAGGTAGCAAACGACGCATAGCAGCGCTTACCGGCAACAACCCACCGGAGCTGATGCGGAGCGCTCTTGCTGTTTACCCTACTGATGCCCCATACGCGAACGTCATTGGAGTAGACGCGTTCCTTTGCACCCTCAGGGCGCTCACTTCCGTGAGCGCCCTGAGATGCGCCGGTCGTACCGTTGCTCACGCAGCTTCCTCCCGCTCCGTAAGCCAACGCTCATATTCCGATCGCCGGATTCGCACGTCACCGTTCGGGAGTTTGATCGAGCGAGGCGCCTTCCCGAGTTGCCGCCACCGGGAAAAGGTCGAAGGCGGAACCCTCAGGTCCGCAATGATCTCGTTTATGGTCATCTTCTCGTCCACCACGCGGGCGCTCATGCCTGCGTCCTCTCTTCTCTTGTGATGTGGAGCAAGGCGAGGGGCTCCCTCGGAAGTCCGCTACTTCCGCTACCGCCGCTACTGCGCAGGTCAGGGGCCTGTTGGAGGTAGCGGGAAGGGGTAGCGGTAGCGGCGGGGTAGCGGCTCGCGGTGACGTTTGCCGCTACCCCGTTGTTGCTGGTCAGGCCACGTTTTCCGTGCCGGGTAGCGGAGGTAGCGGACTTTCCAGGGGTGGGGGGCAGTAGCGGGCCCACGCGTCCCAGAGATCGGCGGCGTAGTAGCCCTTGAGGACACTTCCGGCGGTCTTGATGTTGCGGGAGGCGATGGGCTCGTTGTCGACCGTCATGTACTCGGCGAGCATCTTCGACAAGCGCCGGTTGTCGAGCGGCTTGCCATGGAGGTCGGCCCAGGGAGCGTCGTCCATGGCATTGAGCCGGTCCAGGATGGCTACCGTGGGCAGGCGATCGATGCCGACCATGACGTGATCGCGCAGGTCAGTCAGCAGTCGAACACCCAGGCTGCCCTTGTCGTTGGCCTTGGACGCGGTCACCAGCGTCACGCATGCCGCACGTGCTCGCTCGGGCCAGTCCCCGCCGGCCGCGTCGGCGATGGCGATCAGGGGTTCCCACACGTCCGCCGGTCGGTCACCCCGTCCGGCATGTCCGGCCACGCCCCCATGACGAACCCGCGTGCCCGCTCTGCCCACTGTGCGAGTCGGTCACGGAGCCTGTGCCCTTCCGCTTCGTGGATGCGGGCCCGGAAGGGTTCCACCTTCTCGTTCCTGGCCCGGCGGCGCATGCGGATGATGACCGAGCGGCTCAGGATCGTGTCGGGCAGCGAGCCGAGACCGGCGACCGCGACCGCGCAGTACGAAGGGAATGCCTGCACGGTCTGCTGGCCGCCATCACCGATGCACCGGTAGGTGACTCCGGTGCGGCGGTGTCCGGCGTTGAGGAATCCGCGCAGTTCCTCGTTGTCCCCCGCTTTGGGGCCGAAGACCGTGTCGATCTCATCAAACAGGATCGTCGGCTTGCCGTTGCCTGCGGAGACGGACCGGAACAGAGCGGCGGCGGAGGCGTTGACTGCGGTCATGGGCTGCGGCACGAGAGTTTCCACGATCTCCAGTGCCCGGGTCTTACCCGATCCCGGTTCGGGGGAGAGAAAGGCGATGCGGGGGGTGGAGTCGAAGCAGTCGAGCAGGTGGGCATGTGCGTCCCACAGGGCGACTGCGACGTACGCGGCGGCGGTGGGGAAGACGTTGAAGCGGCGGTGGAAGGCTTCCACCTCGTCGAGCAGCGCGGCCCCGTCAATGGTGAGGGTCATGCGGCGGCCCTTCCTTCCTGGGGGTTGCGGAGCGAGCAGGTGACGCGGTGGGCGGTGTGCGCGTTGATGAGCGC
This sequence comes from Streptomyces sp. NPDC107581, assembly GCF_055657175.1. Classification (NCBI taxonomy): domain Bacteria; kingdom Bacillati; phylum Actinomycetota; class Actinomycetes; order Kitasatosporales; family Streptomycetaceae; genus Streptomyces; species Streptomyces sp. NPDC107581. The sequence continues at coordinate 15,069 of NZ_JBVKBH010000040.1, forward strand.
AGTCACGTGGGCGTGGCCGATGGCGCTGCGGTCCCGTCCGCACAGGCACTTGGACGTGGCCGTGGGCACGGCGCCGCGTGGTGCGCTGATGTGCAGCCACGCCACGGGGTACCGACCGTCCCCGGCGCGCGTCTTAGAGCGAAGAGCAGTTCGGACGCCCTTACGGGCGGCGCCTTTCGGCTCGCCTGCGGCCGTCGTGTCCACGGGTTGTGGAGCGGCATGCAGTCGGGGGATGGCGGGGGTGGGGCAGTCCAGGTGGGGGGAGTTGGGGCCGGTCATACGGCTTCCCGCGGTGTGGCGTGGGCGATGACCCAGTCCATGGCGCTGCGGATGGTGGTGCGGCACTCGGCCGGCGGCAGTCCGGTAGCCTCTCCCTCCGCCTGGATTGCCTGCTCGGCCGCGTGCCGGGAGAGGTGGCCCCACGCGACGAACCGGGCCACCTTGCAGGCGCTGTTGTGGAGGGTGTTGTTGCGGCCGTCGGGCCCGCCCTCGGTCGCTGCTGCGATGACGGCGCATTCGCGTTCCAGCGCGATCCGTGCGGCCCGGGTGCCGTCCCGCACGGCCGTGAGTTCCACGGGGGCGGGCTTGGGCTGCTCGGTGAGCAGCGTGCCCAGCCACGCCGGGAGCGGCGCCACGGGTGCGTTGTCGAATACCTCGTAGGCCCCATCGGGGGTGGTGCTGCCGGGGGCGACGACGTAGCCGCCCCACGCCCGGGTGTCGATGTGCGGGCCGAGCCGGTTCGCGCTGCACTTGAGCCGCACCCCGGTGGGGGCGGTGAAGTACAGGTGCTCCCCGCCACGCGCGGTCCGCACCCGGTAGGTGGCAGGAACAGTCTGCCCGGTGCGCTCGCAGAGCGCCGCAAAGGAAGTTGCGCCGTCAGGCGCTCCTTCTGGTTCTTCGGGCTTGCACACGTCCAGGTCGACCACGAGCAGCCCGGCCGGGCCGGTGGCGATGCCGACGTTGTACGGGCGCGTCGCCCACGCGGCGTGGATGAGGGCGGTGTCGGTGGTGGCGCGCTGCTCGGGCTTGCGGTGCCCGCCCGCGCACCGGCCGGTGCCGGGGCAGGCGCGTTCGGGGTGCCCGGCCGGCCGCTTGGCGTAGGGGCGCAGAGGGATGACGGGCCAGTAGCGTTCAGCGGCGGTGAGGGCGGAGGCGAGCAGCGGCACGCAGGTCGGATCGGCGGTGAGGATGGCGTTCATGCCGCCACCTCCCACGCGTGCGTGGTGGCCAGGTAGGAGCGGCCGATGAACGCGGTGTAGGTGGGCGGGATGGCCTCGGTCAGTTCCTCACGGACGTCCGTCCAGGTGATGCCCATGGCGTTTTGGAGATCCGGGATGGACGGCTTGCCGCCGCCGTTGCCGTAGGCGGCCACGTAGGGGCCGTCGTAGAAGCGGCCGTGCCGCCACCCGCGGACCCTGCCACGGTGCGGGACGTGCGCCGGCTGCTCGATGTGCCAGCCGCCCAACTCGAAGTTGCGGTGCCGGATGACGCCGAGCCCGAACATCTCGCCGCACAGGGTGAGGTCTTTGCGGATCTCGGCGCGGCCGTTGGGCTGCTCGATCACGTAGGGCAGGCCCGTGGCGTCGAGCAGGGCGCGGGTGGGTGCCACGAGGTCGACATGGCTGCCGCCCCAGCCCTGGGACCGGTTGGTGCCAACGGTCAAGGCGCACTTGTCCTGGCAGGGCGGGGAGGCGTGCACGAACGCGTACCGGCGGATCTCTCCGGAAGAGATGAGCGCGGCCAGGTACTCCAGCGCATCGCCCCGCTGGTAAGGGAAGGGGTAGTTCGGCCGGTCGGCAATGTCACAGCCGTCCACGGCGAATCCCGCGTCCTCATAGCCCTTGCTGGCCCCGCCGGCGCAGGAGAACAGGTCTAACAGCCGAGGCCGATGGGCGAATGCTCGCCGGATGGTGGTGGGTTGGGTCATGCTGGGAGACCTCCACAGGTCATTTGGATGGCAGGTGGACAAGGGCGGCCCCGCGTTCTTTGGCGAGAGGTGGGGGCCGCCCTTGGCGTAGCTAGTGGTCGTTGGCCCACCGGGCGTACTGCTGACGGACGTAAGCCCGCGGGTTGCAGCCGACGACATCGCCGTCCAGGGCCATCAGGTGGCAGGCGACGTCGAACGCTTCGCGGGTGCTGGCCCTGTGGCCGGGAGTCATGCCGGAGGCCATGCGATCAGTGAGCGCGGCGCGGCGCAGCCACCACTCACGCCCCTGCTCCTCGGCGGCCCGGAGCCATGCCAGTTCGCGGCCGGCGTCAGGCGCGGTGGCGTAGGCCTCGGTGCGGCCGGGCCACTCGTCAGGGGTGTTCGTCTGGGGTGCTTGCTTGTGGTCGGCGCGGAGGTAGAGGCGGTTCTTCTCGCCGTCGCGGCTGGGGCAGACGGTCACGTTCCCAGCGTTGAACGCGCTGTCGAGCGTGGCGACAACGTGATCGGTGTCGGCGGGGTCGCAGATGATTCGGATCTCGAACACGCGGGCCTCTTTACGGGTTGGGGATGGCGTGGACGACGGCGGCGGCGAGGGTGTTGATGGGTCCGGCCGCGCCGGTGGAGGCGAGGAAGAACCCGAACATCACGGCGATGAACGCGGCGCCGGCAGTGAGGCTGTGGGAGCGCAGCAGGAAGAAGAGGACAAGTCCGAAGAGGGCGACGAGGGAGACGGTCACTGCCATGGGGTGGACCTCCGGTCGGGGTCGTGGCGGTGGTGGTGTCGGGTGCCGGCGTGGTGGATGTCGCGTCCGGTGTTGAGCAGGCGGCGGCCGATGCGGAGCCGGTAGCGCTGCCCGCGGCAGCGCCGGCACAGCTTGAGCGTGCGGCGGGCCTGGCGGATGCCGGTGCCGGAGCACTTCCGGCACGGCGCGAACGGCCGGACCGCACATAACACTGCGTAACCGCCGAGAGTCAGTAGGACGGCGAGGCTAGCGAGAGCCACGAGGGCTCACATCCCTTCCCGGGGCTGTTTCGGGGTGTTTCCGCAGATGGGCCGCTAGACGCTAGCTAGCTGATCAGCGGCCGTGCGGGGTGCTAGTGGGGGTGCTAGGCCTAGCGGGCGCGACTGCTAGGTCTAGCGCCTCTGCTCGGGCTAGGCGGCGGCCCGATCGGCGTTACGGCGTGTAATTGCGGCGGTGATGTCGGCGCGCTTGATGCCGCGCCGGTTGGCGCCCTCGCCGTCGTCGGTGGTGCCCCAGACCTGTCCCGGCTTGATGCCCCAGGGCTTGAGGGCGGCGGTGACGTTCTCGCCCTGCCATCCGGCGTAGGTGTCGGGGCGGGCGGGTCTGCCGCACGATCGGGTGACATCTGAACTGGCTTGCCCTGAGGGGCGGGTGGGAAGGATGTCGCTGTGCCCAAGCCCTATCCGGAAGAGTTCCGCCAGGA
>NZ_JBVKBH010000041.1:0-17384 GCF_055657175.1 Streptomyces sp. NPDC107581
TCCGCGGCCTCCTCACAGACCTCGGAGAGAGCACCGAACCCGCCCCTGACGATCACTGCTGACCAATCCAAGATGCCAAAAAACGTCCAGATAAAAGTTGATGTGCCGGTCCTTGAGCGGGGAGAGCCGGGCGGCATCCTCATCCCGGATCTCGTGGCTCTCGGCCCGTAGCTCGGCAACGGCGGCGTCGAGTTAGCGGGTGTTCCACAGCACGACGGCGTTGAGGACCAGGCCGAGGGCTGCGAGCTGGTCCTCCTGGCCCTCGCGGTACGCCTGGCGGATCTGACCCCGGCCGCCGTGGCAGATCGCGCGGGCCAGGCGGCGACGGGACTCCTGCACGGTGAGCTGCCGGTTCATCAGCCGCCGGTAGGTGTCGTCGACCGGGTCGACCAGAGCGAGCAGGTGCATGGTCTTGTCGATCCGCCCGTACTCGGCGAACGCAGCACCGAGCGGGGTCGGGTGGCCCTCACGGCCGCATATCCGCAGCAGGTCGTAGGCCCGGACCTGGTTGGTGACGAGCGATCCGGCGACGCGGAGCATGTCCGGCCAGTGCGTGGCGATCCGCTTGAGGTTCACCTTGTTGCAGGCGACGGCTTCCAGCGGCCCGTACCCGGCGGCCGGCGCCTCGCCGTCGGGCAGGTCGGCCCGCCAAAACCTCTGGTCCGCGAGGTCGCGGAAGCGCGGGGCGAAGCGGAAGCCGAGCATCTTGTACAGGCCGAAGGCCATGTCGGAGTACGAGGCGTTGTCGGTCGCGACCATCTCCGGCTTCACCCCGCCGTCGAGGTTGAGCAGCGTGTCCAGGGTGTAGAGGCTGTCGCGCGGGGTGCCGCGTACGACCATCGCGCCGATCCCGGCTGCCTGGTCATTGACGGCATTCAGCCAAGTCAGTCCCCTTTTGTAATCATAATATTTTGGTGAGGGCCCGGTGTTGATGCTCTTGGCGGGGACGACGAAACGTAGGCCGTCGACGGAGGCGAGCAGGCCGCCGCCCCACATCTGGGCGAGCTCGATGCGGGACTGGGCGGTGACGAGCGCGGCGTTCGCCGCGGCGATGGTGTCGCCCCGCAGGTAGTTCTGGTCGACGTGGGACAGGCGCGAGCGGGTCAGCGCTTTGTTCTCGGGGTCGATGACCGGGGTCAGGCCGATGTTGCAGCTCTCCGCCACCAGCAGCGCGACGAGGGAGACGAGCAGGCCCTCCATACGGGTGCGCCGCTCGGAGACGTGGCCGAAGGCATCGAGGAAGCCGGTCCAGGAGTGGACCTCGAACAGAAGGTCCGGCAGGTCGATCCTCGGGAGCATCGCCTCCGTGGTGCTCTTGAGCCAGGTCAGAGACTCCGGCTCGCCCACCGCGCCGAGCTTGTCCACCGAAAGGCGGGCGCGTCCGACTCGCCGAGCAGGGACAGGAACGGGCGCACGGTGTTGAAGCGCAGGGCCAGCTTTTCGCGCATCGCCGCTTCGGCCGAGCCGTCGTCCTCGGGCACCAGGGCCTCAACGGTCGCGACCGCACCGGCCACCGCCGTACGCGGCACGGCCCGAGGGGTGGTCCTTGCGAGGGTCCCAGCCATCCTTGGCGGCGAAGGCGTCGCCCACCTCGGCCGGAAGCTGCTCGCGGGTCAGCATGCGCGCGGTGCCGTGCACCAGGACCACGTCCCGGCTGTGGCCGAAGCTGAGCCGCACCCGGCCCGAGGCACACAGGTTGCGTCCGGTCGGATTGGCACGGCGGCCTTCGCTCCGGACGGTTCGAAAGCCCATGCGCGGCTGAGGCACGGGCAACGAGCAACGAGCAACGAGCAACGAGCCAAGCTGGACGATGATCCGGTGAGCCGCCGAGTTCGAGACCCCGAACAGCAGAGTGAGCTGCCGCAGAGTCAGGTTCGTGCGCCAGTACGCGGCGACCAGCAGCACCCGGTCCTCCAGACGATGCCGGTACCGGCGCCCGAGTGACACCTCCGGGGCAGTGACACCCACCGGGACCGACCGAGGTCCTTGGTCGTCGGTGGTTCGCTGGGGAGTTGAGCGCGTCGGGTGTCGGCGCCGCGGCCCCTCCCTCGTGGTCCAGGGAGATGATGCGGGCCGCTCGCCGGGTGAGGGTGGCACCCGTCCTGCCGTATTTCAGCCAGACTCCGGAGAGAACGGCAGGTGTCTTCCGTACTATCGCTACAGCACCACTGTGCGGCCGTAACCGCCGTTGCCCGCGTGGTACCTGGCCGAAGAGCAGGTGCATTAGATTTCGCATACACCGCGGACCGGCGGTTCGCCGGCCGTGGCACCCAGAAAGGGGTCTACGCATCATGTCTGAAACCACCACGGTGACCACCGAGTTGGCCTCGCAGTACAGCGCTCAGGTGACCGGCGACCTCGAGCGCAATCTCAAGGAGCAGGAACGGCTCGGCGAGGAGATCCAGGCACTGCAGCAACAGCTGGCCGCCCTCCAGCAGGACCACACCGTCCTGTTGAACATCCAGCAGGCCCTCGGTCTCCCGGCGGCGGCCGCCGCGCCCGAGCCCGAGTCCGTCGCGACGGTGCCCGCTCCCCGTAAGAAGGCCGCGGCCAAGTCGGGCGGCGCGAGCAAGCCGGCGAGGAGCAAGAAGTCCCCCGCTCCCGGACGGAAGGCCGCCGGCAAGAAGAGCACCGCGACGGCTACGGTCTCCACCGCGACGCTGCCCACCCTCGTCGACCTCGTTCGCGGGCACCTGACGGACCAGAGCGAACCCCGTTCCGCCGCCGAGGTCACCACGGCGCTGGCTCAGCAGCACCCCGAGCGCACCATCAGGACAACCGTCGTGCGCACCACGCTCGAAGGACTCGTCGCCAAGAACCAGGCCCAGCGCACCAAGCAGGGCACGTCCGTCTTCTACACCGCACCCGAGTCGGCCGAGCCGACCGCACAGGCCGAGCAGACCCCCGGATCCGCCTGAGGGATCCGGTCGCCGCACAGCAGTGGCCCGGCAGCACCCGCAGCGTCCGCTCAGCGCCGCCCATAGAGATCCGCCGGCCACGGGAGTCCCCCGGTCGGCCTGCCCGTGGCTCAGGCGAGGAGTTCGTCAAGCAGATTGCCGACGGTCCGGCGCAGTGCGGACCGGCTCCGGAACGGGCCGTGCACGGTCACCGCGCGATCCGGTGCGCAGGACGTCCCGGGCGTGGTCACATGGTCACCGCCGGCGGGGGCTTCCGCTCACCCGGTGACCGGAGCGTGCACTCCGTGGAGGAATCACGTGCACCCCTGGCTGCCGTCCGCGGCCCTCAGTGCTCGCCGAGACCGTCCAGAAGGGCGGAGACCTGACGGCGGACGACCTGCCAGGCGGCGGTGGGCAGGTCGCCCAGGTCCGTCCCACGCAACGCCTCAAGAGCCTGCTCGGCGCCGGTGTCGCCTGCGGTGCCGCCGCTGAACACCTCGTAGCCGTCCCGCACGGCGACGCGAAGCCGGCCGCCTCCGTCATCGTCGGCGTACAGTGCCGAAGCGACGACGAGGGGTGGCGGCCCGCCTGCATCGGCGGGCAGTTTGCGGTACGCGGAGGCGAGCGGCTCGCGCCAGCGGATGCTGAGCAGCACGGGGCGCTTGGCCACCACCTCGGCGAGGTCCGTCTCGTGGACGCCGTCGGCGTCCAGCACCGTGGCGCGGGCGTCCAGGACGAGTGCCGCGGGCAGCAGGCAGCGCAGCGCGCTGCCGACGAGGTTCCCACCGACCGTCGCCGTCCGCCGTACGGCCCCGGTGCCCACCGTCGAGGCCGCGAGGCGCAGTACGTCAGGCACCCGGTCGTCGATCCGGCTCAGGACCACGGCCGCGCCGAGCGTACCGGACCCCATGGAGTTGGCCTCCGGCAACTGGTGCAGGGAGACGGCCACTTCGGGGAAGCCGTCCCGCTGCCACGTGGCCCATACGAGTGTCGCCCCGCCTATCGGCACGGCCCCGTCGGCCAGACACTCCTGCGCTTCGGATATGGACGTGGGCAGACGCAAGAGCACGGCGACTGACCTGCCTTCCTGGGACGTCGGACGGTGGAGGGACGGTGCCTGGGCCACCTGCCCACCGACAGCGCAGTCTTCTCGCACTCACGGGGGCGCGTACAGGGCTCACACGAGCATGCCGCGCGCCTTGGACACGGTCCCCCGCCCTCGTCACTTTCAACGGGCAGTACGCGCCCTCGCATGACAAGGGGTTGAGGACGCCGCCGAGCGGCAGTGTGCCCGCCGGCTTCGCCGCCGACATGGCCGGCTCAGCTTCGTCTCTGAGGAGACAAGTCGCCGGCAACTGCCGGTCGGACCGGGTGCCGTCAAAGGTCCGAGGCGTCGCTCCTGCACATCGTCGCTGCCGGCTCGGGAGCCTTGTCCGTCGCTTCGGCCGGCAGAAGCGTCCCGCTTCCACGGTGGCTTGTGACTTGTTCGCTGTTTCCTCGTTTATTACGTGTTTTGATGCTTCATTAGGAGGAGTTGCCTCTAATGCGACGACGGTACGGCTGGTTACTTGCGGCAGTACTCGCCCTGACGGTGCCCCTGGCGGCGACGGAGGTGACCACGTACGCCAATCCCGAACCCCCGGACGCCCCGACGGCCGGTGTCACCGTCAACCGCGAATACCCGGTGGGGTTGGTGGCGGGCTACCACGGCGGTTCCCGGAACGAGATCGAGCAACTGGCCGCCGGGGGTACGCCGAACTCCGACCCGAACGACGAGTGGGACGGGTTCCAGCTCGTGCCGACCCAGGGCGAGGCTGCCGCGGAAGCCCTTCCACGCGACGACTGGATGCACCTGACCAACTACCACCAGGTCGGGATGGTCGCCCGCGTGCAGTTGGAGGGCCACTTCACGGCCGTCGACGTCACGGTGCCGGCCGGCGAGTCCCGCGGTGCCGTCACGGCCGCGTTGCGCACGAAGTACGACATCCCGGCCACCGGCAAGGACGGCAAACCGGTCCGCCTGCTGGACGCGTTGGGGCAGCAGAACAAGATCGTCGTCCTGCATGAGCAGTTCAACGATCCCTTCAGGTGGTTCGCGGGTGACGACAAGAAGGATCGCACCAACGTCATCACGTACCTGCCGTGGTCGCTGGCCAAGCGGGTATCGGCCAAGCGCGTCACGGTCGCCAGGGACTACTCGACCATGGGGCCGGGCGGCGAGTCCGGCGGCCAGGACACGAACGAACCGTTCGTGCCGGCCATGATGGACGAGTTGTCCGACCGCTGCCGGGGCCAGCAGACAGCGGTCTGCGAGATGCTGAGCACCAAGGGTGCGGACGTGCTTGCGCGCTCGGAGCAGCTCGTCGGCTTGGCGACGGACTTCGCGGAGTACAAGAAACTTCCGAAGACCACAGCGCAGTTGAACGAAGCCCAGGCCGCCAAGAACCTCAAGGCGTCTCAGGACGCGGTCAACGCCAACGCCGGCAGAGTCGCCCCGGCCGGCAAGACGCCGTCCAAAGTGCCGGATCTGATGCCGACCAAACTCACCGGCTGGGCGGTCGCCTTCAGCGCGACCGCGTTCCGCGCGCAGGACACCTTCCGCAACGACCAGTCCAGCACGCTGGACAAGATCGAATCGCTCGTCGCCGCCGTGCCCCTCCTGGGCGAGACCGTCGGATTCGGCAACGGCCTGATCAAGGGCGACATCGAGTCGATGGTGATCAACACCATTTCCCTGGCGACCCTCGGTGCGATGACCGCCTGTCCGCCCGCGGCGCTCGTCGGCGGTGCCATCCTCGTCGGCCACGCCATCGTCAAGGGTCTGATCGGACTGTTCTCCAGCAGCCCGCCGCCGGCCCCCGAACCGCAGGACGTCGCGTACGAAGCGGCCAAGGCCGGCGCGGTCGTGAAGTGGGCCGGCGACATGCCCAGCACTCTCACCCCGCAACGGCCCGACCAACAGGTGTCCAACACGTTCACCATCGACGCCAAACCTGGGCACGTGTTCGACTTCGCGTCGGTCGACGTCGTCACCGTCGGCCAGTACGGCTACAACGCCGACCCGATGAAGGCCCGCGTGTGGCAGGACGGCTACCCGCTGCTGACCATGACGTGTGCGGTCCCGAAGAGGGACCCCTTCATGGAAGCGTTCTTCGACCCGTACCACTCCGCCCCGACCAAGGCGTGCCGGGCCCCTGCGCCCATCACCGTCAGCCCCCGCCACCCCGTCCGCGTCGAGATGATCTACCAGGTGTCCGAGCACGCGCCGGATCCGAAGGACGGCCACGGCCTGTTCGGCCCGCGCGAAGATCAGACGAACACGCTCTACGTCAACTTCCCCGGCACCGAAAAGACCCACTCCGCGACGCTGACCTACATCTCCAAGCCCTGACCGCAGCCGCATCAGGCCCGGCCGCAGACCGCGGCCGGGCACTCCATCGGGAGAACGCGCCAGTGAGCAAAGAGACTCTGGAGCAGTCCTCTTACGCCTGGGGGTCTTGCCCGGCCGGCTGGTCGGCGGTCGCTCGGGTGAGCAGCACAAGGGCGTCGACCAGGTCGTCCGCGGGGCTGCCGGTCGCCAGACGCCTCAGCTGCAGACCCATGACGAGGGCTACCGTGGTGGCCGCCAGGCGTTCGGCGTCGGGGACCCCCAGTGCGGTGAGGATCCGGGCGGCGAGCCGGTCGTAGGCCTGGAATGCCTCCGCTGCCGCTTCCCGCAGGCGCTCGTCGCGCCCGGCGTGGAGGTACAGCTCGAAGGGCGCGAGATGGGCGCTGTCGAGTGCCGTGCCGCACGCGACCTGGCCGGCCAGGGACGCCGCGTCCTCGACGTCGATGCCCTCGGTCTGGCACTGGTCGGCCAGTTCGGTGAAGTGCCGTGCCTCCTCGCGGACGAAGTACAGCAGGCTCTCCCTCAGCAGGTCGTGCTGGGTCTCGAAGTGGTACGTGACCGAGCCGAGAGAGACCCCGGCTTCCTTGGCGATCCTCCGGTTGGTGACCGCGGCGACACCGTCCTCGCCGATGATCTGCAGGACGGCTGTGATGATGCGCTGGCGTGTCGAGGGGGAGGGGGCGTCGTTCGGCATGCCGTTCATTGTCCCAGCCGCGCCGCGGCATTCGTCCGGCGGGCAGGGACTTCGTGCTGGTCGGCGTCTCCATCGGCTCGCATCGACGGACGCTCCGGCCGGGGCGAGGCGGTCGGAGTGCAGGGGACGGAGGCGGGCCGAGCAAACAGGAGCCGGCACCCCTTTGTGCATGTTTCCGCGATCGGTTGACGTGCCGGGCGGTGTCATCCGCACCGGGTCAGCGCATCGCGACCACCACGTGGCTGTCGCCGTACTGCCAGACGGGACCGGCGTGCCCGAAGCCCGACCGGCGCAGCAGCCGCAGGTGCGCGGACAGGGGCAGCTCTGCGGTGTCGTCCGTCCCGGTCGCCGGCTGCCGGCCACGGCGTTCGGCGAGCAGGTCGGCCAGTTCGGGGTCCTCGGCGGCGGCCGTCCACCAGGAGCCCCAGTCCTCGTGGGCGAAGGCCCGCTGCCGCTCCGCCCGGCGGCGTCCGACGCACCGGGCGACGTGGGCGAGTGCCGCGTCGTCCTGGGGAAGGTGGTCACCGTTGACCAGGATGCCGCCGGGCCGCAGCAGTGCCGCCAGCTCTCGGTAGGTGCGGCGCAGGGCGTCCGGGCTCAGACAGTGCAGCGCCGTCGTCGACACGGCCGCGTCCAGTGGGCGGTCGAGGCCCAGGGCCCCGGTCCAGCCCGGCGCGCCGATCTCCGCGTCGACGTAGCGGGCCGCGTCGGCGTGGTGGGTGCGCGCCAGTTCGAGCAGCAGCGGGTCCCGGTCCACGGCCACGATGTCCGCACCCGGCAGCCGCCGGGCCAGCCGGGCCGCCAGCGATCCGGGACCGCAGCCGAGGTCCGCGATCAGGGGACGGTGCGGACTCCGGGCGGTGATGTGCTCGACGGCGTCGGCGATGACCGTGAAACGCTCCTCCCGGTCGACGGCATACCGTTGCTGCTGGCGTTCCCAGCGCTGCACCCACCGCTCGGCCGCCGCCAGACTCAGCCCCATCGGTTCCACCTTGCCGTCTCGCACCTGAACTCTCTTCTCCGGCGCAGACTCTACGGGTGGAAACGGTTTCCATTATGCGTCTGGTGGGACGTGTCACCCCAAGGTGGTGAGGACGGCCGAGAGGCGGTCGATCTCCTCGAAGGTGTTGTATACGTGCAGACTCACCCGCACCGAGTCGCTCTTCTCCCCCGCGCTGCCCTGACAGTGACTGTCGGAGCGGACCATGAAGCCGTGGCTGAAGAGGATGAAGCCCAGGTCGCCGGAGTCGATGTCGCGGTGCCGGAAGGTGACGATGCCCTGGCGCTGCTGTACGGGCGAGTCGGCGGCCAGGCTCGTCCGGCAGCCGAGGACCTCGTAGGCGTCGAGGTGGCGCAACGCGTCGGTGAGCCGGGCCGCCAGCGCCACGGTCCACCGTTCCATCCGGTCGGTCCCGGCCGCCTCCAGCCAGTCCAGCGCCGCGGCCAGGGAGGCGATGCCTGCCGTGTTGGGGGTGCCCGACCATCCGCCGGGGACGAAGGCCGGGCCACGGGCCTGGCGTGCCCAGACGGCGCCCGAACCGGGCAGGGCCATGGCCTTGTGCCCCGAGAAGACGACGAAGTCGACGTCCAGACCGGCCAGGTCCACCGGAAGATGGCCGATGCTCTGGGCGGCGTCCAGACAGATCACCGCGTCCGGGCCGACCGCCCTGCGGATGCGGTGCACGTTCATGTCTGCGCCGTAGACGTGGTGCACGTGGGTGACGGCGACGCATCTGGTGCGCGGCCCGGCGACCTCCGCCAGCACGGTGTGGTCGTAGTCGCCCGAGGCCTGCTGGTACGGCATGGGCACGACTCTGACGTGGACGCCCTGCCGGGACAGGTGCCGCTGGGTCTCCAGCCAGGGCGAGATGTTGGCCTGGTGGTCGGCGACGGGGACGACGATCTCGTCCCCGTCGGCGAGGACCAGGGGGAGCCAGTCGCGGGCGACGGTGCGCAGTCCCTCGGTGGCGCCGCCGGTGAAGTGCACGGTGGACTGCTCGGGTGCCGGGTCGTTCAGGAACCGTTTGACCCGCTCGCGGGCCTGCTCGACCAGGTCCGTGGTCCGGTTGGCCCAGGTGTAGGTGCCGCGCCCGGCGTTGGCGTTGGTCGTGGTGAGGTAGGTCTGGACGGCGTCGAGTACGGCCCGTGGTTTCTGGGCGGTGGCCGCGCTGTCCAGGTAGGCCAGGTCGGGGTGGGCGGTGATGATCGGGAACTGGGCGCGCAGGTCCTGTTGCCACGCCCCGAGCTCCGCGGCCGTGGCGGCGCCGTCGGATACGGTCACGGCGTTCGGTCCCTTACCAGAGGGGCGCCCGCGTCGCGCCAGGCGATGACGCCGCCGGCCAGGCTGCGGACGTCCGGGTGTCCCATCCGGGTCAGCAGCGCGGCGTAGCGGGCGGACTGCTCACCGACCGGGCAGGCGAGCAGCACCGGGCGGCTGTGGCTGAAGGGCAGGCCGCCGTGGAGCAGTTCCTCGAAGAGTGTGTCGACGACGTTGACCGACCCGTCGATGTGCAGGGCGGCGTAGGCGGAGGGGCTGCGCAGATCGACGACGAGGGGCCGGCCGGTGGCGATCCACGTCCGGGCGTCGGCGATGCCGATGGTGGGGGCGGCATGGATCTCGGTGTCGGACAGGTCGGCCGGTGAGTTGCTGCGGCGGGGGCGCCCGAACAGCTCGGGGCGCCGTCGCCGGACGTAGCTCAGGTAGCTCTCGACCCGGTCGCAGACGATGAACACCGCTGCCTGTCGCTCCGTCAGTTCACTGTCGCTGCCGAGGAGTTGACGGACGGCGCCGAAGTAGGCGGCCCCTCCGGTGGGGCCGGCCAGAATGCCGCAGCGGCGCTGCAGGGTCAGCATGCCCTCGATCGCGTCGTCGGCGCTGACCGCCTCGATCGTGTCGTAGGTGCCGGGGTCGAACAGCCCCACCTCGTGGGCCTCGTCGATGGTGCGGATGCCGGGGATGAAGTCGGACTTGGCGGCGACCAGTCCGACGACGCGCACGGCGGGGTCGTGTTCGCGCAGTACGCGGGCGACGCCGGTCGAGGAACCGGCGGTGCCCACGCAGGCGATGAACCAGTCCGGGGCCCGGCCGTCCAGGTCCTTGACGATCTCCGGTCCGGTGCCGGTGAGATGGGCCTCGGTGTTGCGCGGGTTGAAGTACTGGTCCGTGTGAAGGTAGGCGCTGCCGGGTTCGGAAAGGGTGCGGTGGAAGAGGGTGAGCGGGTCGTCGGTGGCGGTGGGGTCGAGGCACTCGCTCTGGCCGGGCAGCTCCTCGATCTCCGCGCCGAGCAGCAGCAGGAGGTCCTTGATCTCCGGGATGCGCATCCGGTTGGTGACGCTCTTGAAGCCCAGGCCGTGCATCCCGGCGAGGACGGCGAGGGCCTTGGCGGTGTTGCCGCTCGACAGCTCCACGACCTGACGGTCGCTGCCGGCGGCGCCCTCGAGGTGGGGGCGCGCCATGTTCCAGGCGGCCCGGTCCTTGACCGATCCGAACGGGTTGAGCAGCTCCAGCTTGGCGTACAGGTCGATGTGCCGCAGACCGTGCACGGCCGGATCGATGCGCACCAGCGGTGTGTTGCCGATGGCGTCGGTGATGCTGTCGTACCTCACTGCGCTCCCCCCACGGAAGTGGTCGGCCAGTACTGATCGTCCAGGCACCAGCGCCACGAGCCGCCGTCCTGCCAGGCGGCGATCTTGCGGCCCACGGGGTGGTGCTGGGCGCGGGTGGCGTGGAAGTCCATGCAGTAGCCGGCGGTGTTCGTGAAGGCCATCAGGTCGCCCGGCTCGGGCCGGCGGGGCAGGAAGACCGTCCGCCGCGTGATGAGATCGGTCTCCAGGCACAGGCTGCCGAAGAGATGGACGGCGACCGGGTGCGGGCCGGGGCCGCCGCGGGCCGTGTCCCGTGGGAGCACGACGGGGTCCACGAGCACGCCGTGCTCCTCCAGCGCGATGTCGTCGGCCTTCGCCTGCAGCCGCACGAGGAGTTCGCCGCCGGTCTGCTGGGTGCGCACCTCCAGCACCCTGGCGAGCGTCAGCCCGCACTGGTCGACCAGCGCCCGCCCCGGTTCGGTGTGCAGGTCGTAGAGGTGCTCCAGGAGCAGGGCGGCGAGCGGCCTGCCGCCGAACGACGCGGCCGGGCGGGTGAGCAGTTCGTCGAGGTAGCGTGCTCCGGCGAGCGGCCGGTGGGCCGGGTAGAGCCCGAGCGCCCCGCGCAGTGTGCCGGCCTCGTTGCGCAGCCCGTAGCCGTGCCCGCCCCAGGTCAGGGGCGGGCGGGTGCCGAGGACGGCGGCGGTGAGCTCGGTCGTGTACCGCTCCCACTGTTCGGCCTCGGCGACGTAGCCGACGCCGAATCCGCCGCCGGCGTCCACGGCCGTCGGCCGCAGTCCCCGGCTCCGGCATTCCTCCAGCACCAGCAGGCAGCCTTCGAGCGCCGCCGCCTTCTCGTCGACGCTGGTGGTGTCCAGGTGGTAGGCCACACCCACCAGGTCGACCTCGTCACGGTGCCGGTCGGCGGCCTCCAGGAGGGGTTCCAACTCCCGTACGGGCGAGCCGAAACGACTGCGCCGGCTCAGCAACCGCACGCCGGTGGTCTCGAACCCGGACAGCCGTAACAGGATGCGGCACCGGGGCAGTGCGTGCCGGCGCACCACAGCGGCCAGGTGCGCCAGTTCGCCGGGGCTGTCGATGCCGACGGTGACCGAGGTACGGGCGGCCAGCCAGAGGAACTCCGGGTTCTTCGGGCCGGTGGCAGTGATGCGGTCGGGGGTGAGGCCGGCGCCGAGGGCGTGCTGCAGTTCTCCCAGCGACGCGACGTCCACGCCGGCGTCGGTGGCGGCCAGCCGCCTCAGCAGGGCGCTGGACCGGTTGGCCTTGTGTGCGAAGAAGATCTGGCCGGAAAGGTGATGGCTGCGGTACACGGACCGGAACCGCTCCAGGTTGTCGGCGATCTGGTCGGGAACGACCACGTGGAGCGGTGAGCCGAGGGCGTCGGCGAGCGTGTGCAGCAGTCCGGGGGACTCCAGCAGGGAACGCAGCCGCGGTTCCAGCCGCGGTTCGAGGTACAGGGGCTGCCCGCCCATGCCCGGTCCCTCCCCCAGTGCACCAGGCCCGGCATCCCGGGCACAGCCGACCGCTCCCCGCAGTTCGCCGTACAGCACCCTTCCCTTCCTCCATCGGTTTACGCCCTGTACCTCCCCCGCTGGGCGGTACGTCGGCTGTTTTCGGCACATCCGGCCCGCAGACCTTGACCGTGGCCCGCTTGCTCATGTCCGGTCGGTGCCTCCGGCTCCGGCGCCCGGGTAACCGGGCGGTACGGGCATGCCCGGTGCAGGCATGCCCGGTACGGGCGGTGGTACGGGAGCGCCCGGCGTGGACGGCTGTACGGGAGCGCCCGTCAGGGGTGCCGGTACGGGAGCGCCCGTGAGTGGTGCGTGCGAGGCGGGGAAGGCGGGTTCCATGGGCGGGAGCGGGGCCGGTGCCTGACGGACCAGTGGCCGACGGCGCGTCCACCACACCACGGCGGCGGCGTACAACAGGAGGCCCACGACGTCGAGCGCGACGACCGGCCAGGTGGAATCCGCCGCGGTCTCGTCGCTCTTGAGCCCGTCGACGACGGCGGCCGAGATGCCGAAGGCAAGGAGGTTGTTGACCGCGTGCAGCCCGATCGCCGCCTCCAGGCCGCCGGTGCGCCAGGTCAGCCAGCCCGCCACCGCCCCGAACACCACCAGGTCGGCGAAGCCCCACGGCGTGCCCCAGCCGTGGGCGGCGGCGAACAGCACGGCCTGGGGCAGCAACGCCCACCAGGGCGAGCGCAGGAAGGCGCCGGCGGTCTGCGTCAGCCAGCCTCGGAACATGTACTCCTCGGCGGCCGTCTGGAGGGGGACCAGCACGATGAGCACGGCCATCGCGGGCCCGAAGACCGCCCAGCCGGCCCACCGGGACTCCGGGCCGCCGTCCGTGGGCAGCAGCAGCATGCCGCCCATCGTCACCGCCGTGATCGGCAGGGCCGTCAGCATGCACAGGGCCAGCCAGCGCCATCGGAGTCGGCCGGTCACGGAGGAGACCGTCCCCGCCGGGCGCCGCCCGATCCAGCGGACGGCCAGCAGCACGACGGGTATCCCCACGGCGAGGAGCAGCAGGTCCACGGCGGTGCCCGAGACGGGGCCGAACTCCACCGATCCGTCCGGGCCCTTGGGGTATCCCTTCCAGGAGCCCCACAGGTCGAAGGCCCCGTAGAGGGCGGTGACGGCGATCATGTAGCCGACGGCCACGACCAGGGTCCCCACCCACGGGCGCCACCAGCGGTGGTGCACCGAGAGCCAGGCGAGTCGGTGATAGGGCAGAGGCTCGGGCAGCAGTGGAGTCGTCATGGCATCACCCTCTCCTGCGGCACCCCGCCCCGCCGTCGCCCTGCGGCACGAACGGCGTCTCTATCGCTGGGTAGGGATCCGCCTCGGCCTCAGGGCCGGTGCCCGGTGTCCGGGCAGCCCTCTACGCTCGTCGGCGAGATGGAGACGATACGCAACTGGCTGCTGCCCCTGGGGCTGGCAGCCGGACAAGGTGCCCTGATGTGGCCCGGTCTTGGGCCCGACGTGACACCCGGCCTGCCGGGCCTGATCGGCGTCGTGTGCGCCGTGTCGGTGGAGACGGCCGCGCTGGGCCAGCGCCGTCGGGCGCCCCTGCAGGCTCTGGCCGGGACGCTGTGTGCCTACGTCCTGGGCTCGGTCGCCTGGCCGGACGGCTACCTCGGCCTCGGCACGCTGGTCGCGCTGTACTCCGTCGCCGTGCGCTGCCCCGTGCCGACGACGGTCCGGGCCGTCGCCGGGGCCGTGGGCATCGAATGGCTGCTGGCCGCCGTACAGGACGGCCTGCGCGTCTCGCTCCTGACGCTGGCGCTCGCGCTGAGCGTGTACGTCCTGTGCGCGGGACTCGGCGAAACGCGGCGCCAGTGGCTCGACGGGCGGCTCACCGCGGCCCGCCGGCTGGCCGGAGCGGAGCACACCCGCCGGACGGCGGGCGACCACGAGCGCCGGCGCCTGGCCCGTGAACTGCACGATGTGAGCGCCCATCACCTCACCTCGGTCGTCGTCACCGTCGACGCCGCGCGCAGGCTCAAGGACAGCAGGCCGGAGCTGGCCGCGGAGGCACTGTCGTTCGCGGCACGCACCGGCGCCGAGACCGTGGCGGCGCTGCGGCGGCTCGTCGGTCTGCTACGGGACACCGACCGTCCGAGCACGGGGACCACCAGCGCCGAGATCGAGGAACTGGTCGCGGGGTTCGGCCGATTGGGCCGGCCCGTCGCCGCCGACATCGCCGACGACCTGACCGGCCCCGCGGCCGAGGCGATCCACGGAATCGTCCGTGAAGCCCTGACCAACGCCCTGCGGCACGCCCCCGGCGCCGCCGCCCGTGTACTCGTCCACCGGGCGAACGGCCTGCTGGAACTGACGGTGGAGAACGCGCCGCCGCGCGCCTCGGCACCGCACGGGGCCGGCGGCCTCGGCGCGGGACGGGGCGTCGCGGGGATGCGGGAACGGGCCGCGGCGGCCGGTGGCGAGCTGACCGCCGGCCCCGGCCCCGACGGCGGCTGGCTGGTCCGCGCGACGCTGCCCGACGCCGCCGGGCCCGGCCATCCGTCCGGGCCCGTACGGCGGCGCGACGTCCTGCGGGAGCAGCGGCTCGCCGATCCCGCCCTGGCCCTCACCGTGACGGTCATGCCGCTGGTCTTCGCGCTCGCCGTCATGGAGGACTGGTCGGAACGGACCCAGCGCGCCTCGGTACCGGCGCTGATCGTGGTGGCGCTGCTGCTGGTCCTGCACGCGCTGCCGCTGCTGTGGCGCAGACGTGCCCCCTTGGCGTCCTTCGTCACCGTGCTGGCCACGGCGTGGGCGTGGCCCGTGGCCGTCGCCGCGGTGCCCCTGCCCTCACGGGTGTCGCAGTTCTTCGTCGCGGGCACTCCGGCGGAGATGCTCGCGGTGTACGCGCTCGCCGCCTACGGGCAGGGTCCCTCGCGCACCTGGCCGGCGGTGATCGCGGCGACCTTCGGCACGGCCTCGGTGGTCACGGCCACGGCCGCTGCCGACGGCTCGTTCGAGGGCGAAGCGGTCGACGGGTTCACCGTGGTGATGGTGATCGCCCTGTGTGTCGTGCTGGCTCCCCTCTTCGCCGCCCTGTGCGGTGCGGGCCTGCTCGTGCGACGCCGGCGCCTGCGCGTGCTGGCGCACGACGACTTCGCGCTCGGCAGTTCGCTGTGGCATGCGCAGCAGGCCGCCGAGGCCGAGCGGCACCGGCTGGCGGTCACGTTGCGCGAGGCCGTACTGCACCACACGGGGTCGCTCGCCGACCTGGCCGGACAGGGACGACTCGACGACGTGGCCACCGCGGCCCGGGCTGCCCTCGCCGCCATGCGGGACATGCTGCACGGCCTCGGCGACGCCGAAGACCCCGCCGGCCCTCTCGCTCCCTCCCCGGCCGCCGCCGACCTGGACACGCTGTGCCGCACGCTGAGCGCCGCCGGCCGCCATGTGCGGTTGCGCGGTCTGCCCGAAGCCGTGCGGAACCTGCCGCCCTCCGTGGACGTTTCGGTGTACCGGATCGTCGAGGCGGCGCTCGACGCGGGCGACGGCGGCCCGGCGCGCGTGACCCTGCGGCGGCGGCGCGGCACCGTGCACATCACGGTCACGGGCGTACCGCTCGCCGTCGCCGGACCGGTCGCGGAACGGCTGCGCGTGCAGGTCACCGCGGGCGAGGGGCGGATCGAGTTCGAACCGGGCGGTAATGTACGGGTGTCCTTGCCGGCCGGATCCGCTCCGGCCCCCGTCCCGGAGGTGTCCCCGTCGCCACACGTGTGATGGTCGTCGACGACCAGGCCGTGGTCCGAGCGGGCTTCGCCGCCATCGTGGACGCCGAACCCGACCTCAGTGTCGTCGCCGAGGCCGGCGACGGAGCGGCGGCGGTGTCGCTCGCCGCCGCCGAGGCGCCCCACCTCGTGCTGATGGACATCCGGATGCCGGGCATGGACGGTCTCACGGCGACCCGTCTGATCACCGCGCCGGAGAACGGGCCGCGGGTCCTGGTGCTGACCACGTTCGACCTCGACGAGTACGTGTACGAGGCCCTGCGCGCCGGAGCGTCCGGGTTCCTGCTCAAGGACGCCCAGCCCGAGGAGCTGCTGTCCGCCATCCGGATCGTCGCGGCCGGCGAGGGCATCCTGGCTCCCGCTGTGACCCGCCGGCTCATCGATGCCTTCGCTCAGGGTGTGCCGCGACCGCCTTCGTCCACCGGGGTCCCCGGCCTCACCCCGAGGGAACGGGAAGTGCTGCTGAAGATGGCTTCCGGGCTCACCAACGCCGAGATCGGAGCCGAACTCGGCGTGACCACGGGCACCGTGAAGACCCATGTGAACGCCCTGCTCTCCAAACTCGGCCTGCGTGACCGGGTCCAGGCGACCATCCTGGCCTACGAGAGCGGACTGATCCGGCCCCGCGGGAGCCTGCGCGGCTGACCGCAGGCCGCACACCCGGCCGAACATGCCGTCCGGCAGCCCCGGGCCAGGCCCGGGCCCTGGTGAACACGGTGTACGACTGCTTCGTTTCGCGTGGGGCAGGAGCGCGCGTAAGTCGCCTCAGGCTCCGTGCGGTTCGGTGGCGGATCCTAGAGCGGCCAGTGGTCCGGGGCGGGGCTCGACGCCACGACACCGTCCAGCACCCGGTCCCTGAGCTGGACCACGAGCCTCTCGATCGCCTTGACCAGAGCCACGACGACATACTCCGGCTCCCCGCGGGCGACCGCGGCCTCGGCATCCTCCAGAAGCCGGAGGGCGTCACCGGCCAGTTCGGCCCGGGCCGCGCGCTCCTGCTCGCTGGAACCGGTCAGGCACCCGGGCCCCAGCGCAGCGGCCAGACCCTCCAACTGGGTACGAGAACAGACAAGTTGTCTCATTGCCGCTTCAAGTCGTTCTGACAGCACATCTCTTGAACGATCCACACCGTCCCGAGGTCACCGATCATAAGAGTGTGCAGGGCACTATTCCGGGCAGGGAATGTCCCGCACGGAGCCGTTGCGACACGGCGCCCCTGGTCGGAAATCAGCCATCGAGAATACGGGGTCCGCGATGAGGCGCCCTCTCAAGTGTCCTGATTTCATGAGGAGTTAACCACTTGAGTGGGAGTCTTGAAGGAAGGCCGACGGTGTCTCACATCAGGGAGCGCCGGATGTGTCCTGGTGGCCCGAGTCACTATGATCGGCTCCCAAGACAATCATTCGACCGGCGCCATGTTGAATGCCGGTCGGGTCGCCGATGCCAGGGACCGCTCCCCGGGCGGCGGTGATCTTCCCATCCAGGAGGACCCCCCGAATGTTCCGACGTATCGGGACCGCTGTCGTCCGTCATCCCGTCTGGACGATCGTG
>NZ_JBVKBH010000042.1:0-15046 GCF_055657175.1 Streptomyces sp. NPDC107581
CGCCCGCTCCTCCACCGACACCACCGGCACCACACCCACCCGCCGCAACGGCTCGGCAACCACCGCCTCCAACACCCGCACAAACCGCCCGGCCAACGCCTCCACCGACGACCGGTCGAACAGATCAACGCTGTACTCCACCTCCCCACCGGCCAACCCGGACAGATGGAACACCAGATCGAACTTCGCAGCCCCCGTACTCACACCCATCGGCGACACAGCGAGACCCGGCATGTCCAGGCTGTCCAGAAGCGCGCGCCGCTCGTCCTCGTCGGTCCAGTTCAGAACGGTCTGGAAGAGGGGGTGACGGGCAGCCGACCGCTCCGGGTTGAGGACATGGACGAGCCGCTCGAAGGGCACGTCCTGATGGGCGTAGGCCGCCAGGTCCGACTCCCGTACACGGGAGAGGAGTTCGGCGAACGTCGGGTTGCCGGACAGGTCGGTCCGCAGAACGAGCGTGTTGACGAAGAACCCGACCAGGGCCTCGGTGGACGCGTCCGTGCGGCCGGAGACCGGCGAGCCGATCGGGATGTCACTCCCGGCACCCAGCCGGTGCAGCAACACCGCCAACGCCGCCTGCACCACCATGAACGGAGTGCACTGATGCTCACGCGCCAGCCCCTCCACACCCTCACGCAGACCCGCAGGCAGACCGAACGGAACTGAATCACCACGATGCGACGGAGCCGCCGGCCGAGGCCGGTCGGTGGGCAGCTCCAGCTCCAGCGGGAGTCCAGCCAACGCGCGCTCCCAGTAGCCGAGTTGTTCTCCCGCCGCAGACTCCGGATCGTCCTCGGAACCGAGTACCTCCCGCTGCCAGAGGGTGTAGTCGGCGTACTGCACCGGCAGCGGCTCCCACGCAGGAGCCTCCCCCAGCGTCCGCCGCGCCGCATACGCCGTCGTCAGATCACGGACGAGCGGAGCGAAGGAGCCTTCGTCAGCGGCGATGTGGTGCACCAGGAGGAGCAGGACGTGCGCGTCCGGGCCGGTGCGGAAGAGGGTGGCGCGCAGGGGCAGGTCACGGGTGAGGTCGAAGGGCCGAGCGGCGGCCTCCTCCAGAGCGTGCGCCAGCTCCTCTTCGTCGACCTGTTCGACGGTCAGGCCAGGCACCGCGTTCGCCAGGACGATCTGTTCGGCACTGCTCCCGGCGTCACCTATGAGGGTGCGCAGGGCTTCGTGCCGCTCCACCAGATCCGTGAGGGCAGCCTGGAGCGCGCCGTGGTCGAGGACGCCGTTCAGGCGCAGCGCGATGGGGATGTTGTAGGTGGCGTTGGGGCCTTCGAGCTTCTGCAGGAACCACTGCCCCTGCTGTGCGTACGACAGCGGGATCCGCTCGGGTCTTGCTTGCGCGGTGAGCGGGGCGCGGGCCGCCGTGGCGTTGGTGAGTGCTTCCGCCAGGCCCGCGACGGTGGGTGCTTCGAAGACGGCGCGTACGGGAAGTTCGGTGCCGAGGGTGGTGCGGATGCGGGCGACGAGACGGGTGGCGAGCAGGGAGTGTCCGCCGAGGTCGAAGAAGCTGTCGTCGATGCCGATCTGCCGGGCCCCGAGGACGTCGGCGAACAGACCGCGGAGGATCTCTTCCTGCGGGGTGCGCGGGGCGCGCCGCTGGTCGCCGGTCGTCTCGAACTCGGGCGTGGGCAGGGCCTTGCGGTCGAGTTTGCCGTTGGCGGTGAGGGGGAGTGCGTCGAGGGTGACGAAGGCGGAGGGGACCATGTAGGCGGGCAGGGTCTGGGCGAGGTGGGCGCGCAGGTCTGTGTCCGGGGTGCCGACGGTGTAGGCGATGAGGCGGTCGTCGTGGACGATGACGGCGGCCTGCTGGACGGCGGGGTGGTTGCGCAGGGTGGTTTCGATCTCGCCGAGTTCGATGCGGTAGCCGCGCAGTTTGATCTGTTGGTCGGCGCGGCGCAGGTATTCCAGGTCGCCGTGGGAGGACCAGCGGGCGATGTCCCCGGTCCGGTACATGCGGGACCCGGGAGCCCCGTAGGGGTTGGCGAGGAATCGTTCCGCGCTCAGGTCGGGCCGGTTGAGGTAGCCGCGGGCGATGCCGGTGCCGGCGATGTAGAGCTCGCCGGGGACTCCTGCGGGGACGGGCTGGAGGTGTGTGTCCAGGACGTAGAGCTGGGTGTTGTCGAGGGGGTGGCCGATGGTGACGGGTGCGTGGTGGTCGAGGTGGGCGGCGGTGGACCAGATGGTGGTCTCGGTGGGCCCGTACACGTTGATCACTTCGGCGGCGGCCTCGGTGAGTGCCTGGGCCAGGTCGGTGGGCAGGGCTTCACCGCCGACGAGTACGCGGACGCCGGCGAGGGCGCCGGTGACGGCCGGGGTCTCGGTGGCTGCTCGCCACAGGCTCGGGGTGGCCTGCATGACGGTGATCCGCTCATCGGTGAGCAGGGTGTGCAGCCGGTCGGGGTCGTGGATGATGCCGGTGGGTGCGATGACGGCGGTGGCGCCGGTGGTGAGCGGGGTGAACAGTTCGAGTCCGGCGATGTCGAAGCCGATGGTGGTCACGGCGAGCAGCCGGTCCGTGCTGTTGAGGGGGATGCGGCGGCGCATGTCCTCAAGGAGGTTGGCCAGGGCGCCACGCGGAATGACGACACCCTTGGGGCGGCCGGTGGAGCCGGAGGTGTACAGGACGTAGGCGGCCTGCGCCGCATCGACGACCTCCGGCAGTTCACCCACCGGCTCGCGGTGTTCCGCGGCGGCCAGCCATGCCTGGTCGACGGTGACGACGGGCCGGGTCTCGTCCTGCATGAAGGCGAGGCGGTCGGCGGGGAAGTCCCCGTCCAGCGGCAGATACGCGCCGCCCGTCTTGAGTACGGCCAGCAGTACGGCGACCAGATCGACCGACCGTGGCAGCAGGACGGCGGCGAATCGCTCGGGTCCGACCCCGTCCTCCGCGAGCAGCCGTGCCAGCCGCTCACTACGCGCATCCAACTCGGCGTACGAAAGGGCCGTTTCACCGGACACCACTGCCTGCGCATCCGGTGTACGGGCCACCTGCGCCCGGAACGACACCACCAGATCCTCGGCAGGCGACACGGTGGCGGAGTCGTTCCACCCCACCAGCACCCGCTGCCGTTCCTCGTCCTCCAGCACACCGATCGAGCCCACCGGAACCTCCGGCGTCGCCGCCATCGCAGCCAGCACGCGCACGAAACGGTCCGCGACGGACCGCGCGTACGCGGAACCGACGAGATCGGGGCGGTAGTCGAGACGGAAGTCGAGGCCGTCGCCGGAGGGGGCGGGGAGGGCTGCGAGCCCCAGGGCGTAGTGGGTACCGCCGCGGATCTCCGCGTCGCCCAGGGTGAGGCCGGCCCGGGTGGCGTGGTCGTTGATGGAGGCGTGGTCCAGGGGGAAGTTCTCGAACACCGTGAGGGTGTCGAAGAGTTCACCGACGCCGACCCGGCGCTGCAGTTCGGCGAGGTCGACATGCTGGTGGTCGACGAGGTCGGCCTGCTGGTCCTGGAGGCGGCGCAGGAACGCGGCGACGGTCTCGGCGGGGCGCAGCGTGGCACGCAGGGGCAGGGTGTTGACGAAGAGGCCCACCATCGTCTCGGCGTCGGCGAGTTCGGCGGGGCGGCCCGCGGCGGTGACGCCGAACACGACGTCGGTGCGGCCGGTCAGCCGGGAGAGCAGGACGGCCCAGCCGGCCTGCACCAGGGTGTTGGCGGTGACGCCGTGGCGGCGCGCGGCGCGGGTGAGGGCGCGGGCGGCCGGCGCGGGCAGCGAGAAGCGGAGGCGCTGCTGGGGCGCGGGGCTGGTGCCGGGCTCCTCGGTGCCGAGCCGGGTCGGTTCCTCCACTCCGTCGAGTGCGGTGCTCCAGGCGGCGAGCGCCGTGTCATGGTCGTGCGCGGCGAGCCAGTCGAGGTAGTCCCGGTAGGGGCGGGTGCGGAGTGACGCGTCGGGCCGGTCGTCGGGGGCGACTCGGTGGGCGTATTCGGCGAGGAGGTCGCGGACGACGAGGGGCAGGGACCAGCCGTCGAGCACGATGTGGTGGTTGGTGACAGCGAGCTGCCAGCGGTCGGGGCGGGTGCCGGCGAGGGTGAACCTGATCAAGGGAGGTTCGGTCAGGTCGAAGCGGGTCCAGCGGTCGCGGTCGAGAATGTCGTCCCAGGCCGTGGCGGCGGCCTCGTCGTCGAGGTGGCCGAGGTCGATCTGCTGCCAGGGTGCGGTGACGGAGTCGATGACGACGGCCAGGGCGCGGCCGGTTCCGGTCTGCCGGAAGCCGCAGCGCAGGACGGCGTGCCGGGCGAGGACGGCGTCGGCGGCGGCGCGCAGGGCGGCCGGGTCGAGGGTGCCGTCGAGGGTGAGGACGGTCTGCGCGTTGTAGTAGTCGAGGGCCGCGGTGTCGAACTGGTGGTGGAAGAAGAGGCCTTCCTGGAGCGGCGACAGCGGCAGGACATCGGTCGCGTCCGGGGCGGCCGACCTGGCCTGGGCGATCTCCGCCACGGTCGGACCGGTGCGCCGGGAAGGTTCCGCGTCCCGCTCCGGGCCCGCTGCGGTCGGACCGCCGTGCCGGAAGGGTTCCGCGTCCCGCTCCGGGCCCACCGCGGTACCGCTGGGCCCGGAAAGTTCCGCGTCCCGGTCCGCTGCGCCGGCCGGTCCCGCTTGTTCGGCGAGTGCGGCGAGGCCCGCGGCGGTGCGGTGCCGGAAGACGTCTCGTACGGTGACGGGCAGTCCGGCTCGCCGGGCGCGGGCGACGAGGCGGACGGCCATGATGCTGTCGCCGCCGGTCCCGAAGAAATCGTCGTCGACACCGGCCGCCGGCACGCCGAGGACGTCGGCGAAGAGGGCGCAGAGAGCGTGCTCGGCAGGTGTGACAGGGGCGCGGCGCTCGCCGTCGGCGTCCGTGTAGTCCGGGGCGGGCAGGGCCTTGCGGTCCAGTTTGCCGTTGGGGGTGAGCGGCAGGGCGGGCAGCGCGACGAACGCGGCGGGGATCATGTAGTCGGGCAGGGCCGCCGCGAGGTGGGCGCGCAGACCGGCCGGGTCGGGCTCGTCGGATGCGGCGCCGGGGACGACGTAGGCGACCAGTCGCCGGTCGCCCGGCCGGTCCTCACGGACGATGACGGCGGCCCGGGCCAGGGCGGGGTGGCTGTGCAGTACGGTCTCGATCTCGCCGAGTTCGATGCGGAAGCCCCGCAGCTTGATCTGGTCGTCGGCGCGGCGCTGGTACTGGAGGGCACCGTCGGCGGTCCAGCGGACCACGTCTCCGGTGCGGTACATACGGGAGCCGGGCAGGCCGAACGGGTCGGCGACGAAGCGCTCACCGGTCAGTCCGGGGCGGCCGTGATAGCCGCGGGCCAGCCCCTCGCCCGCGATGTACAGCTCTCCGGAGACTCCGGCCGGGACGGGGCGCAGGGCCTGGTCGAGCACGTACACACGGGTGTTGAGGATGGGCGTACCGATGGCGACGGGGGTGTCGGCGGTGATGGCCGCGGCGGTGGACCACACGGTGGTCTCGGTCGGTCCGTACAGGTTGGTGACGGAGGCGGTGGTGCCGGCCAGGGTGCGGGCGAGGTCGGCGGGCAGGGCCTCGCCGCCGACGAGGGCACGCACGGAGCGCAGCCGGCCGTCGTCGCCGTCGGTGAGGGCGCGCCACAGGCTGGGGGTGGCCTGCAGGACGGTGACGGACTCCGCCGTGACGAGCGTGCGCAGTGCGTCGGGGTCGAGGACCTGGTCGCGGTCGGCGAGGACGACGGTGGCGCCGTTGAGCAGCGGCAGGTACAGCTCCAGGCCGGCGATGTCGAAGCCGATGGTGGTGACGGCGAGGAGTCGGTCGTCCTCGGTGATGCCCAGCCGGTGGTCCATCGCGGCGAGGAAGTTGTCGAGGGCGCCGCGGGGGACGACGACGCCCTTGGGGCGGCCGGTCGAGCCCGAGGTGTAGATCACGTAGGCGGGGTGTGCGGCACGGCCGGGTGCAATGCGCTCGCGGGGGTGGAGGTCGCCGGCGGGCAGTGCGCCGGTGCGGTCCCTGTCCAGCAGGACCCTGGGCACGGTGGCGTCCGGGAGACGCTCGGCGAGGGTGCTGTCGGTGAGGACGAGGGCGGGGCGTGCGTCGTCGAGGACGTAGGCGATGCGGTCGGCCGGGTAGGCGGGGTCGACGGGCAGATAGGCGGCGCCGGTCTTGAGGACGGCCAGCAGGGCGACGACGAGGTCGGCGGAGCGCGGAAGGACCACGGCGACGTACTGCTCGGGGCCGACGCCGCGCTGGACCAGGAGGCGGGCGAGCTGGTTGGCGCGGGAGTTGAGTTCGCCGTAGGTGAGCCGGGTGGCGCCGTGTACGAGGGCGACGGCGTCGGGGATGCGGTGGGCCCGGTCCTGGAAGATCTCGGGCAGGGAGTGGCCGGGCACCGGGTGCGCGGTGTCGTTCCAGTCGGTGAGGATCCGCTCCCGTTCGGTGTCGCCGAGCAGGTCGACGGCGCCGAGGGGCCGGTCGGGATCGGCCGTCAGCGCGTCGAGGAAGGCGGTGAACCGGTCCTGGTGGGCGGCGAGTTCGGACTCGGTGTAGAGGTCGGGGTTGGCGTCGAACTCGAGGAGGACGCCCCGGTCGGAGGCCGCGGGGTCGCCGAAGGACACCACGGACAGGTCCTTGACGGGGCCGGTCCACAGCGGATGCATGACGGTGTCCAGGTCGCCGAAGCGGATCTGCCGTCCGAACGACATGGCGTTGACCGTGATCGAGTGCAGTCCCCCGCCGCCGGACAGGCTGAGGTCGCGGTGCAGGTCCTCGCCGCGGTAGCGCTGGTGCGGAAGGGTGTCGAGGACGCGTGCGGTGACCTGGTCGACGAGGTCGGTGAAGCGGGTGGCCGGGGTCACCGTCAGGCGCAGGGGGACCTCGTTGGCGAACATCGCCGGGGTGGCGAGCGCGGCCGACGTGGTGCGGGCCACGGTGGGCAGGCCGAGCACCACGTCGTCGCCGCCGGTGAGGCGGTGGCTGTAGGCGGCCACCGCGGCCAGCAGCACGCTGGACCAGCGGCCGGCGGCCGCCGCCCGGGCGGCACGGTCGCCGGTCAGGGCGACGGTGCGGCGCAGGGCACGGGGTGCCGGGGCGGCGGAACGGCCGGTGAGGGACACGGGCTCGGGCAGGTCGGCGTAGACCGCACCCCAGTAGGCGCGGTCCTCGTCGTGCCGGGACGAGGCGCGGTAGGCGCGGTCCTCGTCGAGGAGGTAGGCGAGGGCGTGGAAGCGGGTGGCGGAGGGCTCGCGGTCCGCGGCGAGCGCCGTGTAGGTCTGGGCGAGCCGGCGGCAGTAGACCGCCTGGCCGTAGCCGTCGAGGGCGATGTGGTGATGCCGGAAGTACAGCAGGGACCGGTCCTCGCCCAGCTGGAACAGGGCATGGGTGTACAGGGGTTCGCGGCGCAGGTCCGTGGCGGTGGCCAGGTCGGCGTCCATCCAGGCGCGGGCGGCGGCCTCCGGGTCCGGGTCGGCGGTGACGTCCAGGATGTGCGGGAGGGGGTCACCGCCGGCCGGTTCCACGGTCTGCCACAGCTCACCGTCGTCCTCGGTGAACCGCACGCGCAGCGCTTCCGTCTCCGCGACCGTGCGGCGCACCGCCTCGGCGAGGAGTTCGGGGTGCAGTCGTCCTGCGATGTCGAAGTAGGTCGCGCAGTTGTACAGCGGGCTGTCGGGGGCCAGCTGCTGCCCTACCCACACACCCGTCTGCGCGGCCGAAGCAGCCTGACGGACCGACCCATGCTCAGACACTGAATACCTACCCACGTTCTGTTCGTTCTCTGGACGAGGTTGACCGGACGAGCCGTCCGGCCGGTGCGCTGCGCCGCGCAGCCGAACGGTCAGGCGGCCAGCGGCAGTTCTTCGGAGATGGCCTCGACCAGTCCGGTCAGGGTCGGGCGGTCCCACATCACCGTCGGTTCGAGGGTCAGCCCGAGGTGGTCCTCGATCTCGGCGACGATGGTGAGGGCGTAGAGGGAGTCGAGTCCGTACGTCGTCAGGGACTCGTCCGGGGCGATCGACTCGGGGGAGATGTCCAGGTGGGCGGCTATGCGCTCGCGGAGCCAGGCCGTCAGGGCCTCGGCGGACAGGTTGGGGTCGGTGGTCTCGACGGTGGAGCTCGACATGACTACTTCTCCTTGGGGTGGGTTTCGGCGAGCCGTCGCCGGACCAGGCCGAGGCTCGTCGCGGATTCGTGGCGCTCGATCAGTTCGTCGTAGAGGTGTTGTTCGAGGTCCTGGGGCAGCCGGGGCACCGGGACGCCGGGGTGCAGCGGGATCCGGGCGAGGGCGGCGGCGAGCCAGGCGGGGTCGGTGAGGAAGGGGTCGGGGTGGTGGCGGTTGTGCTGCCACAGTCCGACGCAGGCGGCGGCCGCGAGCACGTTCACATAGCGATGGGTCAGGTCGTACGAGGCCGAACTCGCCGCGACGGAGAGTTCGGTGCGGGTCAGGCCGGTGCACTCCGTGGTGAGTCGGTGCAGGTCGTCCCGGAGGTGGGTGCCGACCCTGCCGATCACGGGGTGGGCGGAGAGCAGTTCGGGGGCCGCGTCGAGTCCGGCGGCCAGGGCGGAGCTGAGTCCTTCGCGGCCGCCCGCGGTGATGGTCAGCCGGTCGAACGGGAGGGGCGGCAGGTCGGCGTCGAGGCGGAAGAGGCCTTCGGGGACCGTGCGTCCCGCGGGCCAGGAGCGGCGGGCCAGCAGCGGCAGTTGCGGCAGGAGCGACATCTGGCAGGCGGCGCGGGCCGCGTGTCCGAAGCCGGCGGGCTGGATGTCGCGCAGCAGCTTCTGGAAGATCGCGTGTTCGCCCTCGCGGATGTAGAAGTGCGCGCCGAGGAGCGTGGACAGCCGGTGCATGGCGTCCATCAGGATCTTGGAGATGAAGTACTTCACGGCCTGGGCGTAGATCGGCGTCTCGGCCGGTACGACATGGAGGGCGCGGGCGCCGACGGTGGCGAAGGCGTCGCAGAGCAGCAGGTCGGCGTGGACTCCGGCGAGTACCGAGCGCACCTCGGGCAGTTCGGTGGCGGGACGCCCGTACAGGGTGCGCGTGGAGAGGTGCCGCAGTGCGGTGCGCAGCCCGGTGTCGAGCATGCCCTGGAACATCGCGACGAGCGTGGTACGGGTGATCTGGAAGGCCTTCAGGGCGGTCTCCAGGCCCTCTCCCCGGCGTCCGACCACGCTGTCGGCGGGCAGCCGGCAGTCGTGGAACTCGATGCCGCCGAGCTGTACGCCGCGCATGCCCGAGCTGGCGAACCGGGGCAGGTAGCGCATGTGCCCGGCGGGGATGCGGGCTTTGTCGACGAGGATCTGGGAGTGACTGCGGCTGCCCGGCCCCCGGTCGGTGCGGGCGAACATGACGACGGCGTCGGAGCGCTGGAGGTTGGTGACGACCTCCTTGCGCCCGTTGAGGACGAGCCCGTCGGGGCCGGGGATGGCCTCGAACTCGGTGCCGGTCATGTCGTTGCCGTGGGCGAGTTCGTGGTAGGCGACGGACACCTTGCGGCGTCGCAGCAGCAGGTCGGCGACGTGGCGGCGCTGTTCCTCGCTGCCCGCGGTCCAGATGTTGACGGCCGCGATGAAGGAGCTGGCACCGTAGCCGAGGCCGAGGCAGGGGTCGCGGCGGTAGACGGACCGCATGATCTCGACGAGTTCGTCCAGGCGGGTGAGTCGGCCGCCGTACTCGGGCGGCACGAACTCGGCGCCCAGGTCGTAGTCGTCGAGGGCGCGCTCTCCGGCCGCGAACATCTCGCCGCGTTCGTCGGCGTCGAGGATCTGTCGGAAGCCCAGCGGGTTGGCGGGGTCGCGGGGGTCGCCGAGGTGCTGTTCGATCGTGTCGGCGCGGTGCGGGAAGGCGAGGGCCGGGGGCGCGCTGGTCGCGCTCGTCATGGGTTGCTCCTGAGGGCCGGGCCGGCGAGCAGGGTGGTCAGGCCGGGGGCGCCCGATGCGTCGAGGACGTGGTCGGCGAGCCGGTCGTAGGCCACGGCGCCCGCCTCGCCGAGGCGGTGGCCGAGGCGGGTGAGGATCAGGCGGAGGCAGGCCTGGAGCCAGAGCCCGTTGCGGGCCGCGGTGGGCGGCTCGCCGGGGTGGTTCGCGGGGTGGGGGTTGCCGAGCCACAGCCGCAGGCAGGCCGCGGCGGCGTAGCAGAGTTCGTAGCGTTCCGCGCGGGCGAAGGCCTCGGCGGGTACGTTCCCCGCGGTGCGTCGCTGGGCCGCGAGTTCCTGGTGCAGGGTGTCGCACTCGCTCTTGATCAGTTCGGCGAGGACGGCGACCTCCTGGGGCAGCCGGCCCGCCTCGGCCTGGGCGCGGACGCGGGCGACCGCCTCGGGCAGGGACTGCACCAGCGAGCTGCCCCCGAGCGCGATCACGGAGAGCCGCGCGGGGTCGAACTCCCGCAGGGGCAGGACGAGTTCGGTGGCCGCGGCGACGCCGTCCCGGTCGGTCCTGCCCCGCCGGTAGCCGGTGGCCAGCAGGGGGAACTGATCGATGAGGGCGTTGCGGTTGACGGCCGTGTTGCCGTCGAAGATGGCGACGACCCGGTGGTCGCGTTCCAGTTTGGCGAAGACCCCGTCGGCGTACTGCTCGGACAGGAAGCTGCGTACGCCGAGGAGTTCCGCGGTCCGGTCGAGGATCTGCTGCACCAGCTCGGGGACGAGGGCCTTGGTGACCGCGGAGGTCACGCCGAGCTCGCCGGGCAGTGCGTGGACGCTGCGGCTCGCGACGGTGGCGGTGGCCTCGGCGAGGAGCCGGGCCGCGGTGATCTCGCCCAGGATGCGGCGCACGCGCGGCAGTTCGGCCAGAGCCCGGCCGTACAGGACGCGGTTGCGGGCGTAGTCGGCCGCGATGCGTACGGCGGTGTCGCCGGCACCCAGCGAAAGGGCCGCGCAGATCGTGCGGGTGAGCTGGAGCGTCTTGAGGACGATCTCGATGCCTGCGCCGACCTCGCCGACCAGGGCCGTGTCCGGCAGCCATGCGTCGTGGAAGGCGATGCCGCTGATGTCGGCGCCGCGGATGCCGTGGGTGGGCACCTTGGGCAGGCAGGTGTGGGCGCCTTCGGCGAGCTGCCGCTTGTCGACGAGGAAGAGGCTGAAGCCGCGCGGGCCGCCGTCGGGCGAGGTGCGGGCCAGCACGCAGACCAGGTGTCCGCGGGTGGCGTTGTTGATCAGCCACTTCTCACCGTTGAGCCGCCAGCCGTCGACGGCGGGAGCGGCGCTCACCTCGCCGGCGAGCAGGTCGCTGCCGTGTCCGCGCTCGGTCAGCCCCCAGGAGGCGACGGCCCCCGAAGTGATCAGTTCCCCGAGGTGACGGGCCTGTTCGGGGGTGCCGCCCACCCACACGGAGGCCGCGCCGAGGAAGGTCTTGCCGTGGCCGACGGCCACCGTCAGATCACGCCGGGCCACGGTGCGCAGCAGCTGCAGCAGCTCGGTGTGGTCGTGCAGCCTGCCTCCGGCGGTGGCGGGCACGTAGTACCCGGCCATCCCGTAGTCGTCCAGGACTCGGCAGGCATCCGCCGGAAACGCCTCCTGGCGGTCCAGTTCGGCCAGCGCCGCGGGGCGGTAGGCCGGGTGTTCCGCGCCGGGGGCGCCGAGCAGCAGGTCCAGTTCTTCGACGGTGGTGTGCACGGTCACCCCTGCCGCCGAGCCGGGGAGCCGGACCGCGCGGCCGACTCCAGGTGGAGCGCGTTGAGTTCGCCGTTCAGGAACAGCTCCCGCATCGCGGTCCGCTGGACCTTGCCGCTGGTGGTGCGGCGCACACCGCCGCGCCGCAGCAGGGCCACGGCGTGGACACCCGTGCCGAACTCGCGGGCCACGGTCTCCCGCAGGCCGGCGGCGAGCTTGGCCAGGACGTCCTCGCCGAGGCGGCCGCGCACCTCGTGGGTGACGACGACACCTTCGTCGGTGCGGTCCACACCGGGCACCGGGACGGTGAACACCGCGCCGAACAGGCCCTTCAGATCGTCATGCTGGGCCCGCAGCTCGTGCTCGATGTCCTGCGGATACAGGTTCCGGCCGCGGACGATCAGCGTCTCCTTGATCCGGCCGGTGACATGGATCTCTCCGTCGAGCAGCAGCCCCAGATCGCCCGTGCGCAGGAAGCCGCCCTCACCGTCCGCGGTCTCGGCGGCGAAGGTGGCCCCGGTGGCGTCCGGCCGCTGCCAGTAGCCCAGGGCGACGCTGGCCCCCTTCAGCCAGATCTCGCCGACCCGGTCCGGCGGCAGGACCTGCCGGGTCGCCGGGTCCACGATCCGTACGTCGTAGTCGTCGGCCGCGCCGCAGCCGACCAGCGTACGGACGGCACGGTCCGGGTGAGCAGCGGCGATCTCGTGGCGCTCCAGCGCCTCGGCGTCCACGCGCCGGACCGCGGGGGTACGGCCGCCGGCGCCGGACACGAACACGGTGGCCTCCGCCATGCCGTAGCAGGGGGTCAGTGACTCGGCGCGGAATCCGGCCGGGGCGAACCGCTCGGCGAACGCGGTCAGCGTGGCCGCCTGCACCGGCTCCGAGCCGTTGGGTGCGTACGTCCAGCGGGACAGGTCGAGTTGGGCGAGCTGCGCGTCGGTGACCATGCGGGCGCACAGCTCGTAGGCGAAGTTGGGGCCGGCCGACCAGTGCAGCCCGTACTCGTCGACCATCCGCAGCCACCAGTACGGCCGCTTCAGGAACGTGGTCGGCGACATCAGGGTGCAGGAGCCGCCGAGCACGAGCGGCGGCAGCAGGATCCCCATCAGCCCCATGTCGTGGTAGTGCGGGATCCAGGAGCCGAACCGGGTCCCCGCGTCCAGGCCGAAGGTGCGGCGCAGACTGTCCACGTTGTGCAGCAGATTGCCGTGGGTGACCATCACACCCTTGGGGTCACCCGTGGAGCCGGAGGTGTACTGCAGCAGCGCCAGGGTGTCATGGCCGAGCGCCGGCAGGGTCCACGCGTCCGGGTCCGCGCCGCCCGGGCCGTCCGGCCCCTCCCCGTCGGTGACGACCAGGCCGGCCCGGACGTCGTCCTGGCCCTCTGCCCACTCCCGCACGTCCGCCTGGACGGTCGAGTCGGTGAGCACCACGGCCACCCCGGCGTCACGGGCGATGGCGGTGACCCGCTCCCGCTGGTGCCGGTACTGGCCGGGCAGCGGCGCCGGTACGGCGATCACTCCCGCGTACAGGCACCCCATGAAGGCGGCGGCGAAGTGCAGACCCTCCGGGTACAGCAGCAGGGCGCGGTCCCCGGGGGCCGCCCGCCCGGCCAGCGCGACCGCGATCCGCCGGGCCTCGGCATCGAGTTCCGCATAGGTCAGGGTTTCGTCGACCCTTTCGGCGGAGAGATCACGCACAAAGGTCACCGCGGGTTCGTCCGGACGGACCGACGCATTCCCGCGAAACGCCTCGACAACACTAAGAAAGCCGGTGATGGAAATGGGCATTCATTCCCCCAGAGCGAGACGCACGACGGACCGCTGACAGCAGAATTCCATATGGCGGGGGAACATAGTCCGTGGCCGGCGGGCCAGTCAACGGAGAAAGAATCGGCAGCCCGACACCCACCGTACCGCCACCATTACGGCGAGTACCGACACCACCCCTGCGGGCCTGTCCACGGCCTCAGGCACACTTTCAGCCGACACCCGTGCGCCCCCTTGACATACATCGCGATATTCAGCCCCACCTTAATTCAGTGACAGCTCCGATCCCCTCGTGTTGAATGATCGCGCCAGCATCCGAGGGCATGGAATTCACAATGAGAGGTGCGGGAGTGACGCAGACCGGGCTCGACGCCATTCTTCCGCTCACACCATTGCAGGAAGGTCTGCTATTCCATGGGCTCTTCGACCCGGCGGCCGACGACATTTATGTTTCCCAGCATGTGCTCGACGTCGCCGGCGCACTCGACAGCGGCGCCCTGCGCGCGGCCGCCGATGCCCTGCTGGCCCGCCACGCCACCCTGCGCGTCGGCTTCCGTTACGAGGGGCTGAGCAAGCCGGTCCAGGTCGTCCCGTCGTCCGTGACCACGCCCTGGCACGAGGCCGATCTGACCGACGAGCCGGACGACGCCGCCCGCACGGACCGGGCCGCGGAGCTCCTGCGCGCCGACCGTGCCCGCCGCTTCGACCTCACCGCTCCGCCCCTGGTGCGCTTCACCCTGCTGCGGCTGGCCGAGGACCGCTTCCGCTTCTCACTGACCTTCCATCACCTGCTGGTGGACGGCTGGTCACTGTCCGTCCTGCTGCACGAGCTGTTCACCCTGTACGGCAACGGAGCCGACGTCCGCGCCCTGCCGCCGGTGACGCCGTACCGCACGTTTCTCGGCTGGCTGGCACAGCAGGACAAGGAAGCGGCCCGTACCGCCTGGGCCGGGGCGTTGAGCGGCCTGCAGGAGCCCGCGCTCATCGCGCCGCAGAGCGACAACACGACGGCCGGCGTTCCCGAACACGCCGCCTTCTCCCTCACCCCGGACCAGACGGAACGGCTGACGGCCCGGGCACGCGAACTCGGCCTGACCGTCAACACCCTCGTCCAGGGCGCCTGGGCCATCCTGCTCTCCAGACTGCTGGGCCGCGACGACGTGGTCTTCGGCGCCACCGTCTCCGGCCGCCCCCCGGAGATACCCGGCATCGAGAGCATGGTCGGGCTCTTCATCAACACGGTCCCCGTACGGGTGCCCGTACGGGCGGCGGAGCCGGTCGTGGACCTGCTCCACCGTCTCCAGGACGGCCAGCTGGACCTGCTCGCCCACCAGCACCTCGGGCTGGCGGACATCCAGCAGACGGCCGGTCTTCCCGAACTCTTCGACACCATGGTGGTGTTCGAGAACTACCCGCACGACGTGGGGAGTTCCTCTTCCCCCGGCTCTCCCTCCTCCCCCGGCTCCGACGCCACGGACGGCCGGGTCCGTGTCACCGGACAGAGCACCAGCGACGGCTCCCACTACCCGCTGACCCTCGTGGCCGTCCCGGGCCCGGCGATGCGTTTCCGCCTCGACCACCGTCCCGACCTGTTCGACGCCGAGGCCGCAGCTGTGCTGGCCGGGCGGTTTGTGCGGGTGTTGGAGGCGGTGGTTGCCGAGCCGTTGCGGCGGGTGGGTGTGGTGCCGGTGGTGTCGGTGGAGGAGCGGGCG
>NZ_JBVKBH010000043.1:0-14102 GCF_055657175.1 Streptomyces sp. NPDC107581
AGGCCCTGCTTCCATGCGTCAGTCCGCACACGATCACCCGATCAGGAACCCAGTTCGACCAGGCCATCCACGTGATCGATAAGCGGATGGCGTCTCAGGCATCTCCCTCCACTGGCTGCCGGTCCGGAACCGCCAGATCACCCCTTCGAACTGCTCACGCAGCCGCTCGGGGTACGGGCCGAAACTGCCGACCGGCAGGAACGGCCCGATGAACTCCCACTCTTCGTCCGTGAGTTGCGCACGCGTCACACCACAGTCCTACCGGACCGGCACCTATCCCCGAGCTTGATCACAACCAGAGACAGTCCCTAACTCACGCCGTCCGGACCGCTCGCGGTTCGGAAGGGAAGCCAGCCTCCGGTTCCGCTACTGGCAAGGCAGCCCGTCATGGCCTGGTGGCAACACAGATGTTGTACCGCCATGTGTCCTGGTGCCGGTACATCTCCACCCCGCTCATCGCGTTGACCAGGAAGTCGCCGCAGCCCACGCCACGTGCGATCGCATAGGGCAGGCGGCCGAGAACCGAGAAACACCGCAGCATGGGCAGGACCTTCTCCGTCGCGTCACATACGGATTCGACAACGAAACCAGCCTGTTGGAGAAGCCACTCCAGATGTCCGTGAGTCATCGTGAGCATGCCCGGCATGCCAGAGAGCTCACAGACCCTGAGCAGCGCGGACCGGGCGTTGGGCACCAGATGAGCCTGGGGAGTGCTCGAATACTCGGACATGACCAGCCTCCCGCCCGGGCGCACGATGCGGAAGAACTCGGCGAGCCCCCGCCGGGGGTCCGGGGAGTGGACGAAGGACTCCATTGTGTAGACGCCGTCGAAGGAGGAATCGGCGAACGGGATGGCGTGATAGTTGGCCAGGAGGAAACGTGTGCGCCCACCCGACTCGTCGGCGTGGGCCGAGCGCTGCCGCGCGATGGCGACGTCAGGCTCGATCCCGTCGATCCCGGTGACGTGCACCCCGCTCGCGCGCGCGACCGTGCGCGCCGTGTCACCGACCCCGCACCCGGCATCGAGTACCGACGACGCCGGAGGCAGGTCCAGTTTGCGGGCCACGACACGTTCCATGCGCCGCATAGCTGCCGCGAATTGCCAGGGTGAATGGCCGGGCTCATACCAGCCGAAGTGACGCGTGCGACCGAGCAGCGTCGCATACCCGAGGCGTGACTCGACCGCCTGGTAGTACGGCAGGACGTGTTGCCGGTAATGAACATCGGTCGTCTGGGTCATCGATCGGGGCCCCAAGTCGGTCGCCCCGCCCTGCACGAGGTCTTCGTGGGGTGCAACGACGGGGAGATCCCGCAAGTCACGCCGCACCAGCCCTGAGTGCGGGTGACCGAAAGGCCCCTCGGCGTCCGCTGCGGCGGAACGATAAACCCCTGGTTCAGGCTCCTCCGAGCCGCTTGGCCGCCCAGTGACATTTCATGTGCCGGGCCGTTAGCAATCAGCGGCCCGGCCACACCCTGTGCCGGGTCGACCAAGTCCAGGGAGGGCCTGATGGAGATCAGGGAACTGCATCATGCCTACGGCAAACGGTGGGTGCTGCGTGGCATCGACCTGGAGTTACGCGGTGGGGCTCTGGCCGGGATCGTCGGAGAGAACGGCGCCGGTAAGACGACCCTTCTCAAAATCTTGGCAGGCGAGCTGTGCCCCAGTCAGGGGAGCGTCCGCCACCACGGCGGATTCGGCTACTGCCCTCAGGGCGTGGTCGTCAACGACGCTCTGACTGTGGGGCAGCACTTGGAGCTCTTCCGGACCGCCCGCGGTCTGCCCGACCTAGGCCGTGCGCAGGAGATCATGGAAGTTCTGCAGTTCTCCGGCTACCTCGACGAACTCGCCGGAGTACTCAGTGGCGGCACCCGGCAGAAACTCAACCTCACACTGGCACTGATGCACGATCCGCAGACGCTGCTGCTCGACGAGCCCTACCAGGGCTTCGACTGGGACACCTACCTGCGTTTCTGGGACCTGGCCACCCACCTGCGCGACGCCGGACGTACCGTTCTCGTCGTCTCCCATCTCGCCCACGACACCCATCGTCTGGACGAGCTCTGGCATTTGTCCGACGGCCTGCTCCACGCGCACGACGAGGCGTCGGCATGAGAAGGCACCTGTCCTTGTTCACCACGGCGAGCCGGTACGAACTCGTCATCCACGCCCGTAACCGGTTCGCCATGCTCTTGGTCGCCGCGTTCATCCCCACGTGGAGCGCCGTGGCCCATCTCGTCATTCCCGACGCGCCCGTCCGTTTCCGTCTGCGCGCCACCGGGCACATCGTGGCGCCCCCCGGCAATGAACTCACCCAGATCACCGGAACCATCAACGCCGTCGTCCTGATCACCGGCTTCATGATGTTTGCCGCGAGCTTCGCCAACGGTCGCTTCGACCACCGTCTTGCGCTCGCCGGCTACCCGCGCTCTCATCTGATCCTGGCCAAGACCGCGGCGCTCACCGTCGCCTCCGTGGTCGTCGCCGGGTATGCCACCGCCATCACATGCCTGTCCTGGATGCCGCCGCAGCCCCTTCTTCTGGCCGCCGCTCTCTTCTGCGCTGCCATGACCTATGGCGCGCTGGGTGTCATCTTCGGATCCCTGTTACGCAAAGAAGTCGAGGGCATGTTCGCACTGGTCATGATCAGTGTCCTGGACACCGCCCTGCAGAACCCGATCGTCAGCTCCGGTGCGAACGGTGCTGCTATCCGCTACCTGCCTTCCTACGGGACCGTCCAGACCGCCATGGCCGCCGGGTTCACCTCCGCCCACGTGCTCTCCTACCTCGCCATCCAGCTCACCTGGTTCACCGCGGCCGCATTCATCAGCCTCCTGGCCTTCCGCCGACGCACCCGCAACGCCCTGCCCAAGGCCCTCGGGGCCCCTGGTGTCCGAATGCAGGACGACTTCGACCATGTCGAATGATCGCGGCAGCGTGACCGCCTGACGGCCCTATGCCTTGCGGAAGGCGCTGACGTGCGGCCGGGCCCGGTGCCATTTCGTTGACCCGGAACGTCAGCGTGTGTACGGCACAACGGGAAAGGTGCCGCACCGGGACATGTGTCCGGCACCGGTCGTCCTGCGGCCGGTGGCTCGCGCGCCATCTGCAGAGAGCGGCAACTTCACCGCGGCTGGCTCGTTCACCGGTCATGTTGATGATCACGACGGAGTACGGCCGCACGCGGCTGGCGCGACGGCTGAGCACATGCTTCACCCCTCCCTTCCTGCCAGTGCTCGCCGGCGGCGCGGTCAGCTGGCACATCACCCGGCCCCATGACTACGGGCTTTTGTGGGGGCTGGGCGGGAGCGGGAGCTGGGCACTGCTGTGCGCTGCGCTTGCCGTTACGGGCACTCACCTCGGGTGGTGGCCGAGCCCCGTGCCATCCCAGCGCAGACCCCGTCTGATGCTGTTGGGGTCGAGCGTCATCGCGGCAGCAGCCGTGTGGTTGCTCTGCGGGTACCTCGGAGCGCCACCACCCTTGCTGGCAGCAGGACGTACCGCTCTCCTCTTGACCGCTCTGGTCCTCGCGTGCACCTGCGCCAGCAACATCTCCCTACATACCAGTGCGGCCGCCGCCAGCGTCACGCTCCTGACACTCCTCGTGGACGTGCGTGGGGCCGTGCTGTATCTCCTCGTCGCCGCGGTCGCCTGGTCCCGCCTGCACTTTGCGCGTACACACACCGGCCCAGGTCTTCCTGGGGGCCGGCCTGGGGACGGCGGTATGCGCAGCCACGGTGTATCTGGGCCCGTGACCCGGGCTGGGCGCAGCCGGCCCCGGCCCCCTAGGTAAGGCTGCTCAGGCCGCGGGGGCCTCGGGGCGTTCGACAAGGTGGCCGTTCTCGAAGTGGGCCCCGGCGCGGACCGAGGCGACGAGGTGGGGTGCAGTGATCGCGCGCCAACGGGCCTGGGCGGATTCGGCGAGCTTGAAAACCATCGCGAGTGCGGCGGCCGGGCTGCCCGCACCACGGGTGACCTTGGTCCGGAGCTTGACCGTGGAGAAGGTCGACTCGATTGGATTCGTGGTGCGCAGGTGGATCCAGTGCTCGGCGGGGAAGTCGTAGAACGCGAGCAGCTCGTCGACGCCGGCGGTGATCTTCTTCACGGCCTTGGGTCACTTCGCACCGTACGTCTTCTCAAACGCCCTGACTGCTCTTGCGGCCTGGTTACGGTCCTGGGCGTTGCAGATCTCCTGCAGAGCCTTCTTCGCGCCCGGCTGCGCGGACTTCGAAGGGCGTTCGTGACGTTCTACAGTTTGTGCACCCAGCAGCGCTGATGGCATGCAGCGGGGAACACCTCGGCAAGGGCCTTCCACAGGCCCATCGCACGTCTCCAATGACCAGCTCCGGGCAACGCATGCCGCGCCGCCGGCAGTCACGCAGCAGGTCGGCCCAGGACTCGGCGGACTCCCGCAGGCCCTCGGCCAGTGCGATCAGGTGCCGTCCTGGCGCACCCCCATCAGCACCAGGACGCAGGAGTGCGCCTGGCCCAGGCGGACCTTGGGGTGCACGCCGTCCGCCCACACGTAGACGTAGTCGTTTTCGGAGAGATCGCGCTGCTGGAACGCGGCATGGTCGTCCTGCCACTGTTTCGTGAGCCGGTTCACGGCGGCCGGCGACAGCCCGGCGGACGTGCCGAGGAACTACTCCAGCGCGGGTACCAAGTCCCCGGTCGACAGGCCGTGCAGGTACAGCAGCGGCAGCACCTCTGATACTTTCGGCGACTTGCGGCACCACGGTGGCAGGATCTTCGAGGAGAACCGCTTCCTCTCCCCGGTCTTATCGTCAAGGCGTTTGTCATTCACTCGAGGAGCGGGACCTCGACTGGGCCAGCGCCAGTGGTGACAGTGCGCGGCCGGTGGTGGCCGTTACGGACCACCAGACGGCGCCCCTGGTCGTCCTGCTGGGCAGCCAACTCGGCTATGTACTGGTTGACGTCGGGTTCCAGCGCGGCTGCGAGCATCCGCCGAGCGCCCTCGCGCACGATGTCATCCAGCAGGGAGCCGGTCTCGGTGGTGCCGTCATCGGTGACTACGCTGAGCACGGGCGTGCCTTTCCGACCCGCGCTGCGAACGCGGGCCTACTCGGTGACCATCACAGGATCATTCGGGAAGGTACGCCCTTCGCGTCCCGCCCCGAGGACCGATCCACAAGTCCCGAGCAGTGCTCGTGACCACCGCACGGTGATCAATGGATAGCACCGCGGTCGAATGGCCGGTCCCGGCGGATGAGGCCTGCGCGGCAAGAGTAGGGAGAGTATCCATTCACGACCTGCGCACCGAAACGCGTGCCACATGGCAGTACGGGCCTCAGGTCGTCTGAGCGGTGCGGCACATGGGAGCCGACAGGGGGTCAACCCTCAGAGGGACCGGATCAGCTTCACTCCGGCGAACAGGTGGAAGGCCATGCGTCAACCGGTCTGCCGCGAGGCAGCATCTGCAGCGCGTTCCTCTTCGTGGCGGATCTCGGCCGCCGCCCGCTTCCCCGTCTGCCGGAGCAGCCCGGTCGGGTCGGAACTGCCTGTCGCGATTACGCTGACTACGACGGTGCCCACGCGAATCAGCTCCGTGGCCCACGGCTGGGTCTGTCCGCCATTCAGGCTCCACGACTCCTGGAACGCTGTGGAGTCGTCGCCTGTGCGCGGGATCGGCAGACTGGCTATCTCCTCGAAGGAGAAGGAGTAGCTGTGGAGCCGGTAGCGAAGATCGGAGCAGTGCCTGATGGACGTCCGGGCGTCGTTGATGACTTGCTCAGCCTCCCGGGCACTGGAGTAACTGATCGCCGCGCTCACCAACTGGACCGTACGGTCAGCGGTGGTGAGCGTGTATCCCCTGTCGACCTCGTGCAGCTCGTGATAGTAGGAGCCGCTCGTTAGCTGGGCGTTGAGGAAGGTCGTGCACTCAGGGCCGCCCGCATCCGCCTTGTATCTGATGCGCAGCACACCTGTGCGGTCGTTCCTCGGCGCGCGTTTGAGCAGCGGAAAGTCTGTGTCGGAGAAGGCGACCACATTGAGCTGCTTCTCGCTCAGGACCACGGCTTGCGCCCTGGGGGCGAGTCCCGCAGCCTTGCCCTTCGACTGTCCCCCGGAGTGCGACGTCACGGAGTGGGCCTTCGCCTCAGACCCGCCACACGCAGTTGTGACGCCCAGCGCCATGGTCACTGCCACGGCACACACCGTGCGTCGGACCGCGTTCATGTCTACCCCCTGTGATCCAACCCTGCCGGCCAGCGGAATATAGCAGCGCTCAGACCACCGCCAAGGGGCGTTCCGAAACGGCTGATCTTGCTGACATGATCTTGGCGTGCTGGTCTGATCACAGCGCCGGAGCCGCCCGAGCGCATGCCAACTCAGCAGCCGTACGTTGCTCGGCCCACCGCCCGCCATCTGGGCGGCGGGAACGCGTTGCTGCTGGCCGCGCAGTTGGGCGCCCACTCCTGTGTTCGATGACTTTGGTGCGGTAGCCGGTGTCGGCCCATGCGCCGACAAGCTCGCCAGCTGGGGCTACGACCAGGTCGCCAAGGGCCAGCAGGACACCGCCAGCCGGTACGACAGCGGAGCGACCGGCAAGGCGTACACCCAGAAGGTCACGGCCTTCGACGCGATGTACCACGCGACCAGCAACCAGCTGATCCTCCCCGACACCGAACGGCTCGTCACCGGTGGCTATATCGGCAAGTCCCTGTCGTTCACCACCGGCTACAACCTCGACGGCTCGATCAGCCAGTACTCGGCCCCGGCGGTGGGCGGCTTGGCCGCGGAGGGAGTCTCCTACACCTACAACGCGCTCGGAGGGCAGCTCACCGCCAAGGGCACCACGGGCTACCTGCAGGGTGCCGCCTTCTCCCCGGAAGGTGACCTGCGCCAGCTCACCCTGGGCATGGACGGTGCGTCCTCGGCGAAGAAGGCGTACCTCAACTGGGACTACGAGGAGGGCACCCGCCGCCTCACCCGCTCCTACGTCACCGACGACGTGCACGGCTACATGCCGCAGGAGTTGAAGTTCACCCAGGACGACGCGGGCAACGTCACGTCCATCTTCGACGCCACCACGCAAGGCGGCACGGCCAAGGCCGACTACCAGTGCTTCGCCTACGACGGCGACCGCCGGGTGAGCGAGGCGTGGACCCCGAAGACGGCGGACTGCTCGGCCTCCGGCCGGACGGTGGCCAACCTCGACGGCGCGGCGCCGTACTGGACGTCGTACACCTACAACGGCGCCGGCCAGCGCAAGACGGAGACGCAGCACACCTCCTCGGGCGACAAGGCCACGTCGTACACCTACGACAACACCACCGACACCAAGCCGCACACGCTCGACAAGACCACCGGCGCTCGTGCGGCCACCTACTCCTACGACAGCGCCGGCAACACCACCTCACGGCCCCGGACCGAGCGCCCAGCAGACCCTGGCCTGGAACACCGAGGGTGACCTGACCAAGCTCACCGAGGGCACGAAGGAGACGAGCTACCTCTACGACGCGGCCGGTGAGCTGCTGATCCGTCGCGCCAAGGGAGACGGCGAAACCGTCCTCTACCTGGGCGCCGGCACAGAACTGCACCTCACCACCAAGGGCACCACGAAGACCGCCTCCGGCACACGCGCCTACACGGCCAACGGCCAGACCATCGCCGTCCGCACGGCGACGTCCGGAATGTCGGGCTCGAAGCTCAGCTTCCTGGCCGCCGACCAGCACGGCACGTCCGGCATCGCCCTCGACGCGAGCACGTACG
Organism: Streptomyces sp. NPDC107581; assembly: GCF_055657175.1. Taxonomy (NCBI): domain Bacteria; kingdom Bacillati; phylum Actinomycetota; class Actinomycetes; order Kitasatosporales; family Streptomycetaceae; genus Streptomyces; species Streptomyces sp. NPDC107581. The sequence goes on from NZ_JBVKBH010000043.1 coordinate 7,730, forward strand.
CGGTCACCAAGCGCTACAGCACGCCCTTCGGCGCCCCGCGCGGCACGAAACCGGCGTCCTGGCCCGACGAGAAGGCGTTCCTCGGCAAGCCGGCCGACGGCACGACCGGCCTGACCCACGTGGGCGCCCGTGAATACGACCCCACCATCGGCCAGTTCATCAGCGTCGACCCGCTGCTGACCCTGGACCAGCACCAGTCCCTCAACGGCTACGCCTACGCCAACAACACACCGGTCACCTCCAGCGACCCCTCCGGTCAAGGCGTGTGCATGCACGACGGAGTGTGCGGTGGGACGAAGTCGGTCGAGGAGTGGGAGAAGAAGCACGGCCACGAGAACCAGGGCCATGCGTCGGGGACGGGCACACAAGGCGGTACGGCGACGACGACCAGCTCCGGCGACGTCACTCCCGCCACCGACTCCAACACCGGCAATCGCTGCGCCCACACCTCGCTGCCGCAAGACTGCAGCGCCCCGGTCAAGGGCCCCAATGACAGTAACAGTTGGCTCGGGAACTATCTGGACAGTCTGGTTCAGAGCAGCGATTTTTGGAGCGGACGCGTCCAGGCCGTCGGCGGCGGCATTATCGACACCTTCGGGGGCGGTGCGATCGCCACAGGCGTCACGGCCTGCGGAACAGGCGTCCTCTGTGCCGGCGGCGCCCCGGTCATCGCCCTGGGCACCGGAATGCTGGCTGTCGGCAGCCCGTGGATGGCCTCAGGTGCAGACAAGTTAGTGCCGTATCAGGCAACGTTCGCCCTGTAATTCGCGGCGCGGGCGGGACGTGCGCCGCTAAAGTCACCTGCATGGCTGAGACTCAGCGCCGCCCGGTGCCCCGCAATGACGGTAGTGAACTGGATACCGCGATGGCTTTCCTGTCGTTCTCCAGGCAGTGCGTGGTGAAGAAGACCGACGGTCTGACGGAGGAGCAGCTACGCCGGGGCTTGGTGGAGTCGGGGACCACGTTGCTGGGCCTGGTCCATCATCTGACTCTGGCGGAGCGGTTCTGGTTCGGGTATCACGTGGCCGGTCGGGAGTCGGACAATCCCGGGGATGTCGGCATGCAGGTGCCGGCCGGTCGTAGTGCCGGGCAGGTGCTGGCCGATTACGACGCGGCGATCGCGGCCAGCGACGCCGCGATTCGTTCCGTCGACGACCTGGGGGAGTCTGTCGCGATACCGGTCGAGGGCACGTTCCTCTCGGTGCGGTGGGTCGTTGCTCACATGACCAGCGAGACCGCCCGGCATGCTGGCCATGCGGATATCTTGCGGGAGCAGATCGACGGGACGACCGGGCGCTAGGGACTGTCTCCAGTTGTGATCATTGAGTTTTCAGGAGGCTGCTGATCCAGATGGTCGCTGCGCGGAGATGGAGTCCGGCGAGGTAGCTGTCGGGCGTCTTGTCGTAGCGGGTCGCGATACCGCGCCAGTCCTTCATCCTGTTGATCGCACGCTCGACCGTGTTGCGGTCGCGGTAGAGATCGGCGTTGTGGGTGACAGGCCTGCCGCCCCGGCTGCCTTTCTTCCTGCGGTCGGCGGCTTGGTCCATCTTCTCCGGGATGACCGCCTTGATGCGGCGTTTGCGCAGGTGGGCTCGGTTGGCGCGGGAGGAGTAGGCCTTATCGCCAGCCACGGCGGTGGGCCGGGTGCGGGGACGGCCGACAGGCACACGCACCCGCACCTTGCTCAGGACCGGGATGAAGTGGGGGCTGTCGGCGGCCTGTCCGGCGGTCAGAAGGAGTGCCATCGGCCGGCAGCGCCGGTCGGCGGCCAGGTGGATCTTGCTGGTCAGCCCGCCGCGGGACCACCCGAGGAGGGCGGCCTTCAGCCGGGCCCGCCGTCGTAAGCGGATGCGTCGGCGTTCGGCGCGGACCGGATCGCTTTCACCGTCCTGCCCGTCTTGTCCCTTCGACGCTCCCCTTTTTGCGCGGCCGCCTCTTCGAGTGCGGCCAGGGTCTGTTCGCTGACCCGCAGGCCGGCGGCGTCGTGATGGGCTCGCGTGGTGGTGGAGTCCACGCTGACCAGGGACATGTCGATCTCGTCCCGTCGGGCGGCTTCGGCGATCGCCTCGTCCAGCAGGGCCTGGAAGACTCCCGCGTCCCGCCATCTCATGAAGCGGTTGTAGACGGTCTGCCAGGCGCCGAACCGCTCAGGCATCTCCCTCCACTGGCTGCCGGTCCGGAACCGCCAGATCACCCCTTCGAACTGCTCACGCAGCCGCTCGGGGTACGGGCCGAAACTGCCGACCGGCAGGAACGGCCCGATGAACTCCCACTCTTCGTCCGTGAGTTGCGCACGCGTCACACCACAGTCCTACCGGACCGGCACCTATCCCCGAGCTTGATCACAACCAGAGACAGTCCCTAGTGCCGCATCACAGAAACCTCGTCCCGTTGTGATGTGACACGACGGTGGACGTTGGCCCGTGCGGTTCGGTGCCGCCAAGCTGTCCGGGTGGCAGAACGAGTACGCGTCCGTGAGATCGATGACGACGAAGGCAGACGGTTGCTGCGGATTGTCCGCAGGGGCAGCGGGTCAGTGGTGACCTGGCGACGGGCACAGATGGTGTTGCTGTCCGCCCAGAGTATGCCGGTGGTGAAGATCGCCGAGGTGACGTTCACCAGCCCGGATCGGGTCCGGGACGTGATTCATAACTTCAATGCAGACGGATTCGACTCCCTGTATCCGAAGTACTCCGGCGGCCGGCCAAGGACGTTCACCCTGCCCGAGCGGCGTGAGATCAAGAAGATCGCCAAGTCCAAGCCGGCCGAGCACGGTCTGCCGTTCTCGACGTGGAGCCTGGTCAAGCTGGCCGACTTCCTGGTCGCCGAGGGGGTGATCGACGACATCAGCCACGAGGGCCTTCGGGTCCTGCTCCGCCAGGAGGGCGTGTCGTTTCAACGCATAAAGTGTCGACGGTCAGCCAATTCCCCATGTCAAACGCCAGACAATTCCCCACCCTCTCGCGTCCGGTTGCTGACGCGAGCAATCAAGGCGGCGCTCAATCGTCCTCAGTGCCTGCACTGGCTCTCCAGGCGGCAGTGACACATCCCTCTTCCCAGTGCCACCAACCTTTCGCGTCGCCGTGTTCCAACAGCTTGCGGATCCGCTGAATGTCTGCTTCCGGCGGGATGTCCAGCGCGACCATCCGGAACTGCTCGATGCCCTCGCCCGTGGTGCCGAGCCGGTGGAAGGTCTCCAGCACGGTCTGTCGGGCCGCAGCGGAGCCTCCGTCCTTCAGCACGATCAACCGGATGGTGCAGTTCTCCGAAGCATGAACGGTCTCCCCGGCCCAGCGCAGGCCGTCATCATCGACGTCCACGCGGACGACATCGCCGCTCGCGACACCACGCACGAACCACGGAGTGTTGTCGAGACGCACCGTTCCGTCGCCGAGGTCCAGTGCCCACAGGCTCTCGACGCTCGCCGGCGGCCAGCCGTCCTCGCCCACCTCCATCCGGAAGTGGACCTTCACATGGGCGTCGCTGATGTTCGTCACCGCGCCATCATCCACGCGGACCAGCGGGGACTGAACCGCGGGGCTGCGGAAGCGATCACTTCAGCCCCCGTGGCAGCGGTCAGGTGGTCGGAGGCTTCTCAGTGGGGTTCCTGGGGCGCTTGTTCGGCCGGTAGCTGGGGCCGTTCATGATGACCTGGTGGCTAGAGTTGATCAGCCGGTCCAGCAGCGACTCGGCGACGACCGGGTTGGGGAAGAGGGGATACCAGTCGCTGGGCGCCCTGTTGCTGGTGATGATCAAGGACCGGCCCTGCCGCTCGGAGACGAGTTCATAGAGATCGTCGGCCTGGGACGCGGACAGCTGGCGCATGGCGAAGTCGTCGAGGATGAGCAGGTCGGGGCGGATGAGTTCGCGCATGCGCTTGTCCCAGGTGCGGTCCGCGTGGCCGCCGGCGAGCTCGGCGAGGATGCGGCTGGTCTTGGCGAAGCGGACGTTGGCGCCTTGGCGGACGGCCTGGTGGCCGAGGGCCTGGGCGACGTGTGTCTTCCCGACGCCGACGGGTCCGAACAGAATTACGGACTCGCCGGAGTGGAGCCAGCGCAGGGCCGCGAGGTCGCGGATCTGGGCGGCGGGCAGTTTCGGGGAGGCGTTGAAGTCGAAGCCCTCCAGGGTGGCCTGCTGCTCGAACTTGGCTTTGCGAAGGCGGCGTTCGAGCGCGACGGACTCGCGGCGGGTGATCTCGTCGTGGCAGAGGACCTGCAGGAAGTCGAGGTGTCCGAGTTCGCCTTTCTGGGCCTGGGTGAGGCGGGCATCGAGGGTCTCGAGCATGCCGGACAGCCGGAGGGTCTTGAGGGAATCGCGCAGGGCGGTGGTCATCACGCTCATCGGGCGGCCTCCTCGGCGTCATCGCGGCCCTGGTCGTCGTGGACACTGCCGGGCGTCTGGGTGGGGACGGTGGCGGCGAACAGGCCCTCGGGCCCGTGCAGGAAGGCCGAGGCTCCGGCATCGCCGGTCTCGGGTTCCGGGTCGGTCTCGGTGCCGGCGACCAGGATGCCCTTGACGGTGCGATAAGAGGGGTCGCCGACCGCGACCGCCTTGCGGCAGGCGGCCTCCAGCCGGATGTCGCCGTACTTCTTCCGCAAGCCCAGGACCCCTTGGGCGGCGCGGAGCCGGTAGAGGGCATTGACCTCCAGGAGCTGGTCGATCACCTCCCGGCAGGCGTCCCCGACCTGGGACGCCTGGCCGCGGCACCAGATCGGCGTCCTCATCTGGAAAGCGATCTTCTCGGGCGGGTAGTCGCCTCTGTCCGTGCGTTTGCCCTGCTCCAGGGCGGCGTGGGTCTTGACCAGCTCGCCCTCGTGGAAGATCTGCACCGTGACAGCCGTGGAGCGGACATCGACGCGGCGTCCGATCAGTTTCCAGGGCACCGAGTAGAGGGTGCGGCCGACCTTGATGTGGATGTCCGGGCCGACCGTGGCCTTCGACCATCTGGCCAGGACGAACGACTCCTCCGGCAGCGGAAGCAGGGCCTCGGCCTCCACCGCCTCGAACACCGACAGCGGCTTCGCACCGTCCAGTGGCCGGCACTGCCGCTGACCGGCGACGTTCCTCGACCAGAGCAGGGCCTCGGCCTGCATGTGCTCCAGCGAGGTGAACGTCCGCCCGCTCCAGAACGAGTCGCGGACATAGGGCATGGGCCGCTCCACCCTGGGCTTGTCCTTAGGCTTCGAAGCGCGGGCCGGGTCCACCAACGTGCCGTAATAGGAGGCGAGTTCGGCGTACGACTTGTTGATCTGCGGGTCGTAGAGGTCCGGCTTGTCCACCCCGGTCTTCAGGTTGTCCGGCACCAGACGCCGCGGGACACCGCCGAAGAAGCGGAAGGCTTCCGCGTGCGCTTCGGTCCAGGCGTGCTGGTCCATGTGGGTCACCGGGCGGACGAACATGTGCCGCGAGGCGGGCAGCACCATCACGAACGCCCAGATCCGGTGTCGTTTCCCGGTCGCCGGGTTGATCCACTGCCCCAGGAAGCCGTAGTCGATCTGGGCCTCCGAGCCCGGCTCGACGTTCTCCCGCAGCACCGTTACCTTCGAGCGCGCCGCCTCCTCGGGCAGGTTCTCGTGCACCCAGCGCCGGAACGTCGACAACGACACCTTCAACTTGCCCTCGTCCCGGAGCCGTTGGTGGATCGTGGTGACCGTCGTGGTCTCCAGCAGCCTCTTGACGTAGTCCCGGTGCGGCTCGATCTCTGCCCACCGCACCTGGTTCAGCCTCCGGCTGCCCAGCTCCGGGAACCAGCTCTTGAGCAGCTTGGCCCAGTCCGCCTCGCTCATCGGCGGCCCTCCCGGAGTGATCCCAGCCCCCTCCGCCGGCGCCAGATACTTCCTGATCGTCTTGCGGTCCACCCCCAGCGAGGCGGACACCTGGCTCTTGGACCGGCCTGCGTACCAGTGCACGTAGATCTCGACGATGTCGACCACGGTGAAAGTTCTCCTTGCCATCCGGTGCGTCCGTCGGCCTCTCGGCTCGCAGATCGAGGGACCTCGACGGCTCCGAGAGGCCAGGACCCTCAACCCGGGCACCGGCATGCCCATGGGGAACCAGACCGATTCGCAAGGAAGATCTAATAGCTTCGCAAACCACCTGAAACAGGGAATCTCAGGCTACTTCGAGCGTGTTCAGCGGGCCCGTCGACGGTCAGCGTCCCCATGGGGAGTCGTGACCACAGGGGTGGGGAATTGGCTGACGTCGATCACGCAGATGGTGGGGAATTGTTTGACCGTCGACACCCTCGCTCCACCAGCCGTTTCGCCTTCGATCGCAGCCCCTCGACCTTCGCCGGGACCGCCTCCAGCCCCAGCGCGACGGCCAGCTGCTGGCAGCGCATGCCCTCCCGGCCCACGTCAGACTCCAGCACCGA
>NZ_JBVKBH010000044.1:0-13303 GCF_055657175.1 Streptomyces sp. NPDC107581
GATGCCCTGCCACCGGGGATCGGTGGCCCAGCGCTGCGCGAGTTCCTCGGCCGCCTGCGTCCTCGCCTCTGCCATGACTGTCACGTCTCCTCGGTGCGTTGCGTCTGCCAATTCCGAGCCGCTCCGACGTCGGATGGGCACTGCGTGTCAATTTCTGGAGTGCGGCCCGCCGTCACCCTGGGTGGGTGAAGGTGAGCAATGCTGCCGGTGTAGTCACCGCCCGTGCCGGGATATCCGACGTCAGGGCATGAATCGCGCCCCCGGTTCGGGTTGTGGCTGCCGGATTCGGCGGGCCGCACTAAGACTCTGGCACTGGCACTGAGTGCCATCAAGCATGGATGCTTGCCAAGTTCTGCGAATCTTCCCGGCGGTTATTGCCAATCTTGCGAAGACCGGGAAGGGTGGTGCTTCCTTTACGCTGACCGGGTCGGATACCCGGTATGGAGGAGTGGTCGGTGAGCAAGACGTATGCGGGGGCTCGGCTTCGACGGCTGCGGGAGGACCGCCGCATGAGCCAGGCCGACCTGGCCCGTGTGCTGGGCATCTCACCGAGCTATCTGAACCAGATGGAACACGACTCCCGCCCGCTCACCGTTCCCGTGCTGCTACGACTGACCGAGGCGTTCGGCGTCGACCCGGGATTCTTCTCCGAACGCGACGCGAGCCGGCTGGTGGCGGACCTGCGTGAGGCTCTGGCCGGAGAGATCGCTGAGGCCCGTGTCTCTGCCGCGGATCTGGCCGATCTTGCATCCCGTCTGCCCTCGGTCGCCCAGGTCCTGCTCGACCTCGGCCGTCGCAACCAGCAGCTGTCCGAGCGTCTGGTCGGGGCGGCGGACGGCCGCGACGGCGACCGGGGGATGGTGTCCTCACCCCACGAGGAGATCCGGGACTTCTTCTACCGCCGCCAGAACTACCTCCACGACACCGACCTCGCGGCCGAGCGACTCGCCGAGGAGATCGGCATCTTCCCGGGCGAGGTCATCGGGGCCCTCACCGTCAGACTCGCCAAGGCACACGGCATCCATCTGGCCGCCGAGCCCGGTGACCAGTTGCACCACTACGACGGGAGAAGCCGCACCCTCCATCTGTCCCCGCGGCTGCGTCCTGGCCAGCGAGCCTTCCGCATGGCGACCCAACTGGCTCTCCTGGAACACGGCGAGGGCCTCGACCGGTTGGCGGCCGAGGACTTCCCGTCCGGCTCGCCGGCCCACGCCCTGGCCCGGATCGGCATCGCCAACTACTTCGCGGCAGCCCTGATCCTGCCGTACGGCGCCTTCCACGCGGCCGCCGAGGAGGTGCGCTACGACATCGAACGCCTCACCGACCGCTACGGCCTCGGCTACGAGACCGTCTGCCACCGCCTGAGCACCCTCCAGCGCCCCCGCCTGCGCGGAGTGCCCTTCTCCTTCGTCCGCGTCGACCGGGCCGGCAACATGTCCAAACGCCAGTCCGCGACCGGCTTCCACTTCTCCCGCGCCGGTGGCACCTGCCCGCTGTGGAACATCTACGAGGCGTTCACGGCTCCCGGCCGCATCCACGTCCAGATCGCCGAAATGCCCGACGGACAGCGCTACTTGTGGACCGCCCGCGCCGTCACCCGGCACCGCGGCGGCTGGGGCGAACCCGGCAGAACCTACGCCATCGGCCTCGGCTGCGAGATCCGCCACGCCCACCGTGTCGTCTACTCCGACGGCCTCGACCTCGCCAACGCCTCCGCCGCCACCCCCATCGGCATGGGCTGCCGCGTCTGCGAACGCCTCGACTGCTCCCAGCGGGCCGCGCCCCCGCTCGGCCGTCCGCTTCTCGTTGACCAGAACAGCAGCACGTTCGTGCCGTACCCGGTCGAGGGCGGCAGCGGGCCCAGGTGATCAGGGAGAGGGGGCCGGCGGGGCGAGCGCGAGGACGTGGCTTCTCCGCTCCACCTCTCGGTGAGAGGCTCCTGCACTTCAGCCGCCATGCCGGACGCCGCTCGGCGCGGCTTCGACCCGGACCGCGTCGGCGCCGGCGCGGACCGTGTGCACCCTGACGGCCCAGGCGTCCGACCTGGCCGGCAGAGCCCAGTCGTCCGCACGTGTCTCGGCGAACCCCGGACCCGGGCCGACGATCACCTGCGAGGGATCGACGCCGTCGGCCACCAGGACTTCCATCGCCCGGCTCTGTGCGTACCGCACTGGAGAATCCCGGTTCAGCGCACACGACCTCGCGGTTTGAGTGGCACAGCCGGCAGCTCCGGCGCAGGCAACGGATCCCCGTCGTACCCCTTCACTTCCCCGAATCGCGTACCGCTCATCCAGTCCTCGCGGGCCTGTGTGATGTCGTTCTGCGTACGCCCGACGAAGTTCCACCACATGATCAGCTCCTCGGCGAACGGCTCGCCGCCGAGCAGCATGAGGCCGGCGTCCGACTCGGCGCGCAGCGGGAGTTCGGTGCGGCCGCAGCCGAGGTAGAGCATCGAGCCCGGCACGACCGGCACGCCGTCCACGTGCACCTCGCCGGACATGGCCAGTACGCCGTACTCGAAGTCGGGTTCGAGCGGCAGGCGGACGTCGGCGCCCCGGGTGAGCGCGAGGTCGGCGCCGACGATCGGCGTGAACGTCGTGCCGGGGGAGGCGGAGCCGTCCAGGGCGCCGAGAACGACCGTTGCGGTCAGGCCGGGTGCGGCGACCGTGGGGAGGTCGGGATGGTGCTCGAACTTCGGCTCGGTGTGCCGGTGTTCGTCGGGCAGCGCGACCCACAGCTGGGCGCCGTGCAGGAAGCGGGCGTGCGGTTTCGGGCTCTCCTCGGAGTGGCTGATCGCCCGGCCCGAGGTCATCAGGCCCAGCTCCCTGGGCCGGATGGTCTGCAGGCTGCCGGTGGAGTCCCGGTGCAGCACCTCGCCCTCGTGCAGCCAGCTGACCGTCTGCAGTCCGATGTGCGGATGGGGCGGGACCTGCATGCCCGGCTCGTCGGCGATGTCGTCGGGGCCGTAGTGGTCGACGAAGGCCCAGGCGCCGATCATGCGCCGGCCGAGGTTCGGCAGCAGCCGGCGCACCTCGGTCGATTCACCGAGTCGTACACGACGGGGGCTCAGCAGTTCACGGACGGGCTCGGCGACGACGAAGCCGCGGCCGCCGCACACACTGGGCACGGGCGCGCGGTCAAGGTTGCTCATGCCGCCCAACCTAGCGGCCGGCCGTCGCCGTTGCCGAGTGCGCGGAGGGTGTGGTGCGAGCGTTCGGAGGACAGGAAAAGCCGGATCTTTCTTGGTTAAGTCAATCAACTGACTTACATTCGGGGGGAGTACGCGGACCGTGTCCCCCCGATGGAGGCCCGAACCATGACCCAAGCACACACCCGGCCGGCCGAGGCCGGGGAGTCCGCCATACCGCGGACGAACGTCGTCGTCGCGGTGCTGGCCCTCGGCGGGATCGTGGTCTCGCTGATGCAGACCCTGGTCATCCCGATCGTGCCCGAGCTGCCGAAGCTGCTCGACGCCCCCGCCTCCGACGCGGCCTGGGCGGTCACCGCCACGCTGCTCGCGGCGGCCGTCGCCACGCCCGTCATGGGCCGGCTCGGCGATATGTACGGCAAGCGTCTGATGCTGCTGACCAGCCTCTTCATGCTGGTCGTCGGCTCGGTCACGGCCGCGCTCAGCGACACCCTCGTCCCGATGATCGTCGGCCGGGCGCTGCAGGGTCTGGCCTCCGGTGTCATCCCGCTCGGCATCAGCATCATGCGTGACGAACTGCCCGCCGAGCGGCTCGGCTCCGCCACCGCCCTGATGAGCGCCTCCCTCGGCATCGGCGGCGCCCTGGGCCTGCCCGCCGCCGCGCTCATCGCCGACCACTTCGACTGGCACATGCTGTTCTGGACCTCGGGCGCGCTCGGTGCGGTCGCCGCCGTACTCGTCCTGCTGCTGGTGCCCGAGTCGAAGGTGCGCACCGGCGGGCGCTTCGATCTGATCGGTGCCCTGGGCATGGCGGCGGGGCTCGTCTGTCTGCTGCTGGCCATCTCCAAGGGCGCCGACTGGGGCTGGGGCAGCGGCACCACCCTGGGCCTGTTCGCGGCCGCCGTCGTCGTGCTGCTCGCCTGGGGCTCGTACGAACTGCGGACCGGTGAACCCCTGGTGGACCTGCGCACCACTGCCCGCCGCCAGGTCCTCGTCACCAACCTGGCCTCGGTCGCCTTCGGCTTTTCCATGTTCGCGATGTCCCTCGTCCTTCCGCAGCTCCTGCAGTTGCCTCGGGCGACCGGATACGGTCTGGGCAAGTCGCTGCTCGACGCGGGCCTGGTGATGGCCCCGACCGGCCTGGTGATGATGGCCATGGCGCCGGTGTCCGCGCTCATCTCCCGCAAGTGGGATCCGAAGGTGACGCTGATGTGCGGCGCGGTGATCGTGGCCGCCGGGTACGGCCTCGGCATCGTGATGATGGACGCCGTATGGCAGCTCATCGTCGTCTCGTGCGTCATCGGCGCGGGCATCGGATTCGCCTACGGCGCCATGCCCGCGCTGATCATGGGGGCCGTGGCCCCGTCCGAGACGGCCGCCGCGAACAGCCTCAACACCCTGATGCGGTCCATCGGCACCTCGACGGCCAGCGCGGTCGCGGGCGTGATCCTCGCCCAGCTGACCACCACGTTCGGTACGACGCCCCTGCCCTCCGAGGACGGCTTCAAGGTCGTCATGGCCGTCGGCTCCGGAGCGGCCGTGCTCGCCCTGCTCGTGGCCGGGTTCATCCCGCGCAGGCCGGTGCCGGTCCGGGAGATGCCGGCCGGTGCCGGCGTCCCCGCCCCGTCGGCGGAGCCCGTGGCCGCCGTGCCCCGGGAGGAGCCGGCCGGTGCCGTGCCGGCGCCCGCGGCGGGCGGCGGGACACCGGTGCGCGGCCGGGTGCGCGGCGCCGACGGAACCGGTGTCGGCCGGGCCGCGGTGACCCTCGTCTCCCTCGGCGGCCGGCAACTGGGCCGGTCCCTGGCCGACCACGACGGCTCCTACGCCATCGAGGCGCCGGGCACCGGGACGTACGTCCTCGTCGCCTCCGCCGAGGGCCGCCGTCCCCGGGCCACGACCCTCGTCGTGGGTGCGGACCCCGTGGCCTACGACCTGCTGCTCGGGGGTGCCAGTGGACTGGCCGGTCTGGTGCGTGCGGCGGACGGCGGGGCGCCCGTCGCCGGAGCCGTGGTCGTCGTCACCGATGTGCGCGGGGACGTACTGGCCGGCGGGGAGACCGACGGCCTCGGGGAGTTCGCCCTCGCCGACCTCGTGCCGGGGCCGGTCACCCTGGCCGTCAGCTCCCCCAAGTACCGGCCGCTCGCACTGTCCGTGGAGATCTCCGGCCACGGCATCACCCGCGTCGAGCCCGAGCTGCGGCCCGGAGCCCGGGTGCGCGGCACGGTGCGCGGCGCCGACGGACCGCTGGACGAGGCGCGCGTGACACTGGTGGACGCGGCGGGCAACGTCGTCGCCACGACGACCACCGGCGGCGACGGGGCGTACGCCTTCTCCGACCTGGACGGCGGCCCGTACACGGTGATCGCGGCCGGCTATCCGCCGCGGGCCGCCACCGTGACCGTCTCCGGCGACATCGAGGACCACGACATCGAACTCGCCTACCCCGGGGCGTAATCGAAGTCGCCCACCCCGAGGCGTAATCGAACTCGCCCACCCCGGGGCGTAGTCGACCGGAGCGCCCGGAGCCTGCCGGGTCACGGCACCGAGGATCTCGGGGACGGCCGGGCGGTGGGCGGGTGGACGGCGCTGGGGACCGGTGACGGGGTGCCGGTCGTCGGTCCGGGGGAGCGGGCCGGTTCGGCGGGGCGGGCCGGGCCGCTCCGGACGCTGAAGAACACCAGCACCGCCACCGCGGCCAGCGCGAGCAGGCTCAGCGCGACCCGGCGCACCAGCACCCGGTGCGGGTGCAGGGTGGCGGTCGGCGGAGACAGGGGCCGCAGGTCGGCCGGGCCGACGGACTGCGCCCGTGCGGCCAGGGCGGCTTGTAGCCGCTCCTCGACCGGCGTCGGCGCGGTCCTGGTACCGGATGCGTTCATCGCAGCCCCTCCAGACGTCGGCCGAGGGCGTCCAGGGCCCTGCTGGCCGTGGACTTGACGGTGCCCCGTGACAGACCGAGCGTCGCCGCGATCTGGGCCTCGGACAGGTGCGACCAGTACCGCAGGACCAGCACCTCCCGCTGACGCGGCGTCAGCGTCCGCAGTGCCGCCAGCACCTCCCGGTGGTCCTCGTGGAGCAGGACGTCCTCCTCGGGGGCGGGCATGTGCTGCTCGCGTTCGGGCGTGTGCGCCCGTACGGTCCTGCGCCGCCGCAGAACCGAACGGGCCGCGTTGACGACACTGGTCCGCAGGTACGCTTCCGGGTCGTCCAGCGAGCCGAGCCGGTGCCCGTGGCGGCGGAACAGCGCGGTGAAGGCGTCCTGTACGACGTCCTCGGCCGTGGGTACGTCGTCGACCAGCAGCACCGCCAGGCGCACCAGCGGCAGCCGCCGGTGGTGGTACAACTCCTCGATGCCGGGCGGGCGTTCGGGGCCCGGAAGCCCCGCGGTGCCGGTGCCGGCACTGTTGCCGTTGCCGTTGCCGGGTGGTGCCGGGTCGGCCGCCGTGCCGACGCGCACACGCGCGAGGACGCGGGTCCACAGGGCGTGCGCGAACCTGCGCCAGGGCGGGGCGGAGCGCGGCGTGCCGGCCCGCTCCCAGGGCAGGGCCGCCGTCGGCGGTGTGGCTGTCGTCATGGGTCTCCCGGCCGCGTGTGCGGGGAGCCGCACCGGCGACTCCCCGCACACGCGGCATCCCTCAGTCAGTGCTGCTGCGGAACCGGCGAAGGCGTGGCGTACGCGGTCGCGGGCACCGGAGTCGGCGACGCCGTCCGGTGGCCGTGGCGCGGCGCCGGTACGGGTGCCGGGGCGGACGGGACCGGTGACGGGGTGCCCGAGTGCGGGGCGGACGGAACTGGTGAGGGGGTGGCCGTGTGCGGGGCCGACGGGACCGGAACAGGGGTGCCCGTGTGCGGGGCGGACGGAACCGGCCTCGGCGCTGCCGTGCGGGCCGGGGCCGGGGTCGGCTCCGCGTGGCCGCCCGCGGGCGTGGGAGTGGCGGTGGCATCGGGCCGGGAGGTGGCGTGCGTGCCGCTCTGGGAGGCCTGTGCGGTCACGGCACCGCCGACGGCCAGCGCCGCGCCGACGGCGGAGACCCCGAGGGCGGTGCGCAGCCTGCGGATGCGGCGGGGGATGCGGTGTGCGGACATGGGTTCCTTCGGTTGCTCGGGTCGGTCGTACAGGGGTGAAGTGGAGGCCTCCACCCCGACAGACGTCCGGCCCCGGGCGAGGTTGCAGGCGACGGCCGACGAATTTTCCGCTCGGGTCGGCGGGCGCCGCCCAGTGTCAGGGCCGCCCCGCCGCCCAGCGGCATGGGCCGCCTCGGCCCAGCCGTCTCAGCAGTTCCTCGGCGACCGGTCGCTGCGGCCGGCCGGGCGCCCGGCCCGGCAACCACGGAGCCCCGTCAGCCGGCCCCTGCGGTCCACTCCGGTGCCAGCACCGACCAGATCTCCTCGTCGTGCCGCTCTCCCCGGTACAGGTAACTCTCCTTGAGCACACCGTCCCTGCGCATGCCCAGCCGCCGGGCGACCGCGATGCTCGGGGCGTTGTGCGGCGACACCCACCACTCCACACGGTGGATGCCCCGCTCCCGGATCGCCCAGTCGATCAGCACCCGGGCGGCCCGCGTCACCAGGCCCCGGCCCACCGCCGCCGGCTCCAGCCAGCAGCCGGCCTCGGCGGTGCCCCGGGCCACGTCCATCCGGCGCAGGATCACCGCCCCGACCAGCGTGCCGTCGTACCGGATCCCGCGGATGCGGCCCGCGTCGGCGGCCTCCTTCTCGGCGTACGCCTGCAGGAACGCGCGGCTGGACGCCAGGTCCGTGACCACGTCCGGCAGCCCGTTGAACTGTCCGATGAACTCCCGCCCCCGGTCCACATGGCCGAGGAACTCCCCGGCCTGCCAGGGACCGAGAGGGCACAGCTCGGCGCCGTCGTCACCGAGGGGGATCGCGTACATGGCCACCTTCGGGTGGGTGAGCAGGGCATCTGGTGCGCCAGCCTACGGTCGGCACCCTCCCCGATCCCGTTGAGGGCCCCGGGCCACCGGACGCGGCGGGGCGTCAACTCGGCTCGGCAGCGCGGTGGCCCGCTCCGGAAGCGGCCGCAGCGGCGGGTCCACGGGCCCCTCCGCCGCGACGGGTGCTGCGCTCGTGGCCGTCACCGTGCCAGAGTAAGCGGCGGCGATCGTGACGACCTGACCACGGAGGGTGCTCATGCAAGCGGTGAACACGGCGTTTCTGCTCGGTACGGGGCTCTTCTGGACCGCCGCGTACGTGCTGCTGATCCGCACGGGGCTGCGGGAACGCACCTTCGGGATGCCCGTCGTCGCGTTCGCCACCAACATCAGCTGGGAGTTCATGTTCGCGTTCGTACGGACCCCCGGCGGGGTCATGCACGTCATCAACATCGTCTGGTTCTGCTTCGACCTCGCCATCGGCTACACCGTCGTACGCTTCGGACGGGCCGAATTCCCTTACCTCCCGGACCGGTTGTTCCTGCCCGCGCTGGCCGCCCTGCTCGCCCTCGCCTACCCGGGCATGAACTACGCCTCGGAGCAGTTCGACCAGGGCGTCGGAACGATCACCGCGTTCGGCAGCAACCTGGCCATGTCCGGCATGTTCCTGGCGATGCTGGCCGCACGCCGCAGCACGCGCGGCCAGTCCCCGGGCATCGCCGTGACCAAACTGCTGGGCACCGCCTGCGCCTCATTCGCGCTGCTCACCGACCCCGACGGCGATCCGCGCTACGACAGCGCCCTCATGTACTACCTCTGCATCGGCTGCTTCCTCCTCGATCTGGCCTACGTGTACGCGGTGTTCGCCGTGCGGCGCGCCGAGCGGACCTCCCCCTCGGTCGAGGTGCCCGCCCAGAGCGCCCTCCAGCACTGATCGCCGGCCCCGGTGCAGCCCGACGCCGCCACCTGAGTGTTCGTGGGTGGTGCTGAAGCCCGCCACGTCCGGGCGGCGGCGCGCCACCCACCGGCAGCTGCACCACCGCGGTGCTTCCCGCCGCGTCCGCCGAGAGGGGCGTCGGCAGGTGGCAACGTTGTCGCAGGGTGTGGGTCGCCTCGGATGGCGGCCCCGGCGGGCCGGACCGACGATGGAGGCGTGGGGTACGGTCGCCGTCGCAGCGCCGGTGCCGTCCGAGGCCGCCGGGGCACGGAGGCCGGCCCCGGCCGCGGTGAGCGGCCGGACGGGAGGACACCGTGATGCTGGAAGTGAAGACGGTCGACAAGCCGGACGAGCGGCGTGACTTCCCCCGCGGCCACCTCGAAGCGCTCCATCTGACCGGGCTCGACTTCGCGGTGGGCACCTTCGAACCGGGCTGGCGCTGGTCGGAGTCCGTGGCGCCGATCGCGGGCACCGCGAGCTGCATGGTCCACCACAACGGATTTGTGCTCCAGGGGCGGATGCACCTGCGCATGGACGACGGCGGCGAGGCGGAGATCGGCCACGGCGATGTCTTCGTGTGCCCGCCGGGACACGACGCCTGGGTCGTGGGCGACGAACAATGTGTGGTGCTCGACTTCGCGGGAGGCATGGCCCAGAACTACGCGCGGGCTCAGGAGGCATGAGGATCCACGGTGCCCCGCGGTGCGTACGGCGCCGCGGGGCACCCGCACGACCGGCCCCTCGGCGGCGATGCCGTGCCGGCGCCCGCCGTGCCATGACCGTCCGCGCGGCGGCGGATGTGTTCCTCCACTTGCTCGGCAACCCGGACACGGTCCGGAACCACGGGATCGGGGTGGGCAGGACCGCCGAACGGCCTGGCGAGGCCCGGTGTGTGGCGTCGGTGGCCGACGGCGAGACCGGCCAGGCCCTCGAACTGCTCCGGGGCACCGCGGTGGTCAACACCTGGAACTCCCGCCGGGCGGGCGTGCTGTCCTGGCTCGGTTGGTGCCGTGAGCGCGGCGAGGCCCACCTGCGGGAGAAGACGCTGTGGCGGATGCTCCACGAGAGCGCCGGGCGGGCCGAGAAGGTCCTGGGCGTCAGAATCGAGGAGGTGGCCTTCGCCGGGCGCTGGGCAGTGCTCAGGGCTGGATCCGGCGCGAAGGCCGGAGGTCTTCCGGAGGCGTTCCGTAGGTCCGTCGCGGCGCCGAGCCGGGTGCGCCCTCGCATCCGTCAGAAAATAGTAGCCATGGATATAGTAGCCATGTAATCTATTCGCCATGAGCAAGGGTTCACCGGGCCCCACGCCCGGCTTCCTCGTATGGCGGCTCGCCAACAAGTGGCGAGTCGCGGTCGATCGCGCGGTGGCTCCGCTGGGCCTCACCCACGCGCAGTACTCACTGGTCGCGTCGCTGCACGGCATGCAGTGCGCCGGCGAGCGGCCCAGTCAACGCCGACTCGCCGACCACACCGGTCTGGAGGCGCTGTACGTCTCGAAGCTGGCGCGCGCCCTGGAGTCGGCCGGCCTGATCGAGCGCACCCGCGATCCCCGTGACCCGCGCGCCGTGCAGCTCGCCCTCACCGAGCAGGGCCAGGCCGTCACTCGGCGAGCCATCGCGGTGGTCCAGGAGCTGCTTCAGCAGTTGCTGGAGCCGCTCGGCGGCCTCGACGCCCCGCGGACGCGCGCGTTCACCAACGAACTGACGACCCTGCTCGACGCACCTCTCGCTCCATCCCTACCGAACGACGAGAGCATTCAGGGGACAACACCATGACCACCACCGCACCCGTCGCCGACGCCCGCGCCCTCGGCCTGGCCCACTACGCCGCCCGCGGCGTTCTGGAGCACGTCCTGGCCCGGCACGGCATCACGTTCCAGCAGCAGATCGCCCTGCGCGCCGCCGTCACCGCCGACGCCCCGCAGACGCCGGACGATCTCGTCACCGGGATCCGCGGCTCCCTCAAGGCCGATCCGGCCGACATCCGCGCCGCTCTCGACGAGCTGCTGGCCAAGCAGCTGCTCGTCTCGGACGGCGCGTACCTTCGCCCCGCGGCTGCGGGGCATGAGCTGATCGCCGCCGCCGGCGCGGAGACAGCCCCCATCAGCGCCCGCATCTGGGGCGGGATACCCGCCGAGGACCTGGCCGCCGCAGGCCGCGTCCTCGCCCTGGTCACCGAGCGCGCCAATGCGGAGCTTGCGGCGCTGACCGCCTGACCGCCCGGCCACCTGATCGAGCCGATCGAGGACCGGCCGGGACACCGGCGGGGGCGGGTGAGGTGGCTGCGGAGGAGCGCGGACGGCCCGCTTCCCGTCCCTCCTCACGGGGCCGGCCCCTTGACATCGCGGCGCCTGTTGTGGCTGTTCAGGGCGGTGCATGGGCCTTTTTGACCCTCCGTCATAGTGGGCGCCATGGACTATGACGTAGTGGTGGCCGGAGGCGGCCCGGTCGGACTGATGCTGGCCTGCGAGCTCCGGCTCGGAGGCGCGCGGGTGGCCGTCCTGGAGCGCCTCACCGAAGTGAATCCGACGATCAAGGGCGGGGCGATCACCACGCCCAGCGCCGAGGCGCTCTACCGCCGGGGCATGCTGCCCGCGCTGGCCGAGGTGCAGCGGCAGGCGATGGACCGCTTCCAGGCGTTCATACGCGAGCGGAGCGGCGGGGACGGAGGCGGGGCTGCAGGCCAAGGGCTCGGGATCGTCGGGCACTTCGCCGGGATCATGCTGCGCGCCGACCTGGTCGACCGTAGGGAGCCGGGCCTCGGCGACGCCGGACCCGCCGCCGAGATCGCTTTCGTGGCGCAGCAGGACATCGAGCGGCTGCTCGGCGAGCGGGCGGACGAGCTCGGCGTCGACGTGCGCCGGGGAGTGGAGCTGACCGGCTTCGACGTGGACGAGGAGGCCGTCACCGTGCGGACCGGCCACGGGGCCGTACGCGCCGGCTGGCTCGTGGGCTGCGACGGCGGCCGCAGCACGGTCCGCAAGCTCGCAGGGTTCGAATTTCCCGGTACGGAACCGGAGATCACCTGTCACCAGGCGGTCGTGGAGATGACCGGCGCCGAGGACCTGAAGGTCGGCTGGGCCGCCACGGACACCGGAGTGTACGCCCACGGGCCGATGCCGGGCCGCATCGTCACCGTGGAGTTCGACGGCCCGCCGGCCGACCGGGACGCGCCGGTCACCGCCGAGGACCTCCAGGCGCGGCTGCGCCGCGTATCCGGCGTGGACGTCACGATCACCGGGGTGCGGACCGCGACCCGCTTCACCGACCACGCCCGCCAGGTCACCGAGTACCGCAAGGGCCGGGTGCTGCTCGCGGGCGACGCGGCGCACGTGCACTCCGCGTTCGGGAGCCAGGGGCTGAGCCTGGGAATCGGGGACGCGATGAACCTCGGCTGGAAGCTCGCCGCGGTGATCGGCGGCCGGGCGCCGGAAGGGTTGCTGGACACGTACACCTCCGAGCGGCACCCGGTCGGCGCGTGGGTCCTGGACTGGACCCGGTCCCAGGTCGCGGCCATGCGCCCGGACCCGCAGTCCCGGGCGCTGCGGGAGATCGTCAGCGACCTGGCGGGGACGGTCGTGGGCACCACGTACCTCACCGCGCAGCTCAACGGTGCCGGAGTGCGGTACGAGCTGCCGGGCGAGCACCCGCTGACCGGCCGCAGCACCCCGGACCTCGAACTCACCGGCGGCGGCCGCCTCGCGGACCACCTCCACGGCGGCCGGGCGCTCCTGCTCGACCTCACCGACGACCCGGAGCTCCGGGCCCTCGCCGCGGGGTACGCCGGCCGCGTCGACACCCTGACGGCCGGCTGCCCGTCCCGCCCGGAACTGGCGGCGGTCCTCGTCCGTCCGGACGGCTTCACGGCGTGGGCGGCCGACGCGGGGGCGCAGGCGCCGACGTCGACGGCCGGGCTGGCGGAAGCGCTGGAGGAGTGGTTCGGAGTGCCGGAGGGCGCGGTGACGGCGGGCTGATCCGCCGCTCCGGCCGCCGTCCACGCCACCCGCGCTACGGACGGCCTGCCGCACCCGCCGCCGCGCACAGCCGCCACGCCGTCCGCCGGTGTTACGGCTCCCGGCCCCCAACGAGCCGGTGACCAGTGCAAACGTCACCGCCGGGACAGCCCCGGCGGTGACGGTCACCCGCACCGGGGTCACACCACTTCGGCCGCGTCCGGGGCGTGTAGCAAGCGCAGGCCGCCCGGCAGTTCGGAGAGCTGGAACGAGTACCGGCCGAGCATCTCCTTATCTGGACACCTTCGGGTGATGCCTGAATCGGTTCCGTGGCCGTGCGGGTACCGGTCTCGTTGGGCCATCCGAGTGCAGGCTTGGGG
>NZ_JBVKBH010000045.1:0-12562 GCF_055657175.1 Streptomyces sp. NPDC107581
TCGGTGTCGTGGCCTGCGGGTGGTCGGGTGCGGCGTGCGGGTGTTTCTTCGTTCGGTATCAGTGGCACGAACGCGCACGTGATCATCGAGGAGGCACCGGCCGTCGAAGCCGGTGAATCCGGTGAGTCCGGTGACGGTGGTCGTTCCGGTGACTCCGGTCAGTCGGGTGCGTCCCGTGAGCCGGGTGCGTCCGGTGAGGGTGCTGCTGGTGGGGTGCCGGTGGTGTCGGGGCCGGGTGTGTGGCTGGTGTCCGGCCGCAGTGCTGCCGGCCTGTCGGCTCAGGCGGGTCGGTTGCGTGAGTGGGTGGGTGCGCGTCCGGAGCTTGAGTCCGCGGATGTGGCGTGGTCGCTGGCGGTGACGCGCTCGGTGTTCGAGCACCGGGCGGTCGTGGTGGGCGGTGACCGCGGTGAGCTGGTGTCGGGTCTGGAGAGTCTGGCGGCGGGTGTGTCCGCGGGTTCGGTGGTGTCGGGGGTGGCCCGGTCCGGTGGTCGGGTGGCGTTCGCCTTCGCGGGTCAGGGTTCGCAGTGGCTTTGCATGGGGTGTGAACTCGCCCAAGTCAGCCCGGTGTTCGCGGAGCGACTTGCCGAGTGTGAGAAGGCGCTCGCCCCTTATGTGGACTGGTCACTGGGCGATGTCCTGGCTGGTGCCGAGGGTGCTCCCACGCTGGAGGCGGCGGATGTGGTGCAGCCCGCGCTGTGGGCGGTGATGGTGTCGCTTGCGGCGGTGTGGGAGGCCGCCGGTGTCACCCCGGATGCGGTCGTCGGTCACTCGCAGGGTGAGATCGCCGCTGCGACGGTGGCGGGGATGCTGTCCTTGGAGGACGGCGCCCGTGTGGTGGCTCTGCGCTCGCGGTCGTTGAAGGTCCTTGCCGGTGCCGGCGGGATGATGTCGGTCACCCAGTCGGCCACGGCGGTCGAAGAGCGCATCGCACGCTGGGGTGAGCGTCTGTCGCTGGCGGCGGTGAACGGACCGGCGGCGGTGGTGGTTTCCGGTGAGCCGGAGGCCCTGGAGGAGCTGCGGGCCGAGTTGGAGGCGGAGGGTGTCCGCGCCCGGATGGTCGCGGTGGATTACGCCTCGCACTCGGCTCAGGTGGACCGCCTGGAGGACGAGATCACGTCCGTGCTGGCGGGGATCGCTCCCCGGCAGGGCCGCATGCCGATGGTGTCGGCCATGTCCGGGGAGGTGCTGTCCGGTCCGGAGCTGGATGCCGCGTACTGGTACGCGAGCCTGCGGGCGCCGGTCCACTTCGACCGTGCGGTACGGACCCTGGCCGGTCAGGGTCACCAGGTGTTCGTCGAGGTCACCCCGCACCCGGTGCTGCTGGGTGCCATGAACGACACCCTCGAAGAGGTCGCGCAGGATTCCGGTCCCGACGCGGTGGCCGCTGCTGTCTGCGGGACGCTGCGGCGTGATGACGGTGGTGCGCAGCGCCTGATCACCTCGCTGGCCGAGGCGTTCGTGAACGGTGTGGCGGTGGACTGGACCGTCGTACTGCCGTCCGCGGGCCGGGTCGAGCTGCCGACGTACGCCTTCCGGTACGAGCGGTACTGGCCGAAGGGTGCTCTGGGCTTCACGGCCGCGGGTGCCCCGGCGGGCGGGGACGGTGCGAGCACGGCGGCGGAGGCCCAGTTCTGGGCGGCCGTCGAGGGCGGAGACCTCACGCAGCTCGCCGACACGCTGGCGGTGGACGGTGACCGGCCGCTCAACGAGGCGCTGCCGGCGCTGGCGTCCTGGCGGCGCCGTGAGCAGGACCGGTCGGTGACCGCGGGCTGGCGCTACCGGGACAGCTGGGCGCAGATCGCCGAGCCCGACCCGCGCATGCTCTCCGGACTCTGGCTGCTGGCGGCTCCGGCCGGCCCGGCCGCCGAGGCCCTGAAGCAGGGATGTGCGGCGGCGCTCATGGCGCGTGGGGCCGGGGTCGTGGTGGTGGAGGTTCCGGCCGGGACCGTCGAGCGGGCCGATGTCGCCGGGCTGCTGGTGCGGGCGTTGCAGGGCGAGGGCGTGGAGCCCGGCGGTGTGGTGGGTGTGCTGTCGCTGCTGGCGCTGGACGAGGCGCCGTTGCCGGATCACCCGGTGGTGGCCGGTGGTCTGGCCGCGACGCTGGGTCTGGTGCAGGCGTTGGGTGACGTCGCAGTCGTGGCCCCGCTGTGGATCGCCACGTGCCGGGCGGTTGCCGCCGGGCCCGGGGACGAGCTGGCCAGTCCGGTGCAGGCCCAGGCGTGGGGCCTCGGCCGGGCGGTGGGTCTGGAGCACCCGGACCGCTGGGGCGGTCTGGTCGACCTGCCCGAGACGGTCGACGACCGGGCCGGCGCGCGGCTGGTGGCGGTGCTGGCCGGCTGCGGCGAGGACCAGGTCGCGATCCGGCCCACGGGGATCTCGGGCCGGCGGCTGGCCCGGGCGGCACGCTCCCGCGGTTCCGAGAAGCGGTGGACCACGCGGGGCAGTGTGCTGGTCACCGGCGGGACCGGTGCCATCGCCGGCCACGTGTCGCGGTGGCTGGCCGAGCGGGACGTGCCGCGGCTGGTGCTCACCAGCCGGTCGGGCCCCGGTGCCGAGGGGGTGGCCGCGAAGGCCGCCGAACTGGCCGAACGGGGCACCCGCGTGGACGTGGTGACCTGTGACGCGAGCGACCGATCGGCGCTGGCCGGGGTGGTGGACTGGACGGGGCGGACCGGTCCCGCGCTGTCCGCGGTGATGCACACCGCGGGCGTGCTGGACGACGGCGTGGTGGACCGCCTGTCGACCTCGCGCCTGGAAGCGGTGCTGGCGGCCAAGGCGGCGAGCGCGGCCCACCTGGACGAGCTGACCGCGGACCTGGACCTGGACGCGTTCGTCCTGTTCTCCTCGGCGGCGTCCACGCTGGGCTCGGCCGGCCAGGGCAACTACTCGGCCGCGAACGCCTTCCTCGACGGCCTGGCCGAACACCGGCGGGCCCGCGGCCTTGCGGGTGTCTCGGTGGCCTGGGGGCTGTGGGGCGGCGGTGGCCTGGCCGAGTCCAAGGAGGCGATCCGGTCCCGGATGAGGCGGCTCCCGATGCCGGCGATGGATCCGCAACTGGCCGTTCGAGCGTTGGGTGAGGTGCTCGAACACTCGGATGCGGTTGTCACGGTGATGGATATAGATTGGGCGCGGTTGGCGGCGGCCTCCGGTGCGGTGGACCTGCAACAACGTCCGTTGGTGCGGGACTTGCCAGAGGTTCGCCGGTTGGCCGCCGTGGGGGCGGGATCTGCTGATGTGGTGCGCGGTGAAGGGGAACTGGGTCGGCGCCTGGCCGGTATGGACCGGGCTGAGCAGGACCGGGCGCTGACCGATGTGGTGCGGGCCGAGGCGGCAGTGGTGCTGGGGCATTCCTCAGCGGCTGCGGTCCAGGCCAGGCAGGCGTTCAAGGAACTCGGCTTCGACTCGCTGACCGCGGTCGAGCTGCGGAACCGTCTGAATGCGGCGACCGGACTGCGGCTGCCTGCGACGTTGATCTTCGACTATCCGACGCCGGTGGCGCTCGCCACCTGGCTGCGGACGGAACTCGTCCAGGAAGAAGCAGCCCCGGTGCCGGTTCTCGCCGAACTCGACCGGCTCGAGGCTGCCTTGAGGGCCGAGTCGCTGGACGAACCGGCGCGGGAAGAGGCCACCGACCGGCTGCGTCGGCTGCTGGACGCCCTGGGCGCCCAGGACGCCGACATGAGCAGGAAGCGGCGTGAGGCACAACTCGACGCCGCCTCCGACGACGAGCTGTTCGCCCTCGTCGACGAACTCGATTGACCCCTGCCCGGGCCCGATGGGCTTCGCCCGAACAGGGTTGTCCCGCCCGCTCCGTGCGGTCGGCCTTCCCTCTGACTCTGCCGAACCTCTTCCTGGGAGCTGACCATGTCCGACGAGGACAAGCTTCGTAGTTACCTCAAGCGGGCCATCGCCGACGCCCAGGACGCCCGTGCTCGCCTGCGCAAGGTGCAGGAGCGGGCGGCGGAGCCGGTGGCGATCGTCGGCATGGCGTGCCGCTTCCCCGGCGGCGCGGCCACGCCGGAGGGGTTCTGGGAGCTGCTGGCCTCGGGCGGGGACGCGGTGGGCGGGTTCCCCACCGACCGCGGGTGGGACCTGGACATCTACGACCCGGACCGGGAGAGCGAGGGCACCTCGTACACCCGGTCGGGGGCGTTCCTGCAGTCGGCGGCGGAGTTCGACGCGGGGTTCTTCGGGATCAGCCCGCGTGAGGCGCTGGCGATGGACCCGCAGCAGCGGCTGCTGCTGGAGACGTCGTGGGAGGCGCTGGAGCGGGCCGGGATCGACCCCGTGTCGCTGCGCGGCAGCGCGACCGGAGTGTTCGCGGGCGGCTTCGCATCGGGCTACGGCCTCAGCGTCGCGTCCTCGGGCGAGGGCGCGTCCGGGGGCGAGGGCCACCTGATGACCGGCAACGCGACCAGCGTGCTGTCCGGCCGGGTGTCGTACGTGATGGGCCTGGAAGGTCCGGCCGTGACGGTGGACACGGCGTGTTCGTCCTCGTTGGTGGCGCTGCACCTGGCCTGCCAGGCGGTGCGGTCCGGTGAGTGCTCACTGGCGCTGGCCGGCGGTGTGACGGTCATGGTGACACCGGGCATGTTCGTGGAGTTCTCCCGGCAGCGGGGGCTGTCGGCGGACGGCCGGTGCCGTGCGTTCTCCGAGGACGCCGACGGCACGGGCTGGGCCGAGGGCGCCGGCATGCTGGTCGTCGAGCGGCTCTCCGAAGCGCGGCGGCTCGGCCACAAGGTGCTGGCGGTGGTGCGCGGTTCCGCGATCAACCAGGACGGTGCCTCGAACGGTCTGTCGGCCCCGAACGGCCCCTCGCAGCAGCGGGTCATCCGCTCCGCCCTGGCCGGCGCCCGCCTGTCGGCCGCCGATGTGGACGTGGTCGAGGCGCACGGCACGGGCACCACACTGGGTGACCCGATCGAGGCCCAGGCGCTGCTCGCGACCTACGGCCAGGAGCGGGCCGGGCAGGGGCCGTTGTGGCTGGGCGCGGTGAAGTCGAACATCGGGCACACCCAGGCGGCCGCGGGTGTGGCCGGTGTGATCAAGATGGTGCTCGCCCTGCAGCACGAGGAACTCCCGCGGACCCTGCACGCCGAGGAGCCGACCTCGCACGTCGACTGGTCGGCGGGAGACGTGCGGCTGCTGAGCCGGCCCGTGCCCTGGCCGGCCGGGGAACGCGCGCGCCGTGCGGGTGTGTCCGCGTTCGGGATCAGCGGTACGAACGTCCACGTCATCCTGGAGGAGACACCCGCCGAGGACGCCGGGTCCGGCGAGGACGCGCAGGGGAGCGCGGCGCCGCAGGACGGTGCGGCCGAGGCTGCGGATGCGGGCGCCGCTGCGCCCGCCGTGGTCGAGGCCGACGGTGTGAGCGCCTGGCTGGTGTCGGGCCGTTCGGCCGAGGCCCTGAGCGCGCAGGCGGCCCGGCTGCGTGAATGGGTCGTGGCGCGGCCGGAGGCGGAGCCGGCGGACGTGGCCTGGTCGCTGGCGACCACGCGGTCCGCGTTCGAGCACCGGGCCGTGGTGCTGGGCGGCGGCCGTACGGAGCTGGCCGCCGGGCTGGAGAGTCTGGCGGCCGGGGCGTCGGCGGCCTCGGTGGTGTCCGGGGTGACGCGTGCGGACGCGCGCGTGGGTCTGGTCTTCGCGGGCCAGGGCTCGCAGTGGACGGGCATGGGCCGGTCGCTCCACGAGGGCAGCCCGGTCTTCGCCGAGGCGTTCGACCGGGCATGCGCGCTGCTGGAGCCGGAGTTGGGCATCTCCGTCCGGGACGTGGTCCTGGGCGCCGACGGTGTCGACGAGGCCCTGGCGGACCAGACGCTGTACGCGCAGGCGGGGCTGTTCGCCTTCGAGATCGGCCTCGCCGCCGTGCTGAAGGCGGCGGGTGTGGTGGCCGACGCGGTGGTGGGCCACTCCGTGGGCGAGGTCGCCGCGGCACATGTGGCCGGCGTGCTGTCGTTGGAGGACGCCTGCCGGCTGGTGGCGGCGCGTGCCCGGCTGATGCAGGCGCTGCCCGCCGGTGGGGCGATGGCGGCGGTCAACGCGTCCGAGGCCGAGGTGCTCGCCGCTCTGGCCGACGTGCCCGGAGTGTCGATCGCCGCCGTCAACGGCCCGCAGTCCGTCGTCGTCTCCGGTGAGACGGACGCGGTCGAGCACGTGGTGGAGATGTGGCGGGAGCGGGGCCGCCGGGTACGGCGGCTGCGCGTGTCGCACGCCTTCCACTCCCCGGCGATGGACCCGGTCCTGGACGAACTCGGCGCGGTGGCGGCGGAGTTGACGTACGAGCGGCCGCAGCTGCTGTGGGCGGGTGCCCTGACCGGCGAGCCGGTCACCGAGTGCGAACCCGGGTACTGGCCGGCGCAGACCCGGCAGGCGGTGCGCTTCGCAGACGCCGTCGCGGCCCTCGCGGCGCAGGGCGTGTCGGTGTTCATCGAGGTCGGCCCCGACGGGTCGCTGTCGTCGCTCGGACCCGACGCGGTTGCGGGTGTCGAGGGCGAGGAGAGTGTGTTCGTCCCGGTGCAGCGGCGGGACGACGAGGGCATCGCGGGCCTGGTGACCGGTCTGGCACGGGCGTTCGTCCACGGCGTGGCCGTGGACTGGACAACGGTGCTGCCGGCCGCGCAGCAGACGGAACTCCCGACGTACGCCTTCCGGCACCAGCGGTTCTGGCCGCACAGCATTCTGTCGGTACTGCCCACGGCCGGATCCCCGGTGGGCGCGGACGGCGCCGGTACGGCCGCGGAGGCACAGTTCTGGGCGGCCGTCGAGGGCGGCGACCTGGCGTACATCACCGACGCACTGGCCGTGGACGGCGGCCGTCCGTTCAGCGAGATCCTGCCGGCGCTGGCCTCGTGGCGGCGGCGGGAACGGGACCGGTCCGTGACGGCGGGCTGGCACTACCGCGTGACCTGGGCGCAGATCGCCGAGCCCGACCCCCGCGTACTGACCGGGGTGTGGCTGCTGGTGACTCCGGCCGGGGCGGACGCCGGTGACCTGACCCGGGGGTGTGCGGCGGCACTGACCGCGCGCGGCGCCGAGACGGTCGTGGTCGAGGTCCCCGCCGGAACCGTGGACCGGGCCGACATGGCCGCACTGCTCGGCGAGGCCCTGCAGAACGCGGACGTGGAGCCCGCGACCGTGTCCGGCGTGCTGTCGCTGCTGGCGCTGGACGAGACACCGCTGCCCGAGCACCCGGTGGTGGCCGGCGGAGTGGCGGCCACCCTGGCCCTCGTCCAGGGACTCGGCGATGCCCGGGTCGCCGCACCGCTGTGGCCGGCGACGCGCGGGGCCGTCGTCGCCGGACCCGGTGAGGTGCTGGTCAACGCGGTGCAGGCGCAGGTGTGGGGCCTGGGCCGGGTGGTGGGCCTGGAGCACCCGGACCGGTGGGGCGGGCTGGTCGACCTGCCCGGGGCGATCGACGAGCGCGCCGGTGCGCGGCTGGTCGCGGTACTCGCCGGCTGCGGTGAGGACCAGGTCGCGATCAGGACGGCCGGGATCCTGGGCCGCCGCCTGACACACGCGCCGCAGGCCCGCGGTCTCGGCGAGGGCTGGGCGCCGCGGGGCAGCGTGCTGATCACCGGTGGAACCGGTGCGATCGCCGGCCACGTGGCACGGTGGCTGGCCGGGCGCGGTGCGCCGCGACTGGTGCTGACCAGCCGGTCCGGTCCCGGTGCCAAGGGCGCGGCGGCACTGGCGGCCGAGCTTGCCACGGCGGGCTCCGCCGTCGAGATCGTGGCGTGCGACGTGAGCGACCGCGCGGCTCTGGCCGGGCTGATCGCCCGGACCGGCGAGAGCGGTCCCGCGCTGTCCTCGGTGATGCACACCGCGGCCGTGCTGGACGACGGCGTCGTGGACCGGCTGTCCGTGGACCGGCTGGCGACCGTCCTCGACGTGAAGGCCGGAGCCTCGGTCCACCTCGACGAACTGACCGCGGACCTGGATCTGGACGCCTTCGTGCTGTTCTCCTCGGTCGCCTCGACGCTGGGTGCCGCGGGACAGGGCAACTACGCGGCCGCGAACGCGTTCATGGACGCCCTGGCGGAGGACCGGCGCAGCCGCGGGCTGGCCGGTCTCACCGTGGCGTGGGGCACGTGGGCGGGCGGCGGCTTCGCCGAGTCCAGCGAGGCGGTGCGACAGCGCGTCAAGCGGGGCGCGATGCCGGCGATGGACCCCCGGCTTGCCGCGCGCGCCCTCGGCGAGGCGCTGGACGGCCCCGATGCCGTCGTGACGGTGATGGACGTGGACTGGGCCCAGTTGGCGTCCGCGCCGGGTGCGGCGGACCTGCGGGAGATGCCGCTGGTGCGGGACCTGCCGGAGATCCGCCGGCTGGCCCCCGCCGGTGCGGGCACGGTCCTCGTGGAGCACGCCGAAGGCGAGCTGGCGCGCAGGCTGGCCGGGCTGGGACGCTCCGAGCAGGAGCGGATACTGACGGACCTGGTGCGGGCCGAGGCGGCCGCGGTGCTGGGGCACGCCTCGCCGGAGGCCGTGGAGGACCGGCGGGCGTTCAAGGACCTGGGCTTCGACTCGCTGACCGCGGTGGAGCTGCGCAACCGGCTGAACGCGGTGACGGGACTGCGGCTGCCGGCCACGCTGGTGTTCG
The DNA here is from genome assembly GCF_055657175.1 of Streptomyces sp. NPDC107581. Lineage (NCBI taxonomy): Bacteria > Bacillati > Actinomycetota > Actinomycetes > Kitasatosporales > Streptomycetaceae > Streptomyces > Streptomyces sp. NPDC107581. Next base: position 8,597 of record NZ_JBVKBH010000045.1, read on the forward strand.
ACTACCCCACCCCGGTGGCGCTGGCCGAGTACCTGCGCGGGGAACTGACCGGCGAGGACGCGGGCTCCGGCGCGGTGGTCGTCGCCGCGGCGGCCTCGGACGAGCCGCTGGCGATCGTCGGCATGAGCTGCCGCTTCCCCGGTGGCGCGGGCAGCCCGGAGGAGTTCTGGAAGCTGCTGGCCACGGGCGAGGACGCCGTCTCGGGCTTCCCGGCCGACCGCGGCTGGGACACCGACAACCTCATTGACCCCGATCGCGAGTCCGACGGCACGTCCTATGTGCACGAGGGCGGATTCCTGTCCGGGGTGGGAGCGTTCGACGCCGGGTTCTTCGGGATCAGCCCGCGTGAGGCGCTGGCGATGGACCCGCAGCAGCGGCTGCTGCTGGAGACGTCGTGGGAGGCGCTGGAGCGGGCCGGCATCGACCCGGGCGTGCTGCGCGGCAGCGCGACCGGTGTCTACGCCGGCGGCTTCTCCTCCGGCTACAGCATCGGCATGGCACTGGCGGGCCAGGGCGCTTCCGGCGTCGAGGGCCACATGCTGACCGGCAACGCGACCAGCGTGCTCTCCGGCCGGGTGTCGTACGCGCTGGGCCTGGAGGGCCCGGCGGTGACGGTGGACACGGCCTGCTCGTCGTCCCTGGTCGCGCTGCACCTGGCCGCGCAGGCGCTGCGGTCCGGGGAGTGCTCGCTGGCGCTGGCCGGCGGCGTCACGGTGATGGCGACACCGAGCACGTTCATCGACTTCTCCCGGCAGCAGGGGCTGTCGGTGGACGGCCGCTGCCGTGCCTTCTCCGCGGACGCGGACGGCACGGGCTGGGGCGAGGGCGTGGGCATGCTCGTCGTCGAGCGGCTGTCGGACGCCCGGCGCAACGGCCACAAGGTGCTGGCGGTGGTGCGCGGCAGTGCCGTGAACCAGGACGGCGCGTCCAACGGTCTGACGGCCCCGAACGGCCCCTCGCAGCAGCGGGTCATCCGCGCCGCCCTGGCCAACGCCCGCCTGTCGGCCGCCGATGTGGACGTGGTCGAGGCGCACGGCACCGGCACCACGCTCGGCGACCCGATCGAGGCCCAGGCACTCCTCGCGACCTACGGCCAGGACCGGCCCGAGGACCGGCCGCTGTGGCTGGGCTCGGTGAAGTCGAACATCGGCCACACCCAGGCGGCGGCCGGCATGGCGGGCATCATCAAGATGGTCCTGGCCCTGCAACACGAGCAGCTGCCGCAGACGCTCTACGCACAGCAGCCGTCCCCGCATGTGGACTGGTCGGCGGGCGAGGTGCGGCTGCTGACCGAACCGGTGTCCTGGCCGGCGAACGGGCGGGTGCGACGGGCGGGTGTGTCCTCGTTCGGCATGAGCGGTACCAACGCGCACGTCATCCTCGAAGAGCCCCCGGCCGCCGGGATCAGCGAGCCCGAGCACACCGTCGACCGGGCCGCCGGCCCGAACGCGGCTCCGGTGGTGTCGGGTTCCGGTGCGTGGCTGGTGTCGGGCCGTTCGGCCGAGGGCCTGACGGCGCAGGCGGCCCGGCTGCGCGCCTGGGTCGCGGAGCGGCCGGAGGCGGAGCCGACGGACGTGGCGTGGTCGCTGGCGACCACGCGGGCGGCCTTCGAGCACCGGGCCGTCGTGGTGGGCGGTGACCGCGGCGAGCTGGTGGCCGGTCTGGAGAGCCTGGCCGACGGGGTGCCCAGCGGCGCGGTCGTCTCGGGTGCCGCACGCACGGGTGCGCGGACGGCGTTCGTCTTCCCGGGGCAGGGTTCGCAGTGGCTCGGTATGGGACGTGAACTCGCCCAGGTCAGCCCGGTGTTCGCGGAGCGGCTGGCGGAGTGCGAGAAGGCGCTCGCTCCGTATGTCCCGTGGTCGCTGTCCGATGTCCTGGCCGGTGCGGAGGGTGCTCCCGCGCTGGAGGCGGCGGATGTGGTGCAGCCCGCGCTGTGGGCGGTGATGGTGTCGCTGGCCGCGGTGTGGGAGGCCGCGGGTGTGACCCCGGATGCGGTGGTCGGTCATTCGCAGGGTGAGATCGCGGCGGCGACGGTCGCGGGGATGCTCAGCGTCGAGGACGGCGCCCGTGTGGTGGCCTTGCGCTCGCGGTCGTTGAAGGTGCTGGCCGGTGCGGGCGGAATGCTCTCGGTGAGTCAGTCGGCCACGGCGGTCGAGGAGCGGCTTCCGCGTTGGGGTGAGCGTCTGTCGCTGGCGGCGGTGAACGGCCCTTCCGCCGTGGTGGTCTCCGGTGAGCCGGAGGCGTTGAAGGAGTTGCAGGCGGAGCTGGAGGCCGAGGGTGTCCGGGCGCGGATGGTCGCGGTGGACTACGCCTCGCACTCGGCTCAGGTGGACCGCTTGGAGGAGGAGATCGTCTCTGTCCTGGCGGGGATAGCTCCGCGTCAGGGCCGGGTGCCGATGGTCTCCGCGATGACGGGCGAGACCCTCACCGGCGAGGAGTTGGACGCCGCCTACTGGTACGCGAGCCTGCGGGCGTCGGTGCGCTTCGACCGCGCGGTGCGTGTGCTGGCCGGTCAGGGCCACCAGGTGTTCGTCGAGGTCTCCCCGCACCCGGTGCTGCTGGGTGCCATGAACGACACCCTCGAAGAGGTCGCGCAGGACGCCGGTCCGGGCGTGGTGCCCGCTGCCGTGTGCGGGACGCTGCGGCGGGACGACGGCGGGGCGAGCCGTGTGATCACCTCGCTCGCCGAGGCGTTCGTCCAGGGTGCGGCGGTCGAGTGGACCGCGGTGCTGCCGGCCGGCGAGCAGGTGGAGCTGCCGACGTACGCCTTCCGGCACGAGCGGTACTGGCCCGAGGGCCTGCTGTCCCTGTCGCTGCCGGGCCAGGACGCGGTGTCGCTGGGCCTGGGTACGGTGGATCACCCGCTGCTGGGTGCGGCGGTGGAGCTGGCCGGCGGCGCCGGGCTGGTGTGCACGGGCCGGCTGTCGGTGCGTACGCATCCGTGGCTGGCGGACCACGCGGTCGGTGGTGTGGTGCTGCTGCCGGGCACCGGTTTCGTGGAACTGGCGGTACAGGCCGGTGACCAGGTCGGCTGCGGTCTGCTGGAGGAACTGACGCTGCAGGCACCGCTGGTGGTGCCCGCCGACGGCGGTGGGGTCCAGATACAGGTGGTCGTCGCTGCCGCCGACGGTGACGGGCGCCGGACGATCGAGGTCTTCTCCCGCCCCGATCAGCCCGGTACACAGCAGGCATGGGTGCAGCACGCCAGTGGCGTGATGGCCCCCGCCACCGCGGCCGGCCCGGCTGACGAGGATCTGCTGGTGTGGCCGCCGGAGCAGGCCGTGCCGATGGACATCGCCGATGTGTATGCGGTGCGTCTGGCGGATGTGTACGGTCCGGCCTTCCACGGATTGCGGGCCGCCTGGCGTCGTGGGGAGGACATCTTCGCGGAGGTGGCGCTGCCGGAGTCGGTGGCGCAGGAGGCGGGCGCGTTCGGTCTGCACCCGGCCCTGCTCGACGCGGCCCTGCACGCGGGGATCGCGGCGGATGCGGCCGATGCGGACGCGGCGAATGCGGGTGCGGGCGAGCCGGGTCAGGTACGGATGCCCTTCGCCTGGACGGGCGTGGAGCTGCACGCCAGTGGTGCGTCGGTGCTGCGGGTGCGGCTGCGCCGTGATGCGCAGGGTGGTCTGTCGCTGACGGCCGCGGACACGACCGGAGCCCTGGTCGTGTCGGTGGGCTCGCTGGTGAGCCGCCCGGTGTCGGCAGGCCAGCTCCAGGCGGCTGACAACGGGTTGGCCGACGTGTTGTTCGTCCAGGACTGGGCTGTGGTGCCGGAGGCTGTGGTTCCGGACGGGGAGTGGGCGCTGGTCGGTGCCGACCGTTTCGGGCTGGTGGAGGGGTTGGGGGCCGTTGGGGTGCGGGTGCGGTGCTTCGCCGGTGTCGGTGAGGTGGCTGCGGCGGTCGAGGCGGGTGAGATCGATCCGCGGATGGTTCTGGTGTGTGCCGGGGCTCTGCTGGGTGACA
>NZ_JBVKBH010000046.1:0-11783 GCF_055657175.1 Streptomyces sp. NPDC107581
GCCCAGCACAACGGCAGTTCGGCACAGGACGCCGAGCGCGCCCACCACGTCAACCCCGGCGCCTCGCATGCGCGGAGCGCGTAGGTGCGCAGCCATGTGGCTCAGGTTGGTCGCCGCCATCCGGTGCGAGCCAGAGAACAACCAGCGCTCTTCCAGGCACTGACTGCACAGGGTTGCTGCGCGTTCTTCCCTTCAGGCACTGACTGCCGAGGGGATGTGCTGCGCGTTCTGTCCCTCGAGAGGCCCGGGGCACCCGCACCCACAGGTCCGACAACGCTGCCCAAGCCGGCGTGACGGACCCCCCGACAGGCAACGGCGAGAAGCCGACGCGATCACACCGGCCTGCCCGCCCCGCCGCACTCCTCGCCGCCCCGCCGCCCCGCCGCACCGCCCCGTCGCCCCGCACCGCACCGCACCGCACCGCTGCGGCGTCGTCCGGGTACGAGCGCGTGAAGCCGGCCCCTGAGGAGGGGCCGGCTTCACATGAGGGGCGTCTTGGCGTCGGTCAGCCCGATGCGCCGGTGCCGGCGGCAGGGAGAAAGGCGGGCAGCGTCGTACCCACGCCCTGTTCCCCGGCGCGGCGCCGGACCAGCCCGGCCACCGCGAGGTCGAGGACGCCCAAGCCGAACGGGGAGAAGACGGTGACCCGCTCGTCGTCATGCCGGTACGGCGTGTCTCCGGCCAGAACGGCGCCGAGTTCGGCGGTGACGAAGTCACGACTGCCGTGCAGCTGTTCGGCCAGGTGCAGCGAGGTGTTCTCACGGCACACGTGGTCGGTGTCGTCGACCACGTTGACGCAGGAGAGGATGTCCTGCGCCACGATGTCCCGCAGGGACAGGTGGAGGAGCAGGGTTCCGGGCCGGCACGCGGCGGTGGTCAGGTGCGGCTCCGCGGCCGTGGTCGCCAAGGAGACCAGCCGGTGCGCGCCGAGGGTACCGTCGACCGTGTCGGCGACGTCCGTCTTCGACTCCGGCCAGCGCGCGGCACACCGGTCGGCGAAGGAGCGTGCGCGTGCGGGGTCGACGTCGAAGACGGTGACCGAGGTCAGGTCGGGCAGCGCCGCGCGGAGGAAGGCCAGGACCTCGAAGTTGATCACGCCGCAACCGATGAGCGAGACACCGCTCGCGAGCCCGGACGGGATGAGCGTGGCCGCCGCCAGGGCGGCGCCGGCCGCGGTGCGCCGGGCCGAGACGACGGACGCCTCCAGGAGCGCCTCCGGATGGCCGGTGTCCATGGAGTTCAGGATCATCGCGGCCGAGGCGCGCTGCAGACCCTTGTCCACGTTGCCGGGGAACGAGGAGATCCACTTCATGCCGGCCACGGGGGTGTCGTCCCCCAGATAGGCGGGCAGTCCGATGATCCGGTTCCGCCGGTCGTCCGGGAAGCGCAGGAACACCGAGTGGGGCAGGACTGTCCTGCCCTCCGCGTGCAGTACGTAGGCCCGGCGCACGGCCGCGAGAACGTCGTGCTCGGCACCGTCGAGGACCCGGCGCACGTCTTCGTTTCCCAGGATCAGCATGCTGACGCCCCCATCTCGGTCTCCTTCTCCTTCCACAGGTGGGACACGTCCCCGAAGTGCCCGGTCACCCAGTCGTCGTCGTAGATCGTGTCGAGGTAGCGCTCCCCGCGGTCGGGCAGGATGACCACGCAGCGGGCGCTCTCGGGAATGCGCTGCGCCATGAGGGCGACCGCCGCGATCAGGGCGCCGGAGGATCCGCCGGCCAGGATGGCCTCCCGGCCGGCGAGTCTGCGGCAGCCGACCACGCAGTCGAGGTCGGTGACATGGACGACTTCGTCGGCCAGGCCGTCGCGGTACAGCGCGGGCCGTATGGCTGCGCCGTGCCCGGGTACCAGCCGGGGTCCGGTCGGCCGGCCGAATATGGCACTGCCTTCGGCGTCCACGGCGACGACGGTCACCGGCAGGTTCCGCTCCCGCACGTACTCCGCGCAGCCGCGGAGGGTGCCGCAGGAACTCGTCGCGCAGAAGAGGTAGTCGACCCCGTCGGGCACGCCTTCGACGATCTCGGCCATCGTGCGGAAATGGGCCTGCGGGTTCAGTGGGTTGGCGTACTGGTTGGGCCAGTACGCGTCCGGGATCCGGTCCGTCAGTTCGTTGACCCGTCGGATGCGCATCGGGAGGTATTCGCCGGTGGCCGGGTCGGTCTCCCGCACGACCTCGACCTGGGCGCCCAGCGCCCGCATGACGGCGATGTTCTGCCGGTTGGTGCGCGGGTCCACGACGCAGATGAACCGCATGCCGTAGTACGCGCACGCCTGGGCGAGGCCGATGCCCAGGTTGCCGGAGCTGGACTCCACGACGACCGACCTGCCCGGCACGAGGTCACCGGCGCGGATCTGCTCGCGCAGCATCTCCAGCGCGGACCGGTCCTTCATGCTGCCGCCGGGGTTGAGCGACTCGAGTTTTGCGTAGAGTCGGAATTTCCAGGACGGAGCCAGCCTGGTCAGCTCGACCAGTGGTGTGCGTCCGATGGCGTCGAGGACACCGGCCGACGTGCCGTCAGACGTCCGCATGGTGGCCTCGTCCACTGCGGTCGGGACGCGGCTCGAGCATGGTGCGGAACATGCGTGTTTCTCCTTGGTAGTGCACTGGTTGAGCGGATGTGCGACCGTGCGTGCCCGTCCTCGACTCGGTGGGGTCAGGGGCCGGTCATGAAGGCGGCCGTAGTGCGCACCGTGCGGGCGGCGGACGCGGCGACGGCCAGCAGCACCATCCAGACCGCCAGTACGGCCGCTGCGTGTCGCGCGCCCACCAGGTCCAGCAGCAGCCCGCCGAGCAGTGAGCCGAGCGGGAGCGCCCCGTTGGACAGAGTGCTCATGGCGGCCAGTACCCGGCCCCGCAGCCCGTCCGGGGTGATGACGAGCTGGTAGCTGCCCAAGGCCACGTTCCAGATCGGGCCGACGAACCACATGGCCGCGTAGGCGACGGCGAGCGTGTACGGGTCATGGACCAGGGCGATCACGCCCATCAGTACGGCCCAGGCCCAGTTCGCCGCGATCACCAGGACGTTCAGGGGCAGCCGGCGGCCGAACCAGGATGCGACCAGGGACCCGAGCACACCGCCGCCTCCGGCGACGCCGACCATCAGGCCGACGCCTGCCGACGAGGCGCCGACGGTGCCCGCCAGCACGATGACGACCAGGAACAGGGCCCGGAACATCAGATTGCTGCCGGCCACCAGCAGGGTGGTGGCCCGCAGGAAGGGCTGGCGGCGCAGCCAGCGCAGTCCCTCCACGGCCTGCTGGGCCATCCCGCCGACGGTGTCCTTCGGCCGGTCCGTCTCGAACTCCTTGCGGATGAGCAGCAGACCGGTCATGGACACCAGATAGGACAGGGCGTCGGCGAGGAACGGGACCGCTCGGCCCAGACCGAAGAGGGTTCCGCCGAGTGGCGTGCCGAGCATGACCGCGGCCCGGCTTCTGGCCTCGTTGCGGGAGAGGGCCAGGGGCAGTTGCGCCGACGGCACGACGTTCGGCACCGCCGCGTGCGCGGCGAGGAGGTAGAGCACCGACAGGGTTCCCTCGGCGAAACCGACGGCCAGGATCTGTCCCAGAGTCAGTGCGCCGAGCGCGGCCGCGAGCGCGATGCTCCCCACGCCCAGGCAGCGCAACGCGTCGCACCAGATCATCAGCCGTCTGCGTCTGCACCGGTCGACGAGCGCACCGGCCGGCAGCTGGAACAGCAACCCGGGCAGCAGCGCGACGAACCCGGCCAGACCGGCGTTGAAGGCCGAGCCCGTCAGGGCGAGTACCAGCAGCGGGTAGGCGATGGTGGACGCCGTCGAGCCGACCAGGGAGATCGCCGAGCCGCTCCACAGCAGCATGAAGTCGCGGTTACGGCGAAGCGGGGTCACCGGCTCGACGGCGGTGGTGCCTGCCCCTCCCGCCACGGCGTCACCCTCGGGGCCGTCCGGGCTGGTTGCCTCCGGGAGCGTCATCACTCACACACCTCCGCCCGTGAACGTCGTGGACCTTAACCCTGCGCCGTCTGCTCCATCTGCCGACGAAGACTGAGAGGGCGCATATCGGTCCAGATCGTGCCGATATGCGCCAGGCACTCCTCACGGGTCCCCTCGGTGCCCTCGGCGTGCCAGCCGAGCGGCAGATCCCGGTCGGCCGGCCAGACGGAGTACTGTTCCTCATGGTTGACGACCACCCGGTGAACACGGTCGTCGGTGTTTTCCTCGGCCATGAATGGGCCCTCCCTCGGATGTCCTGCCGCATCACGCACGGTGCGCCATCGGCGGCGGCAACAGCGAGCCTGCCCGGTGCCCGGCGGCCCGCTGCAGGGAAGAACGAGCAGCAACGCGCCTGCGATCAGTGCTGACAACAACGCCGGTTGTTCTCTGGTTCACGCAGAACGGCGGCGACCATGCTGCGCCGCATGACTGCCAATCCATCCGCCCCGGAATCCACGCTGCCCTTCACGATGTCGGCCGACACGCCCGGCACGCCCGTGACCGCCTTCCTGTCAGCCGGTCGTCCACTCGTGCGCCGCCGGCTGCGCGAACACGGAGCGGTGCTGCTGCGCGGATTCGACATCGGCGGGGTGGACGGGTTCGAGGGTGTGGTGCGCACGGTGTCCGGCGCACCACTCGCCTACGCGGAGAGGTCCTCGCCGCGCAGCACGATCAAGGGTCAGGTGTACACCTCGACCGACTACCCGCCGGACGAGGAGATCTTTCTGCACAACGAGAACTCGTACCAGGCGAGTTGGCCCATGACCCTGTTCTTCCACTGTGTGAGGCCACCGGACACCCTCGGGGCCACACCGCTCGCCGACACCCGGCGGGTGTTCGCCGCCATCGATCCTGCGGTGCGCGAGGAGTTCGCCGCCCGCGGCTGGATGGTGGTGCGCAACTTCAGCGACGGATTCGGGGTGCCGTGGCAGCAGGCCTTCGACACCGAGGACCGCGCTCGGGTCGAGGCCTACTGCGCCCGCAACGGTGTCGAGGCCGAGTGGACAGGAGGCGGCCTGCGCACCCGGGCCCGTCGTGCGGCGGTGCACCGGCACCCCGTCACCGGGGAGACGGTCTGGTTCAACCACCTGACGTTCTTCCACGCAACGACGCTGCCCGAGGAGACGTGCGCCGCCCTGCGCGAGATGTACGACGACGCCGACCTGCCGACCAATACCTACTACGGCGACGGACAGGCGATCCCGGACGACGTGGTCGCGCATCTGCGCAGCTGCTACCGCGCCGAGCTGCGCCGGTTCGACTGGCAGCGGGACGACGTTCTGCTGGTCGACAACATGCTGGCGGCGCACGCCCGTGAGCCCTTCACCGGCCCGCGTCGGATCGCCGTGGCCATGGCCGAGCCCTCGTCGGCCCCGGTGGCATCCGATTCGCCCGTGGAGGTTCCCCATGCACACCGGTGACACGAGCTTCCCGCTCTCGTTCGCGCAGGAACAGCTGTGGTTCCTGGACCAGTTGCGTTCCGGGGCGTCGACCGAGTACCTGATGTGCGAGGCCTTCCGCATCAGGGGACCGCTCGACAACGCCGCGTTGTCTGCGGCCCTGACGGAGGTCACCGCGCGACACGAAATCCTGCGCACCCGCTACGACACCGTGGACGGCGTCGGGGTCCAGACGGTCGACGAACCTGCCCCGGTGCGGCTCGCCTCGGTGGACGTCGCGGCGGAGCCGGAGGCGGAGCGCGCGCGGCGGGTGGACGAACTCCGTGCCGCTGAGCTGCGCACGCCGATCGACCTGAGCAGGCAGGCGCCCTGGCGGCTGACCTTGGTGCGACTCGCCGACGAGGACGCGGCCTTGCTGGTCACGGTGCACCACATCGCCTTCGACGGCTGGTCCTGGGGCATCCTGGCGCGTGAACTCCACGATCTTTACTGCTCGTTCGCCAAGGGCGAGCCGTCGCCGATGGAGCCCCTGCCGCTGCAGTACGCGGACTACGCCCACTGGCAGCGGGAGAGCTGGGACGCGGCTGCCGAGACGATGGAGCGCCGGCGCGGCTACTGGCGGCAGCGGCTGGCCGGTCTGGAGCCGCTGGAGCTGCCCACCGACCGTCCGCGCCCGGCCCGGTGGGAGTCGGAGGGGGACAGTGTGTCCTTCACCGTTCCGGCCGAACTCGCGGGGCGACTGACCGCGGTCGGCCGGCGGTGCGGCGCCACGCCGTTCATGGTGTACCTGGCCGCCTTCCAGTTGCTGCTGTCGCGCTACTCCGGTCAGCAGGACATCGCGGTCGGTGTGTCGGTGGCGGGGCGTGAGCAGGTCGATCTGGAACCGCTGATCGGCATGTTCCTCAACACTGTGGTACTGCGCACCGGGCTCGGCGGCCGGCCGGGCTTCGTCGAGCTGCTGGCCCGGGTCCGCGAGACCACCCTGGACGCCTACGGGCACCAGGACGTGCCGTTCGAACGTGTGGTGGCCGACCTCGCCCCCGACCGGGACCCGTCGCGCAACCCGGTGTTCCAGGTGGGCTTCGCCCTCCACAATGCCGAGCGGCGCCCGCTGCGGCTGCCCGGTCTCGACGTCGTCAAGTACGAGTCCACAACGGAGAGTTCCGCGTTCGACCTGTCGCTGCACCTGGCCGAGCTGGCCGACGGCTCGCTCGCCGCCAGGCTGATCTACCCCGTGTCGCTCTTCGACCGGGCACGGATCACGCGGATGGCCGCTCACCTGCTGCGCCTGATGGAAGCCCTCGCGGCCCGCCCGGACACCTCCGTCCATGCGCTCGACCTCGTGACCGAGGCCGAGCTGCTCGCCTTCGAGGAGTGGAACAGCACCGAGGCGCGGCGGCCCGAGCGGTCCCTGCCCGAGCTCTTCCTCGCCCGGGCCGCGGCCACGCCCGACGCGATCGCCGTGGTCTCGGGCCCGCAGGTGGTTCCCTACGGCGACCTCGCCGAACGGGTGCGGCGGCTCGCACAGCACCTGGGAGGCCTCGGCGTCACCCGCGGCACCCCGGTGGGTGTCGCGCTTGGCCGCGGAACCGACCTGGTCACCGCGCTGCTCGCGGTGCTCACCGCCGGCGGTGTGTACGTGCCGCTGGCGCCCGAACACCCTGATGACCGGCTCGCTTTCGTGGCCGGCGACGCGGGCGTGCAGCTGGTGCTCACCGAGGACGCGCTGCGCGACCGGCTGCCCCCGCGGACACGGGCCCTGATCCTCGACACCGCCGGGGAGGAGATCGCCGCCACCCAGCCCATCGCCGTGCCTGTGCCCACCGGTGACGACGACGCCGCGTACGTGATGTACACCTCCGGCTCCACCGGGCGGCCCAAGGGTGTCGTCGTTCCGCAGGCGGCGATCCGCAACCGGGTGCTGTGGTCGGTGGAGCGGTACGGCCTCGGCCCCGGCGATCGGCTGCTGCAGAAGACCACCATCGGATTCGACGCGGCGGTATGGGAGTTCCTCTCGCCTCTGGTCAGCGGTGCGACCGTGGTCATGGCCCCGAAGGACGCGAACCGCGATCCGCAGGTGATGGCCCGAGCGGTCGCCGAACATGGAATCACCGTGCTTCAGCTGGTGCCGTCGGTACTGCGTCTGCTGCTGGCCGAGCCGTCGTTCGCCTCGTGCACCTCGCTGCGTGTGGTCTGCTCGGCGGGCGAGGTGCTGCCCGCCGAACTGTGCCGCCGGCTGCACGAGACGGTCGACGCGCAGGTGTTCAACACCTACGGCCCCACCGAGTGCGCCATCGACTCCACCGCCTGGCCCTACGACCCGGACGAGCCCGGCGACGCGGTCCCCATCGGCGTGCCGCTGCCGAACGTGCGCACCTATGTGGTGGACACCCAGGACCAGCTGGTCCCGGTGGGCGTGACCGGCGAGTTGTGCATCGCGGGCGTCGGCGTCGCCCGCGGCTACGCGGGCCGCGGCGACCTCACGGCCGACCGCTTCACCCCCAACCCGTATGCCGCCGCCCCCGGAGAGCGGTGGTACCGGTCCGGCGACCTCGTGCGCCGCCGGGCCGACGGGGCACTGGAGTACCTCGGCAGAGCCGACGACCAGTTCAAGGTGCGCGGCGTACGGATCGAGCCCGGCGAGATCGAGGCCCAGCTCACAGCACATCCGACGGTCTCCGCCGCCGTGGTCACCGTTCACCGGGCCCCGTCCGGCGAAGCCGAACTGATGGCCCATGTCGTACCCGCCGAAGGCACCCGGACCGTGCCCGCCGATCTGCGTGACCACCTCGCGGCCCGGCTGCCGGAGACGATGGTCCCCTCCGTCTTCCTTGAGCTGGAGGCACTGCCGCTCACGTCGAACGGCAAGGTGGACCGCGGACGCCTGCCGTCCCCGCAGGACCACGAGCGGCCATCGGCCGGCCATTGGGTTCCGCCGCGTACGGCCGCCGAGCGGACCGTGGCCGAGCTGATGGCCGAGGTCCTGGGCGTGGAACGGGTGGGCGCCCAGGACGACTTCTTCGACCTCGGCGGGCACTCGCTGCTCGCCATCCGGCTGGTACTGCGGCTGCGCCGGGCCTTCGGCGTCGAGCTGACCGTCGGTGAATTCTTCCACGCGCGGACGGTGGCCGGGCTGGCCGCACGAGTGGACGCCGCGGGTGTCGAGCCCGACCCGGACGCCGTCCGGCCGATCGGGCGCGACCGCGCACTGCCGCTCTCCTTCGGGCAACAGCGCATGTGGTTCCTGGACCAGTTGGAGCCCGGAAGCGACGAGTACATCGTCCCGGTGGCGCTCAGGCTGATCGGGCCGCTGAACGTGGAGGCGCTCGGGCGCGCCGTCGAGTCGACCGCCCAGAAGCACGAGGTCCTGCGCACCCGCTATCGCTCCGAACGCGGCGAACCGGTGCAGATCGTCGACCCGACGGCGGCGATCGAGTTCACGGTGACCGACCTGGAGGACGATCCGGACGCCGCGCAGCGCGCGGGCGAGCTGCTTGCCGCGGCAGCCCGCCGGCCCTTCGACCTGGAGCACGAGCACCCGCTGCGCGCGGGCGTACTCCGTAGCGCCGCGGACGACCATCTGCTGATTCTGACCTTCCATCACATCACCTTTGACGCCTGGTCGATGGGTGTCTACCTGCGTGATCTGGACGAGGCGTACCAGGCGCTCGCCGCCGGGCGGCCGTCGCCGCTGAGCCCGCATCCCGTCCAGTACGCGGACTTCGCCGTCTGGCAGCGGGAGCAGGAGGCCGCAGGCCGCCTCGATCAGCAGCTCGCCTACTGGCGCGAGCGGCTCGCCGGCCTCGACCCGGTCGAGCTGCCCACCGACCGGCTTCGGCCCACGGTGCGCGACGCACGCGGCGACAATGTGATCGTGGACGTCCCGGTGGAACTGGGGCGGGCGCTCGCCCGGCTCGCGGCCGGGCGCGGCGCAACCCCGTTCATGCTGCTCCTGGCGTCGTTCCAGGTGCTGCTGGGCCGCTACACCCGGCGTGACGACGTGGCGGTGGGCACACCGGTCGCCGGGCGCACTCGCGAGGAGACCGAAGAACTGGTCGGCTTCTTCACCAACAACCTGGTGATCCGCAACGACCTGAGTGGCAACCCGGTCTTCACCGACCTCCTGGACCGGGTGCGCGAGGTCGTGCTGGAGGCGTTCGTACACCAGGACCTGCCGTTCGAGCATCTGGTCGACGCGCTCAGCCCGGAGCGCGACCTCTCCCGCAACCCGCTGTTCCAGGTCATGTTCGAGCACCAGCACATGTCGGGAGTCCCGGGACTGCTCGGCCAGGCAGCGATCGAACCGGTCCGGGCCGGCCTCGAAGTGGCCAAGTTCGACCTCACCGTGACCGTCAAGGAGCGCCCCGACGGCCGGATGCACTGCTGGTTCGAGTACTCGACCGCACTGTTCGACCGCGCCACCGTGGAGCGGATGGCCAGGCACTATCTGGCACTGCTCACCGAGGTCGCCGCCGACCCCGGCACCCGAATCGCCGGCCTGAGCATGCTCACCGAGGACGAGCGCCACAGCATCCTGACCGAGTGGCCCGACCCCGAGGCCGCTCGCGTCCCCGTTCTCGACCCCGTCGCCGAGTACGAGCTGTGCGTACCGGAGCTCTTCGCCCGGCAGGCCGCCCGGACCCCCGACGCGGTCGCCGTGGTGTCGGGCGAACGACAGCTCACCTACGCGGAACTCGACGCCCGGGTCGAACACGTCGCCCGCCGCCTCCGATCGCACGGCGTCAGGGAGGAGACCGTCGTCGCCTCGCTCCTGGAGCGCAGCGTCGAGGCGGTCGTGGTCCTGCTCGCCGTGCTCAGGGCAGGCGGGGTGTACGTCCCGCTCGACCCGCGGCACCCTGCCGAGCGCCTGGACTTCATGCTCGCCGACGCCGGGGCGGCGCTGGTGGTGACCACCAGCGCCTTCGCCGACCGGGTCAGCGGATCCCACCAGGTGTTCACGGTGGACGACGAGGAACAGCCCGACGCACCGGCGACCGCTGCCGCGGCCCGCACGCGACCGGGCAGTCTCGCCTACGTCATCTACACCTCCGGCTCGACAGGCCGCCCCAAGGGCGTGATGATCGAGCACCGGTCCTACGCCCACCACTGCCGGGTGATCGCCGACGCCTACGGCATCGCCCCCGGCGAACGGGTGGTGCTGCTGTCGGCGCTCACCTTCGACGTGGCGATGGACCAGATCGCCGCCACGCTGGTCGCCGGCGCCACGATCGTGGTCGGCGACGCGGAGTTCTGGACGCCCGCCGAACTGCCGGCCCGCCTCGCCGAACACGGCGTGTCCATCGTCGAGATCACACCGTCCTACTACCGAGCCATGCTGGAGTCACCCGACCTGCACCGGCTGACCTCGCTCAAGCTGATGAACGTCGGCAGTGACGTGGTCACCGGACTCGACGCACGACGCTGGGCCGACACCGGCCTGCCGGCCCGCTTCCTGTGCAACTACGGCCCGACCGAGGCCACCGTCACCTGCCTGCTGCACCCGGTCGACGAACCACCGGGGGCGGACGGCGAGGCCACCGCACTGCCGATCGGACGGCCCGTCGCCGGCACCCGGGCCCATGTACTGGACACCGAACTGCGCCCCGTGCCGGTCGGTGTGCCCGGCGAACTCTGCCTCGGCGGAGTCCGGCTCGCCCGCGGTTACCACCGCCGGTCCGAGCTGACCGCCGACCGCTTCGTACCGGACGCGCTGTCCGAAGAGCCCGGTGGCCGTCTCTACCGGACCGGCGACCTGGTCCGTCGCCGGGCCGACGGCACGATCGAGTTCCTCGGCAGGATCGACCAGCAGGTCAAGGTGCGCGGACTGCGCATCGAACTGGGGGAGATCGAGGCGGTCCTGGCCCGGCACCCCGCCGTTCAGGAGGCCGTGGTGATCGCGGCCCTGACGGCGCCCGCCGAGCGGCAGTTGGTCGCCTACCTGGTGCCCCGGCCGGGCGCCGCCGTCCCCCAGGTGGCGGAGCTGCGCGGCCACCTGTCGCGGTCACTGCCCGATTACATGGTCCCCGCGCTGTGGGTGACCTTGGACGCCTTGCCGTTGACGGCCAGCAAGAAAGTCGACCGTAAGGCCCTGCCTGACCCCGTGCTCGCTCATATCGACGGCGCCCGGGAGTACGTGGCGCCGCGCAACCCCGTGGAAGAAACGGTAGCGGCCGCCTGGACCGAGGTTCTGGGCGTGGAACGGGTCGGCGCCGAGGACGACTTCTTCGCTCTCGGCGGCCATTCACTGGTGGCCACACGCGTGGTGGCGCGGCTGCGCGAGGCGTTCGCGATCGACCTGCCGCTGCGCTCCCTGTTCGAGGCCACCACCGTGGCCGGACTCGCGGCAGCGGTGACCCGGACCGTGGAAGCCGAGATCGCCGCCCTGTCGGAGGACGAGGTGGCAAAT
>NZ_JBVKBH010000047.1:0-11703 GCF_055657175.1 Streptomyces sp. NPDC107581
CCATGTTCTTCACCCCCAGCCTCACCGCACTCATCGGCCACGCCGCCTGGTGGCCCGGACACGGCGACCGGAGCACCGAGACCACCCCCGCATCCGCAGGGCACGGGTCCGTCGCGGACGAAGACCGGGACCAGGTCGCACACGGCCCCTCGGGGCTCGGCCGGTAGGGACCCGCTCCCGCAGCGGACCCGGCCCGGGCGGGAACGGCACGACGACATGCGGATGCCCGCAGCTTCCCGGGAAGCTGCGGGCATCCGCATGTCTCGTACGGGTCGGGCTCCGGTAGCCCTACTTGATCTGGAGGTCCGCCGTTCCCCCCTCCGACCCCACCAGGTGAATCCTGTGGCTGCCCAGCCTGAGGTCCAGTTTCTTGCTCAGCTTCAGGCTCACACCGTGTGAACTGAGCGTGACGTAGTGGTCGCTGACCTCTTTTATGTCCAGCTTGAGGTTCTCGACCCTGATCGATGTCCCGGAGCGCACATGAACCGTGCAGGAGCTTCCCTGACAGCGCGAATCGACCTGATCGGGCAGGCCGCAGGCGCTCACCGCGAGCAGCGGAGAAGCCAGGGCGAGAGCACAGGCAACGGCACGTACAGAGCGACGCATTGAATGATCCGATCTCCGGACGGCGATACCCCGAGGGGGAGAAATGGAGCGCCTTTCCCTTGGCTGAGCCCAGCCGACACCGCAGAACCTAGGGGCGAAAGGCCCACACCCGGTATCCGGCTACGCCCCTTCGCCGGTGGGTCTAGCCCCACTCGAACGGCGCCCGCCGTCCGTGTCCGGCCCGTGCACGAGGGCGTACGCTGCGAAGAGGTGTCCGTCCGAGGGAGGTCCGTACCCGGTGATCGAGGAGCTGCTGCCGGACTCGGTGGTGGCCGTGGAGACACACGGTGACGACGAGGCCGACCGGATCCCCCTGTACCCCGAGGAACAGGCGGTCGTGGCGCAGGCGGTGGACAAGCGCCGCCGTGAGTTCGCCGTGGTGCGCGGCTGCGCCCGCCGGGCCATGGCGAAGCTCGGGGTGCCACCGGTGCCCGTGCTGCCCGGCGAGCACGGTGCGCCGCGCTGGCCCGAGGGCCTGATCGGCAGCATGACCCACTGCGACGGCTACCACGCCGCCGCCCTGGCCCGTGCGAGCGATCTGGTGTCGCTGGGCATCGACGCCGAGCCCCATGCCCCGCTCCCGGCCGGTGTGCTGCGCCCCGTCGCGCTGCCCGCCGAGCGGGAGCGCCTGGCCGGGCTGGCCGCCCAGGACCCGGCCGTCCACTGGGACCGGCTGCTGTTCAGCGCCAAGGAGTCCGTGTACAAGGCGTGGTTTCCCCTGACGGGCCAGTGGCTGGGCTTCGACGAGGCGGACATCGAGATCAGTGCGGCCCCCGGGGCGGCGCCGCACGGCCGCTTCAGCGCCGAACTGCTCGTACCCGGGCCGCTGGTGGACGGCCGCCGGCTCGGACGGTTCGAGGGACGGTGGATCGTCCGCCAGGGCCTGGTCGCCACGGCGGTCACGGTCCCCCACACGCGGCAGACGCCGGAACCGGGTGGGGCTGGGCCCACCGGTCACGGGGCGTAGCCAGATACCCGGCACGGGCCGGGCGCCGTACGTTCACCGGTAGCCGCCGGGACCGGTTCCCGGCTGGCACAATGGTCGCCGTGGCGAAAGGAATAGGCGAATGAGGCTGCCTGCGGAAGGCGGTCCCCTGCGCTGGTGCACCGATGTCGCTTCGGGGCTGTACCGGTCCCTGGTGCTGATCGGGCTCACCGGTCCCGTCGCGGTCGTTGCCGTGGCCGTCGGACTGGGCGGCTCCCAGGTGGCCTATTCCTGGTCCGACGGGTTGACCGCGTCCACGGCCGTCCGGGCGCTGGCGACACTCGGGGAGACCCTGGTGGTGGTCCTGTGGATCGCCGTGGGCGTCTGGATCGTGCATCCGCTGACCAGCCGGGCGCTCGCCAGGGCGGCGCGCCGGTGCGCGGAACGCTGGCTCGGCCTGCACATCGAGGTGAGCTACCGTCCCGTTCCGCCGGTCACCCGCATGGCGACGGGCTACTGGTGGGACGGCCACGAGTACCACAAGTCCGAGCGCGAGGCGCGCCGCCGGGCCAAGGTGCACGCCCGGTTCCGCGATCCGCAGTTGCACTGGGACGGGCTGTGGGCCGTGGTGGCCGGCGTGACCGTGCTGCCGGTCGCGGCCCTGCCGCCGGCCGGCCTGGTCTGCGGTGCGTACATGGCCGTGACCCCCGGTCTCGTCGGGTACGGGATCGCCGCGATGGTGGCCGGTCTGGCCGGTGCCCCGTTCGCCTGGCGGCTGTTCGGGCCCGTGGCGAAGCGGTTCCTCGGGCCGGTTCCGCGCTCGCGGCTCGGTAAGCGGGTGGAGCAGCTGGAGGCCATCCGGGCCGACCTGACCCAGACGCAGGCGGCCGAGCTGGAGCGCATCGAGCGGGGCCTGCACGACGGGGCCCAGGCCCGGCTGGTGGCCATGGGCATGTCGATGGGAGCCGCCGAGCAGCTCGTCGACACCGACCCCGCCGCGGCCAAGGCGATCCTCGCCGACCTCCGGGCCACGTCCGTCACCGCGCTCGCCGAGCTGCGGTCCCTGGTCCGCGGCATCAACCCGCCCGTGCTCGCCGAGCGCGGCCTGGTGGACGCCGTCCGGGCCCTGGCACTGGACGCATCCGTCGAGGTCACCGTGCACAGCGCCGTACCCGCCCGGCCCGAACGCCCCGTCGAGTCCGCGGTCTACTTCGCCGTCGCGGAACTCCTGGCGAACGTCGCCAAACACGCCCAGGCCTCCCAGGTGACGGTCGATCTCCACTATGCCCAGGAGACGCTCACCGCGACCGTGACCGACAACGGGATCGGCGGCGCCGCCGCCTCACCAGGCTCCGGACTGAGCGGCATCGAACGCCGGATGACGGCGTTCGGCGGCCGGCTGGAGATCAACAGCCCCGCTGGGGGCCCCACCCACATCACCGCGGCGGTACCATGCGCATTGTCGTAGCCGAAGATCTTTTCCTGCTCCGCGACGGGATGGTCCGTCTCGTCGAGGCACACGGCCATACGGTGGTCGCGGCGGTCGATTCCGGGCCCGCCACGCTCGACGCGCTGATCAGCGAGCGGCCGGACGTGGCCATCGTGGACGTGCGTCTGCCACCGACGTTCTCCGACGAAGGGCTCCAGGCCGCGCTCGCCGCCCGCCGGAAGGTGCCGGGACTGCCCGTCCTGATCCTCTCCCAGCACGTGGAACAGCTCTATGCGCGCGAGCTGCTCGCCGACGGGCACGGCGGCGTCGGATACCAGCTCAAGGACCGGGTCCTGGATGCCGGCCAGTTCATGGACGCGGTCAACCGTGTCGCGGACGGCGGTACGGCGCTCGATCCGACGGTCGTCGCGAAGCTGCTGGGCCGGCCCATGCGGGCCGATCCGCTCGCCACGCTCACCGAGCGGGAACGCTCGGTGCTCGCGCTGATGGCCGAGGGGCTGTCCAACGCGGCGATCGCGGGACGGCTGTTCCTCAGCGAAGGCGCCATCAGCAAGTACACGACCACGATCTTCGCCAAGCTCGGCCTCGCCACGGACGACGACACCAACCGCCGGGTCCGGGCCGTGCTCACCTATCTCGGCGCCGACGGCCAGAACGACCAGTAAGACCCCGCGCAGGTCTTGGCCGGCGCACGTCGTGACCAGCGCATGTCGTGACCAGCGCATGTCGTGACCCACCTTCCGAAGGGCGACGCGGGGCTGGCGGGCGCTTCGATGGGCGCGGGGCACGGCGGGCGTTCCGCAAGTCGGAGGGTACGGCGGGCGCTTCGAAGGACGCGGGGCACGGCGGGCGTTCCGCAAGTCGGAGGGTACGGCGGGCGCTTCGAAGGACGCGGGGCACGGCGGGCGTTCCGAAAAACCGCGGGGCACGGCGGGCGTTCCGAAGAACGAAGGGCGCGGCGGGCGTTGCGCAAGGTGGAGGGCACGGCGGGACGATCGTGATCCGGTCGTCCCTGTCGTGCCCTGTGACCTGTGCTCTGTGCCCTGTGCGCTTCGTCCGTGCCCGGGTTTCAGCCGGCGGGTGCCTCCTCCGGCCGCGCCGTCTCCCGGATGCGGGCGGCCAGCTCCCGCGGGGTCCGGCGCTCGAACACCTCGGTGAGGCTCAGCGAGACGCCGCTCATGTTCTGCAGCTCCTGCATCGCCACGGCGGCGAGCATGGAGTCCCCGCCGTGCGCGAAGAAGTCCGTGTCGGCGTCGACGTCCTCGCGCCGCAGGACGCTCCGCCACACCGCGGTCAGCTGGGCCGTCAGTTCGTCCAGGTCCGCGTGGTCCAGCACGGGCCGGGGCGCGGCGAGGGGTGTGTGCCGGTCGGCGACCATCCGCTGCAGGGCGAGGTAGTCGACCTTTCCGCTCGCGTTGATCGGCATCGCGTCGACCGTGACGAGGTCGCCGGGCAGCATCGACCGGGACAGCCGGGTGCGGGCGTGCGCCCAGACGCTCTCGGTGTCGAGCGAGCCGGCGGCCGGCTCCAGGCAGCCGATGAGCACGGCGTCCGCACTGGGGTCACCCACCATGATCACCGCGGCGGCGCCGACCTCGGGATGCGCCAGCAGCGTCGACTCGATCTCGCCCAGCTCGATGCGGTGACCGCGGAGTTTGACCTGCCGGTCGATCCGGCCGAACAGGTCGAGCAGGCCGTCCTCGCGCCAGCAGGCCACGTCGCCCGTGGCGTAGAAGCGGCCGTACTCGGGGTGTTCGCCGAAGCGCTCGGCGTTGAGCTCCGGCCGTCCGTGGTAGCCGATCGCCACGCCGGCGCCCGAGATGCGCAGTTCGCCGCTGACGCCCACGGGCAGATCGCGGCCCTGCTGGTCGACGACATGGACCTGGGTGTTGCGGATCGGCCGGCCGACGTCGAGGCGGGCCTCCGGCTCGTCCGTGACGACGCGTGACGTCGACCAGATGGCCGTCTCGGTCGGCCCGTAGGCGTGGTGCAGTCGGCAGCCGGCGGCCACGAGCCGCCGGGCCAGGGTTACCGGCACCGGCTCGCCGCCCACGATGACGCTCCGGCCGTGCAGGCAGTCCGCCATCCGGTCGATGACCAGCCGCCAGGTCGTCGGGGTCGCCTGGAGGAAGCGCACCTCGTAGCGCTCCACCAGCTCCCGCAGCACCCGGCCGTCGCTCCTGGCCCGGTCGGGAGCGGCAGCCAGACGGCCGCCGGAGAGCAGCGACACATGCAGTTCGACGCCGGACATGTCGAACGCGAACGTCGTCGTCCACAGCGTCGTGTCGGCGGGGGTCGCCCCCAGCTGCTCGGTGAAATGCGCGGCCACGTTGGCCAGCGCCCCGTGCGTGATCAGTGTCCCCTTGGGCCGGCCGGTCGACCCCGAGGTGTAGATCAGGTAGGCGCAGGACGCCGGGTCCACCGTGCCGCTCGGGGCGTCCGCCGGCTTCCGGTCCGCGGCGTCGTCCACCGTCGGTGTGGTCAGCACCACGAGGCCGCCGTCGGCGAAGTGCGCCATGTCCTCGGTCGCCACGAGCACCTTCGCGGCCGAGTCGGAGAGCTGGAACCTGATGCGCTCCTCGGGATGGGCCGCGTCCAGGGGCAGGTACGCGGCACCGGTCAGCCACGCTCCGAGGACGGCGGCGACCAGTTCGGGCCCGCGCGGGAGCGCGATCGCCACCACGTCCCCCGACCGCAGGCCGGCGTCCCGCAGGAGCGCGGACACGGTGTGTGCGGCGTCCCACAGGCGCCCGTACCCGACGGACCGGTCGCCCTCGACGACGGCGGCGGCGTCGGGTGCCCGCCGCACGTGTTTCCGTACGGCATCGAGGACGGAGGCGAACTCGACCGGCCCGGCCGTGTCGTTGGCCGCCCGGATGATCTCGTGGTCGCGGTCGCTCCACCAGCGCACCTGTCCGACCACACGGTCGGGGTCGTCGGTGAGCGAGGACAGCACCGCCTCGTAGCGTCCCAGCAGCAGTTCGGCGTGGGACCGCTCGAACAGCTCGGTCCGGTAGAGGGCCCGCACCGAGATCGCGTCGTCCGCCGAGGTGGCGGAGAGGTGGAGGTCGAACTTGCCGGTGCCGCTCGAGGCCGGGAACGGCCTGGCCGAGAGGCCGCCGAGGGTGAACGCGGAGGGATGGCCCGCCTGGTGGTCGAACAGGTGCCGGAACGGCAGGGACCGCCGGCCGTGTCCCGCGGCGGGCATGAGATCGGCGTGCGCGTCCACGGCCACGTCGGCGTGCACCGCGGCGGTCAGCAGCCGCTCGCTGCTGCGGCGCACCAGGTCGCGGATCTTCTCCTCCCGGTCCACGCGCAGCCGCAGCGGTACGTAGGTGATGTGGTAGCCGATCGTGCGGGCGGCGTGCTCGGGCCGTACGTCGACCGGGGAGCCGATGAGCAGGTCGGGGCCTGCGCCGTGCGTCTCCAGCAGCACGTAGTAGGCGGCCAGCAGGACCGCGGACTCCGGAACCCCCAGCTCGTCGCCGAGCCTGCGGACCGCGGCCGCCGTCCGCGGCGGGAGGGTGCGGCTGATCTCCGCCGCCGCCAGTGTCGGCCGGTCCGGCTCGGGTGCGGCGCAGGCCAGCTTCAGCACTTCGGTGTTCGCGCCGGCCAGCTCCTCGCGCCAGAAGGCGAGGCTCTCCGGGCCGGCGTGCGGCGCGGTCCACCCGGGCACCGGCGCAAGGGCCATCTCCGGCCCGGCGTCCGCGTGTTCGTACGCGGACGCCAGCTCCTCCAGGAGGATCGAGACGGACACTCCGTCGCAGACCAGGTGGTGCGCCGTGAGGCAGAAGACGTCCGTGTCCGGGGAGCGGAAGAGTGCCGCCCTCAGCATCGGGCCGCCGTCCAGGCCGAACGGTACGGCGGTCACCGGCGCGAGGTCGTCCTCGGTGGGCTCGCCGGCCAGCTGGACCTGCACGGTCCGGAGGCGGAACCGGTCCGGGCCGACCACGTGCTTGACCAGCCGGCTGCCGTCGCTGCGGTAGACCGTGCGCAGCGCTTCGTGGCGCCGCAGCACGACGGTCAGCGCCGTGTCCAGCCGCGCCGGGTCCAGGTGCCCTGCGACGGCGAACGCCGCGGACAGGTTGTTCACGGGGGTGCCCGGCGTCAGCGACTCGAGGAGCCACAGCGCCTCTTCCTTGGGAGAGGCTGCTGATTCCTCGAAAGAGACCGCCGATTCCTTGAGAGGATCTCCCGTGTCGTCGCCGCCCCATTCCACAGGAATGTTCCCATCCGCGGACATCATAGCGTCGCTCCTTTGCAAGTCCGTCGAGTCCGCCGGATTTCCCGAGAGTGCCAGACCACCCTAGATACCCAGCTCTTTGTCGATGAGGTCGAATATCTCGTCGTCCGTGGCTCCGCTGATGTCCTCGTCGGCGGGCACGCCGTCCGCTTCTCCGCCGCGGAAATCCTCCATGATGACTTCGAGGCGGCTCATGATCTTCGATTTGTTGCCGCCCCGCTGGGCGATCCCGGAGAGAAGGGACTTCAGCCTGTCGAGTTCGTTCAGCACCGGCTCGTAGTCGATCTCCTGGTCGGCGATCCTGTCCCGGAGATATGTGGCGAGTTCCATGGGAGTGGGGTAGTCGAAGACCACACCGGCGGGCAGCCGCAGCCCGACGGCACCGCTGATCCGGTTGCGGAACTCCACCGCGGTCAGCGAGTCGAAACCGAGCTGGCGGAAGTACCGGGCCGACTCGATGGATTCGGGGCCGGGCCGGCCGAGGACGAAGGCCGCCTGGGTCAGGACCAGGTTCAGGACCGCGCCCTGGAGCTGCTCGGGCGGCAGCGCGGCCAACTGGCCGGCCAGCTTCCTGCCGCCGTCCGGGCCGGGGTTTCCGGCGGTGCGCCGGCCGGGGCGGACGAGGCCGGTCACCAGGGCGGGGACGGCGTTGCCCAGGCGGCGCAGCGCGGGCAGATCCAGCCGGGCCGTCACCAGCAGCGGCTCCGGCCGTCCGCCGGCCGCGTCCAGCAGGGCGAGCCCCTCGGCCGCGTCCAGCAGGGCGAGCCCCTGCCTGCTCATCCGCTGCCGGTCCGCGTCGGTGAGCTCGCCGGCCATGCCCTGCTCCCAGGGCCCCCACGCCAACGACACGGCGGGCAGGCCCTGGTGGCGCCGGTGCGCGGCCAGCGCGTCCAGGAAGGTGTTGCCGGCCGCGTAGTTGGCCTGGCCCGGGTTGCCCCAGATTCCGGCCACGGAGGAGAAGAGGGTGAAGGTGTCTAGGTCCAGGTGACGGGTCAACTCGTGCAGATGCCAGGCCGCGTCGGCCTTCGGCCGCATCACCTGCCGCACCCGGTCCGGGGTGAGCGACGCGATGACACCGTCGTCCAGGACGCCCGCCGCGTGGACGACCCCGGTCAGCGGCGCCACCGCCGGCACCCCGGCGATCACCCCCGCCAGCTGTTCCCGGTCCGCCACGTCACAGGCCACCAGCTGCACGCTCGTTCCGGACCCGGCCAACTCGGCGGCCAGCTCCGGCATCCCGGACGCGCTCGGGCCACGGCGCGAGACCAGCAGCACGTGCCGGGCCCGCCCGGTCGCCACGAGGTGCCGGGCGACCAGTCCGCCCAGCGCACCGGAGGCACCGGTGACCAGCACCGTGCCCGCTCGGCCGGCCGTCGCGGGCACGGTCAGAACGACCTTCCCGACGTGCCGCGCCCGGGTCAGGAAGCGGAACGCCTGCACCGCATGCCGCACATCCCGGCAGGCCACCGGCAAGGGCCTCAACAGGCCTTCCGCGAACAGCCCGGTCAGCGACGACAGCATCCGGCCGACCACGTCCGGCTCCTGCTGCAGCAGATCGAAGGTCCGATAGGCGACCTGATGGTCCCGCAGCACCTGTTCCGGATCACGGACATCGGTCCTGCCCAGCTCGATGAACCGTCCGCCGGGACGAGTCAGCCGCAGCGACGCGTCGACGAACTCCCCGGCCAGGGAGTCCAGTACGACGTCCATGCCGCGCCCGCCGGACTCCGCCCGGAACGCCTCCTCGAACTCCGTGGTCCGCGAGGACGCCATGTGGCGCTCGTCCAGGCCCAGTTCCCGCAGCGCGGCCCACTTCGCCGGCGACGCGGTCGCGAAGACCTCGGCGCCGAGGTGCCGGGCCACCTGGACGGCGGCCATCCCCACGCCCCCGGCGGCGGCGTGGATCAGGACGCGCTCGCCGCGTCGCAGCCCGGCCAGCTCCACCAGCGCGTAGTAGGCGGTCAGGAACGCCACCGGCGCGGCGGCCGCCTCCGCCGTCGACCAGCCCGCCGGCACCCGCGTCACAGCGCGCGCGTCGGCCACGACGACGGGCGCGAACGCGCCCTGGAACAGTCCCATCACCAGGTCCCCGGGCGCTGGTTCGACCACGCCGGGCCCCGTCTCCAGCACGACGCCGGCACCTTCCAGGCCCAGCGGACCGGCCTCGCCGGGATACATGTCCAGCACGTTCAGCACATCCCGGAAGTTCACCCCGGCCGCGCGCACCGCCACCCGCACCTCGCCGGCCACCAGGGGCCGCCGCCCGTCCTCCTGCTCCTCCAGCACCAGGTTCTCGACCGTGCCGCGCTCGGAGACGGCCAGCCGCCACTCCCGCCCCTCGGGCAGCGTGAGCCCGTCGCCCGCCGCACGCGCCAGACGCGGCACCCACACCTGCGCGTCCCGCACCGCGAACTCGGGCTCCCCCAGCGCCGTTCCGGCCAGGACGAGCGGCCCGGAGCCGGTGAGCGCCGCCACGTCCGCCAGCACGATCCGCTCCGGATGCTCCCCCGCCGCCGCGCGCACCAGCCCCGTGACGCCCGCGCTGTCCAGCCGCACGTCCGCCCCGGGGCCGGCAGCCACGCCGCGCTCCGTCACGACCACCAGCCGCGACCCGTCCAGCGCTCCCGCGCCCAGCCATTCCCGTACGACGCCCAGCACGCGCAGCACGCCGCCGGCCGTCACATCCGCGACACCGTCGAAGCCCTCTCCGGCGGCATCCGGGTCATGCCCCGGGCCGGGGACGCAGCAGGCCACCACCACATCGGGCACGGCGGCGCCGGCCTCCACAGCCGCAACCAGCTCCGCCACGTCCGCGTACGCCGCCGCCTCGGGCACGCCCAGCCCGCCGTCCTCACCGAGCACCGCGGTGGCGGCCCCGGCACCGTCCCGGCGAACGCCCGGATCCCCGGCCGCCGCCACCACGCCGGCCGGCACCCACTCCACCCGGAAGAGCCCCTCACGGGCCGGCCCGGCGGCCTGGTCCAGCATCCCTGCGGCCGGCAGCCCCAACGCCACGGCTCCCACCGAGACGATCGGCTGACCGGCCGCGTCGGCCAGGGTCACCGACACGCCCTCACCCGAGTCCGACGGCCCCACGCGCACCCGCGCCGCCATCGCACCCGATGCATGGACCGCCACGTCACCCCACACGAAGGGCAGCAGCGGTCCCTCGCCGGCCGTCCGGTCCACCCCGGTCACCTGCAGAGCGGCGTCCAGCAGCGCCGGGTGCACCCCGAACCCGGACACCTCCGTGCCCTCGGCCAGCGCCACCTCCGCGAACAGCTCGTCGCCGCGCCGCCACGCCGCCCGCACCGCCCGGAACACCGGTCCGTAGCCGAGCCCGGACGCCGCCAGACCCTCGTACAGCCCGTCCACGTCGGCCGGCACGGCACCCGCCGGTGGCCACTGCACACTCCACTCCGCCGCATCGGCGCCGCCGCCCGCCTCCGCGGAGGTCAGGGTGCCCGACGCATGCCGCACCCACGCCCCCTCGGCCGCCCGCGCGAACACGGAGACCTCCCGCCGCCCCTCACGGCCGGCCTCGCCGACGGTCACCTGCACCCGTACTCCGCCGCGCTCAGGCAACACCAACGGCGTCTCGACGACCAGTTCCGCGACCTGCCCGCAGCCGGCCTCGTCACCGGCGCGCACCACCATGTCCAGCAGCGCCGCGGCGGGCACCACCACCCGTCCCGTCACGACCGACTGGGCCAGCCAGGGCTGCGCGGACACGGAGAGCTGTCCGGTCAGCACCACCCCGCCGGTCTCCGGCAGTTCGACGGCCGCCCCGAGCAACGGGTGGGCAGCCGGAGCGAGACCCAGGTCCTCGGCCCGGCCCCCCGCCGTCGCGGTCAGCCAGTACCGCTGCCGCTGGAAGGCGTACGTCGGCAGGTCCACCCGGCGTGCACCCGTCCCCGCGAAGACCCTCTCCCAGCCCACGCCCAGGCCCCGGACATGCAGCCGGGCCAGGGCCGCGAGCAACGCCCGGGGCTCGTCCCGGCCACGGCGCAGCACCGGCAGCCACGTCTCGGCCGCCGTGCCGGTCGCCGTGCCGGTTGTCGTGCCGACGGTGGCAGCAGCGGCGGCATCGCTTGCCCTGTTGGCGGCCGTACCGGTTGCCGTGCCCGTTGTCGTACCGGCGTCCTTGGCGGTGGCGTCCTCGGTGGCATCGGCACGGGTCTGGGGACCCATCCCGGACAGCACCCCGTCCGGACCGATCTCCACGAACGTCCGCACACCGTTGTCCCGCAGTGCCGCCACGGCATCGGCGAACCGCACCGCCTCACGCACATGCCGCACCCAGTACGACGGGTCAGTCACCTCGCTGGTCACGGGCTGTCCGGTCAGGCCCGAGATCATGGTCAGACGAGGCACCTGGGCCTGGACCGAACCGACGACCTGCCCGAAGCGCTCCAGCATCGGCTCCATCAACGGCGAATGGAACGCATGCGACACCGTCAAACGCTTGGTACGCGCCCC
>NZ_JBVKBH010000048.1:0-9361 GCF_055657175.1 Streptomyces sp. NPDC107581
GCCGAGCCGCTTCGCGGTCGCGCGAGCGCGAGCCTGGCACCCCCACCGGAACCCGGGTACGGGCGAGCCTGCCCGACCGACCGAGGGGAGCCCCCTCCCACCGGGCGGAGCCGTGGCGGACGCGCCCGGCGAGGCCGCCGCCGGTGGGGCGGAAACCGCCCCTGACCTGCGGAAAAGTGTGATACAGGTCACCCGCCGAAACCCCTATCCCAGGTGGACCCGGCCACGTAGATAAGGCAGAATTAGTGATGTCGGAAGGGGGTGGCAGCCCCGGACGACAGGCCCTAAACCTTCAACACCAAGGACAACGACGTGACCGAGACCGTCGAGCAGACCATCCCGACCACCTTCCGATTCGAGGACGTCCCGCTCTCCCAGCTCACCGCCCACCCCGGCAACGTCCGTGAGGACCTGGCCGTGACCGACCGGTTCCGCCGGAGCCTCCGCAAGAAGCTGCGGACGCCGCTGCTGGTGACCCCGCAGGCAGACGGTACGTACAAGGTGATCGACGGTCACCGCCGTCTGCTGGTCATGATCGAGGACAAGTGGGAGACCGTCCCCGTCGTGATCGACGACAGCCGGGCCGAGGACGAGGCCGGGCAGTACGTGGACATGGTCACCACCGCCGAACAGCGGGTGGGCCTGAACACGCGGGAGAAGGCCGCCGCCCTCTTCCAGGCGAGCGAGCTGGGGGCCGGGGTCAAGGCCATCGCGACCGAGACCGGGTGGACGCAGAAGGACGTGAAGACCGCCGTGCAGGTGGGACGCGCGGCCAAGACGATGGAGGCGGCCCAGGCCGTCCAGTATGCCTGGACGCTCGACCAGCTCGAAGCGCTGGCCGAGTTCGAGGACGACCCGGAGGCCCTGAAGGAGCTGACCGAGGCGGCGCAGGGCGGGAACTTCTCCTACCGTCTGCGCAGGCTCCGCGACGACCGGGAGGAGACGGCGCGGCTGGCCAAGGAGCGGGCCGAGGCCGTCGCCGCCGGGCTGACCGTCATTGACGAGTACGAGGCCCTGCCGGACAGCGCGACCCGGATTCACGAACTGCGGACCCACGACGGGAAGACGATCAGCGAGGAGGAACACAAGGCGTGCCGGGGGCACGTCGTCGCCCCGGCGCAGTACGGCTCCCACTGGGTGACCTACTGCCTGAAGCCCGCCCTGTACGACCACGCCGTCTACCAGCCGCCCGGCAGCACCACGGCGACCACCAAGGCGGAGGACAAGGAGGCCCGCCAGCGCATCATCCAGGGGAACAAGCACTACAAGGCCGCGACCGCAGCCCGCCGCGAGTGGCTGACTACCTGGATGACCCGCAAGACGTTCCCGCGCGACGCGCAGGTGATCATGGCGCGGTTCGTCGCGGAATCGACCCTGCGCGGCGACGATCTCGGCATCGGTGACATCACCAGCGAGGACGGGACCCGCCTGGTCCGCGAATGGCTCGGCATCGCGGACGCCTCCCGGGCGAACACGATGACGGCCGAGATCCTGGCGAAGGCCGACGCCCGCCGCCTGGCGCTGTTCCCCTTCATGGCGTGCGTCGCGTCGTACGAGAAGACGACCGGTCACAAGGACAACCGGCCCTGGCGCACGGACCGCCAGGGGCTGAGCAGCCACACGCGGAAGCGGATCGGCGCGTACCTCTCCATGCTCGTGCAGCTGGGCCACTCGGCCTCACCGATCGAACAGGCCATCATCGACGGCCAGGAGTACGACGGCACCGAGCACGCGGCGAAGGTCTCCGCCGAGAAGGCGAAGGAGACGGGACAGGAACAGCTCGACTCGAAGTGACCGCAGGGCCGGGAGGGGGAGCCCCCTCCCGGCCCGCGTACGGCAGCGTCGCCCTCACGGGCGGCGCCGCCGTGCGCGGCGCGGTAGCGGACACGCCTGGCGGCGTGGCGGTGTTGGTGGCCCGGTGCGTGCTCGCCGGCCCCGGCCTCCTTCGTCGGCCGGTGCCGTCGGCACCGGGCCGTGGACGCGCCTGGCGGCGCGGCACCTCTTGTTCGTCCCCTTCGGGGCCGGCGGCCGCGCGGCGGCCGGGGTCCGCTGGCGCGGACCAGGCCCTCCTTCGTCGGGCCGAACGGGCGCCCCTGGCGGGGCGGCTGTTCCCGTTCGGGTCCGCTGGCGCGGACCGCCGATCTGTCCGCGTCGGCCGAGGTGGAGTCCGGGCTGCACCTGGTCGTCGTCGGGGAGGTCGTCCGCCTCCGGCGGACGAGTGCCGGTGCCTCCGGCATCGGCAGCGGTGCGGTTCGCTCCGCGAACCGGTGGCAGTGTCGGCGCTTCGCGCCGAGGTGCGGTGCTCCGCGCCGCACGGGGGTGGTCCGCTGCGCTGGACCGGTCTGCAGTGCACGCTTCGCGTGGGGTGTCGTCGCTCCGCGACGACGGCGAAGGGCGCCCCCGCTTCGCGGCGGCGGGCCCGCTGCGCGGGCCGGCCGGACCCATCGGCGCCACCGGGCTGCACCTGGTCGTGGTGGAGAGGGACCGCCTCCGGCGGGGGCCCTTACTCCCAAGGGGCGCGGGCGCGGGGCGAGTTGGGCCCCCGGTGGGTGGCTGGGGTGTGGGGGCGGCCGGGGTCTCCCCTCGGCCGGTCGGGCACCCGGAGGGCTACCCGGAACCCGGCGGGGCCGCCAGGCCGGGCCGCTTCGCGGTCGCTCCGCGAGCCTGGCGGCCCCGCCGGAACCCGGGTACGGGCGAGCCTGCCCGACCGACCGAGGGGAGCCCCCGCCCACCGGGCGGAGCCGTGGCGGACGCGCCCGGCGAGGCCGCCGCCGGTGGGGCGGAAACCGCCCCTGACCTGCGGAAATGTGTGATCCAGATCACCCCCCGAGACCCCTGTTTCAGGTGGACCCCGACCCATGAATAAGGCAGAATTAGTGATGTCGGAAGGGGATGGCAGCCCCGGACGGCGAACCCCGAACCTTCAACACCAGGGAGAGCGTGATGGCGAAGCTGACCAAGGAGCAAGAGCGACTGCACCGCGAGGCGTCGCGGCTGGTCAAGCTGAACCGCGACTTGACGGAGGAGGAGCGGGAAACCGTGCTCGACCACTGGCAGGAGTCCAGCACGACCAGCAACTCCCTGGACGGAGCGTTTTTCACCCCGGAGGATCTGGCGCTCGACCTCCGGCTGGAGGTGAACGGGGAGCGGGTCATCGACCTGTGCGCGGGGATCGGCCGTCTGGCGTGGGCCGTGCAAGACAAGTGGCACAGGAGGTTCGAGGGCAGGCCGCCGCGCGAGGTGGTGTGCGTCGAGAAGAACCCGGCATACGTCGAGGTGGGCCGGAAGGTCGTGCCCGAGGCGCAATGGATCTGCGCGGACGTCTTCACCCTGGACCCGAAGACGCTGGGGCGGTTCGACTACGCGGTGGCCAACCCCCCCTTCGGCCGGGTGGAGCGGAGCGGGAACGGGCCGAGGTACCGAGGCCCGAACTTCGAATTCCACGTCATGGACATCGCGTCGACCCTCGCGCGGAAGGGGGTGTTCCTCGTGCCGCAGATGTCCGCGCCGTTCAAGATCGCGGGAGTCCACAGCTACGAGGAGCAGCGCAGCACCGCGTACGAGCGCTTCCACCGGGAGACCGGATTCACCCTCTGCTCCCGCGTGGGCATCGACACGTCCGCCTACGAGGACGGATGGCGAGGCGTCAGCCCGCGCACAGAGGTGGTGTTCGCGGACTTCGAGGACGCGGAAGAGGGCCTGTTGCCGGTCCCCGCCCCGCGCTTCGTGTCCACCCCCCGAGCCGCCGTGCCCGCGCCCAAGCCGACGGCGACCACGTACGAGTACGAGGAAGCGGCCCTGTTCTGAGACGCCGCCCCGCCCCCGCCGAGCCGGCCGGGGCGGGGCGCCGCCACGGCGGTAGCGGACGCCCCTGGCGGGGCGGCGGTGTTGGTGGCCCGGTGCGTGCTCGCCGGCCCCGGCCTCCTTCGTCGGCCGGTGCCGTCGGCACCGGGCCGTGGACGCGCCTGGCGGCGCGACGACCTGTTGGGCCCCTTCGGGGCCGGCGGCCGCGCGGCGGCCGGGGTCCGCGGGGCGGACCAGGCCCTCCTTCGTCGGGCCGAAGCGGACGCCCCTGGCGGGGCGACGACCTTGTCTCGGGTCCGCTGGCGCGGACCGCCGGTCTGTCCGCTCCGATCAGCGCAGCAGCCGGGCAGCACCGGGTCGTCGGTCGAGGCGAACCCCAATGCCTCCGGCGGGCGCCGGGCCTGCCCAAGGGGTGCGGGGGTGGTGTGCCGCGTGCGGCCCGGTAGGTGGCTGAGGTTGTAGGGGGTGGGCGGGGGTTCCCCTCGGTCGACCGGGCACCCTTCGGGCTACCACCGAACCTGCGGGGGGTGCCAGGCCGAGCCGCTTCGCGGTCGCGCAAGCGCGAGCCTGGCACCCCCCGCAGAACCGGCGGTACGGCGGAGCTGCCCGGCCAACCGAGGGGAACCCCCGCCCACCGGGCGGAGCCGTGGCGGGCCGCCGGGCAAGGCCCGCCCGGAGAGGGCGGAAACCGCCCCTGACCTGCGAAAACGTGTGATGCAGATCACTCGCTCAGACCCTCTTTCCGGGTGGACTCAGGCCCTCAAATAAGGCAGAATTAGTGATGTCGGAAGGGGATGGCAGCCCCGGACGACAGGCCCGAACCTTCAACACGAAAAGGACAGCCCGATGGGGTACAGGAAGATGGCGCCGGACGCCCGGCGAGAACTCGGCAGGCGGCGCACGGCCGAACTGGCGGACCTTCTCCAGGCCGGATACGCCGCTATGGGACGGCGCGACGTATGGGCGGCGGTCATGCGGGCCGGAGCCGTCCACCTGAACCACCGCGGAGCCGTCAACGCCATCGCCATCGGCCTCCAGGCCCCGGAGGCGACGCGCGTACTCGGCTACCGGGCGTGGCAGGACGAGGGGCGGCAGGTCCGCAAGGGTGAGGAGGGCATCCGGATCTGGGGGCCCATGCGAGGGCGACGGGAGGACGAGGCGTCGACGCCGGAGGACCCCGAGCCCCAGGACGAGGCACCGGCGCGCGGGTGGGTCTCGAACGCGGTCTTCGACATCTCGCAGACCGACGGCCCGCCGGTCCCGCCCCGCCCGATCTCCGGCAGTCCCGCCCAGGTGGTCCGCAACCGGCTGATCGCCGCCCTGACCGCCCAGGGTGACCACCGCGCCTTCCTGATCAACGGGGTGCCCGCCGAGGCGATCGACCCGGAGGACGCATCCCGGGCCCTGCTGCTGAAGGTCGCCCGGACCGCCATCGAGTCCACGGCCGGAGTCGACCCCGAGCAGGTCGAGGCCGAAGCGGCAGCCGCCTCCCACGTCGCCGCCCGCATCCTCCGCGTGCCGCCGGGCCCCCTCCTGGTCCCGCCGTCCGCCGGATGGATCACCGCCGATCCGAAGAACCCGCCCGTCAAGGCCAGCGCCGTCCGAGCGATCACGGTGGGCCGCAGCCTCGCGGAGCTGATCGGCGACGTCTGCCCCTGCTGCGACGGCACCCGCCACACGTTCGGCCGCGACCGCGCCGACGCCTGACCGCCCGCCGGGCCGGTGCCGCTCGGCACCGGCCCCCATCCCCCGAGAGGTAGACGTGAACACCGAAGCAGCCCAGACCCCGGCCCCCGCCATCGAGGAGGCTCACCCCCGCACCAGCACCGTGCGGCACCGCACGCTTCCCTTGATCCTCGGAACCGTCACCGGATACGGCACCGACCCCTTCACCGGCGACCGGCTGGTCATGGTCGTCTGGCCCGGCATGGGCAAGCCGGCCGGATACAAGGCGGACGAGATCGCGCAGGAGGCGTGACCGTGCGGCAAGAGGACGTCGAGCGACTGCACGCGGAATCCCGCGTCCACCCCGTGCACGCGCCGGAACGGGACGGCGCCGGAGAAGTCCCCATGATCACGCTGGTCGGGGTGCACGTATCCGCGTACCTTGTCCTGGACCCCGGCGGCGAAGCCCGGATGCGCCTGTCCGTCGACCGGGACGAGGTGGCGCCGGTCGCACTCAACGGTGCGGGAGTCCTGCCGGTCGAGCTGTTGATTGACGAGCAGCGCGTGTGGTGGGGAATCTAGGAACACGCACGTCACAGCGTTGACGCGGCATCCTGAATAAGGCAGAATTAGCAGTGTCGGGAGGGGATGGCAGCCCCTCCCGGCGACAGCCCGAACCTTCAACACCGGGAGACTGCATGTCATACGCAGACGAAGCGGCCCGAATCGCAACCGCCGTGGCCGGTCTGCCCGTCAGGGTCCGCAAGTGGGTGCCGGACGCCCGAGACCCCCGCCGCCGCTTCGCCGGATGGGAGCCCGCCCAGGTCGCCGGTCCGGCCGCCGAAGGCGACTCCCTGGCGTGGGGGATCGAGTACAGCGACGGCCGCGAGGTGTCCGTCCAGTGGCCCGACGTCATGTTCTCCGCCGAGACCTTCCAGGAGGCAGTCAGCCGACTCGCCAGCAGCACCGTATGACCCCCCGCCGGGGGAGAGAGGCAGCTCTCCCCCGGTCCAACCCCGAACCTTCAACACAGGAGTTCACATGACCACGACCCTTGAGCAGATGACCGCCTTCATCGTCGGCGACGCCGATGACGCGGCGCTGGACCACATCATCGAGGCCGTCAACACCCGGCGCGCGGCCGACCGGCGCAAGGCCGAGACCGTCGCCGCCGCCACGGTGACGAAGGGGGCGACGGTCCAGCTCGCCAAGCTCTCCCCCGCGTACCTCAACGGCCTGAAGGGCATCGTCGCCGAGGTCGACCGCCCCCGGCGCGGCAAGCCGCGTGCCACCGTGACGCTCGACGCGGACAGCACGGCCGTCCTGCGCTACAGCGGGAGCCGCAAGTTCTTCGTCGCCCCCGGCGTCACGAACTACGACCTCCACGGCGTCCCGCTCACCTGCTGCGTGACGGTCGAGGCGTCCGCCGCCGAGTAACACCCGCCGCGCGACGCGGCCCGTCCCCCGCCGAGCCGGCCGGGGCGGGCCGCGTCGTGCTGTACGGCGGCGGTAGCGGACGCCCCTGGCGGGGCGGCGGTGTTGGTGGCCCGGTGCGTGCTCGCCGGCCCCGGCCTCCTTCGTCGGCCGGTGCCGTCGGCACCGGGCCGTGGACGCGCCTGGCGGCGCGACGACTTGTTGGGCCCCTTCGGGGCCGGGCCCGCGGGGCGGGCCGCCCTCCTTCGTCGGGCCGAACGGGCGCCCCTGGCGGGGCGGCTGTTCCCGTTCGGGTCCGCTCGCGCGGACCGCCGGGACGTCGCGCCGGCCGGGCGGATTCCGGGCAGCACGCGGTTGTGGTGGAGAAGATGGACGCCTCCGGCGGGCCCTTACTCCCAAGGGGGTGGGGGCTCGTCGCGTGTGTGCGGGCCGGGGAGTGGCTGGGGTTGGGGGGTGGCCGGGGGCTCCCCTCGGCCGGACGGGCACCCTTCGGGCTACCACCGAACCTGCGGGGGGTGCCAGGCCGAGCCGCTTCGCGGTCGCGCAAGCGCGAGCCTGGCACCCCCCGCAGAACCGGCGGTACGGCGGAGCTGCCCGACCGACCGAGGGGAGCCCCCGCCCACCGGGCGGAGTTGTGGCGGAGGCCGCCGGGCAAGGCCCGCGCGGAGGGGGCGGAAACCGCCGCTGACCTGCGGAAAGATGTGATGCAGGTCACCCGTTCGGAGGACTGTTCCAGGTGGACTCAGGCACTCAAATAAGGCAGAATTAGTGATGTCAGAAGGGGATGGCAGCCCCGGACGACAGGCCCGAACCTTCAACACCAGGGAGACGACATGACCACCAGCACCCTCTACCGCACCGGCGGAGTCGTCTCCTTCCACCGCAATGGCCCCCGGGTCGCGGAGGGCCGCGACGTCCCCCTGACCGTGGTCCCGATGCACACCGCCGAACTCCGGCACTACGACTGGTTGGTGGAAGCCCTCCAGGAGGACGGCTACCACGGCAACATCGTGGCCGCCAACGTCTACTTCGCCGACACGGACGCCTTTCTCGGAGCCTTCTTCAGCGACGGCCGCCGGACGCACACCGAGTGGTGGGACGACGTCGTTCTGCACGACCTGGAGTTCGTCGCCGAGGTCCGCACCCCGCAGATCGCCCTGAACTACATGGTCGACCGGTGGAACTGGATGCACGGTCGCGTGCTGCCCGTCCGCGAGCCCCGGGAGGACGACGAGACGCTGGCCAGCCGCCGCAGGGAAGTCCTGAAGGCCCACACGGTGGCGGGCAGCCCCTCCCCGTCCGCCCAGACGCTGGCGGAAGCCATCGCCGCCCAGGAGGCCGCCGCAGCGGAGAAGGCCCGCGCCGAGGCCGCGAAGCGCGCCGCCTACGAAGCGGCGATGCGCAGCAGCGCGTTCGGATTCGACGTCACGCTGGCCGATCCGTACCGGGTCATCGACCTGGCCAAGGCCGGACGACCGGGCCGCTGCGACCACCCCCGCTGCACTCAGCCCGCCCCCGTCGCGATCGAGGCGGACCCGTGGATCAAGCGGGACCCCGCCGACCGCCGCCCCACCCGACGCCGAGCGTGCGCGTTCCACTTCCTGAACGCCATCGACACGGTTTTCGGGTCCTGACACCACCCCGCCCGCCGGGCCCGCCACGGCGGGCCCCCGCACCTTCGACAGAGGAGATCATGATGAGGACCGCAGCGGACGAGACCGAGGTGTACCGGCTGATCCCGCGCCTGAAGACGATCACGGTGAAGGGTGCCGACGTGCAGCCCGGTGACCACCTGTACCAGTACGAGCACCAGGCCGGTGTCCGTGTCGGTGCCATGTGGTGCGGCCGTGTGCCGGGTGGCACGGCATGGGACCGCTACCGGGTGAACTTCCGGGAGGCCGATTTCCCGTGGGGCTACGGCAGCATCAGCCCCCTGGTGGAGTACCCCGTCCAGCGGTCCGGGGTCTACGTCGAGGGGTGGAGCCCCGAGGACTGCGACAAGCGCCGCAACGAGCTGTTCGAGGAGCTGCGGCGGGTCGAGCTCGACGGCGAGGACGCCGAGCTGCGGCCGATCTTCGACCCGGACCGCCGGACCTACTCCGTCCAGCTCTGGAGGGCGGGAGAGCTCGCCGCGACCCACGGCACCACCGATAACTTCCGGTATTCGGAAGAGCCGCTGGAGGCCATCGACGCCTTCCTGAGCGAACAGGGCATCACCCGCGCGATCACGGACGACGAGGCGTTCCGCGTGCGCGCCGGTCTCAAGTACGCCAGGGGCGGCATGGAGTGGGCCGCCTTCACCGGCTGACCGCCACGGCGACGCCCCGCCCCGCCCGAGCCGGCCGGGGCGGGCCGCCGCCGCGGCGGTAGCGGACACGCCTGGCGGCGTGGCGGTGTTGGTGGCCCGGTGCGTGCTCGCCGGCCCCGGCCTCCTTCGTCGGCCGGTGCCGTCGGCACC
>NZ_JBVKBH010000049.1:0-7354 GCF_055657175.1 Streptomyces sp. NPDC107581
GGTCGCCCGCCCGGACCCTCGAACAGCTTCGAGTTCGCTTGCCTGACGAGGACCATCCGGAAGATCAACCCTGACAGTTATTCAGAAACAGACCCCCGGCCGCACCGAGAACTGCCAGATCGGCGTGTTCGCCGCATACGCCACCATGCAAGGGCGCGCTCTGGTGGACCGGGAGTTGTATCTGCCCAAGTCCTGGACCGACGACCGCGACCGCTGCCGCGCCGCCCGTATCCCTGATGAGCGGGCCTTCGCCACCAAGCTCGACCTGGCCAAGGGCATGGTGCTGCGGGCGATCGCCTCGCCGTTGCCGATCGCCTGGGTGACCGCGGATGCCGCCTACGGCCAGGAGTGGCGGCTGCGCCGCATGCTGGAGGAGACCGGCCTGGGGTATGTGCTCGCGGTCCCCAAGTCCCAGCAGGTGCCGCACTTCGGGCGCATCGATCACCTCTTCTCCCAGGCCCCTGACGAAGCATGGGAGGACGTTCGTGCGGTGACGGCGCGAAGGGCCCGCGCGTCTACCACTGGGCCGCCCTACAGATCACGCCCATCGAGGACTTCGACGGCGCGATGCCCACCCACCAGCGGTGGGCACTGGCACGCCGCAGTATCAGCAAGCCTGAGGAGATCGCCTACTACCTCTGCTATGCACCGCTCGGCACCAAGGTCGAGCACCTCGTACGCGTCGCCGGGATGCGCTGGGCCATCGAGGAAGCCTTCCAGGCCGCGAAGAACGAATGCGGCCTTGACCAGTACGAAGTCCGCCGCTACACCGGCTGGATGCGGCACATCACCCTGGCCATGCTGGCACATGCCTTCTTGGCCGCCATGGCCGTCGACGCCGCGGCAAAAGGGGCAGCAGAAACGGTTCCTGCCTTGCGCCCCTCACCGTGGCAGAAGTTCGGCGGCTCATGGCAACTGGCCACTCACCCATCGCCGCTCACCAGCCTCTCATCAGTGCACGTGTGCTGAGATGGCCACATTGGCGCAGACGACGCCAAGCCGTCGCCCGCCGTTGCCACTGTCAGTGGCGGCTGCACACGATCGAGGGGCGGTCCGGGAAAGAAGACACGGGCCGGCAATCAGCCCACTACACTCGCCCAAACCGCCCCTGAACAGGGAAAACGTCAAACTGCTGCTGGAGTATTAGCCACGTACGCAGTCGGCCACGGCTACGGATGCGTCATGTCCTCGGGTGATGCAGACTGTTCATGGAGTGCGAGGCACTCAAGCCCCTCCTGACGCACCGCTCCCACCTCGCTGAACAGATGCGGGCGACGAAAGGTCGAGTCGGTGGACGGCATACGAGAGCATCGTCGAGCAACCGCCTGGTTGCAGCAGGCTCGCACCGCGGAGACCCCCGGCTCCCCGCCTTGGATCACACGCCCCACCAGTCGTGCGGTCTTAGCCGCCCTGGGCGACGCGGACTTCGACGACCAGCAGGCACCGAGGCTGTACCGCTTCGTGGTGGGCGTCGACCAGCATGCCCGTACGCTGGACGCCCAGGAGCTGGCGGAGCTGGGGGATCCGATGGCCGAGTTGTTCTTCCGCAAGGGCACCTTCCCGTTGACGGTGCAGGATCTCCTCGCCGGGCTGCCCGATCCGGCGACGAAAGCGAACCAGTCCGTGTATCTGATCGGCGAGGCCGGGCAGATTCCGTTCGGCTCGGCCCCCGAGCTGCCGCGTGCCATGCGGTTCGCCATCGCTCGCGCCGCCACCGGCCGGGACGTGGACCTGCTGGTGAGCACGGGGGCGAATGAGGATCCGGCCGCGACGTTTCTGCAGGTTGCCGCTTGGGATCCGGTCGCGAAGGCCTTCAACTACTACATGCGGATCAGCCCCGGGTGGGTGTGGGCTGGCAACTCGTGGTTTGCTCTCGCCCCCGGCTCCCGCGGCCACGGCTGCTTCGACAGCCACATCAACGGCAGCGTCGTGATGAAGGAGCTGAAAGCGCCCTGGAGTAACTGGCAGTCCCAGGCGGCGACGATGCGCCTGGCCCCGGACGACCCCTTCCGTCAAAACCCGCTGTACCAGCAGGTCATCGGCGCCGAAAATCTCGAGCTGACCGTCCGTGCGCTGATCAGCCGCTGGACCGCCGCTCGCCTGGCAGCCGTCACCCATGACGGCACCGTGGAGCATCCCGAGCAGTTGATGCGCCATCTGTTCACCACGACCGCCGTGAACCTGGCCAGCACAACGTCACAGAGTTCGACGATCACCCCCTCCAGCGGTGACCTGCTACTGCCCCAGGGCTTCTGGCTGAACGGCGACGCACTCCTGGGCGATCTCGAACTGCCCGTCACGGCCGTCCTTCCTCCCATGGCCCCGGCCGCCCACTACGTTGAAAGCCTGGCGACCTTCGACTTCGCCCTGGAGGAGAAGATCAGCGGTTTCTCCCAGCCGGGTGACACCTTCTTCGCGTTCGTCGTACCGGAGCCAGCCTACGAGGACAACGACGTGGTACGGCAGATGGTGCAACAGCGACT
This sequence comes from Streptomyces sp. NPDC107581, assembly GCF_055657175.1. NCBI lineage: Bacteria > Bacillati > Actinomycetota > Actinomycetes > Kitasatosporales > Streptomycetaceae > Streptomyces > Streptomyces sp. NPDC107581. Next base: position 2,484 of record NZ_JBVKBH010000049.1, read on the forward strand.
GATCACGGGCAAGTTCGCCGCTTGCGCGTTCATGGTCGATTTCACCAATCCGGTCTTCAGCCCAGTCCGGAAGCGATTGATGGACCATGTCCCCACCACGCCGACCGCGGTGACCGAGCTGGAGGAGCACATCGCACAGGTGATCGTGGACGCCGCCGCCAACCTGCCACCCGACAGCCCTGAAGGCCGTTTCGCCGCCGACTGGGCCCTTGCGGACGACACCTGGCCCAAGGCCTTCGCCCAGCGGATCGACGACTACCTCGGTCAGGTCAGCCAACGGATCCGCAAGTCCTCCGGCTTCGACGACTACGTCCGGCTGGCGGAGTCCCGCCGCCGCGACTTCAAGGCGATGCGGCTCAACGAGTTCGAGCTGACGCTGCCGACCACCAACATCCCTGCGAACGCCCCGCGGCTCAGGATGAACGACGACGGCACAGTCGCACCCACCCCCTGACTGCCGCCGCTGTCCGCGGCTCGCCCGCCCCCAGCCACCTTGCAGCGAAGGAGTGCCCCATGAGCCTGCTCGCCTCGTACGGCCCGCCCGGACACCTCGACGATCTCGACGAGACCGGGCTGAAGGCCTGGAACATGTTCATCAGCGACCGTGTTGACCACTCGATCACGGGCCCCGATCCCCACAAGGTGCTCAACGACAGCCCACGCAGCCAGTTCTACAACCTCACCAAGACCGACACAGCGGCCGACGTCCAGGAGGCCACCGTCACCTGGACGGCCTTCCCCCGTCTGGTCAAGATCCAGTCTCTGTCAGACACCCAGCGGTGGCGGCGGGCCGACGCTAGCCGGGACGTCCAGGACGAGTACTGCGAGTGGAGCATCACCCGCAATGCCGCCGGGAAGATCACCAAGGTCATGTTCACCTGCGAGGGCCCCGAATACTGGCATTTGCTCGGCCAGTCGAACCCCGACAAGGTTCTCGAACTCTACCGTACGCACATCAGCCCGAACGTCCAGCACAGCGACCTCTTCGGAGCCACCGGCACCTACAACCCCCGTAACCGGTGGAACGACTCCACGACGGACGGCGCCATGCATCTGATTCAGACCAACAACACCTTGGGCGCCGAGATCGAACTCGCGGCCGCGGCCACCATCGTGCGGGTCATCGACAGCAACGAGCTGACCACCGAGCAGGAACTCATCGACTGCAGCAAATACGGCGAGCCCGAGCGCAACAGCGACCCGCACATCGGCGGAGCCGTGAACGACCTCGCCCGACAGAAGGCGGACATCTCCCTGGCCGACCCGGTCGGTCTCTACTTCGATAAACTGGCCACGGACGGCTGGGCCACCCCGGACGGCTCCGACCCCAAGGACTACTGGATCAGGCAACGCGGCGACGCGACCCACCCCGTGCGGTTCATCTACGAGGTACCCCAGGACAAGGGCTTCACCGTCGGTGACATCAAGATCAACGGGAAGCCCATCCAGTTCGGCGCGCAGATCGCCGACTTCATCACCATCAAACTGACCGGCGTGGCCTGCCGATTCGGACAGAGCACCACGCAGCCCAAGAACGCCTGCGTGCAGGTGGCCCCCGCGCCCGTCGAGCCGGCCGCGGTCGCACAAAACCTCAGCGCGGCATCGGTCCCCGGCTACCGTGCCGCTCCACTCGCTACTTCCTGGACCCGCCGCCGCTGAGCCGCCGAAGCTTTGCGTGGTCCAGCGCAAGATGCGGGCCTGGCGGGTGAGGGCCGACTTCCACCCGGCCGCCGACGAGGAAGCGCCGCAGGAGGCCGAGGACGACAGCGTCGTGGTCAGCGAGCACACCCACCCCGGGGACGGCCAACGAGTTCGCCCATGGACACGGCATGCGCCACTGCCGCTACCGAGGACAGGGCAAGGTCCACGTCCAGCACGTCCTGACCGCCATCGCCGTCAACATCGAGCGCCTCAGCGGTCTCCCACCGACCGAGGAAGCACTCCCGCCCCGCCGGCCGACCGCCTTCCAGAACTACCTCGACCAACGCAGGATCCCCCGGCCAAAATCCTGGCGCACCCTGGGCACCTGACCTCGGCAACTCCAAGATCCCCGACAGAGTCAAGCTTACGCGAACGCCGGGACCTCCTTCGGGTCGGGGCCGTACTTGTTCGATCCTGTCTTGCCGTCCTCGGAGCAGATGACCAGCAGGATGATGACGCCGAATGTCGGGACGAGGTGGATGAGGATCCACCAGCCGGAGCGGCCGGTGTCGTGCAGTCGGCGGACCGTGACGCCCCAGGTCGGCAGGAGGAACGCGATCAGAGCGATACCGAGGCCGGTGAAAGAGGCCGGCGAGTGGGTTGCGACGCCGATGCCGCCGAGCACGCCGTAGGTGATGTACGTGAGCAGCACGAACGGCCAGAATTCCTTACGGCGTGCCCGGCCTCTGAAGACGGCGTACTTCTTCAGCGCAGCGATGAACCAGCTCATTGTGTCCCCCCAGGGATTGACGGCAGCCCATCCGAAACGGATCAGGCCGAAGGAAGAGAGTAAGCGGTTGGCAGGGGCGCGTCAGCCACGGGGTCGGTGACACCCAGGGGCGAGCTCGGCCTGGGGGCGTACGGCCGTCGCGCGTGTCATCGCAGATCAGAGGCCATGCCTGGCTCCTCTCCACTGTCGACGGTTCGGCGCCGGTCCACGGCTCGGACGTGGTCCCCCCGAAGGGGGACGGCCGGATCGCTTTTGTTCTCGGGTTCCTCGACCGGACCCCTGAGGTACGGGGCTTCGCCCGGGAGACATCGGCAGAGACCTCTACTGTCCACGCCATTCGGACACCGTCGTCCGCCGAGGGGCCTCCAGGGAGCCGGGAAAATCAGCGCCCCCGGCAACTGCTGGCGTGCCAGCGGCCAGGTGGTTCTGAGCGCGGTGGGTTGCGTGCGCGTGCGGGGCGTCTGGCCGTAGGCTGGTGTAAAATATCGCTGCATCCGACATGTCGATCTTTTGCGACCTGGGCTTTCTTGGTTGTCTCACGGCCGTGTCACCATGATCAGTCTCAATTCCGTGGCATTTCCTCGTCCGACACCGGGCAGGTCAGCGGTCGTCCAGCCCACCACCGCTGTTGGCCCATTCCAGGGCGCTCAGGGGCGCACGCGAATGACGGTCTTGCCCCTGCGCCGCTCGGTCGGGTTGAGCGCAGGGACGGCGTCGTCGAGGGTCGCGACGGTTCCGATGTGCGTGCGAAGGCGCCCGTCCCGCACCCGGTCGACGATCTCCACCAGCTGACTCGGAACGGACTCGACGACGAAGTCGACCGCCAAGCCGTCGACAGGGCGAGCCTCAACAGGCCCGACCACCGACACCAGCGTCCCGCCAGGCCGGATGATTCTCGCCGAGCGCCTTTGGATGTCAGCGCCGATGACATCGAAGACCACGTCAACCCCGCCGATGTCGTCGAGATCCTCGGTGGCGAGGTCGAGGAACTCGTTCGCGCCGAAGTCGAGCGCCGCCTGGCGGTCCGCCGCCCGCCCGGTACCGATGACGTAGGCGCCGAACTCCCGGGCGAGCTGCGTAACCACGGACCCGACTGCACCGGCGGCGCCGTGTGCGAGGACGCTCTGCCCCGCCTGAAGACGACCGTGCTGGAACAGACCTTGCCACGCGGTCAGGCCGGAGATCGGCAGGCTCGCACCCACCGTGAAGTTGACGTTCCCCGGCAGCGGCGCCAGGTTGCGTGCCTCCACAGCCGCGTACTCGGCCAGGGTTCCATCGCGGTGCCAGTCCGTGATCCCGAACACCCGCTGTCCCAGCGAGAGCCCCGTCGTGCCGTAGCCGAGGGAGGTGACCACTCCGGCGAACTCGTGGCCGATGATCGCCTGGGCTCGATCGCGACCGGCGCGATCGACCCACGTCGAGGGCCACTCCCACTCCGCGGGGACGAAGCCCGACGCATGGACTTCAACGACGACGTCGTTGATCGCCAGCGTCGGCTCAGGCCGCTCCGCGAGTGTGATCCCGGCTGCTTCCGCTGCCGGATCCGTCGCGACGATTGCCTTCACTGGTACCTCCGTATATCTCGCGCTCGCTGGCTCTGTGCGCCGCCCAAGCCATGGAGTGGGCTGATTAGCCCACAAAGGAACGGCAACAAGATCCGTCACCACAGACGGATGGACCACTGAAACGCGTCGAGTCCAACCGGAGCTCGACGAGCACCACACACCCAGGGCAGCAACACCCACCCACGCGCTAGTCTCACGGCGATGTCGTATACGACATCGATACGACACGGCTCGTGCGATTACGACATCAGCCGTAAGACCCAACAGGTTCGTGTAGGTTCTCCATCTCGATGTCATATACCGGCCCTGTGACCTGGGCGTTCTAGCGCTGTCTCAAGCCGTGTCATGCGGCAGAAGTCTCAGATGGTTGGCGTTTCCTCGGCTCGGACCTGTTCTTCGCGCTCAGGGTGTCTCATAGGGTATGAGCCTTCTGGCCGGTGTCGTCGACTTGTTCAGGGGAAGGAGGAAGGGTCTGGTGCAGGTTCGGGTGACAGGTTCGGTCACGCGGCCTGGAGGGCTGGTGTGGTCATGACGGTCTCGAATTCGACGGGTGTCAGCCGGCCGAGTGCGGCTTGTCGGCGGCGCCGGTGACAGGTCCGCTCGATCCAGGACACGATCGCGATCCGCAGTTCCCCGCGGGTGGCCCAGCTCCGGCGGTCGAGGACGTTCTTTTGCAGCAGGCTGAAGGACTCCATGGCCGCGTTGTCGCCGGCTGCCCCGACCCTCCCTATCGATCCGACCATGCGGTGCCGGTCGAGCGCCCGGACGAACTTCCGGGACCGGAACTGGCTGGACTCAACCGGTCGTTGCAACACTGGCTTGTTGGAGCAAGAGTAGCTGCTCGTTGAATGCCTCGGCCGGGGTCCTCCAACCAA
>NZ_JBVKBH010000050.1:0-6696 GCF_055657175.1 Streptomyces sp. NPDC107581
TGTCACCCAGCAGAGCCCCGGCACACACCAGAACCATCCGCGGATCGATCTCACCCGCCTCGACCGCCGCAGCCACCTCACCGACACCGGCGAAGGACCGCACCCGCACCCCAACGGCCCCCAACCCCTCCACCAGCCCGAAACGGTCGGCACCGACCAGCGCCCACTCCCCGTCCGGAACCACAGCCTCGGGCACCACGGCCCAGTCCTGGGCGAACAGGGAATCGGCCAGTCCGCTGTCGGCCGCCTGCAGTTGCTGCACGGACACCGGACGCTTCACCAGCGAGCCCACCGACACGACCAGGGCTCCGGTCGTGTCCGCGGCCGTCAGCGACAGACCACCCTGCGCGTCACGGCGCAGCCGCACCCGCAGCACCGACGCACCACTGGCGTGCAGTTCCACGTCCGTCCAGGCGAACGGCATCAGCAGCCGGCCCGGCTCACCGTCGACCACCGCGTCCGCGTCCGCCAGGACCGCTCCGTGCAGGGCCGCGTCGAGCAGGGCCGGGTGCAGACCGAACGCGCCCGCCTCCTGCGCCACCGACTCCGGCAGCGCCACCTCCGCGAAGATGTCCTCCCCCCGACGCCAGGCCGCCTGCAACCCCTGGAACGCCGGACCGTACACATCGGTCAGCAGCACCGCGTACAGATCCGCGATGTCCATCGGCGCGGCATCCTGCGGCGGCCACGCCTTCAGATCGTCTTCGATCGCCTCGGTCGTCTTGGCGGGGGCCACCACGCCACCGGCGTGCTGCACCCACTCCTGCTGTGCACTCGCCTCGTCGGGGCGGGAGAAGACCTCGATCGTCCGGCGCCCGTCACCGTCGGCGGCAGCGACGACCACCTGTATCTGGACCCCGCCGCCGTCGGCGGGCACCACCAGCGGTGCCTGCAGCGTCAGTTCCTCCAGCAGACCACAGCCCACCTGGTCACCGGCCAGCACCGCCAGCTCCACATAGCCGGTGCTGGGCAGCAGCACCACGCCGCCGACCGCGTGGTCCGCCAGCCACGGATGCGTACGCACCGACAGCCGGCCCGTGCACACCAGCCCGGCGCCACCGGCCAGCTCCACCGCCGCACCCAGCAGCGGGTTGCCCACCGCGCCCAGTCCGAGTGACACCACGTCGCCGCCGGCCGCCCCCAGGGCGGACAGGGACAGCAGGCCCTCGGGCCAGTACCGCTCGTGCCGGAAGGCGTACGTCGGCAGCTCCACCTGCTCGCCGGCCGGCAGCACCGCGGTCCACTCGACCGCCGCACCCTGCGCGAACGCCTCGGCGAGCGAGGTGATCACACGGCTCGCCCCGCCGTCGTCCCGCCGCAGCGTCCCGCACACGGCAGCGGGCACCACGCCCGGACCGGCGTCCTGCGCGACCTCTTCGAGGGTGTCGTTCATCGCACCCAGCAGCACCGGGTGCGGGGAGACCTCCACGAAGACCTGGTGGCCCTGACCGGCCAGGGTCCGCACGGCCCGGTCGAAGTGCACCGAGGCCCGCAGGCTCGCGTACCAGTACTGGGCATCCAGCTCGGGCCCGGACAGGGTCTCGCCCGTCATCGCGGAGACCATCGGCACCCGGCCCTGACGCGGAGCTATCCCCGCCAGGACAGAGACGATCTCCTCCTCCAAGCGGTCCACCTGAGCCGAGTGCGAGGCATAGTCCACCGCGACCATCCGCGCCCGGACACCCTCGGCCTCCAGCTCCGCCTGCAACTCCTTCAACGCCTCCGGCTCACCGGAGACCACCACGGCGGAAGGGCCGTTCACCGCCGCCAGCGACAGACGCTCACCCCAACGCGGAAGCCGCTCCTCGACCGCCGCCGCGGACTGGGTCACCGACATCATCCCGCCGGCACCGCCCAGCACCTTCAACGACTGCGAGCGCAAGGCCACCACACGGGCGCCGTCCTCGACGCTGAGCATCCCCGCGACCGTCGCCGCCGCGATCTCACCCTGCGAATGACCGACCACCGCATCCGGGGTCACACCCGCGGCCTCCCACACCGCGGCCAGCGACACCATCACCGCCCACAGCGCGGGCTGCACCACATCCGCCGCCTCCAGCGCGGGAGCACCCTCCGCACCGGCCAGGACATCGGACAGCGACCACGGGACATACGGAGCGAGCGCCTTCTCGCACTCCGCCAGCCGCTCCGCGAACACCGGGCTGGCCTGGGCGAGTTCACGTCCCATACCGAGCCACTGCGAACCCTGCCCCGGGAAGACGAACGCCGTCCGTGCATCGTCCCTGACGACACCCGAGACGACCGCGCCGCTGGGCACCCCGTCGGCCAGGCTCTCCAGACCGGCCACCAGCTCGCCGCGGTCACCGCCCACCACGACGGCCCGGTGCTCGAAGGCCACTCGCGTGGTCGCCAGCGACCACGCCACGTCCGCCGGCTCCGCCTCCGGCCGCTCCGCGACCCAGGCGCGCAGCCGGCCCGCCTGCGCCGTCAGGCCCTCGGCCGAACGGCCCGACACCAGCCACGCACCGGAACCCGACACCACCGGAGCGGCAGCACCGGCACCGCCCTCGTCCGCCGTCCCGGCCGCACCGTCCTGCGGCGCCGCGCTCCCCTGCTCGTCCTCCCCGGGCTCGGCGTCCTCGGGCTCGGCGTCCTCGGCGGGCGCCTCCTCCAGGATGACGTGGACGTTCGTACCGCTGCCGCCGAACGAGGACACACCCGCACGGCGCGTACGCTCCCCGGCCGGCCACGGCGCCGGCTCCGACAGGAGCTCGACCTCACCGACCGACCAGTCCACGTGCGGCGTGGGCTCGCCCACGTGCAGCGTCTGCGGCAGCTGCTCGTTCTGCAGCGCCAGCACCATCTTGATCACACCGGCCACACCGGACGCCGCCTGCGTGTGCCCGATGTTCGACTTCACCGAACCCAGCCACAGCGGCCGTCCCTCCGGCCGCTCCTGGCCGTAGGTCGCCAGCAGCGCCTGCGCCTCGATCGGGTCACCCAGCGTGGTGCCCGTACCGTGCGCCTCCACCACGTCCACATCGGCGGCCGACAGCTGGGCGCTCTCCAGCGCGGCACGGATCACCCGCTGCTGCGAGGGGCCGTTGGGCGCCGTCAGACCATTGGACGCACCGTCCTGGTTCGCCGCGGACCCGCGGATCACCGCGAGCACGCGATGGCCCAGCCGCCGCGCCTCGGACAGCCGCTCCACGACGATCATGCCCGCGCCCTCGGCCCAGCCCGTCCCGCTCGCGTCCGCGGAGAAGGCGCGGCAGCGTCCGTCCGTCGCCAGGCCCTGCTGCCGGGAGAACTCCATGAAGTTGCCCGGGTTCACCAGGACCGTCACGCCACCGGCCAGCGCCATGGAGCACTCGCCCGACCGGATGGCCTGGCAGGCCAGGTGCAGTGCCACCAAGGACGACGAACACGCGGTGTCCACCGTCACCGCCGGGCCCTCCAGGCCCATCGCGTACGACACCCGGCCCGATATCACGCTGGGCAGGTTGCCGGTCATCATGTGGCCCTCGAACCCGGCCGTGCCCTCCTCGGACATCGCCAGGCTGATGGCGTAGTTCGACGTGAAACCGCCGACGAACACGCCGGTCTTACTGCCGCGCAACGCCCCCGCGTCGATTCCCGCCCGCTCCAGCGCCTCCCACGACACCTCCAGCATCAACCGCTGCTGGGGGTCCATCGCCAGCGCCTCGCGCGGGCTGATCCCGAAGAACCCCGCATCGAAGCCGCTCGCATCCCGCATGAATCCGCCGGACTGCGTGATCGACTTACCGGACTTCTCCGGATCCGGGTCGTAGATGTTCTCCAGGTCCCACCCGCGGTCGGTCGGGAACTCGCCGACCGCGTCGCCGCCCGCCGCCAGCAACTCCCAGAATTCCTCCGGGCTGTCCGCACCGCCCGGCAACCGGCATGCCATCCCCACGATCGCCAACGGCTCCTGGTCGCCGGCCTCCAGCTTGCGCAGGCGCTGACGCGTCTCCTGGAGCTCGGCTGCAGCCTTCTTCAGGTATTCGAAAAGCTTCTCTTGGTTGTCCACAGGGACTCCTTACTAAACCATGCCGCCAATAAGCCCGAAGCGATTAGTTGGACAGACCAAGTTCCTTGTCGAGAAACTCAAACACCTGGTCGGGTGTTGCCGATTGGAGTTCGACCTTTTCACTCTCGGACTCCGCTCCGCCCTGCTTTTCGATCCACCTCGACAGAATGCTCTGCAGCCGCCTGGTGATGCTTTCGCTCGTGTCGTGATCGGTTGCCGAAGTCGCCAGACTGGATTCGAGCCGGTCGAGTTCGGCGAGTATCGGTTCCGAAGCTTCTTCTTCCTGGACGAGTTCGGCCCGCAGCCAGGTGGCGAGCTCCACGGGAGTCGGATAGTCGAAGATCAATGTCGCGGGCAGCCGCAGTCCGGTCGCCGCGTTCAGACGGTTCCGCAGCTCCACCGCGGTGAGCGAGTCGAAGCCGAGTTCCTTGAACGCCTGCCTGGCCTGGAGCGCATCCGCCGAGGCGTACCCCAGCACCGCTGCCGCCTCGGCCCGCACCACATCGGTCAGCAGCCGGTCCTGCTCGGCCCGGCCCATACCGGCCAGACGCCGGCCCAGGTCCTCTTCACCGCGCGGGACGTCGGCGGACCCGGCACGGGCGGCGGCCAGCCGGCGGACCTCGGGCAGGTCCCGCACCAGCGGCCTGTCCTGCAGGTCCGACGAGCCGGGCGCCGCTGCCAGCTGGGCCCAGTCCACGTCCATCACCGTCACGACGGCGTCGGGGCCCTCCAGCGCCTCGCCCAACGCCCGTACCGCCAGCAGCGGGTCCATCGCCGGCATCGGAACCCGCTTCATCCGCGCCTGGATCGCGTCCTTGGACTCGGCCAGGCCACCGCCGCCCCACAGCCCCCAGGCCACCGACAGACCGGCCATTCCACGGGCCCGCCGCTTCTCGGCCACGGCGTCGAGGAAGGCGTTCGCGGCGGCGTAGTTGCCCTGGCCGGCCGAGCCCAGCGTCGATGCCGCCGAGGAGAACAGGACGAACGCGTCCAGGTCCAGGTCCGCGGTCAGCTCGTCCAGGTGGGCCGCGCTCGCCGCCTTGGCCGCCAGCACCGTCTCCAGGCGCGAGGCCGACAGGCGGTCCACCACGCCGTCGTCCAGCACGGCCGCGGTGTGCATCACCGCGGACAGCGCGGGACCGGTCCGCCCCGTCCAGTCCACCACCCCGGCGAGGTCGGAACGGGCGCTGACGTCACAGGCCACCACGTCCACGCGGGTTCCCTGGGCGGCCAGTTCGGCGGCCAGCGCCGCGATGCCGTGGGCGGCGGGCCCGGAGCGGCTGGTGAGCACCAGCCGCGCCGCGTCCCCCTCGGTCAGCCACCGCGACACGTGGCCGGCGATGGCGCCGGTCCCGCCGGTGATCAGCACACTGCCCCGGGGCGTCCAGCGCCCTTCGCCGCGGGCCTGCGGGCCCCGGCCCATCCTGCGGCCCAGCACCCCGGACGTCCTGATGGCGACCTGGTCCTCGCCGCAGCCGGCCAGCACCGCCACCAGCCGCGCGCCGGCCCGGTCGTCGACCGTCTCGGGCAGGTCGACCAGGCCGCCCCAGCGGTCCGGGTGTTCCAGACCGACGACCCGGCCGAGGCCCCACGCCTGGGCCTGCACCGGACTGGCCGGCGCCTCGCCCGGCGTGGCCGCGGCCGCGCCGCACGTGGCGATCCACAGCGGGGCCACGACTGCGGCGTCACCCAACGCCTGCACCAGGCCCAGCGTCGCGGCCAGACCACCGGCCACCACCGGGTGATCCGGCAACGGCGCCTCGTCCAGCGCCAGCAGCGACAGCACACCCACCACACCGCCGGGCTCCACGCCCCCGTCCTGCAACGCCCGCACCAGCAGCCCGGCGACATCGGCCCGCTCGACGGTCCCGGCCGGAACCTCCACCACCACGACCCCGGCCCCACGCGCCATGAGCGCCGCCGCACATCCCTGCGCCGGGCCGTCAGCGGCCAGTCCTGCGGGGGCCGCCACGAGCCATGTCCCGGAGAGCACACGAGGGTCCGGCTCGGCGATCTGCGTCCAGCCCATCCGGTAGCGCCAGCCGGCGGTCACCGACCGGTCCTGCTCACGGCGCCGCCAGGACGCCAGCGCCGGCAGCGCCTCGTTGAGCGGCCGGTCGCCGTCCACCGCCAGCGTGTCGGCGAGCTGCGTGAGGTCTCCGCCCTCGACGGCCGCCCAGAACTGGGCCTCCGCCGCCGTGCTCGCACCGTCCCCGCCCGCCGGGGCACCCGCGGCCGGCAGGGCCGCGGCGCCCTTCGGCCAGTACCGCTCGTGCCGGAAGGCGTACGTCGGCAGCTCGACCCGGCCCGCGGACGGCAGTACGACGGTCCAGTCCACCGCCACACCGTTCACGAACGCCTCGGCCAGCGAGGTGACCAGGCGCTGCGCACCACCGTCATCACGCCGCAGCGTCCCGCAGACAGCAGCGGCCACCGCGTCGGGACCGGAATCCTGCGCGACCTCTTCGAGGGTGTCGTTCATGGCACCCAGCAGCACCGGGTGCGGGGTGACCTCGACGAACACCTGGTGACCCTGACCGGCCAGGGTCCGCACGGCCCGGTCGAAGTGCACCGAGGCCCGCAGGCTCGCGTACCAGTACTGGGCATCCAGCTCGGGCCCGGACAGGGTCTCGCCCGTCATCGCGGAGACCATCGGCACCCGGCCCTGACGCGGAGCTATCCCC
>NZ_JBVKBH010000051.1:0-5807 GCF_055657175.1 Streptomyces sp. NPDC107581
CGCAGACCCGCAGGCAGACCGAACGGAACTGAATCACCACGATGCGACGGAGCCGCCGGCCGAGGCCGGTCGGTGGGCAGCTCCAGCTCCAGCGGCAGGCCGTCCAATACCTCCTTCCAGTGGGCGAGTTGGCGACCCGCCACCGACTGCGCGTCGTCCTCGGCGCCCAGCTCCTCACGCTGCCAGAGCGTGAAGTCGGCGTACTGCACCGGCAGCGGCTCCCACGCCGGAGCCTCCCCCAGCGTCCGCCGCGCCGCATACGCCGTCGTCAGATCACGGGCCAGGGGGCCCATCGACCAGCCGTCGCCGGCGATGTGGTGGATCAGGACGAGGAGTACGTGCTCGTCGTCGGCGATCCGGAACAGCCATGTCTTCAGCGGGAGTTCCGTGGCGAGGTCGAAGCCGTGGCGGGCCGCCTCGGCGATCCGGTCGGCCAGGTCGTCCTCGCCCACGTGCTCCGCCGTGAGTGCGGGGCGTGCCCGGTCCGGGTCGAGGATCACCTGGTGGACCTCGCCCGCGTCCTCCGCGAACACGGTGCGCAGACTCTCGTGCCGGGTCACCACGTCGGCCAGTGCGGCCCGCAGGGCCTCGTGGTCGAGGTTGCCGGTCAGGCGCAGCGCGGTGGGCAGGTTGTAGGTGGGGCTGGGACCCTCGAAGCGGTTGATGAACCACAGGCGCTGCTGGGCGAACGACAGCGGGATGCGTTCCGGGCGGGGCCGGGGCTCAAGCGCCGTCCGGCCGCCCGCGCCGGTGGTGAGCGAACCGGCGAGGCCCGCCACGGTCGGTGTCTCGAAGAGCCGGCGGACCGGAAGGTCGATGCCGAGGGTCGCGCGGATCCGGTTGACGAGACGGGTGGCGAGCAGCGAGTGCCCGCCCAGGTCGAAGAAGCTGTCGTCGATGCCGGGTTCGGTGACACCGAGCACCTCGGCGAACAGGGCGCACAGGATGTCCTCCTGCGGGGAGCGCGGCCTGCGTCCGGCGGGAGCGCCGACCGCGTCGGGGGCGGGCAGGGCGGCGCGGTTCACCTTGCCGTTCGGGGTGAGCGGCAGTACGGCGAGGGTGACGAAGGCCGACGGGACCATGTGTGCGGGCAGCACGGTCGCCAGCCGGGTGCGCAGCGACTTGGCGCCGGTGTCCGCCGCGTGACCGGCAGGTACGACGTAGGCGACCAGACGCCGGTCGCCCGGCCGGTCCTCACGGACCACCACATGGGCCTGCGCCACGGCCGGCAGGGCGGCCAGCACGGCCTGGACCTCGCCGAGTTCGATACGGAAGCCACGGATCTTGACCTGGTCGTCGACGCGGCCCCGGTACTCGAGGTCGCCGCCCTCGCCGGTCCACCGGGCGAGGTCTCCGGTGCGGTACATGCGGGTGCCGGGGGCGCCGTACGGGTCGGCGACGAAGCGTTCCGCGCTGAGGTCGGGGCGTCCGAGGTAGCCGCGGGCGAGTCCGTCGCCCGCCAGGTACAGCTCGCCGGTGACGCCGGCGGGGACAGGGCGGAGGGCGGCGTCCAGGACGTAGGTGCGGGTGTGCGGGATCGGCCGGCCGATGGGCGGGGCGACCCGCCCGGCCAGCGGAGCGCTGATCGTGGCGCACACCGTGCTCTCGGTGGGGCCGTACGCGTTCAGCATGCGCCGGCCCGCCGACCAGCGGGCCACCGACTCGGGCGGGCAGCTCTCGCCGGCGACGACCAGCGTGCGCACCGGGTCCATCGCGTCGTCGGGGAGCAGGGGCAACGCGGACGGGGGCAGTGTGACGTGGGTGATGCGCTGTTCGGCGAGCAGTTCGGTCAGCGGGGCGCCCGGCAGCAGCCGTTCCTGCGGTGACAGCACGAGGCAGGCGCCGGCGAGGAGGGCCATGCACACCTCCGACACCGCGGCGTCGAAGCTGGGCGAGGCGAACTGGAGCACCCTGCTGTCGGGGCCCACGGCGAACGCGTCGATCTGTGCGCTCGCCAGCCCGGGCAGCCCGGCGTGCGTGACGACGACCCCCTTGGGCCGGCCGGTCGAGCCGGAGGTGTAGATGAGGTAGGCCGGGTGCTGGAGCAGCGGGCCGGCGACAGGGGGCTTCCCGTCGTGTGCGGCGAGGGCGTCGGAGTCGATCAGCAGGCGCACCGGCCCGGTGGCCGGGACGTCTGTGTCCATGGCGAGCAGGCCCGGGCGTTCGGCGGCGGCGCGGCTGGTGATCAGCAGGTGGGGTGAGGAGTCGTCGAGCAGATAGGCGACGCGGTCCGCCGGGTAGTCGGGGTCGACCGGCAGATAGATCCCGCCTGCCTTCATGACGGCGAGCATCGCCACGACCAGCTCGGTGGAGCGGGCGAGCGCGACGGCGGCGACCCGCTCCGGACCGAGTCCGGCCGCGACGAGTGCGGCGGCCAGCCGGTCGCTGCGCTCGTCGAGCTGTGCGTAGGTCAGAGCGGTCCCCTCGAAGGCGACCGCGTCGGCGTCCGGGGTGCGCAGGACCTGGGCGCGGAACAGCTCCGGCAGGGTGTGCCGGGGGAGCTGGGGCGCGGTTCCACAGCCTGTTCCGTTGTCGATTCCGTAATCGGCTCCGTGGTCAGCTCGGCCGGCGGCTCGGCTGTCGGCTCCGCTCCAGGTGGCGGCGAGCCGTTCGAGCTCCTCGGCCCGGGGGGCGTCGACCCGGCCGACGGGGCGGTCCGGGTGGTGGGCGAGCTCGGACAGCACCCGGCGGAAGCGTTCGGCCACGGAGCGGGCGTGCTCGGCGTCGAACGCGTCGGGCCGGTGGTCCAGGCGGAACGACAGCCGGGTTCCGGGTACGGCGACCAGGGCCAGGGCGTAGTGCGTGGCGTCCCGGCTGGCGGCTCCGGTCAGTGTCAGACCGGAGTGGCCGGCCAGCTCACCGAGCGCGGCCGCGTCGAGCGGATAGCTCTCGAAGACCATGGAGGTGTCGAACAGGTCGCCCACGCCGGCGAGTCGCTGGAGTTCGGTGAGACCCACGTGCTGGTGGTCGAGGAGCCGGGTCTGCTCGGCCTGGAGCCGGACGGCGAACGCGGCAGCGCTCTCCCACGGCCGGATCCGGGCGCGCAGCGGCAGCGTGTTGATGAACAGGCCGGCCATGTCCTCGGCGCCTTCCAGGTCCGCGGGTCGGCCGGAGACGGTGATGCCGAAGACGACGTCGTCGCGTCCGGTGAGCCGGCCCACGACGATGCTCCACGCGGCTTCGACGAGGGTGTTCAGGGTGACACCGGTCTGCCGGGCGCGGACGCCCAGGGCCTCGGTGTCCTCCTCGCCGAGGTCGAACTCGACGCGCTGCGGCGCGAGCGGGGTGTGTCCGTGCCGGGCCGGGGCGACCAGGGTGGGCCCGTCGAGGCCGGCGAGGGCCTCGCCCCAGGCGGTCTCGGCCGCCTGCCGGTCCCGCGTGGCGAGATGACCGAGGTAGTCACGGTAGGGGCGGACGGAGGGCAGTGCGTCGGCGGTGCGGCCGGTGTGTGCCGCGTAGCGGGCGAGCAGTTCCCGGACGATCACCGGTGACGACCAGCCGTCCAGCACGATGTGGTGGTTGGTCAGGACGAGACGCCAGTTCTCGTCCGTGAGCCTGAGCAGCAGGTACCGGATCAGCGGGGCACGGTCGAGGCGGAACGGCGTGCCGTACTCCTCCGCCTGCACTCGTGCGGCTTCGGCCTCGGGCTCGGCCGTGCCGCGCAGATCGACCTCGCGCCACGGCAGCGGCGACGCGTCGAGCACCACCTGTACGGCGCGGCCCGAGGCGGTCCGGTGGAAGGCCGAGCGCAGCGCGCTGTGCCGGCCCAGCACGTCCTGTGCCGCGGCCCGCAGCGCCCCGGTGTCGACCGCTCCCTCGATGTCCACGGCCAGTTGTGCCAGGTAGACATCGGAAGCGGCATCGTCGTACAGGCTGTGGAAGAAAAGGCCCTCCTGGAGCGGGGACAGAGGCAGTACGTCGACCAGGGCGCCGGCGGGGCCTGCCGAGGGCTCCGCCGCCCGGGTCGCGGCGGCCACCTCTGCCACCTCCGCCTCCAGTGCCTCGATGTCCGCCAGGGACACCTCGGCCAGCGGCACGTCGGACGGGGTGAGACCGCCCGCGCCGGGAGTGCGGCTGTGCTCGGCCAGGGCGTGCAGCGTGCCGAACCAGTCCTCGGCCAGCTCCCGTACGCTCGCCTCGTCGAGCAGTTCACCGGCCCAGGTCCAGGTGGCGACCAGCTCGGGGCCGTGCGGCCCGTCGTGGGTGGCCGCGTTGACCTCCAGGGCGTGGGCCAGCGCGAGTTCGGGGTCCTCCCCGGCGCCGGCCAGCGGAACGGCGGTCCAGTCCGCGGCTTCGTCGTCCGGGCCGGGAGCTTGGAAGCGGCCGAGGTAGTTGAAGCCGATCTGCGGGCGGTCGCCCGGACCGCTGCCGTCGATGTGCGGATCCGGCCAGGAGGCGGAACCTTCCGCGGGGGCGAGGTACCGCAGCAGCCCGTGCCCGATGCCCTTGTCGGGCACGGCTCGCACCTGCTCCTTGACCCGCTTCAGCGCGCCCGCGACCGCCGCCCCGGCTCCCCCGCCACTCGTGTCGGACCCGGGCGACAGCCGCACCGGGTGAATGCTCGTGAACCAGCCGACAGTACGGGACAGATCGGCACCGGGTACCAGGTGCTCGGCCCGGCCGTGTCCCTCCAGATCCACCAGTACGCCCGTGGCTCCGGGCACACCGTGCCTGCGCCGCCAGCGGGTGGCAGCCGACGCGAAAGCGGCCAGCAGCACCTCCTCGACCCCTGCCCGGAACAGCCCGGGCGTGGTCGCCAGCAGCGTTTCGGTGGTTTCGGCGGACAGCCGCACCGTGTGCGTACCGGCGGTGGCGAAGGTGTCCCGCCGCGGGTCGAGGACACGGCCGCCGATGAGCGGATCGGGCTCCTCGGTGATCCGCTGCCACAGCTCCCGCTCTTCCGCCCGCTCGGGCAGACGGGCAGCCGCTGACAGCCCGTGAGCCCAGCCGCGGAACGAGGTGCCCACCGGTTCCAGCTGCGGTACCCGGCCCTCGCCGAGCGCCTGCCACGCCTCGCGCAGATCCTCCGTGAGGATGCGCCAGGACACACCGTCCACGGCGATGTGGTGCACGACCAGCAGCAACCGTCCCTGCCGCGCCGGCCCGCGGTCGAACCACACCGCCCGGACGAGAGCGCCCGATTCCGGATCCAGGTCCTGCCGGGACCGCTCCTGCTCCAGGCTCATCAGCGCGTCGAGCCCGTCATCGGCCACGTCCGCGGCCGCGACCCGCCGCACCACGGACGCGGCCGGGGGCACAGCTCCCCGCTCCATGACCTCCGCGGTCCACTTCTCACCGGTCCGCAGCCGCAGCCGCAGCGCTTCATGGTGGTCGAGAACGGCCTGTACGGCACTGATCAGCCGCTCGTGGTCCAAGGCCGCGGGTACGCGCAGGACGACGGACTGGTTGAACTCGCCCACCGGCCCCCCGCGTTCGGCCAGCCAGTGCATGACGGGCGTGAGCGGAACCGGTCCGACCCCGGCACCCTCGACCTCGACCGAGGCCGCCGCGCCGTCCGTACCGGGCGCGCCGAGTGCACCGAGTGAACCGGGCGTGCCCTCGGCCGCCGCGAGCGCCGCGGTGAGCGCCTCGACCGTCTTGTGCTCGAAGACGTCGCGTGCGGACAGCATGAGTCCGGCCTTACGGGCCCGGCCGACCAGCTGGATCGACATGATGCTGTCGCCGCCGAGGTCGAAGAAGCTGTCGTCGATGCCGAGGCCGGGGATGTTCAGGACGTCGGCGAAGAGGGTGGCGAGGATCTCTTCCTGCGGGGTGCGGGGTGCGCGCCGCTGGTCGCCGGTCGTGTC
>NZ_JBVKBH010000052.1:0-5141 GCF_055657175.1 Streptomyces sp. NPDC107581
CCCTGCCCCCGGCTTCCGCAGTGGGCCGTGGGGTCGGTGCGGGTGATGCGGGCCGTGGGGGCGGTGTGGTGTTGGTGACGGGTGCGTCGGGTGCGTTGGGTGGTCTGGTGGCGCGGCATCTCGCGCAGACGGGCCGGGCGGGGCGGTTGGTGTTGGTCTCGCGTCGTGGGATGGATGCGTCGGGGATGTTGGAGCTGGTCGCTGATCTGGAGGGGTGGGGTGTCGAGGTCACGGTCGCGGCGTGTGATGTGTCTGACCGGGATCAGCTGGCGGGTGTGGTGAAGGGTGTTGCGCTGACCGGTGTGGTTCATGCGGCGGGTGTTCTTGATGACGGGGTTGTGGGGTCGCTGAGTGCGGAGCGGGTGGAGTCGGTCATGCGGCCGAAGGTCGATGCGGCTTGGCATTTGCATGAGCTGACCCGTCATCTGGATCTGGACATGTTCGTGTTGTTTTCCTCGATCGCGGGTGTGGTCGGTAATCCGGGGCAGGCCGGTTATGCGGCCGGCAACACCTTCCTGGACGCGCTTGCCGCGTTCCGGCGTCAGCAGGGTCTGCCCGCGGTGTCGTTGGCGTGGGGTCCGTGGGAGCAGGGGATGGCGGGTGAGCTGTCCGAGGGTGATCGGCGGCGGTTGGGTCGGCAGGGCATGCTGCCGTTGTCCGACACTGACGGTCTTGCCCTGCTGGACACTGCCGTCGGCCGGAGCGAACCGTTGATCGTGGCAGCCCAGTTGGACCTCACCGCGATGCGTGGATCGGGCGATGTTCCGTCGCTGATGTCCACGCTGGCCCGCGGGGCCCGTGCCGGCGGTCCCGCCCGCCGTACGGTCGGTGAGCCGACAGCCGACGGGCAGAACGTCCTGGCCGAGCGCCTGGCCCGGGTGAGCCCGGCCGAGCGGCAGGAGGCGCTGCGGGACATGATCGCCGCGCAGGCCGGGCTGGTCCTGGGAATGTCAGGGTCGGACGGGGTCGACGCGGACCGCTCGTTCCGCGACGTCGGGTTCGACTCCCTGACCGCGGTCGAACTGCGCAACCGGCTGAACAGCGTCACGGGACAACGACTCTCCGCCACAGCGGTGTTCGACTACCCGACCCCGACCGCCCTGGCCGATCACCTGGCTCAGGAGATGTTCGGGTCGGCCGACGAGGAGACGACCGCACTCTCGGCCTACTCCGGACTCGACAAGTTCGAGGCGTCGCTCACCGAGATCATGGGCGACGACGCCGCCCGGGCGAGGGTCACCGCTCGGCTCAAGGACATCCTCTCCGTGCTGAGCGACACCGGCGGATCCGGCGACGAGGCCGACGACGGTGACTCGGTCGCCGACAGGATCCAGTCGGCCAGCGACGACGACATGTTCGACTTCATCGACAACCAGCTCGGGATCTGAGTACGCCGCCGTACCACCGTGCGTAATGCCGTACCACCGTGCGTAATGAGGAAGGCGTCATCGGATGGCGAACGAAGACAAGCTTCGTGACTATCTCAAGCGGGTCACCACCGATCTGCACCAGACCCGGGAGCGCCTGCGTGAGGTGGAGGGTCGCCAGCAGGAGCCGGTGGCCATCGTGGGGATGGGGTGTCGTTTCCCGGGTGGTGTGACGTCCCCGGAGGAGTTCTGGGCGCTGCTGTCCTCGGGCGGGGACGCGATCGGGACGTTCCCGGCGGACCGGGGCTGGCCCGCGGACGTCTATGACCCTGATCCGGAGGCAGCGGGCAAGAGCTATTCGAATGAGGGCGGGTTCCTTTACGACGCAGGGCAGTTCGACGCGGAGTTCTTCGGGATCAGCCCGCGTGAGGCGCTGGCGATGGATCCGCAGCAGCGGCTGCTCCTGGAGACGTCGTGGGAGGCGCTGGAAGACGCGGGGATCGATCCGGGTGCGTTGCGGGGCAGCACCACCGGGGTCTTTGCCGGGTTGATCTATCACGACTATCTGCCGTTCGACTCCGTGCCCGAGGAGGCCGAGGGCTATCTCGGTACGGGTGGTTCGGGTGGTGTGGCGTCGGGTCGGGTGGCGTATGCGCTGGGCTTGGAGGGTCCGGCGGTGACGGTGGACACGGCGTGTTCGTCGTCGCTGGTTGCGTTGCATCTGGCGTGCCAGTCGCTGCGGTCGGGGGAGTCTTCGCTGGCGCTGGCCGGCGGTGTGACGGTGATGTCGACGCCGGGCACCTTCATCGACTTCTCCCGGCAGCAGGGCCTGGCGGTCGACGGTCGCTGCAAGGCGTACGCCGAGGCCGCCGACGGCACCGGCTGGGGCGAGGGCGTCGGAGTTCTGGTGCTGGAGCGGGTGTCCGACGCCCGCCGCAACGGTCATCGAATCCTTGCGGTCGTGGCCGGTACGGCGATGAACCAGGACGGCGCGTCCAACGGCTTGACCGCGCCGAACGGTCCCGCGCAGCAGCGGGTGATCAAGGCTGCGCTGGCCAGTGCGGGAGTGGGCCCGGACGGCGTGGACGTGGTCGAGGGCCACGGTACGGGGACGCGGTTGGGTGACCCGATCGAGGCGCAGGCGCTGCTGGCGACGTATGGGCAGGGGCGGTCGGAGGAGCGGCCGTTGCTGCTGGGTTCGGTGAAGTCGAACATCGGTCACGCGCAGGCGGCGGCGGGTGTGGCGGGCATCATCAAGATGGTTGCCGCGATGGAGCACGGGGTCGTTCCCGCGACCCTGCATGTGGATGCGCCGTCCTCCCACATCAATTGGGGTGCCGGTGCTGTGCGGCTGGCCACCGAGGCCGTGCTGTGGCCGGAGGTGGGTCGTCCGCGGCGTGCGGGTGTGTCGTCGTTCGGGTTCTCCGGGACGAACGCGCACGTGATCATCGAGCAAGCACCCCAGGACGCTGAAGCGTCCGACCTCAGTGCTGCTCCGGCTGACGGTGTCCCGTCGGTGGCTCTGCCGGTGGTGCCGTGGGTGGTGTCGGGTCGGTCGGTGGCGGGTCTTGCGGGTCAGGCGGAGCGCTTGGCGGGGTTCGTCGGGCAGCGTCCGGACGTGGACCTGGTGGACGTGGGCTGGTCGTTGGCAGCCTCTCGTGGTGCGTTGGAGCATCGTGCGGTTGTTGTGGGGGCGGGGGTTGGTGAACTGGCTGCTGGTTTGGGGGCGTTGGCCGAGGGTCGTGAGGTTCCGGGGGTGGTGTCCGGGGTTGTGGGTGGCGTGGGCAAGGTCGGGTTCGTCTTCACGGGGCAGGGTGCGCAGCGCCTGGGCATGGGGCAGGGGTTGTATGAGGCGTTCCCGGTGTTTGCCGAGGCCTTCGATGCGGTGTGTGCGGGGCTGAGTGGCCATCTGGAGGGCTCGCTGGCGGCGGTGATTCGCGGTGAGGGCGACGAGTCTTGGCCGGGTGGGGGCCGGATCGATGAGACGGTGTGGGCGCAGGCGGGGTTGTTCGCCGTCGAGGTGGCGTTGTTCCGGCTCCTGGAGTCGTGGGGTGTGGGTCCGCAGGTGGTGGCGGGTCATTCGATCGGTGAGCTGGCTGCGGCGCATGTGGCCGGTGTGTGGTCGCTGGAGGATGCGTGTGCGGTGGTGGCCGCGCGTGGCCGGCTGATGCAGGAGCTGCCCGCCGGCGGCGCGATGGTGGCGGTCGAGGCGACCGAGGAACAGGTTCTGGAAGCGATCGCGGGCCGATCCGGTGTGGGGGTTGCGGCGGTCAATGGGCCCCGGGCTGTGGTGATCTCCGGTGTCGAGGACGAAGTCCTGGCGGCCGCGGCAGAGTTGGCGGGGGGTGGGGCGCGTACCAAGCGTTTGACGGTGTCGCATGCGTTCCATTCGCCGTTGATGGAGCCGATGCTGGAGCGCTTCGGGCAGGTCGTCGGTTCGGTTCAGGCCCAGGTGCCTCGTCTGACCATGATCTCGGGCCTGACCGGACAGCCGGTGACCAGCGAGGTGACCGACCCGTCGTACTGGGTGCGGCATGTGCGTGAGGCGGTGCGGTTCGCCGATGCCGTGGCGGCACTGCGGGACAACGGCGTGCGGACGTTCGTGGAGATCGGTCCGGACGGGGTGCTGTCCGGGATGGGTCCGCAGACGCGTGCGGAGGTTGTCGGTGAGGTGGCTGCTGC
This sequence comes from Streptomyces sp. NPDC107581, assembly GCF_055657175.1. Classification (NCBI taxonomy): domain Bacteria; kingdom Bacillati; phylum Actinomycetota; class Actinomycetes; order Kitasatosporales; family Streptomycetaceae; genus Streptomyces; species Streptomyces sp. NPDC107581. The sequence goes on from NZ_JBVKBH010000052.1 coordinate 4,050, forward strand.
CGAGGTGTGGCTGCCGGTGTTGCGTCGTGGTCGGGATGAGCCTCGGGCGTTGCTCACGGCGCTGGCGAAGGTGTTCGTGCGGGGCGTGGCGGTCGGCTGGGACAAGGTGTTCACGGGGACGGGTGCGCGTCGGGTCGACCTGCCGACGTACGCCTTCCAGCGACAGCACTACTGGCTGACCGCGACGGCGGGGGGCCGAGCCGAGGACTTGGGGTTGGGCACTCCGGGGCACCCGCTGTTGGGCGCCGCGGTGATGTTGCCGGCCAGTGGTGGGTTGGTACTGACGGGTCGGTTGTCGGCGGCCCGCCAGGGGTGGCTTGCCGATCACGTGGTGGCCGGGCGAGTGGTGGTGCCCGGAGCAGCATTGGTGGAGATGGCCGTGCGTGCCGGTGACGAAGCCGGCTGCGGACGGGTTGAGGAACTGCTCATCGAGACGCCGTTGGTGTTGCCTGAGCGTGGCGGCGTGCGGGTGCAGGTGACGGTTGACGAGTCGGATGAGTCCGGTCGCCGAGCAGTGGCCGTCTACGCCCAGGTCGAGGGCGCGGCGTTCGAGGAGGAGTGGACGCGGCACGCGGCGGGTGTTCTCGTTCCTGCTGATGCGGATGTCGATGCCGGTGTCGACAGTGGCTTGGCGCAGTGGCCTCCGGCCGGTGCCGATGCCGTGGACCTGGCCGGCTTCTATCCGGCGTTGGCGGGGGCCGGTCTTGCTTATGGCCCGGTGTTCCAGGGGACGCGTGCGGTGTGGCGGCGTGGTGAGGAACTGTTCGCCGAGGTCGCGCTGCCCGAGGGAGTGGCGGTCGCCGGGTTCGGGGTGCATCCCGCTTTGTTGGATGCCGCGTTGCATGCGATGGGGTTGGGTGTCGAGCGCGAGGGACTGGTGCTGCCGTTTGCGTGGGGTGGTGTGGTGGTGCATGCGTCGGGTGCGGTGGCGGCGCGGGTGCGGGTGGCGCCGTCGGAGTCCGGTGAGGGTGTTTCGGTGACGCTGGCCGATGCGTCTGGTGGGTTGATCGCGTCGGTGGGTTCGTTGGTTCTGCGGCCGTTTGTGGCTGCTGCTGAGGTGTCGGCTCGTGATGGGTTGTTCGGGGTGGAGTG
>NZ_JBVKBH010000053.1:0-2705 GCF_055657175.1 Streptomyces sp. NPDC107581
ACACAGTGGACGCGAGCAACTGAGGACAAGCCCTCGGCCTATTAGTACCAGTCAACTCCACCCGTTACCAGGCTTCCATATCTGGCCTATCAACCCAGTCGTCTACTGGGAGCCTTACCCTCTCAAGGAGGTGGGAATACTCATCTCGAAGCAGGCTTCCCGCTTAGATGCTTTCAGCGGTTATCCCTCCCGAACGTAGCCAACCAGCCATGCCCTTGGCAGAACAACTGGCACACCAGAGGTTCGTCCGTCCCGGTCCTCTCGTACTAGGGACAGCCCTTCTCAATATTCCTACGCGCACAGCGGATAGGGACCGAACTGTCTCACGACGTTCTAAACCCAGCTCGCGTACCGCTTTAATGGGCGAACAGCCCAACCCTTGGGACCGACTCCAGCCCCAGGATGCGACGAGCCGACATCGAGGTGCCAAACCATCCCGTCGATATGGACTCTTGGGGAAGATCAGCCTGTTATCCCCGGGGTACCTTTTATCCGTTGAGCGACGGCGCTTCCACAAGCCACCGCCGGATCACTAGTCCCGACTTTCGTCCCTGCTCGACCCGTCGGTCTCACAGTCAAGCTCCCTTGTGCACTTACACTCAACACCTGATTACCAACCAGGCTGAGGGAACCTTTGGGCGCCTCCGTTACTCTTTAGGAGGCAACCGCCCCAGTTAAACTACCCATCAGACACTGTCCCTGATCCGGATCACGGACCCAGGTTAGACATCCAGCACGACCAGACTGGTATTTCAACGACGACTCCACAAACACTGGCGTGCCTGCTTCAAAGTCTCCCAGCTATCCTACACAAGCCGAACCGAACACCAATATCAAACTGTAGTAAAGGTCCCGGGGTCTTTCCGTCCTGCTGCGCGAAACGAGCATCTTTACTCGTAGTGCAATTTCACCGGGCCTATGGTTGAGACAGTCGAGAAGTCGTTACGCCATTCGTGCAGGTCGGAACTTACCCGACAAGGAATTTCGCTACCTTAGGATGGTTATAGTTACCACCGCCGTTTACTGGCGCTTAAGTTCTCAGCTTCGCCCCACCGAAATGGAGCTAACCGGTCCCCTTAACGTTCCAGCACCGGGCAGGCGTCAGTCCGTATACATCGCCTTACGGCTTCGCACGGACCTGTGTTTTTAGTAAACAGTCGCTTCTCGCTGGTCTCTGCGGCCACCCCCAGCTCGAACAGCAAGTGTTCTCACCAGGTGTGGCCCCCCTTCTCCCGAAGTTACGGGGGCATTTTGCCGAGTTCCTTAACCATAGTTCACCCGAACGCCTCGGTATTCTCTACCTGACCACCTGAGTCGGTTTAGGGTACGGGCCGCCATGAAACTCGCTAGAGGCTTTTCTCGACAGCATAGGATCATCCACTTCGCCACAATCGGCTCGGCATCAGGTCTCAGCCGTATGCAAGGCGGATTTGCCTACCTTGCGGCCTACACCCTTACCCCGGGACAACCACCGCCCGGGCTGGACTACCTTCCTGCGTCACCCCATCACTCACCTACTGCAAGTCTGGTTCGTCGGCTCCACCACTTTCCTTTCCCCGAAGGGTCCGGAACGGCTTCACGGACTTAGCATCGCCTGGTTCAATGTTTGACGCTTCACAGCGGGTACCGGAATATCAACCGGTTATCCATCGACTACGCCTGTCGGCCTCGCCTTAGGTCCCGACTTACCCTGGGCAGATCAGCTTGACCCAGGAACCCTTAGTCAATCGGCGCAAACGTTTCTCACGTTTGTATCGCTACTCATGCCTGCATTCTCACTCGTCAACCGTCCACAACTACCTTCCGGTGCTGCTTCACCCGGCAGACGACGCTCCCCTACCCATCACAGCACCCGTTGGGGCTATATGCTGCAATGACACGACTTCGGCGGTACGCTTGAGCCCCGCTACATTGTCGGCGCGGAATCACTAGACCAGTGAGCTATTACGCACTCTTTCAAGGGTGGCTGCTTCTAAGCCAACCTCCTGGTTGTCTGTGCGACTCCACATCCTTTCCCACTTAGCGTACGCTTAGGGGCCTTAGTCGATGCTCTGGGCTGTTTCCCTCTCGACCATGGAGCTTATCCCCCACAGTCTCACTGCCGCGCTCTCACTTACCGGCATTCGGAGTTTGGCTAAGGTCAGTAACCCGGTAGGGCCCATCGCCTATCCAGTGCTCTACCTCCGGCAAGAAACACACGACGCTGCACCTAAATGCATTTCGGGGAGAACCAGCTATCACGGAGTTTGATTGGCCTTTCACCCCTAACCACAGGTCATCCCCCAGGTTTTCAACCCTGGTGGGTTCGGTCCTCCACGAAGTCTTACCTCCGCTTCAACCTGCCCATGGCTAGATCACTCCGCTTCGGGTCTTGAGCGTGCTACTGAAACGCCCTATTCGGACTCGCTTTCGCTACGGCTTCCCCACCCGGGTTAACCTCGCAACACACCGCAAACTCGCAGGCTCATTCTTCAAAAGGCACGCAGTCACGAGATACAGCAAGCTGTATCCGACGCTCCCACGGCTTGTAGGCACACGGTTTCAGGTACTATTTCACTCCGCTCCCGCGGTACTTTTCACCATTCCCTCACGGTACTATCCGCTATCGGTCACCAGGGAATATTTAGGCTTAGCGGGTGGTCCCGCCAGATTCACACGGGATTTCTCGGGCCCCGTGCTACTTGGGTGTCTCTCAAACGAGCCGC
>NZ_JBVKBH010000053.1:2802-5075 GCF_055657175.1 Streptomyces sp. NPDC107581
ATGTTTCGACTACGGGGGTCTTACCCTCTACGCCGGACCTTTCGCATGTCCTTCGCCTACATCAACGGTTTCTGACTCGTCTCACAGCCGGCAGACTGTGAAAGAGAGATCCCACAACCCCCACGACGCAACCCCTGCCGGGTCTCACACGTCGTAGGTTTGGCCTCATCCGGTTTCGCTCGCCACTACTCCCGGAATCACGGTTGTTTTCTCTTCCTGAGGGTACTGAGATGTTTCACTTCCCCTCGTTCCCTCCACACTGCCTATGTGTTCAGCAGCGGGTGACAGCCCATGACGACTGCCGGGTTTCCCCATTCGGAAACCCCCGGATCAAAGCCTGGTTGACGACTCCCCGGGGACTATCGTGGCCTCCCACGTCCTTCATCGGTTCCTGGTGCCAAGGCATCCACCGTGCGCCCTTAAAAACTTGGCCACAGATGCTCGCGTCCACTGTGCAGTTCTCAAACAACGACCAGCCACCCATCACCCCGAACCAAACGATTCGAGTGCACTGGGGCCGGCGACTGAAGGACCATTTCGTTCCCTCAGACACCCAACAGCGTGCCCGGCCGACTCCGTCCGATGATCATGCGTTCCACGCTCTCACGAGCAGTACTGGCAAGCCACCGACCCGTAGGTCAGACCGAATAATCAACGTTCCACCCATGAGCAACCAGCACCGGACATTCGCCGATGTACTGGCCTCTGGACCGCTAGGCGGCCTAGAAGTGCTCCTTAGAAAGGAGGTGATCCAGCCGCACCTTCCGGTACGGCTACCTTGTTACGACTTCGTCCCAATCGCCAGTCCCACCTTCGACAGCTCCCTCCACAAGGGTTGGGCCACCGGCTTCGGGTGTTACCGACTTTCGTGACGTGACGGGCGGTGTGTACAAGGCCCGGGAACGTATTCACCGCAGCAATGCTGATCTGCGATTACTAGCGACTCCGACTTCATGGGGTCGAGTTGCAGACCCCAATCCGAACTGAGACCGGCTTTTTGAGATTCGCTCCACCTCACGGTATCGCAGCTCATTGTACCGGCCATTGTAGCACGTGTGCAGCCCAAGACATAAGGGGCATGATGACTTGACGTCGTCCCCACCTTCCTCCGAGTTGACCCCGGCGGTCTCCTGTGAGTCCCCATCACCCCGAAGGGCATGCTGGCAACACAGAACAAGGGTTGCGCTCGTTGCGGGACTTAACCCAACATCTCACGACACGAGCTGACGACAGCCATGCACCACCTGTACACCGACCACAAGGGGGGCACTATCTCTAATGCTTTCCGGTGTATGTCAAGCCTTGGTAAGGTTCTTCGCGTTGCGTCGAATTAAGCCACATGCTCCGCCGCTTGTGCGGGCCCCCGTCAATTCCTTTGAGTTTTAGCCTTGCGGCCGTACTCCCCAGGCGGGGAACTTAATGCGTTAGCTGCGGCACCGACGACGTGGAATGTCGCCAACACCTAGTTCCCACCGTTTACGGCGTGGACTACCAGGGTATCTAATCCTGTTCGCTCCCCACGCTTTCGCTCCTCAGCGTCAGTAATGGCCCAGAGATCCGCCTTCGCCACCGGTGTTCCTCCTGATATCTGCGCATTTCACCGCTACACCAGGAATTCCGATCTCCCCTACCACACTCTAGCTAGCCCGTATCGACTGCAGACCCGAGGTTAAGCCTCGGGCTTTCACAATCGACGTGACAAGCCGCCTACGAGCTCTTTACGCCCAATAATTCCGGACAACGCTTGCGCCCTACGTATTACCGCGGCTGCTGGCACGTAGTTAGCCGGCGCTTCTTCTGCAGGTACCGTCACTTTCGCTTCTTCCCTGCTGAAAGAGGTTTACAACCCGAAGGCCGTCATCCCTCACGCGGCGTCGCTGCATCAGGCTTTCGCCCATTGTGCAATATTCCCCACTGCTGCCTCCCGTAGGAGTCTGGGCCGTGTCTCAGTCCCAGTGTGGCCGGTCGCCCTCTCAGGCCGGCTACCCGTCGTCGCCTTGGTGAGCCATTACCTCACCAACAAGCTGATAGGCCGCGGGCTCATCCTTCACCGCCGGAGCTTTACACCATCAAGGATGCCCAAGATGGTCATATCCGGTATTAGACCCCGTTTCCAGGGCTTGTCCCAGAGTGAAGGGCAGATTGCCCACGTGTTACTCACCCGTTCGCCACTAATCCCCACCGAAGTGGTTCATCGTTCGACTTGCATGTGTTAAGCACGCCGCCAGCGTTCGTCCTGAGCCAGGATCAAACTCTCCGTGAATGTTTTCCCG
>NZ_JBVKBH010000054.1:0-4274 GCF_055657175.1 Streptomyces sp. NPDC107581
CCCTGCCCCCGGCTTCCGCAGTGGGCCGTGGGGGCGGTGCGGGTGATGCGGGCCGTGGGGGCGGTGTGGTGTTGGTGACGGGTGCGTCGGGTGCGCTGGGTGGTCTGGTGGCGCGGCATCTCGCGCAGACAGGCCGGGCGGGGCGGTTGGTGTTGGTCTCGCGTCGTGGGATGGATGCGTCGGGGATGCTGGAGCTGGTCGCTGATCTGGAGAAGTTGGGTGTCGAGGTCACGGTCGCGGCGTGTGATGTGTCTGACCGGGATCAGCTGGCCGGTGTGGTGAAGGGTGTTCCGCTGACCGGTGTCGTTCACGCGGCCGGGATGGTGGATGACGGGCTGGCCACGGCTCTGGTGCCGGAGCGGGTGGAGTCGGTCATGCGGCCGAAGGTCGATGCGGCCTGGCATTTGCATGAGCTGACCCGTCATCTGGATCTGGACACGTTCGTACTGTTCTCCTCGATCGCCGGGGTCTGGGGCAACCCGGGACAGGCCAACTACGCGGCCGGCAACACCTTCCTGGACGCGCTTGCCGCGTTCCGGCGTCAGCAGGGTCTGGCGGCGGTGTCCCTGGTGTGGGGGCCGTGGGAATACGGCATGACCACGAAGCTCGACCGGGCCGACTGGCAGCGCATGTCCCGCCAGGGCCTGAAGCCGCTCCCCGCGACCGACGGGCTCGGCATGCTGGACGCGGCCACTCATGCCCCCGACCCGGTGGTGGTGACGGCTCAGCTGGACTTGGCCGCTCTGCGGCGTTCCGGGGAGATCCCGCCGTTCCTGTCCGCGCTCGTGCACACGACCCGTTCGGCCGGACCCGCGCGACGTACGGCCGGACAGCCCGCCGCCGACAGCCAGAACTCGTTGGCCGCACGGCTCGCGGCGCTCGGCTCGGCCGAGCAGAGCGCAACCGTCCTCGAACTGGTCGCGGCACAGGCCGCCTTGACGCTGGGCATGGCCGGAACCGAGAGCATCGAGGCCGGTCGTACATTCAAGGACATCGGTTTCGACTCGCTGACTTCCGTGGAGCTGCGCAACCGGCTGAACACGGTGACGGGTCTGCGCCTGCCGGCAACGGCGGTCTTCGACTATCCCACTCCGGCCGCGCTGGCCGGGTTCGTGGTGGGTGAGGTGGTCGGTAGGAACGACGATGCGTCGACGGGTTCCGCGCTACCGGTGACGGGTGGCGTGCCCATGGACGAGGACCGCCTGGTCATCGTCGGCATGGGCTGCCGCTTCCCCGGGGGAGTGTCGTCTCCCGGTGAGTTCTGGGAGCTGCTGGAGTCGCGTGGGGACGCGATCGGTCCGTTCCCCGCGGACCGGGGCTGGCCCGCGGATGTCCACGACCCGGACCCCGAGGCGCTCGGCAAGAGCCTTGCGGGAGAGGGCGGGTTCCTTTACGAGGCCGGGGAGTTCGACGCCGGTTTCTTCGGGATCAGTCCGCGTGAGGCGGCCGCGATGGATCCGCAGCAGCGGTTGCTGCTGGAGACCTCGTGGGAGGCGCTGGAGGACGCGGGAATCGATCCGAACATGCTGCGCGGCAGCGACACGGGCGTGTTCGCCGGCCTGATCTACCACGACTACCTGCCGTTCGGCGCGGTGTCGGAGGACGTGGAGGGCTATCTCGGTACGGGTGGTTCGGGTGGTGTGGCGTCGGGTCGGGTGGCGTATGCGCTGGGCTTGGAGGGTCCGGCGGTGACGGTGGACACGGCGTGTTCGTCGTCGCTGGTTGCGTTGCACCTGGCGTGCCAGTCGCTGCGGTCGGGCGAGTGCTCGATGGCCCTGGCCGGCGGCGTGAACATCATGGCGACGCCGGGCACCTTCATCGACTTCACCCGGCAGCGTGGGCTTGCGGCGGACGGCCGGTGCAAGGCGTATGCGGAGGCGGCGGACGGCACGGGTTGGGGTGAGGGTGTCGGCGTCCTCGTCGTAGAGCGGATGTCCGACGCCCGCCGCAACGGTCATCGAATCCTTGCGGTGGTGGCCGGTACGGCGATGAACCAGGACGGCGCGTCCAACGGTTTGACCGCGCCGAACGGTCCCGCGCAGCAGCGGGTCATTCGGACCGCGCTGACGAACGCCGGCCTTGTCGCGGCTGACGTGGACGTGGTCGAGGGCCACGGCACGGGCACCCGGTTGGGTGACCCGATCGAGGCGCAGGCGCTGCTGGCCACCTACGGCCAGGGGCGGCCGGAGGAGCGGCCGTTGCTGCTGGGTTCGGTGAAGTCGAACATCGGTCATGCGCAGGCGGCTGCGGGTGTGGCGGGCATCATCAAGATGGTTGCCGCGATGGAGCACGGCATGGTCCCCGCCACTCTGCACGTGGATGCTCCTTCCTCGCACATCGACTGGGATGCGGGTGCTGTGCGGTTGGTGACGGAGGCGGTGCCGTGGCCGGAGGTGGGGCGTCCGCGGCGTGCGGGTGTGTCGTCGTTCGGGTTCTCCGGTACGAACGCGCACGTGATCATCGAGCAGGCGCCCGCTGATGATGGCGCTCCTGTCGCCGGTGTTGTTCCGGCCGACGGTGTCCCGTCGGTGGCTCTGCCGGTGGTGCCGTGGGTGGTGTCGGGTCGGTCGGTGCCGGGTCTTGCGGGTCAGGCGGAGCGCTTGGCCGGATACGTCGAGCAGCTTCCCGACGTGGACCTGGCGGACGTGGGCTGGTCGCTGGGGACCTCACGTGCGGTGCTGGAGCAGCGTGCTGTGGTGCTGGGCTCGGATCGTGGCGAGCTGCTGGCGGGTTTGGGGGCGTTGGCTGAGGGTCGTGAGGTTCCGGGTGTGGTGTCCGGGGTTGTGGGTGGTGTGGGCAAGGTCGGTTTCGTGTTCACCGGGCAGGGTGCCCAGCGCATAGGCATGGGCCTGGGTCTCTACGGCACCTTCCCGGTGTTTGCGGAGGCGTTCGATGCGGTGTGTGCTGCTCTGGCCGGGCATCTGGAGGGCTCGCTGGCGGCGGTGATCCGTGGTGAGGGCGAGGTGTCCTGGCCGGGTGGGGGTCGGATCGATGAGACGGTGTGGGCGCAGGCCGGTTTGTTCGCTGTTGAGGTGGCGTTGTTCCGGTTGTTGGAGTCGTGGGGTGTGGGTCCGCAGGTGGTGGCGGGTCATTCGATCGGTGAGCTGGCTGCGGCGCATGTGGCCGGGGTGTGGTCGCTGGAGGATGCGTGTGCGGTGGTGGCCGCGCGTGGCCGTCTGATGCAGGAGCTGCCCGCCGGCGGCGCGATGGTGGCGATCGAGGCGACCGAGGAACAGGTTCTCGAAGCGATCGCGGGCCGATCCGGTGTGGGGGTCGCCGCGGTCAACGGTCCCCGGGCTGTCGTGATCTCCGGTAACGAGGACGAAGTCCTGGCGGCCGCGGCAGAGTTGGCGGGGGGTGGGGCGCGTACCAAGCGTTTGACGGTGTCGCATGCGTTCCATTCGCCGTTGATGGAGCCGATGCTGGAGCGTTTCGCCGAGGTCGTCGGTGCGGTCGGGTACCAGGTGCCGAAGCTGACTTTTGTGTCGGCGTTGACCGGGTGTGTGGTGAGTGATGAGGTGACTGACCCGTCGTACTGGGTGCGGCATGTGCGTGAGGCGGTCCGGTTCGCCGATGCGGTCTCGGCACTGCGGGACAACGGTGTGCGGACGTTCGTGGAGATTGGTCCGGACGGGGTGCTGTCGGGCATGGGCCCGCAGACCCGGGTCGGGAACACGTTGGATGACACGGGTGACGCCGGTGACATCACCGAGGTGTGGCTGCCGGTGTTGCGTCGTGGTCGGGATGAGCCTCGGGCGTTGCTCACGGCGCTGGCGAAGGTGTTCGTGCGGGGCGTGGCGGTCGGGTGGGACAAGGTGTTCACGGGGACGGGTGCCCGGCGGGTCGACCTGCCGACGTACGCCTTCCAGCGCAGGCGGTACTGGCTCCCGACCGGTTCCGCTCTGGTGGATGCGGCGGGGCTGGGGCAGTCCCCGGCCCGGCATCCATTGCTGGGTGCGGCGGTGACGTTGCCGGCGAGCGGCGGCCTGGTGCTGACGGGTCGGTTGTCGCTGGCCGGGCAGCCCTGGCTGGCCGATCATGTGGTGGCCGGGCGCGTGGTCGTACCGGGGACCGCGTTGATCGAGATGGTCGTGCGGGCCGGCGACGAGGCCGGATGCGCGCGCGTCGAGGAACTGCTCATCGAGACGCCTCTGGTGCTTCCGGCCCAGGGTGCACTGAGGGTGCAGGTGACGGTTGACGAGTCGGATGAGTCCGGTCGCCGAGCAGTGGCCGTCTACGCCCAGGTCGAGGGCGCGGCGTTCGAGGAGGAGTGG
>NZ_JBVKBH010000055.1:0-4256 GCF_055657175.1 Streptomyces sp. NPDC107581
GCGGCACGCCACCCCCTCTTCCAGGTCATGCTGTCCTTCGACACCAACACCGAAGCCGCCTTCGACCTCCCCGGACTCAAGACCAGCGAATTCGAAATCCCCGGCCACGAAACAGCCAAATTCGACCTCAACTTCGAGTTCGAGGAGCGGTTCGGTCCGGAGGGACAGCCGACCGGCATCAAGGGGATTCTCGAGTACGCCACCGACCTGTTCGACCACCACACGGTCCAGGCATGGGCCGAGCGGCTCAACCACCTGCTCGGAGAGCTGACCTCCGACCCCGACCAGCCCATCGGCCTGGCGGACCACCAGACGCAGACCCGCGGGTTCCGCAGCGAACTCGGCGAGGTCGAGGCGGTACTCGCGGGGTATGCCGGCATCGCCGAGGCCGCGATCGTCGCCCGCGAGGACATCCCGGGCGACAAGCGTCTGGTCGGCTACGTGGTGCCCGGCCCCGGCCTCGACCCGGAAGTCACCGTACGGCTGCCCGCGATCCTGCGCGAGCACGCTGCCGGGCTGCTGCCCGCGCACGTGGTGCCGGCCGCGGTCGTGGTCCTGGACCGGCTGCCGCTGACGGATCACGGGAAACTGGACCACGAGGCCCTGCCCGCACCGGACCATGCCGTCGTGGCCGCCCGCCGTGCTCCGACGACCGTCCAGGAAGAGATCCTGTGCGCCGCGTTCGCCAAGGTGCTGAACCTGGAGCTGTCCACCGTCGGCATCGACGACAACTTCTTCCTTCTCGGCGGCCACTCCCTGCTCGCGACCCGGCTGGTCGCCCGCATCCGCGCTCTGCTCGGGGTCGAACTCGGCATCCGTACGCTGTTCGAAGCCCCCAACATCGCCGCCCTGGCCAAGGCGCTGGCCGGGGCGGGCCCCTCGCGTCCGGCGCTGGTGACCGCGGATCGTCCGGAGCCGCTGCCGTTGTCGTCCGCGCAGCAGCGGTTGTGGTTCCTGCACGAGCTGGAGGGACCGAGCGCCACCTACAACATCCCGGCGGTCATCAGGCTTTCCGGTGCGATCGACACCGGTGCGCTGGACGCGGCGTTGCGGGATGTCCTCGGGCGCCACGAGGTGCTGCGCACGCTCTTCCCGTCGGTCGAGGGACGGCCGTACCAGCGGGTGGTGCCGGTCGAGGAGCTCGGCGAGGTGCTCACCGTGGTACCGGCCGCCCTGGTCGGGCCGTCCGGCCTTACCGCGTCGATCAGCGCGGCGGAGGGCCACTGCTTCGACCTCTCGGCCGAAGTGCCGTTCCGGGCCTGGCTGTTCGAAGCCGGTGCGGACGAACACGTGCTGGTGCTGCTCGTGCACCACATCGCCGGTGACGGCTGGTCGCTGGTGCCGCTGGCCCGGGACCTCCAAGTGGCGTACACAGCGCGCCTGGCCGACCAGGAACCCGGATGGGCGCCGCTACCGGTCCAGTACGCGGACTACACGCTCTGGCAGCGTGAACTGCTCGGCGAGGCGCAGGACCCCGAGAGCCTGCTGAGCGAGCAACTGGCCCACTGGCGGCGCACGCTGGCCGATATACCGGAGGAACTGCCGCTGCCCGTCGACCGTGCCCGCCCCGCGGTGGCCACGCATCGGGGCGGGAGCGCGACGCTGGAGATCCCCGCGCTGCTGCACGCCCGGGTCGCCGAACTGGCCCGGGACGAAGGCGCGACGGTCTTCATGGTGCTCCAGGCCACGTTGGCCGTGCTGCTCTCCCGGCTCGGCGCCGGCCAGGACATCGTGATCGGAACCCCGACGGCCGGGCGCACCGACACCGCGCTCGACGACCTCGTCGGGTTCTTCGTCAACACCCTCGTCCTGCGCACGGACGTGTCCGGCGGTCCGTCCTTCGGCGAACTGCTCGCCCGGGTGCGGGAACAGACGCTCGACGCGTTGGCGCACCAGGACGTACCGTTCGAGCGCCTGGTCGAGGAGCTGGCCCCGGTCCGCTCCATGGCCCGCCATCCGCTGGTCCAGGTCATGCTCGCGCTCCAGAACAACGCCGATCCCGTGCTCCGACTGCCCGGCCTGCGCACGAGCGTCCTGCCCGACGAGGACACCCCGGCGAAGTTCGACCTCTCCTTCGACCTGCGCGAACGCTTCGACGAGCACGGCCGGGCCGCCGGAATGACCGGCGAGATCTTCTACGCCGTCGACCTGTTCGACCATGCAAGCATCGAGCAGCTCGCCGAACGCTTCACCCGTGTCCTCGACACCCTGACCACCGGCCCGGACCAGCGGGTCGACCAGGTCCCGGTGCTCTCGGCCGCGGAGCAGGAGAAGGTGCTGCACACCTGGAACGACACCTTCCGCTCCGTCCCGCCCACGACCCTGCCGGCGCTCTTCCAGGACCAGGCCGCCCGCACCCCCGAGGCCACCGCGGTCGTCTTCGACGGCACCACCCTGACCTACGGCGAGCTCAACACCCGCGCCAACCGGCTCGCGCACCATCTGATCGAGCACGGGGTCGGCCCCGAGGACATCGTGGGCATGGCACTGCCACGGTCGATCGACCTCGTCGTGGCGATGCTCGGCGTACTCAAGGCGGGCGCGGCGTATCTCCCGATCGACACCGAATACCCGAAGGAACGGGTCCGGTTCATGATCGAGGACGCGAAGCCGTCGTACGTGGTGACGCTCCAGGCCACCGCGGCATGGCTGCCGGCCGACGCACCCCTTCTGGTCCTGGACGACGCTGCCACCCAGGAAGAGCTGACCGCGCACCCGGCCTGGAGTCACGACCCGGCCGACATCGAGCGCACCGGCCCGCTGACCCCCGCCCATCCCGCCTACGTCATCTACACCTCCGGCTCCACCGGAACTCCCAAGGGCGTGGCGGTACCGCACCACAGCATCACCAACTTCATCACCGTTCACCGTGAGTCGGTCTTCGCCTGCGCCGCCGATCTGTCGGACGGTCGCCCGCTGCGGGTCGCGCTGACCACCTCCATATCCTTCGACGCGGTGTGGGACCAGCTGTCGTGCCTGCTGGAGGGGCACGAGCTGCACGTCGTGAGCACGGAGGTGCTCTCCGACATCGGCCTCCTCGCGACCTGGCTGGACGCACACGACGTCGACTTCCTGGAGCTGACCCCCACGCACATGGCCGCCGCTGTGTCGGAAGGCCTGTTCGACAACGGCCGCCGTACTCCGGCACTGCTCGTGGTCGGTGGCGAGGCCGTGCCCGACTCGCTCTGGGAGTGGCTCGGATCGCTGGGTGAGGGCACCCGCAGCTTCAGCTTCTACGGGCCCACGGAGTGCACGGTCTACCAGGTCTTCGCCGAGCCGCGATCCACACCGCGGCCGATACTCGGCGGCCCCACCTTCAACATGCGGGTGTTCGTGCTCGACGACGGCCTGGAGCCGGTGGCCCCCGGTGTGACGGGCGAGTTGTACGTGACGGGTGCCGGTCTGGCGCGTGGCTACCTGAACCGTCCCGCACTGACCGCGGAGCGGTTCGTGGCGTGCCCGTTCGGTGCGCCCGGCGAGCGGATGTACCGGACCGGGGACCTGGCACGGTGGCGGGCCGACGGGACCCTCGAGTTCGTCGGCCGGGCCGACGACCAGGTGAAGATCCGGGGGTTCCGGATCGAGATCGGGGAGGTCGAGGCGGTGCTGGCCCGGCATCCCGGTATCGCCCGGGCCGTGGCGGTGGTCCGCGAGGACATCCCTGGCGACAAGCGTCTGGTCGGCTATGTGGTACCCGCCCCGGGTCAGTCCCCGGAACAGATCGCCCAGTTGCCCGGACTGTTGCGCCGGCATGCCGCGGGTCCGCTTCCGGATTACATGGTGCCGGCCGCGGTCGTGGTCCTGGACCGGCTGCCGTTGACCGCCAACGGCAAGCTGGACCGCAAGGCCCTGCCCGTCCCGGACTACGCGGTCGCCTCGACTCACCGCGCTCCGACGACCGTACGGGAGGAGATGCTGTGTGCGGCGTTCGCCGAGGTGCTGGGTCTGCCCGGTGTCGGCGTCGACGACCACTTCTTCGAACTCGGCGGGCACTCCCTTCTCGCGACCCGGCTGGTCGCCCGCATCCGCGCCCTGCTCGGGATGGAGATCACCATCCGCGCGTTGTTCGAGGCCCCCACCGTCGCCGCCCTGGCCGGTGCGCTGGTCGAGGCGGGACCCTCCCGTCCGGCGCTGGTGGCCGGGGTTCGTCCGGCGTCGCTGCCGTTGTCGTTTGCGCAGCAGCGGTTGTGGATCATCGGTCAGTTGGCGGGGCCGAGCGCGGCGTACAACATGCCGTTGGTACTGCGTCTGTCCGG
>NZ_JBVKBH010000056.1:0-3387 GCF_055657175.1 Streptomyces sp. NPDC107581
TTTATCTGGACGTTTTTTGGCATCTTGGATTGGTCAGCAGTGATCGTCAGGGGCGGGTTCGGTGCTCTCTCCGAGGTCTGTGAGGAGGCCGCGGATCCGTTCGGCGATGGCGTTGTGCCGCTCGACTTCGCGGGGCCAGCCGCGTTCGACCGCGTCCTGGGCGAGCTCCTGCTCACGGAAGAGCCGGGAACGCAGACGCGGTGCGTACTCGCTCGTGGTGAGGAATTTCGAGCAGCGGAGGTAGAGGTCGCACTCGCAGGGCCCTTCGGCGGGTGCCCGCAGGCAGTGGCCAAGTTCGAGTTCGGTCTTGAAGAAATTGGTCTTGAGCCAGTTCAGAGTGTCCTCGCCGATCCGGCTGGCCAGCAGCTCCTCCGCGGCCGGGCCCGCGATCCGTCCGCCGGCGGCGATGACCTTCTCGTACTGCTCCTTGAGCACGGGGTCGCTGATGTGGGAGTACGTCGCGGACATCTGCGCGTTGCGGTGCCCGAGGATCGCC
This sequence comes from Streptomyces sp. NPDC107581, assembly GCF_055657175.1. Classification (NCBI taxonomy): domain Bacteria; kingdom Bacillati; phylum Actinomycetota; class Actinomycetes; order Kitasatosporales; family Streptomycetaceae; genus Streptomyces; species Streptomyces sp. NPDC107581. Next base: position 497 of record NZ_JBVKBH010000056.1, read on the forward strand.
ATGATCGTCTGGATCTGGGCCCCGCCTTCGGCGAGCTGGGTGCCGACGGTGTGGCGAAACCGGTGGGCGGTCACTGTGGGATTGCCGTCGCCGTCGACGAGCCCGGCCTTGCGGCAGGCGATTTCCAGGGCATCCGCGTAGAGGAACTGCCGCCCCATGGGCTTGCCCCGTCGCATGAATACGTAGCGGACCAACCGCTGGGCCCATGCGTCGTGGCGGGCTGCGGCGTTCGCGGCCTTGGCCGCGTCGATCAGCTCGCGCAGCGCATCGGCCGCCTGCGGGTGCAGCGGGACCATGCGCTCGGTGTAGGTCTTGCCGACCGGGATCCGCAGCCTCGGATAGCCGTCGGGGTAGGCATCCAGGCAGTCCAGGGTCAGCCGGGCGATCTCCCCGCGCCGGGCACCGCTCCAGCGCAGCAGAAGCAGAGCAGCCCGTTGGTGGGGGTCTTCGAGCCCCTCGACCGCTTCCATGAGGCGGTCCAGCTCAGCCCGGGGGATGAACCGTGGCAGTGCCGACGGGAGTTTGGGCATGTCGGAGCGGCCAAGCAGAGGCCGCCCCGGGACATCGCTCCAGCCCCACTGGCTGGTCTCGCGGAAGAACTGAAGCAGCGGGCTGAGGTAGGTGTAGCGGGACCGCGCCGTCAGTGGCCGTCCGGTGCGGGCGTTGGTGTGCTCGTGCAGGTGGGCCATGAAGCCCTCGATGTGTCGGCGCTCCAGCTGGGCCATCGCATCGAGGTCAGGGTGGGCGTTGGCGAGCCAGCGCAGGAAGTAGCGGAAGGCGTCGCGGGAGTGGCGGACCGACTCCGCGCGGTCGCTGGTCTGCAGCCGTCCCGACAGCCAGCGCGTCACCGGGGCGGCGAGCGCCGGCGGTGTCTCGGGAGGGGTAAGTTCCGTTCGCCAGAGTTCGGCGGTCTTCAGGCCGTGGAACGGCGGCTCGGGGACCTGCCCGATGTTGAACAGCAGCACATGGACGCCGTGCAGCCTGCTGAGACACGCTTTCTGGTAGGTCTCGGCGAGCTGGTCCATGGGCATGCAGCGGCGCGCGTTGGAGACATGGCTGGCCCGCACGAACCCGGCCTCCGGCCGGGCGCAGTAGCGCTTGATCTCCTCGGCGAGCGCGGTGAGATCGTCGAGCCGGATCGCATGCAGATCCGGATCTCCTCGCATCAGGAGAAGGCGGGTGAAGGTCCAGGTGAGGACCGACCGGCCGCTGACGGGCGCATAGCCGAGCTGAAGCATACGAGCGGAGAGCGAGCCGAGCAGGTCCAGGTCGACCCCGAGGCCGGCGGCGACCTTGGGGACGAACAGGCTGTCGAAGTTGCGGCTGAGGACGTAGTCGGCGTCCAGCTGGAGACCGTGCACCAGCGAGAGGTAGGCGAGATAGGGGCCTGCTTCGTGAGATGGCCCGGTTCGCTTGCCGGGCTCGTGTGGATCGCGTCCGTGCAGGTCAAGACGGACCAGTAGGGGCTCGGCGAACCAGTCCTCCAGGTCCGGCCAGTACTTGAGGAACCGGTTGTGGAAGTACTGGCGGGACTTGATCGACGCTGGAGCGTCGGCGAACGTCGTCCGGACCCAGGAGAGGTACTCCTCTCTCGGCGCGTGGCACCGGCGGCGGTCCGGTTCCGGAGCGGCCGCCAGGGCGAGCGCGGTCACCGGTTCTTCTCCAGCGCGCGGGTGTAGTCGGCCAGAACGGCCTCGTCGGAGACCCGGGTGTATACCTTCGTCGACTCAGGCGACGCGTGTCCCAATCGCTTCTGCAGCGACAGCTCTCGCATCCCGCCCTCCCACATCGCTGTGGCGTGCGTGTGCCGCAACGCATGTGGAGTGGTCTCCGGCGTGCGCAGGCCGAGCTTGTCCAGCCGCCGCGCGAACAGCCGCACCACTGCGTCGTAGCCCAGCGGCTCCAGGCGGCGTGTGCCCTTTCCTCCGACCAGGAACACGAACGGGCTGGTCGCATCGAGTGGGCGCTCGTGCATCACGTAGCGGCTGACCGCATCGAGGGTGCGAGGCTCGTGCAGGTCCACGACCCGCTCGGTGCGGGACTTGCCGCGGACCCCACCCGGATGGTCGTCGCGCTTGCGGATCGTCACCCGGCGCCGGCCGTAGGAGATGTCGTCGAGGTGCAGCGACAGCACCTCGCCAGGCCGAAGCCCGCCATCGAGCATCAGCAGGAACATGGCCAGGTCCCGCAGCCGTTTCAAGCTGCCGATGAACTGCTCCAGCACCGCCTCGTCCACCGGACGCGGCAGGCGCCGCGGCTGCTTGACCGTCACCGTGCGGCGCATCGGCTGCTGACGGCTCGCCCGGCCCATGAACGGCTGATGCCGGTCCGGGACCCGGGCAAGCGCGGGGTCAAGCCGTGTTTGCATCGGGGAGTCACCGTCGTACTCCTCGGCGACCACCGCCCAGTCGTAGAAGCTGGAGACGGCAGCCAAGATCCGGTTCACCGTCGCCGGCGCCAGCAGGCTCCCCGGCGCCTTCGGACCGCCGACCACGACTGTCAGGCCGAGCCGCTGGGCCGGTCGGCGCGAGGGCGCCCGCCGCAGGAACGTCAGCAGCCGCAAGGCATCCGGCCCCCGGAACTCGCGCCAGTCCATGTCCTCAGCAGCGAGGAAGGTGAACAGTCGCCGCAGGTCGTACGCGTACGCGCAGATCGTGTGCGGCGAGAAGCCCCGGTCGACCAGGTGATCCAGGAACCGGCAGGCCGCCGTGACCGGTTCACCATCACCACTGTCGACCAACCGCACCCGGCGTACGACACCGCCATCGCGTTCCTTGACCACCCGCACACCGGCCTCCCCAAGCCTGCACTCGGATGGCCCAACGAGACCGGTACCCGCACGGCCACGGAACCGATTCAGGCATCACCCGAAGGTGTCCAGATAAGGAGAT
>NZ_JBVKBH010000057.1:0-3285 GCF_055657175.1 Streptomyces sp. NPDC107581
GCGACGGGGATGTTGTAGAGGGCGCTGTCGGGGTCGTACTGGTGCAGGAACCACAGGCGCTGCTGGGCGTACGACAACGGCACCCGCTCCGGCCGCACCGCGTACGGCGTCAGGGGCTTGCCGGTCCGTGCCACCGTCGTCATGAGCCCGGCGAGGCCGGCGACCGTCGGGTTGTCGAACATGTCGCGCACCGACAGCTCCATGCCGAGCGCGGAGCGGGCCCGGGCCAGCAGGCGGATGACCAGCAGGGAGTGACCGCCGAGCTCGAAGAAGTCCTCGTTCCTGCCGACCTTTTCGCGGCCCAGAACGTCCGCGAAGAGGTGAGACAGTGCCTCTTCCCAAGGGTTGCGCGGTGCGAAGGCCGTGGCGTCGGCCGGCTCCTGGCCGGCCGGCTCCTGCACGGGCTCGGGCAGGGCCCGGCGGTCGAGCTTGCCGTTGGCGGTCAGCGGCAGCGCATCGAGGGTGACGAACGCCGACGGCACCATGTAGTCGGGCAGCCGCTCGGCGGCGTACGCCCGCAGCGTCGCCGGGGCGGGCGCGCCCGTGGTGGAGTCGGGAACGACGTAGGCCGTCAACTGCCGTTCCCCGGCGCCGTCCTCGCGCACCACGACGGCGGCCTGGCGCACGCCGTCCAGACCCACGAGAACGGACTCGATCTCGCCGAGCTCCAGCCGGAAACCGCGCAGCTTCACCTGCTGGTCGGCACGGCCGGCGTAGCGCAGCTGTCCGTCGACGCCCCACAGGGCGAGGTCGCCGGTGCGGTACATACGGGCGCCGGGGGCACCGTAAGGGCTGGCCACGAAGCGTTCCGACGTCATGTCGGGGCGTCCCAGATAGCCGCGGGCCAGACCGGTGCCCGCGATGTACAGCTCACCCGCGACGCCGGCGGGAACCGGGCGCAGGGCCGCGTCCAGGACGTAGGCCTGGGTGTTCCAGAAAGGACGGCCGATCGGGACCGGGCCCGACGGCGTGGGCGTACCGGGCTCCAGGGTGAAGTCGGTGCAGTTGACGGTGGCCTCTGTCGGGCCGTAGGCGTTGACGACCCGCACGCCGGGGTGTCGTTCCCGCCACTCGGCCAGGTTCTCGCCCAGCAGTTGCTCGCCGCCGAGCACGAGCGTGCCGGTCGGCGAGGCCGCATCCGGCAGGGAGCCGAGCAGCGCCAGGTGACTCGGCGTGGCCTTCATGAAGGTCGGCGCGCCACCCGTCGCGTCCTTGAGATCGGCCAGGTGCACGCAGCCGCCCGAGACCAGCGGCGTGTAGAGCGCGGTCACGGTCAGGTCGAAGGCGATACGGGAGTGCAGCAGCGCCGTGCCGGAGGCGTCCGGGTAGGCGTGACGGGCCCGCTGGAGGTACGCGCCGACCGAGCGGTGCTCGACGACGACGCCCTTGGGGCGGCCGGTGGAGCCCGAGGTGTAGATCACGTACGCGGGGTCGTGCGGCGCCGGCCGGCCGCTGGGCCGGGCCGGGGTCTCGGCGGGCTCGTCCGACGTGGCGGCGAGCGCCGCCGTGGTGTCGGGGGAGTCCAGCAGCAGCGTGACGGCGCTCGGTCCGGCCGTGAGCCCCGCCCATTCCGCCCGGGTCACGGTGACGGCGGGGGCGGCGTCGTCGAGCATGTAGCGGATCCGCTCCGCCGGGTGGTCGAGGTCCAGCGGCAGATACGCGCCACCCGCCCTGAGCACCGCGAGCAGCGTCACGATGAGTTCGGCGCTGCGCGGCAGGGCCACCGCCACGAACACCTCGGGACCGACACCGTGCGCGATCAGCAGCCGGGCGAGCCGGTTGCTGCGCTCGTCGAGCTCGGCGTACGTGAGGACGGTGTTGCCGATGACGAGCGCGTCCGCGTCCGGGGTGCGGGTCACCTGCGCCGCGAACAGCTCGACCAGGCTCGTCGGCTCGACGTCCCGCGCGGTGGCGTTCCACTCCTGAAGCAGACGCCGGCGCTCGGCGCCGTCCAGCACGTCCACCTGGCCGATCCGCCGCTCCGGAGCGTCGGTGACCGCCTCGAGCACCCTCAGGAACCGCGCCGACAGTGTTTCGGCCGTCGTCGCGTCGTAGAGATCGGCGTTGTACTCCAGGACCCCGCCCAGGCCCGACTCCGTGTCGTAGAGGCGGAAGAGGAGGTCGAACTTGGCGCCCTCGTCGGCGATCGCCAGCGAGGACACCTGGAGACCGGGCAACTCGAGCACCGATCCGGCGGCGGCGAGCGGATCGGCATGCTGGACCACCAGCCGCACCTGGAAGAGGGGGTGGCGGGCGGCGGAGCGCTCGGGGTTCAGGACCTGGACGAGGCGCTCGAAGGGGATGTCCTGGTGGCCGTAGGCGGCCAGGTCGGACTCGCGCACACGGTCGAGGAGATCGGTGAAGGCCGGGTCGCCGGACAGGTCCGTGCGCAGCACGAGCGTGTTGACGAAGAAGCCGATCAGGTCCTCGAGCGCATGGTCGGTGCGTCCGGCCACCGGAGTGCCGATCGGGATGTCGGTGCCGGCGCCCAGCCGGTGCAGCAGCACCGCCAGGGCCGCCTGGAGCACCATGAACGGGGTGCACTGGTGCTCACGCGCCAGGGCGTCGATGCGGCCGCGCAGATCACCGTTGACGGTGAAGGGGACGGTACCGCCCTGATGGCTGGGGGCGATCGGGCGCGGCCGGTCGGCCGGCAGGTCCAGCTCCAGCGGAAGTTCAGCCAACTGGGTTTGCCAGTAACCGAGTTGACGAGCGATGACGGACTCGGGGTCCTCCTCGTCGCCGAGGGTGTCACGCTGCCAGAGGGTGTAGTCCGGGTACTGCACCGGCAGCGGCGCCCAGGCCGGGGTTCTGCCGACGCTCCGGGCGCTGTAGGCCGCGGCCAGGTCGCGGGCGAGCGGCGCGAAGGACCCCTCGTCGGCGGCGATGTGGTGGAGGACCAGCAGCAGAACGTGCTTGCCGGGGCCGGTCTGGAACAGGGTGGCGCGCAGCGGCAGGTCGCGGGTGAGGTCGAAGGGGACGGCGGCTGCCCGGCGCAGGGCCTCGGTCAGCTCCTCCTCGGTGGCCTGCCGGACGGCGAGGCCGGGCACCGCACCCGTCCCGTCGACATCCGCCAGGACGATCTGTTCCGCGCCGCCGTCGGTGTCGCCGATGAGCGTGCGCAGCACCTCGTGGCGCCGCACCACGTCCGCCAGGGCGGCGCGGAGCGCCTCGTGGTCGAGGGCGCCGGTCAGGCGCAGCGCGATGGGGATGTTGTAGGTGGCGTTGGGGCCTTCGAGCTTCTGCAGGAACCACTGCCCCTGCTGTGCGTACGACAGCGGGATC
>NZ_JBVKBH010000058.1:0-1129 GCF_055657175.1 Streptomyces sp. NPDC107581
TTGCACCAAACGAGTGCACAGACTCTGGGCTCGGGAGCTCAGCGTTCGACTACCTGAATGTGATGCTTCAGCTCCTCGACGATGCGCGTCGTATCGCCGTCTGCGGGCATACGCCAGTCGGTCTCCATGCCCTCTTCGACAGCGGGCTCTGAGCTGAAGCGGATCAGGTTCGGATCGGGCAGGAACGAGTCACGGAGCCAGGCGATGAACACGGCCGCTTCGTGCGGGGTGTTGTCTGTAATGACGATGGTGTCGCGGCCTTCGTTGCTGGCGAAGCCGGTGAACTCGATCCCGTCCTCTGTCACAGCCCAGAAGGACAGCCGCAGTTGCCGGCCCTGCCGGGTCTCGTAGCGGACTTCGGGAAAGGCAGCCTCGAGAGCGGAACCGAAGGCCGCCAGGTCGAGGTTCCAGCCGCTGGGGTTCTTGGCAGGTGCGTAGAGCAGGTAGGTCGTCTGATAGTCGTCGAGGTTCACTGCGGGAGGTCCTTTGCCGTGGGTTTAGGGCACGTAGCGGGAGGTGCCCTTGACGCTCTGTGCTGCCATGAGCGTCTGCCAGTAGGCGGCCGCGTCTTTGTCGTTGGTGATGATCTCCAGGCCCCGGATCTGCTCGTGGTACGTCATGGCCTGCTTGTAGTCGCCGAGCTCGTCCTCATCCTTGCCGACGAGAATGTCCTTCTTGCTCCACTTCTTCTTGCCGTTCTTGTCGTACTTGTCTTCGAGGGCGAAGGTGTCCGGCGTGCGCCACGAGTTCTTCTTGCACTCGTCGTCTTTGTCCTGCACGTACTTGGCGTCGATCATGTAGCCGTCCGCCGGCCGCATGCCATCGGCGGCGATGGCGCCTTTGCGGGCGCCTGCGGGCAGCGGAATGAGGCGCTCGGGATAGCCGGCGGTCCGCATCTGGTAGGCGTTTGCGGGGTCGATCGTGCTGGTGCCCTTTCCACCGAAGCCCAGGGGGCGCAGCGTGTTCACCCAGGTCACGAACGCCTTTCGATCAGCGACGCTGAGCAGCTGCGTCGTGCCTTTCACCGGCGGCAGCGGGTCTTGGTGCAGGACATTTGGGTCGGGGTCACGGTAGGCGGCGGGTATGACACCTGGCAGTTGGCCTTTGTACGACGCGAGGGCCAGGGGGA
>NZ_JBVKBH010000058.1:1225-2472 GCF_055657175.1 Streptomyces sp. NPDC107581
GGAGAGGAAGGGGCTCGGGGACCGGGAACAAGGGCAGACCAGGAAGGCCGGGTGGGTCGTCGGATCCCTGGGGAAGTTTGACCCGCCTCTCGGAGTCGTCGAGGGCGTGAGCGATGTCCCCGAGCCGGTGGATCCACGGGTCGCCGAGGACGGAGTCGAGCAGCCCGCCGTCGTCGCCGTTGCCGCCGAACATGGGCTGGTCCCACGGCATGTCGACGTGGAAGGGGTCCACCCGGTCCTGGGTGATCTTCTTCTTCGCTGCTTCGACGTGGTCGGCGTAGCGGTCGCATGCCTTGGCGAGTTGGGTGCATGCGGCTACGAGGTTGGCGACCAGGGGCTCGTCCGAGTGGGCTTGGTCGGGCGGGGTGGCAAAGCCGACGAAGCCCTTGAAGTAGCGGCGGAACGCATCCGCGGCCTGGCCGGAGTGGGCCTTGTCCGCAGTGTGTGCGCTGGCTTGTGCATCTTCCAGGAAACGTGTCATCAGTTTGGCCCCGCGCCGCCAGGTGCCCGCCACGTCGCGCAGCTTCTCCGGCGAGCCGCGGAAGCGGTCACTCATTCCGGCGGGCGCGTACTGGTCGTACCATGCGGTCTCCCCGACGGCCTCCGGAAGTTCCTGCCCGAGCCCGAGGAAACTCTCGGAGCAGTCTGCTCCGGGATCGCCCATGCCGGCGGTCAGGTCCACCTGCTGGCCAAGGATCGCGGACGCGACCTGGCTTTCCTGCGCCATGAACTCGCGGGAGGTACGCATCAGGCCCTTGCCGGTCTCGCCCATCACATAGGCGCTGAATCCGATCTTGTCGAGCGTCGTGCCAGCCGCCGCCTTGTAGACCTTCGCGAATGCGCGCCCAGCATCGTCGTCCCCGGCCATCCCATGCTGCCGGTCGAGTTCGTGGAAGAGGGCGATGGCGGTTTCCCGCGTGCCGACCATGACCGTGTCCACCATGCCCATGGACGCCTTGATCATGCCCTCCACGATCAGTTTCACGTCCGGCGACAGCCCCACAGGGTCCCTCCATGCTCACTCGCCCGGGAAACCGGACGATCGGATCTCCGTTCTACCGCATGAGGATTCCCGGGTCGCAGCATCCCCCTGCGAGCCGGCAGAAGCAGTCGGTGGGAACTGTCAGTAGTAGAACTCCAGGAAGTCGATGCGCTCCAGGGCGACCCGCTCCTCCGTGTGGGCGGCTCGGTCGCGGTGGAAGTAGCAGGTGCCGAGGGCGTCGCTGAGGATGGCGCGTAGTTCTGCT
>NZ_JBVKBH010000059.1:0-2389 GCF_055657175.1 Streptomyces sp. NPDC107581
TAGGTGAGTTGGCGGGAGATGACGGAGTCGGGGTCGTCTTCGGTGCCGAGTACGTCGTGTTGCCAGAGGGTGTAGTCGGCGTACTGGACCGGCAGCGGTGCCCAAGTGGGTGCCTGACCCGTGGTCCTGGCTTTGTAGGCGGTGGTCAGGTCGCGGGCGAGAGGTCCCAGCGACCAGCCGTCGGCGGCGATGTGGTGGACCACGAGGAGCAGGACGTGCTCATCGGCACCGGTCCGGAACAGGGTTGCCCGTAGCGGAAGTTCGGCCGTCAGGTCGAACGACTGCCGGGACGCGTCGAGCAGATCGGCATCCAGGTCGGTGAGGGACGTGTCCACCACCTTCAGCCGGCAATGGGCCTTCCCCGGGCCAAGGACACGCTGGTACGTCTCCGTGCCGTCCTGAGCGTAGAAGGTACGCAGGCTCTCGTGCCGTTCCACCACGTCAGTCAGGGCGGACTCAAGGGCCTGACGGTCGAGCGGACCGGTCAAGCGCAAGGCGACGGGGATGTTGTACGAGGCGCCGCTGGGGTCGTACTGGTGCAGGAACCACAGCCGCTGCTGTGCGTACGACAGCGGGATCCGCTCGGGTCTTGCTTGCGCGGTGAGCGGGGCGCGGGCTGCCGTGGCGTTGGTGAGTGCTTCCGCCAGGCCCGCGACGGTGGGTGCTTCGAAGACGGCGCGTACGGGAAGTTCGGTGCCGAGGGTGGTGCGGATGCGGGCGACGAGGCGGGTGGCGAGCAGGGAGTGTCCGCCGAGGTCGAAGAAGCTGTCGTCGATGCCGATCTGCCGGGCCCCGAGGACGTCGGCGAACAGACCGCGGAGGATCTCTTCCTGCGGGGTGCGCGGGGCGCGCCGCTGGTCGCCGGTCGTCTCGAACTCGGGCGTGGGCAGGGCCTTGCGGTCGAGCTTGCCGTTGGCGGTGAGGGGGAGTGCGTCGAGGGTGACGAAGGCGGAGGGGACCATGTAGGCGGGCAGGGTCTGCGCGAGGTGGGCGCGAAGTTCCGCGTGCGTGGGAGCGGCCGTGTCCGGCACGACGTACGCGATCATGCGCTCGTCGCCGACGATGACGGCGGCCTGCTGGACGGCGGGGTGGTTGCGCAGGGTGGTTTCGATCTCGCCGAGTTCGATGCGGTAGCCGCGCAGTTTGATCTGTTGGTCGGCGCGGCGCAGGTATTCCAGGTCGCCGTGGGAGGACCAGCGGACGATGTCCCCGGTCCGGTACATACGGGACCCGGGAGCCCCGTAGGGGTTGGCCACGAACCGTTCCGCGCTCAGGTCGGGCCGGTTGAGGTAGCCGCGGGCGATGCCGGTGCCGGCGATGTAGAGCTCGCCGGGGACTCCTGCGGGGACGGGCTGGAGGTGTGTGTCCAGGACGTAGAGCTGGGTGTTGTCCAGGGGGTGGCCGATGGTGACGGGTGCGTGGTGGTCGAGGTGGGCGGCGGTGGACCAGATGGTGGTCTCGGTGGGCCCGTAGACGTTGATCACTTCGGCGGCGGCCTGGGTGAGCACCTCGGCCAGGTCGGTGGGCAGGGCTTCACCGCCGACCAGTACGCGGACACCGGCCAGGGCGCCGGTTACGGCCGGGGTCTCGGTGGCTGCCCGCCACAGACTCGGCGTGGCCTGCATGACGGTGATCCGCTCATCGGTGAGCAGGGTGTGCAGCCGGTCGGGGTCGTGGACGATCCCGGTGGGTGCGATCACGACGGTGGCGCCGGTGGTGAGCGGGGTGAACAGTTCCAGCCCGGCGATGTCGAAGCCGATGGTGGTCACGGCGAGGAGCCGGTCCGCGCTGTTGAGGGGGATGCGGCGGCGCATGTCCTCAAGGAGGTTGGCCAGGGCACCACGCGGAATGACGACACCCTTGGGACGGCCCGTCGAGCCGGAGGTGTACAGGACGTAGGCGGCCTGCGCCGCATCGACGACCTCCGGCAGTTCACCCCCCGGCTCGCGGAGTTCCGCGGCGGCCAGCCATGCTTCGTCGACGGTGACGACGGGCCGGGTCTCGTCCTGCATGAAGGCGAGGCGGTCGGCGGGGAAGTCCCCGTCCAGCGGCAGATACGCGCCACCCGTCTTGAGCACGGCCAGCAGCACGGCGACCAGATCCACCGACCGCGGCAGCAGAACGGCAGCGAACCGCTCCGGCCCGACCCCGTCCTCCGCCAGCAACCGGGCCAGCCGCTCACTACGCGCATCCAACTCGGCATACGAGAGAGCCACTTCACCGGACACCACTGCCTGCGCATCCGGCGTGCGAGCCACCTGCGCCCGGAACGACACCACCAGATCCTCGGCCGCCGACACGGTGGCGGAGTCGTTCCACCCCACCAGCACCCGCTGCCGTTCCTCGTCCTCCAGTACATCGATCGAGCCGACGGGTGTGTCCGGGGTGG
>NZ_JBVKBH010000060.1:0-2320 GCF_055657175.1 Streptomyces sp. NPDC107581
CCCTCCGACACCCGCGCCCACATCGTCCGCGGCCTGCGTCAACTGCGCACCAAACGGGAATCCCTGCCCCCGAAGAAGCACGGCAACATCCCCCTCTAGGCCCCGCGGACCCTTGGAGCGGTCAATGAACATCAAGGTCGTACGAGGCAACCCCACCCCGGAGGAGCTGGCCGCCGCCCTGGCGGTGGTCCGCGCCCGCGCCGCGGCGGCAGCGGCAATGCCGCCCGGCGCACCGGGGACGCGGGACGCATGGTCGGACCCGTCCCGCATCGCGGGGCAGCGCGTCCCGCAACCGGGCCCGGCGTCCTGGACGCGCACGTACTGGCCGAGCTGACCCGGGCCACAACGGACCCGAACCCCGCAGCGGCCCACGGCTCACACCCCACGGCCTGCACATCCCACAGCCTGCACACCCCCGTGCAATACCGGGTGCCGATTTGAGTACGGCTACTCAGGCACCCGGCGCACAGGAACCGCACGCTGGAGGCATGCTGTGGTCAGACCCGGAGGACGAGCCGCCCAAGGAACTGCGTGACGTGCAGGAGATGCTGCGGCGGCTCGGCCTCTTCATGGCCCTGGCCATGATCCTGGCCATGATCGTGATCGGTCTGAGGTGAGCCCGGCGGCACCCCGCCGATACCCTGAGCGCATGACTGACCACCCGCGCCGTCGCCTCGTTCTCGCCTCCAAGTCCCCGGCCAGGCTGGGCCTGCTCCGGCAGGCCGGGCTCGATCCCGAGGTGATCGTGAGCGGCTTCGACGAGGACTCGATCACAGCACCCACCCCGGCGGAGCTCGCGCTCGCCCTGGCCGAGGCGAAGGCCTCCGTGGTGGCGGCGAAGCCGGAGGTGCACGGCGCCCTGGTGATCGGCTGCGACTCGGTGCTGGAGCTGGACGGCCGGGCGCTCGGCAAGCCGGCCGACGCCGAGGAGGCCACCGCCCGCTGGAAGGCGATGCGCGGGCGGGCCGGAACCCTTCAGACGGGCCACTGCATCTGGGACACGCAGGCCAAACGGTACGTCGCCGGGGTCGCCTCCACCGTCGTCCGCTTCGGCGAGCCCACGGACGACGAGGTCGCCGCGTACGTCGCCTCCGGCGAGCCCCTCCACGTGGCCGGGGCGTTCACCCTGGACGGCCGTTCGGCGCCGTTCATCGAGGGCATCGACGGCGATCACGGCAATGTGATCGGCATCAGCCTTCCCCTCGTGCGGCGACTGCTGGCCGAACTGGGCGTCGGCATCACGGAGTTGTGGGCACCGGCTGAGTGAGCTGGGCCGGCATCGAGGTCTGAGGCGCGCCATCCCCGTCCTACGGCTCGTCCGCACGACTGTGCGACTCGCCCCCGGCACCCGGGGACACGCCCGGGGACACGCCCGGAGACACGCCCGGCTCGGTCCCGGCCTTCGGGTCTCCGCCCACCTCCGGGCCACCCCCGGAGGCCCGCTCGGGGCCGCCGTCACGGTCGTACGTCATCAGGAGCAGGACGACGAGCCCGAGCACCACCATCATGAACAGGAACGCCGTCCAGCCCACCAGGCCCCAGGCGAAGGCGCCCAGCAGGGCGTGCACCACCGCGACGCTGATGAGCAGGATGCGGCCGAACCCGGCGGGGGCCCGGTTGCGTATCGCGACGAGCAGGGCCACCACGGCGCACAGCACGAAGTAGGCGCCGAAGACGACCCCGCCGATCTTCGACGACGTCGACATGACGTCGGGATCGAGCCCGGCCAGCGACATCTTCTGCCGGTCCACGACCACCCCGAGGAACCAGTTCAGTGCCGCGATGACGAGCGCCTCGGCGAACAGGACGACTGTCACGACCCACGCCACCGGTCTGCGTACCACCGGCCCCCACCCACTTTCGACCTCAGCCCGAGCAGAGCTGCTGTTACCTGAAGTACGTTCGAGTCACCGCGAACGCTACTAACGGGTAAACCCAGGGACAAGGGTTCGGTCCGGAGCAAAGAATCATTGGGCCATTCGTAGGGACTCGACAAAGAAACGGAGTGCGCCGCGGCACGCTCTCACAGAGACCTTGACCACATGACAGGGCTAGGGTTTCCCGAAGGAGTCCTGCGTACCGAGGTGCGACAAGGGCTTTCGCCGGTCGAGTGCGCCTCGCATCACGCTCCGTGTGGGCAAGCTCACCATTGGGGACGGGTCGAAGTGCCGTGTCGGCAGTCCCTAAACTCGGCTTGTTTCAAGGAGGGAGCCTCAATCGTGCGCAAGGTGCTCATCGCCAACCGTGGCGAAATCGCTGTCCGCGTGGCCCGGGCCTGCCGGGACGCCGGGATCGCGAGCGTGGCCGTCTACGCCGACCC
>NZ_JBVKBH010000061.1:0-2169 GCF_055657175.1 Streptomyces sp. NPDC107581
TGAAGCCGTAAAGAATCAACTTGTCGGAGTGTCGGTTTGCTCGTCCGCGGCCGCGAGGAGATCGGGGGCGGTGCGGTAGCGGGTGGCGGCCGGGGGTGGGAGAAGGCCGTCTTTCGCAAGCAGGGGCCGGATCTCGCGGACGACGTTCCCGATCGAGGACCTGCTCACGTCTCCCAGCGCGTCGGCAAGGACATCCAGGGTGCACAGTTTCCGCAGGTAGAGGATGGCGACCACGACGCGCTCTCTGTCACCCAGCTTCTGGGGGAAGACGCCGCCGCGGCTGCCCGGCTGGCGATCGGCGCCCCGGCGCTGGTAGGAGGCCCGTTCAACCTGGGCAACCTGGCGTGGAGAGAGCCGACGAGTGAGCTCATCCAGCTCCGCGCGGGACATGCCGGTAAGCCGCGGATGGGACAGGCTCTTCATGATCCGGGTGCGCGGCGGGGTCTGGTCGGTGTCAACGAAGGCCATCAGCGCGTCCGCCCTGGTGAACCGGCTGGGGGCGTATCCGGGCTGGTGACCGTGGTCCTCCAGGACCCGGCGGGTCTCGGCGACAAGGTGGCCGATGCATTCGGGGGTGACCTCCAGCATGTCGGCCAGCAGCTTCATCGAGCAGACCTGTCGCTGGTAGAGGAGAGTGAGCAGGACTCGGGCGGCGTCGTCGAACAACGGCTTGGCCCGTTGGTTGCCGGTGGCGCGCCGGGCCCGTCCACCGCGCTGCTCGCTGTAGCGTTCCTGGGACCGAGCGGCCTGCAGTGGAGCCAACTCAGCGCGTAGATCCGCGAGTTCCGTACTACTCAGCCCGGTCAGGCGGGGGTCCGCTAGGCGGGCAAGAAGCTCGCGGCGCCGGCCGGAGACGCCGTGTGTCTCGCTGGTGGGCAGGGCCTGCGGCGCGGAGGGTGCGGGCAGCAGGGTGTAGTTCCACTGGCCGTGGACCTCGTGCCGGACCAGCGGCAGCGCGGCGAAGCGATCCTTACTGATCGCGATGCCGGTGGGGTAGTCGCCGGGATCAAGGTGGGCCTCAACGCTCAGACCGGCCCGGGTGCGGGTGGCGGCGATCGTCTCAATGACGACGTCATGGCTGGTCAGCGGCCTGCCACGCCAGTTGTGGGTGATGTGGGAGAACAACCGGTGCTCGATTTTGTTCCATTTACTTGTACCCGGAGGAAAGTGACACACCGTGATCGTCAGTCCGGTATCGGCGGCCAGAGCAGCCAGTTCGCTCTTCCAGACCCGATAGCGGTAACCGTTGGAGCCGCCCGCGTCCGAGGTGATCAGTAGCCGTGACGCCTTCGCGTAGTCGAGGCTGCCGCGATAGCGCCACCAGCGGCGGATGGACTCAACCGCGAAGACCGACGTGTCGTGGTCGACACCGACGTTGACCCAGCCGGTGTTGCGGGCGATGTCGTAGATCCCGTACGGGATCGCCTGTTGAACGTCCGGGCCGCTGAAGAAGAAGTGATGGTCCTCCACCTCGACCGGTTCGCCCCTGGGCCGCCACTCGCGGCCGGCCATGGGTAGCCGTCCGATCTGCTCCCGCTTCTTCGTGTCCACGCTGATTACCGGCTCACCGTCGGCCTGGTGCTGCTTGACCTGCTCGTTGATATAGCGGAACTGGGCATCCCGGTCGGGATGCTGGGCACCCTCGAGGGTCTTGACGTTCGCCTGCAGGCTGAAGCCCTCCTGCTTGAGCAGCCGACCCACCGTGGGCGCGGACACCGGGTGCCCCTGCCGGGTCAGCTCCTCGGCCAGGTTGCGCAGCGACTTCGTCGTCCACCGCAGCGGAGACTGAGGATCTCCCCGCTCCTCCGGCTCGACCAGGCCCAACAAGGCTTTGGGCAGGGCAGGATCGTTGGCTTCAACCAGCTTGCGGCCTCCGCCTGGTGCACGCACTCGACCGTCCGGCAGTGGCCCGGCCCCCGCTTCCAGCTCCGACACGCCACGACGCACGGTCGTTTCGCTGACCTGCGCGATCCGCGCTACCGCCCGTATCCCGCCATGCCCGATCAGTCGGGCCTCGGTAGCCAAGGCCAGCCGCCGCTGCCGCTCGTTCAGATGGGGCAACAACACCGAAAATCTGCACTGGAGTTGGAAAAAGATCTCCTTCGGAACCGCCATACCCTGACAACGAGCCCACCCTTGTAAAGCAGCACCTTGATTCTTTACGGCTTC
>NZ_JBVKBH010000062.1:0-2078 GCF_055657175.1 Streptomyces sp. NPDC107581
CGGTCCGGGAGCAACGGCTCGATCCGCGCCCACTGCGCATCAGTCAACGACACACCGGACCAACGATCCGATGATCTAAACGAAACGCCCTAGTCGCTCGTGGCGGGTGACCTCGGTGCGACCGTCGAAGACGATCAGGTCGTTGGCGTGCAGCAGCACCCTCAGCTGGCGGCCGATGAACCGCACCGGCACCGAGTAGGCGTTGCCGCGGACGCTCACCTGCCCGAAGCGGTCGACGCGCGGGGTGAACCAGCGACCGGTCTCGAACGGCTCGGTTGGCAGCGGCTTGAGCAGCGACTGCTCGGCGGCGAAGTACTCGCCGACCGTGCGGGTCCGTGAACGCAGTCGGCGGCCCTCGTCGGCCAGGTCCCAGCCGTCGACCATCGCGTTGAGCTCGGTCAGGGACGAGACCTCTGGCACGGGGACCAGGTGGTTGCGGCGGAAGTACCCGATTTGGCCCTCGACGCCGCCCTTCTCGTGGGCGCCCTCGATGCCGGGACGGCAGTAGAAGGGCTCGATGCCCCAGTGCGAGCGGAACGCGGTCCAGCGGTCGGCCTCCACCCGGCCCCGGGTCAGTCCCAGGACCCGCTCGACCGCGGCCCGCAGGTTGTCGTAGCGAATGTGGCCGCGTGGGACGCCGCCCAGCATTCGGAAGGCGTGCACGTGGCCTTCGAAGAAGGCCTCCTGGCCGGCGGTGGCGAAGACGCGGTGCACGGCTTTGCCGGAGTACGACAGGCGCAGTGAGAAGAGGTAGACCTTCGTCATCTTTCCGGCGAGCACGATGTGGAACTCGCCGAAGTCGACCTCCGCCTCGGCCCCGGGCAGATGGGTCTGCGGAACGAACATCGCCTGCGGCCCCAGTCCGGCCTGTCGGCGCACTTCCGGCCGACGGGCCTTCACGTGCACGCGGACCATTGGATAGGAGATGTCGCTGGCATCGTGCTCGTCGACCAAGCGGTCGAAGATCCGCTGAGCGGTGTGCCGCTGCTTGGCCGGCGCGTCCAGGTCCGCCCGAAGCATCTCGTCGATCAGCTGCTTGTACGGGTCCAGGCGCGACTCGCGCGGCCGAGGCTTCTTCCTCGGCTCTGGCCACTGCCCGTCCAAGGCCCGACGAACCGTTCGCCAGGTGACGTTGTACTTGCGCTGCAGCGCTCGTTGGGACAGTCCGTTGCGGTCGTGGTCACGGCGAATCGCGGCGTAGAGATCTACCTTCGACTCCGACATCGAGCCCCCTACGGGAGAAGCACACTCCACGCTCCCACCGCAAGACCCCTGCTGACGTCAAAACAAACCGACACGGCAAACTCGGTCAGAAGGTGACTCCCGCAAGCACCTCGGAACGACTCCCACCCTCAGTTACAAAGCCAGTGGGTCTTCTCCGCCCAGTCGATTCCGCAGTAGATCACTGTGTTCTCTTTCCGTGTGCGGTGTTTGCGCTGGTCACGAGCGCATGCGGGCCACGCAGCTCCCTAATTCAAGGTCTCAACCATCAGGGTCGGACCTACGCCTCACTAGCTGTTGTTCGTGGCACCAGCGCACCGCACGGGCCCCGGTCTATGCGAGAGCTCAGAGGGCTCTGCAGCAATGAGAGGTCACCGTGCGACGGGCTCGTCCCACGAACACCAACGAGGGATCAAGGCGACGGGTGTTGACGCTCGACGGTCCCGGACGTTGCCGCTCTAACAGGAGGCATCGTTGCCGGACCCAACAAAGGCATCCTGGAACCGACGCACGCCCACATCCCCAGGTGGAGGCGACCCCGAGGACGCCGGACGCCGCCCGTCTAACCCGAGGCATCACGGCCCGCCGCGCAATAGGCATCCGCCCGGCGCCCACGCGACCGCCACCACCACAAGCACCGAGGCCCGCCCGCACGCTCTAACCAGAGGCTTCTCAAGCCCAGCTCGAAGAAGGCGTAGCGGACCTCAGCACTCGAACACCCCACCAACCCCACCCGGAGCCGCCGGAGTGCTTAGCAAGGAATTAGACCCAACGGGTTCGACCTTGGTGGCCGCCAGGGGTCCCGTCCATGCTGCTGCACGGTTGTGAGGCAGCACGCCGCCCTTCTCTGGGACGAC
>NZ_JBVKBH010000063.1:0-1715 GCF_055657175.1 Streptomyces sp. NPDC107581
AAGGTGCTCATCGCCAACCGTGGCGAAATCGCTGTCCGCGTGGCCCGGGCCTGCCGGGACGCCGGGATCGCGAGCGTGGCCGTCTACGCCGACCCGGATCGGGACGCTCTGCATGTCCGCGCCGCGGATGAGGCGTTCGCCCTGGGCGGTGACACTCCGGCCGGCAGCTACCTGGACATCGAGAAGGTGCTGAACGCCGCGCGCGAATCCGGTGCGGACGCCGTCCATCCGGGTTACGGCTTCCTGTCGGAGAACGCCGAGTTCGCGCAGGCGGTCCTGGACGCCGGTCTGGTCTGGATCGGCCCGCCCCCGCAGGCCATCCGCGACCTGGGTGACAAGGTCGCCGCCCGGCACATCGCCCAGCGGGCCGGCGCCCCCCTGGTCGCCGGCACACCCGACCCGGTCTCCGGTGCCGAGGAGGTCGTCGCCTTCGCCCAGGAGCACGGCCTGCCCATCGCCATCAAGGCAGCCTTCGGCGGCGGCGGCCGCGGCCTGAAGGTCGCCCGGACCCTGGAAGAGGTCCCCGAGCTGTACGAGTCCGCGGTACGCGAGGCGGTCGCCGCCTTCGGCCGCGGCGAGTGCTTCGTCGAGCGCTACCTGGACCGTCCCCGCCACGTGGAGACCCAGTGCCTGGCCGACAAGCACGGCAACGTGGTCGTGGTCTCCACCCGTGACTGCTCGCTCCAGCGCCGCCACCAGAAACTGGTCGAGGAGGCCCCGGCCCCCTTCCTGTCCCCCGAACAGGTCGCCGAGCTGTACCGCGCCTCCAAGGCCATCCTGAAGGAAGCCGCCTACGAAGGCGCCGGCACCTGCGAGTTCCTCGTCGGCCAGGACGGCACCATCTCCTTCCTCGAGGTCAACACCCGCCTCCAGGTCGAACACCCGGTCACCGAGGAAGTCGCCGGCATCGACCTGGTCCGCGAGATGTTCCGCATCGCCGACGGCGAGGAACTCGGCTACGACGACCCCCCGCTGCGCGGCCACTCCTTCGAGTTCCGCATCAACGGCGAGGACCCCGGCCGCAACTTCCTGCCCGCCCCCGGCACGGTCACCCGCTTCGCCGCACCCTCCGGCCCCGGCGTCCGCCTGGACGCCGGCGTGGAGTCCGGCAGCGTGATCGGCCCCGCCTGGGACTCCCTGCTCGCCAAGCTGATCATCACCGGCCGCACCCGCAGGGAAGCCCTTCAGCGCGCCGCCCGCGCCCTGGAGGAGTTCCAGGTCGAGGGCATGGCCACCGCGCTCACCTTCCACCGCGCGGTCGTCAAGGACCCGGCCTTCGCTCCCGAGCTGACCGGCTCCGCCGACCCCTTCACGGTCCACACCCGCTGGATCGAGACGGAATTCGTCAACGAGATCAAGCCCTTCACCGCCGCGGCCGACGCCGAGACGGAAGAGGACACCAGCCGCGAGACCGTCGTCGTCGAGGTCGGCGGCAAGCGCCTGGAGGTCTCCCTGCCGGCCTCCCTGGGCATGTCCCTGGCCCGCACCGGCCTCGCGGCCGGCGCCAAGCCCAAACGACGCGCCGCCAAGAAATCCGGCCCGGTCGCCTCCGGCGACACCCTCGCCTCCCCCATGCAGGGCACCATCGTCAAGGTCGCCGTCGAGGAAGGCCAGGAAGTCCAGGAAGGCGACCTGATCGTCGTCCTGGAAGCCATGAAGATGGAACAGCCCCTCAACGCCCACAAGGCAGGCACCATCAAGGGCCTGACCTCCGA
>NZ_JBVKBH010000064.1:0-1512 GCF_055657175.1 Streptomyces sp. NPDC107581
GGATGCGGGGGTGGTCTCGGTGCTCCGGTCGCCGTGTCCGGGCCACCAGGCGGCGTGGCCGATGAGTGCGGTGAGGCTGGGGGTGAAGAACATGGCCATGATGAAGGCGGCGATGGCGATGCCGAAGGAGACGGCGAAGCCCATTTCGGTCAGGAGTGCGTTGCCGGCGAGCATCATGGTGGCGAAGGTGGCGGCGAGGATGAAGCCGGCTGCGGCGACGGTGGGGCCGGCTTGTTTGAGTGCCATGCCGGCGGCTTCGCGTGGGGTGCGGCCTTCGCGGGCTTCTTCGCGCAGGCGGGCGATCATGAGGATGTTGTAGTCGGTGCCGATGGCGACGACGAACAGATACATGATCACGGGGAGGAGGAACATGAGGCCGGAGTGGCCCTGTCCCTTCTGGAAGATCCAGACGGTGGATCCGAGGGTGGCGCCGAAGCCGAGGCCGACGGAGGCGATCAGGTACCAGGGGGCGACGATGCTGCGGAGCAGCAGTCCGAGGATGACCATGATCAGGAGGGCGGCGACGGGGAAGACGGTGCGGTAGTCGTGGTTGACGGCGGTGTCGATGTCTTTGTAGATGGAGGAGAGTCCGCCGACGACGGCTTTGGTGTTGTGGGGGGCGTTGGTGTGGGCGCTGTCGCGGACGCGGCCGACGGCGTTGATGGCCTGGTCGGTGGAGGCTTCGTATTTCAGGGTGACGGTGAAGTCGGCGGTGGTGCCTTGTTTGTTGACCTGGGCGAGGCGGGCGCTGGCGACGCCGTCGACGGTGCTGAGTTGGTGTGCGTAGGCGGTGAAGGCGGTTTTGTCCAGGGGGGTGCCGTCGGTGCTGGTGAGGTAGACGTCGGTGGGTGCGGCGGCGCCGGCCGAGTAGGCCTTTTGCATCTGGTCCTGGACGACCATGGACTCCTTGGTTTTGGGCATGGAGCCGGAGGCGAGGTCGAAGGTGGCTTTGTAGCCGAGGGTGCCCAGGGAGAGGGCGACCAGGATGAGGCCGGAGACGGCGGCGGTCAGGGCGGGTCGGCGCTGGACGCCGCGGCCCAGGGCGGCGAAGCGGGCGTTGGAGGGTTCGTGCTGCCAGGATTTTGAGGGCCAGAAGACCTTGGGGCCGATGAGGGAGATCACGGCGGGGATCAGGGTCAGTCCGGCGATGAGGGTGGCGCCGACGGCGATGGCGAGGGCGGGGCCCATCTGGCGCAGGAAGCCGAGGGTGGACAGGGTCAGGGCGAGGAAGGCGATGATGACGGCTCCGGCGGCGGAGGCGATGGCTTCGCCGACCCGGCCGACCGCTTCGATCATGGCCTGCTTGGGTTCGTCTCCGGCGCGCAGGCGTTCGCGGTAGCGGAACATCAGGAAGAGGAAGTAGTCGGTGCCGACGCCGAAGAGGACGACGATGAGGATCGAGGAGATGGAGCTGTTGGCCTCGAGGTCGAAGAGTTTGGTGGCGTAGGCGATCAGTCCGTTGGCGATGGCGGAGACCACGCCGATCAGGACGAGGGGGAGGATGGCCAGGAT
>NZ_JBVKBH010000065.1:0-1474 GCF_055657175.1 Streptomyces sp. NPDC107581
GAGAAGTACCAGCTCAAGCCCCGCGACTGGGACGCCGCGGCCCGCGAGGGCCGCACCATCGCCCCCCTCATCACCCGCCTCAACACCATCCGCCGACAGAATCCGGCCCTGCACCAGCTGCGCGACCTCCACTTCCACCACGCCGACCAGGACGCGGTGATCGCCTACTCGAAGCGGAGCGGATCGAACACGGTTCTGGTGGTCGCCAACCTCGACCCCCACCACACCCAGGAAGCCACGGTCTCGTTGGACATGCCGCAACTCGGCCTGAACGGGCACGAGTCGGTGCCGGTGCGCGATCTGCTCACCGGCGAGACCTACCACTGGGGCAGGGCCAACTATGTGCGCCTCGAACCGGGCCACAGGCCCGCGCATGTCTTCTCGGTTCTGCGACCGTCCACCCCGCAGATCGGAGGGTCACCCACCATATGATCGTCAACGAGCCCGTCCCGGACACCTTCGAGGACACTCCCGCCAAGGACCGGGATCCGGAGTGGTTCAAACGCGCCGTCTTCTACGAGGTACTGGTCCGCTCCTTCCAGGACAGCAATGGCGACGGCATCGGCGACCTCAAGGGTCTGACCGCCAAGCTCGACTATCTGCAGTGGCTCGGCGTCGACTGCCTCTGGCTGCCGCCGTTCTTCAAGTCCCCACTGCGTGACGGCGGTTACGACGTCTCCGACTACACCGCCGTCCTGCCCGAGTTCGGCGACCTGGCCGACTTCGTGGAGTTCGTGGACGCCGCACACCAGCGCGGCATGCGCGTGATCATCGACTTCGTCATGAACCACACCAGCGACCAGCACCCGTGGTTCCAGGAGTCCAGGCGCGATCCGGACGGTCCGTACGGCGACTACTACGTCTGGGCCGACGACGACAAGCAGTACCAGGACGCCCGCATCATCTTCGTCGACACCGAGGCCTCCAACTGGACGTACGACCCCGTACGCAAGCAGTACTACTGGCACCGCTTCTTCTCGCACCAGCCGGACCTCAACTACGAGAACCCGGCCGTGCAGGAGGAGATGATCTCCGCGCTGAAGTTCTGGCTGGACCTCGGTATCGACGGATTCCGGCTGGACGCCGTGCCGTACCTGTACCAGCAGGAGGGCACCAACTGCGAGAACCTGCCGGCGACCCACGAGTTCCTGAAGCGGGTGCGCAAGGAGATCGACACCCAGTACCCGGACACGGTGCTGCTGGCGGAGGCGAACCAGTGGCCGGAGGACGTGGTCGACTACTTCGGCGACTACGCCTCCGGCGGCGACGAGTGCCACATGGCGTTCCACTTCCCCGTCATGCCGCGCATCTTCATGGCCGTACGCCGCGAGTCCCGCTACCCCGTCTCCGAGATCCTCGCCAAGACCCCGGCCATCCCGTCGAACTGCCAGTGGGGCGTCTTCCTGCGCAACCACGACGAGCTGACCCTCGAAATGGTCACCGACGAGGAACGCGACTACATGTGGGCCGAATA
>NZ_JBVKBH010000066.1:0-1470 GCF_055657175.1 Streptomyces sp. NPDC107581
CGTATCCATCGTCACCGCCGGCCCCTCAAGACCGAACGTGTACGACAACCGACCCGACAGCACACTCGTCGCATTCCCGGTCATCAAATGCCCGGCGATACCTTCGAACTCCGCCTCGTTCTCCAGGCCGATGTCCGCGTACCCCGACCAGTAGCCGCCGACGAAGGCACCGGTCTGGCTGCCGCGCAGCGACACGGGGTCGATGCCGGCCCGCTCCAGCGCCTCCCACGACGTCTCCAGCAGCAGCCGCTGCTGCGGATCCATCGCCAGCGCCTCACGCGGGCTGATCCCGAAGAACCCGGCGTCGAACCCGCTCGCGTTGTGGACGAAGCCGCCCGCCTGCGTGTACGACGTCCCCGCGAGCTCGGAGTCGGGGTCGTAGAGGGACTCGATGTCCCAGCCGCGGTCCTGCGGGAACGCCCCGATCGCGTCCGAGCCCGAGGCCAGCAGTTCCCACAGCTCCTCGGGGCTGGCCGCACCGCCCGGGAACCGGCAGGCCATGCCCACGATCGCGACCGGCTCGTCCGCCACCGCGGCCGTAGTCGTGGCGTTGGGCGCCGCTACGGCCGGCAGGTCACCGGCCACTTCCGAGCGCAGCAGTCCGGCCAGCGCAATCGGGGTGGGGTAGTCGAAGACCAGCGTGGCCGGCAGCCGCAGTCCGGTCTCCGCCTTCAGGCGGTTGCGCAGTTCCACCGCGGTGAGCGAGTCGAAGCCCAGGTCGGTGAAGGCGCGGCCGGCCTCGATCGCCTCCGCGGAGGCATGCCCGAGCACCGCGGCGACGTGCGCACGCACCAGATCCAGCAGCACCCGGTCCCGCTCCGCGGCCGACACCGACGCCAGCTGACGCCGCAACGCCTCCCCTGCACGGGCTCCCGCGCCTGTGCCGGCTCCCGAGGCGGCCGTACGCCTGGCGGACACACCCGCCAGCGCGCGCCACAGCGGAGGTATCTCGGCGCCGCGGGCGGCCTGTGCCCGCAGCCCGGTCACATCCAGGCGGGCAGGTACCAGTACCGCTTCGTGCCGGGCCAACGCCACGTCCATGACGACCAGGCCCTCTTCGGCGCCCAGCGGGCCGATGCCGGAGCGGTCGATGCGGGAGAGCAGCCGTTCGCCCAGGTTCCGGCCGATGCCGGCCTCGTGCGCCCACGGACCCAGTTGCAGTGACAGCCCGGCGAGGCCGGCCGCCTGCCGGTATCCCGCGAGGGCGTCGAGGAAGGAGTTGGCCGCGACGTAGTTGCCCTGGCCGGGTGCACCGAGCGTCGCCGCCGCCGAGGAGAACGAAACGAAGTTCTCCAGGTTCAGATGCGCGGTGAGTTCATGCAGGTGCCAGGCCGCGTCGACCTTGGGCCGCATGACCGCCGAGAGCCGCTCCGGAGTCAGCGTCGTGATGATCCCGTCGTCGATGATCCCCGCCGCGTGGAAGACCGAGCCCAGCGGGCAGTCGGCCGGCACAGCCTCCAGCACCGCGGC
>NZ_JBVKBH010000067.1:0-1453 GCF_055657175.1 Streptomyces sp. NPDC107581
GGCGGATTCAACTGGTCGTCGCAACACCTCGTACGCATGGAGGTGTTGGGTGGTGCGTCGTCAGCAGGCAGCGGACCGTGCGCTGCGTCCGAAGCTGAGGTCTCCGGGGCATCCGAAGTATCAGCGTCATGTCGAGGCGGCGTTCTGGGCGGAGATCGCCAAGGGCCTTCTCGCTGAGGAGGCCGCCACCGCCATCGGCGTGGCGCCGGCGGTCGCGACGCGCTGGTACCGCCAGTGTGGTGGCATGCGACCGTTCGATTCGAAGCCGCCCTCGGGCAGATACCTGTCGTTTTCCGAGCGAGAGGAGATCGCGTTGCTCAGGGCCCAAGGCAAGGGCGTGCGCGAGATCGCTCGAGACGTCGGTCGTAATCCCGGCACGATCTCCCGCGAGCTGCGACGCAACACCGCCACGCGAAGTGGGAAGCTCGACTACCGGGCGTCGGTGGCACAGTGGAAAGCCGATATGGCGGCCCGGCGTCCGAAGACAGCGAAGTTGGTGGCCAATCCGAGGTTGCGCGCCTACGTCCAGGAGAGGCTGTCCGGCCAGATCACCACATCTGGGGGCATGCTGATCGCGGGACCGGCGACGGGCTCCTGGACGGGGCGGAACAAGCCGCATCGCAAAGATCGTGCGTGGGTTCAGGCATGGAGTCCGGAGCAGATAGCGAACCGGATCAAGCTTGATTTCCCGGATGATGAATCCATGCGCATCAGTCACGAGGCGATCTACCAGGCCCTCTACATTCAGGGCCGCGGGGCGCTGAAACGCGAGCTCATCCTGTGTCTTCGAACCGGCCGCGCTCTGCGTGCGCCGCGGGCGCGTTCACGGCGGAAGACCTGGGCGCACGTCACGCCAGAAGCGTTGATCAGCGAGAGGCCCGCCGAGGCCGAGGACCGCGCTGTCCCCGGTCACTGGGAAGGGGATTTGATCATCGGACTGGAGCGTTCTGCGATCGGCACCGTTGTCGAGCGGTCGACCCGGTTCACCATGCTGGTTCACCTGCCCCGCGAAGAGGGATACGGCACGATCCCTCGAACGAAGAACGGCCCCGCACTGGCCGGCTACGGAGCGTTCTCCATGAAGAGGGCACTCGCCAACACGATGTCGATGCTCCCCGAGCAGCTGACGCGGTCGCTGACATGGGACCGCGGCAAGGAAATGTCGGCGCACACGCAGTTCAGGGTCGAGACCGGTATCCCCGTGTTCTTCGCCGATCCGCACAGCCCATGGCAGCGAGGCACGAACGAGAACACCAACGGACTCCTGCGCCAGTACTTCCCGAAGGGCACGGACCTCTCCCGCTGGTCCGCCGAAGAAATCGAAGCCGTTGCTCACGCGCTGAACACCAGGCCCCGCAAGACACTTGGTTGGAGGACCCCGGCCGAGGCATTCAACGAGCAGCTACTCTTGCTCCAACAAGCCAGTGTTGCAACGACCGGTTGAGTCCAGCCA
>NZ_JBVKBH010000068.1:0-1376 GCF_055657175.1 Streptomyces sp. NPDC107581
GTGGTCGAACAGGGCGCTGGCGTAGTTGAGGGCGCCGGTGAGGGAGCCGTCGGCCTGTTCGGCAAGGCCCATGGTGAGGTCGAACTTTGCGGTGCTTTCCCCGACGGGCAGCCGGTTCAGGGTGAGGTCTGCCATGGTGGCGGGCGCGGGCTGGGCTGTGGTGGCGTCCTGCCACAGCAGCATGGTGGAGAACAGGGGGGTGCGTGCCGGGTCGCGGTGGGGTGCCAGTTCCTCGACGAGGCGTTCGAAGGGGAGTTCCTGGTGGCTGTAGGCGTCCAGGGCGGTGCTGCGGACCTGGTGGACCAGGTCGGTGAAGGACAGCGGCGCCGACAGGTCGACGCGTAGGACCAGGGTGTTCAGGAACAGGCCGATGACCTGGTGTGTCTCGGTGTGGTCCCGGCCGCCGGCGGGAGTGCCGATGGTGATGTCGCGCTGTCCGCTGATGCGTCCCAGCAGCAGCGCGTAGGCGGCGAGCAGCACCATGAACGTGCTGGCGCCGCACTGTGCGGCGAGTGCGGACAGGGCGCGGGCGGTGCCGGCGGGCACGGTGAGCGGGACCAGGGCGCCGGCCGGGTCACGCAGCGCGGGACGGGGCCGGTCGGCGGGCAGTTCCAGCGCACTGGCGCCGGCCAGCGTCTTGCGCCAGTAGCCCAGCTCCCGCTTGGTCACCTCACCGGTCAGACGCTCACGCTGCCAGAGGGTGAAGTCGGCGTACTGCACCGCGGGTGGGGCAGGCTCGCTCCCGCTGCCGGTGACGGCGGCGGTGTAGGACTGGGCCAGTTCACGCACCATGATGTCCTCGGACCAGCCGTCGCAGGCAATATGGTGGACTGTCAGCAGCAGGACGTGGACACCGTCACCGGGCAGCCGTACCAGCGAGGCGGCCAGTACCGGGCCCCGGGCCAGGTCCACCGGGATACGCTCGCAGGTGACCAGCCCGGCCAGCCGCGCCCGCCACACCGCCTCCTGCAGACCTGACAGGTCGATCTCGTCCACGGCCGGCAGATACGGTGCATCGATGACCTGGACCGGCTCGCCGTCCTCACCCACCGGATACCTGGTCCGCAGTACCTCGTGCCGATCCACCAGCCGGGCCAGCGCGGCCGCCAGCGCCCCCCGGTCCAGCGGGCCCTCCAGCCGGACAGCCGTCGTCATCAGGTACTCGGTACCCCCCGGCCGCAACCGGTCCAAAATCCACAGCCGGCGCTGCGCGAACGACACCGGCAGCACACCACCACGCACCACCCCCGCAATACCACCCACCGCACCCGCCGCCCCCGCCCCCGCCCGGCCCGCAAGACGCCGCCGCAGCAACTCCCCCCGCAACCCCGACACATCCACACGCTCACTCATCACACACCATCCTCCGCAAGTAG
>NZ_JBVKBH010000069.1:0-1157 GCF_055657175.1 Streptomyces sp. NPDC107581
CGGCGGATGGTGTTGAGGCGGGTGATGAGGGGGGCGATGGTGCGGCCCTCGCGGGCCGCGGCGTCCCAGTCGCGGGGCTTGAGCTGGTACTTCTCCGAGTCGAGGTACTCCTCGCTGGCCGGGCGCAGCGGGGTGTTCTCGCACAGTTCGTAGCCGCTGTAGATGCCCCAGGCGGGGGAGAGGGTGGCGGCGAGCACGGCGCGGACCTCGAAGGCGGGCCGGCCGCCGTGCTGCAGGTAGGCGTGCAGGATGTCCGGGGTGTTGGCGAAGAAGTTCGGCCGCATGTAGGCGGCCGCCTCGCCCGACAGCTCGGTCAGGTACTCGGTCAGCTCCTGCTTGCCGTTGCGCCAGGTGAAGTACGTGTACGACTGCTGGAAGCCGATCTGCGCGAGGGTGTGCATCATGGCCGGGCGGGTGAACGCCTCCGCCAGGAAGATCACGTCCGGGTCGCGGCGGTTGACCTCCGCGATGACCCGTTCCCAGAAGACCACCGGTTTGGTGTGCGGGTTGTCCACGCGGAAGATCCGCACCCCGTGCTCCATCCAGTGCCGCAGGAGCCCGACGGTCTCCGTGACCAGGCCGTCCAGGTCCGCGTCGAAGGCGACGGGGTAGATGTCCTGGTACTTCTTCGGCGGGTTCTCGGCGTGGGCGATCGTGCCGTCGGGGCGGTGGTGGAACCACTCCGGGTGCTTGTCCACCCAGGGGTGGTCCGGCGAGCACTGCAGGGCGAAGTCCAGCGCGACCTCCAGGCCGGCCTCCCGTGCCCGCTCCACGAAGTGGTCGAAGTCCTCCAGGGTGCCCAGGGCGGGGTGGACGGCGTCGTGGCCGCCCTCGGGGGAGCCGATCGCCCAGGGCACGCCCACGTCGTCGGGGCCGGGGGTGAGGGTGTTGTTGCGGCCCTTGCGGAAGGTGGTGCCGATGGGGTGGATCGGGGGGAGGTAGACGACGTCGAAGCCCATGCCGGCGATGGCCGGGAGCCTGCGGGCGGCGGTGCGGAAGGTGCCGTGGGGCTGCTCGGCCGTGCCCTCCGAACGCGGGAAGAACTCGTACCAGGAGCCGTACAGGGCCCTGGCCCGCTCCACCAGCAGCGGCATCGGATCGCCGGCCGTGACCAACTCCCGCAGCGGGTACCGGGACAGCACCGCGTCCACCTCGGG
>NZ_JBVKBH010000070.1:0-1078 GCF_055657175.1 Streptomyces sp. NPDC107581
CTGCTGCCGAGGTGTGGCTGCCGGTGTTGCGTCGTGGTCGGGATGAGCCTCGGGCGTTGCTCACGGCGCTGGCGAAGGTGTTCGTGCGGGGCGTGCCGGTCGGCTGGGACAAGGTGTTCACGGGGACGGGTGCGCGTCGGGTCGACCTGCCGACGTACGCCTTCCAGCGCCAGCGCTACTGGCTGAACCCGACCACGGGCAGTCGCGCCGAGGACCTCGGCATGGGAGCGGCCGCTCACCCGTTGCTGGGTGCGGCGGTGACGTTGCCGGCGAGTGGCGGGCTGATGCTGACGGGTCGGTTGTCGCTGGCCGGGCAGCCCTGGCTGGCCGATCATGTGGTGGCCGGGCAGGTGGTCGTACCGGGGACCGCGTTGATCGAGATGGTCGTGCGGGCCGGCGACGAGGCCGGATGCGGACGCGTCGAGGAACTGCTCATCGAGACGCCTCTGGTGCTTCCGGCCCAGGGAGGTCTGCGGGTGCAGGTCACCGTGGACGAGCCGGACGACTCCGGCCACCGGGCGGTCGGCGTCTACACCCAGCCCGAGAACGCCGCTACGGCCCAGTGGATCCGACATGCGGCCGGTGTGCTGACCCCGCTTGACGCAGGTGGTTCTGTCGAGGGTCCGACGGAAGGCGGTCTGTCGGTGTGGCCGCCGGTGGATGCCACGTCGGTGGAGCTCGGCGACTTCTATGCGGAGTTGGCCGGCCGTGGGTTGGCGTACGGGCCGGTGTTCCAGGCGACCCGGGCGGCGTGGCGCCGTGGCGAGGAGCTGTTCGCCGAGGTCGCATTGGCGCAGGGCACGGAGGTGTCGGGCTTCGGGGTGCATCCCGCGCTGTTGGACGCGGCGTTGCACGTAGTGGGTCTGACGACGGACGGCGAGGGGCTGGTCTTGCCGTTTGCGTGGGGTGGTGTGGTGGTGCATGCGTCGGGTGCGGTGGCGGCGCGGGTGCGGGTGGCGCCGTCGGAGTCCGGTGAGGGTGTCTCGGTGACGCTGGCTGACGGTACGGGTGAACTGGTCGCGTCGGTCGGATCGTTGGTCTTGCGACCGATGGCTGCTCAGGCCCTGGCGGCCGTTCC
>NZ_JBVKBH010000071.1:0-1023 GCF_055657175.1 Streptomyces sp. NPDC107581
GGCCGCCCCAAAGGCGTGATCATCGAACACCGCGCCATCACCAACCGCCTCCACTGGATGCAGGACACCTACACCCTCACCCCCCACGACCGCGTCCTGCACAAAACCCCCTACAGCTTCGACGTATCCGTCTGGGAACTCTTCTGGCCCCTGATCACCGGCGCCACACTCGTCCTCGCCCGACCCGGCGGACACCGCGACCCCGCCTACCTCACCCACCTCATCAACAAAGAAAAAATCACCACACTCCACTTCGTCCCCACCATGCTCCGCGCCTTCCTCACCCCACCACCACCCCCCATGCCCACCCTCCAACGCATCCTGTGCAGCGGCGAAACCCTCCCCACCGACCTCGCCGACACCCTCCACCAACACCTCCACTGCCAACTCCACAACCTCTACGGCCCCACCGAAGCCGCCATCGACGTCACCGCCACCCCCTGCCCACCCCACACCCCCGTCACCATCGGCACACCCATCGCCAACACCCACACCTACATCCTCGACCCCCACCTCCAACCCGTCCCCATCGGCACACCCGGACACCTCCACCTCGCCGGCACCCAACTCGCCCGCGCCTACCACAACCGCCCCCAACACACCGCCGACCGCTTCATCCCCAACCCCCACACCACCCAACCCGGCCAACGCCTCTACCAAACCGGCGACCTCGCCCGATGGAACCCCAACGGCACCATCGAATACCTCGGACGCATCGACCACCAACTCAAACTCCACGGCCAACGCCTCGAACCCGAAGAAATCGAAAACACCCTCACCCAACTCCCCGAAATCCACCAAGCAGCCATCACCCTCCACAACAACCAACTCACCGCCTACCTCACCCCCGCCCACACCAACATCACCCACGCACAACAACACCTCGCCCAACACCTACCCCCCTACATGCAACCCACCCACTGGACCACCCTCCCCACCCTCCCACTCACCCCCAACGGCAAAACCGACCGCACCGCACTCCCCCCACCCACCACCACCCACACACCCACCACCACACCCACC